>JAXLTH010000009.1:0-103171 GCA_046330155.1 Fimbriimonadales bacterium | reverse complement strand
GTTCCGGCACAACAGTAAACGCCTTCCCAACCATAGAAGCGCCCGTTGTCGAAGCGATGCGCGGTCGCCGTCGCCAAGCAGTCGACCGAGATCATCGTGCGGTCCAGGAACCAGAAGGGAAGCGTCGAGTCGTACCAAGTCTTGACCCACGTTTGGGTTTGCCCCACCAGGCGCTCGCGATTCTTGGCGTAGTAAGCCAGAACTCCCTCGACGCCCGAGAACCGCTTGGCGTAGTGCTTTTTGAGCTTACGGATATCCGTGATCTCCGCAAACGAGCCGCCCACGTTCCCGTAGTTCGGGAAGTACCAGGCAACGACGACTTCGAACGTATGGCTCTCGCCCGGTTTGAGGGAGACCAGAGCGCTCTTTGCCGAACCGGAAACGCCCTGATGGTCTTCGACTTGCACGCCTTGACCCAACATCGCCAGCGCCAACTCGCCGAAGTCCTCGAGCCGGGTCACGTCCATCTGATCGATGGGCTCGTCGGCTTGCACGATGGTGTCCACCGTGATGTGCCCCCAACCGCCGGTTTCGTTGTCGACGATCTCGATGCGAGCTTCCTTGCCTTCGAACTCGCCGATGTCGAAGGAGACGGGGTGAAGCTGGACTGAGTCTTTGCCGGTTGCCGTCCGCGCGGCTTTGCCGTCCACGATCAGGTTCACGCACGTCTTCCCTGGGTGGTTGCCGCCCCCGATCCGGAAGTTCAGGTATCGGCGGCGGACGGTGAACGCGGGAGAGGTGAGTTTGCCCACGTGGCGGTCGGCGGCGCCGGAATCCTCGCCCGAGTGGGCGTTGTGGCTGTTCACGAAGCCGGTGCCGTCCGGGTCGGCGCCCCGGTACCGTTCGGGCAGCTCGTCGACCCGGTAGGGCCCTTTGCCGAACGCGGTCCCTTCCATCGCCCACCCGTCGTAGAGGCGACGCTCAAAGTCGGAAACCAGGATGGGCTCCCGGATCTCCTCTTGAGGCGGGCGGGGAAGTTCCTTGCCCCCGCAAACCAGGGCTCTGCCAACGCCCAACTCAGCCGTTCGGTTTTGCCGAATGATCGCGTCTTGGTGTCCGCTGAACTTGCCGACCGGGTTCTCGATGGAACCCAGAACTCGGACCCGCAGTGCCGATTTGCCCGAGTTCCGAACCGTGTAGCGAAGCACGGTGAGCGGCAGGCTCGAGTCGTCCACGTTCAGGGGGATGAACGGGCTGAACGCCTCCAGATCGACTTGAACGGGGTGCTGCTTGTCTCGATACGCCACGCGGCCGATCGGATACTCGCCCCGAAACTCGATGTCTTTGAATCCGGCGGAGTCGAGCGTGGCGGCACCCCTGCTGTTGCCGCTCGCGATCCACTCCAATCCGAACGAACAGGCGATCGGCGACTTGGGCTCCATCGGCTGGGCGTAGTGCTTGCCTGAGGAAAGACCCTGCATGTCCCACCCGTCGGGCCGAGACCACAGGTCCCAATGCCAAAGGCGGCCGTCGCCCCCCAAGTAGAGTTGGCCGCAAAAGAGCCCGCCCACGGGCATGCCGATCCACTTCAAGGACTCTCCTCGGCACACGTCGGGCTTTCCGCGGGAAAAGAGAACGTCCGGGTCGGCGGCAGACAAGCCGTGCGGAGAGAAGACCAGCGAACCGCCTCTCTCGACGGCCCATGCGGTGAGGGCAGGGAGCCCCGGCATCGCCGTCCATGCCGCCGCGCCCCGCAGTAGATCTCGACGTGAAATCGACATGTCCGACTATAGACCACAAACGTCTTTGCTTTGTGCTTGCTCAACGCTTGTCCGGCGCGGTGCGTATAATGTGCCTAGGCGGCTAAGGATGGCGGCCACCCGGAAGGTTCTAAGGATGAAAGGAAACCCCCGGCCCTTAAGGGGGCGGCAAGCTGACCTATCGCACCGCGCCTACGATATCGCCGGCATCACCCTGATCGCGCTCGGCTTGATCGTGGCCGTTTCGTTGGCGATGTCCAACGCGGGCATGCTCGGCGACGCTTTGGGCGGTTTCATGCGCATGCTGTTCGGCAAAGGCGCATGGTCGGTTCCCGTGCTCTTGTTGCTTCTGGGTTCGGCGCTCATCGCGGGCAAGCGGTCCATCGAGATCTCCCATCTTTCGGCGGGTCTGGGCATCCTCTTTCTTGCGGTGATCGGCGCGATCGCACGCCCGCTGGCGGGCGACTACTTCGACCTTACCGCCGCTACGGGTTCCGGCGGATACCTCGGCGCCTTGGTGGGCTGGGGCCTGGAGAGCTTGCTCGGCGCCGCGAAGCCAGTCGGAATCGGCGCCCTCGGCATGATCGGTTTGGTGCTGTGCGTGCGCACGCCCATCGCGGCGATGCTCGCTGCCGCCAAGGAGCGCGCCGCCTCAGTCAAACCTCGCCGTGGCTCGCCCACGTTGCCCAAGACGCGACCCGAGCGCCGCGCCGTGGTTCAGGTGCCCGAGCCGTCTAACCATGCCACGTCGACCGCCCCCGCCGACGAACGCAAGACCCGCCCGATGCCCGTGGTGCGCGAAACGCAGCAGCTTAGTCTGAGCATCGATTCGCCCGAGAACAAAGAGGGCTACAACCTGCCCCCGATGAGCCTGCTCGCCGAGCCTCCCGCCAAGGCGAAGCGCAGCCCCCACGACATGCAGGTCAACATCGAGACCCTGGAGGGCACGCTCGAGGAGTTCGGCATCGACGCCAACGTGGTGGAGATCGCGAACGGGCCCACCATCACCCGCTACGAAATCCAGCTCGGTCCCGGTATCCGCGTGGCGCGAATCACCGCCCTGGCCGACAACATCGCCATGAACTTGGCGGCGTCCCACGTCCGCGTCGAGGCGCCGATTCCGGGCAAGGCCGCCATCGGCGTCGAGGTTCCCAACCCTACTCGCACCATGGTCGCGCTCCGGGAGGTCTGCGACACGAAGGACTTCAGGGAGCACCCGTCTCGAATCGCCTTTGCGCTTGGCCAAGACGTCAGCGGCGTCAACCAATACGCCGACCTTGCCCGCATGCCCCACCTGCTCATCGGCGGCGCTACCAACAGCGGCAAGTCCATCGGACTCGCCACGGTCATCACCAGCCTCCTGATGCGGAACACGCCCAAGGACGTCCGGTTCGTGATGATCGACCCCAAGCGGGTGGAACTGTCGTTGTTCGACGGCATTCCCCACCTCATGTGCCCGGTCATCAAAGACGTCAAGGAAGCGCCGGGTGTGCTGCGCGCCGTCTGGCGGGAAATGGACCGGCGTTACGACCTGCTGAGCGAGCACGGCGTGCGCAACATCGACGGCTGGAACGCCAAGGCGAGCTTCCAAGACAAGCTGCCGTACATCGTGGTGGTCATCGACGAGCTTGCGGACCTCATGATTCAAGCCGCCGCGGAAGTCGAAACCTCGATTTGTCGCCTCGCCCAGTTGGCACGTGCGGTTGGCATCCATTTGGTCATTGCCACCCAGCGCCCCTCGGTCGACGTCATCACCGGCACGATCAAGGCGAACATCGCCTCGCGCATCGCCTTTGCCGTGTCCTCGCAAATCGACTCGCGCACGATTCTCGATCAGAAGGGCGCCGAGGCGCTCATCGGGCGGGGCGACATGCTCTTCATGCCCATCGACGCATCCAAACCGATGCGCATCCAAGGCTGTTACGTCAGCGAGAAGGAGATCGAGGACGTCTGCAACTTCTGGCGGGAGCAGGAGAAGCCCGCGTACGTGCTCAACCCGGTCGAGTACGCCGCCACCGAAGGCGGGGGGCGTTCCGGTGGCGGTGGCGACGACGATCACGACGCTCTTTGGGAAGACGCCGTGCGCTGGGTCGTTGATCGCGGCCAAGCTTCCACCTCGATGATGCAGCGCCGATTCTCGATCGGCTTCCAACGCGCTTCTCGCCTGCTGGACATGATGGAGGAGCGGGGCATCGTAGGCCCGCGAGACGGCCCGCGCCCGCGCGAAGTGCTGATCGATCCCAGTCAGGTGGACGGGATGTTCGGACGGCGAGGCGCCGAGGTCCCTGCCGGCTTTGCCGAGGACGAAGACGACGCCGAAGGCTGGTAAGTCTTACCCTTCGCCTTGTTCGATTTTGAAACTGCACCAAGGACCCGTGTTGGGCTCTGATGATGGTGAGCCAACAGCGGTCTGTTGCGGGCGACGTCACGCTCAAAGTGTGGATCGTGAACGCGAAGACGCGGACGGCGGTCATCAGCGCCAAGGCGATCAACGCCAAGGCGCGCGCAAAAAGCAACGTGTTCGGTGAGGCGAAGGGCTCCGACTGCCAGGTCGAAGCCGCTCGTCGCGCCGCCAAAGAAGCGATCAAGCAGGGCTTCGGTACGCCGAAGACGCCCGGCGGCCGCTAGTTCATCGACCCCGCCAAGAAATTGGCGGGGTTATCCAACGCGGCTTGACGTATACTGACTACTGTCAGTCAGAGAGTTTCGTGATGCCTTCCCGTAGATTTCGAACTTGGCGGGGGTTCCTTAGCCTGCTCGCCGTATGCGCACCGGTGATCGCACTCGCCGGTTGGGGGCAAACAGCCGACCAGATTATCTTCGACGATACGATGGAGTTCCTGGAGCGGTACGGAGTTCTCGTCGCGATGGGCCTGTACTTCGTTTGGCTTTTCGTTGGGCATTTTGACAAACAAAAGAACTATGTCGACCAATCCTCCAAGAAAGGCCGCTATGAAAGACCGTCCATTTGGCAACGTCGATGCGGTGTTGCCAACCGTCCTGCGCGGGCGCCTTCATCGTTGATTGGCGTCCACTGCACTTCGCCCTCACCGAGCCGTCGTTTGCCAGATACTCCCGGGTTGGTCGAAACCGTCAGTGAAGCATCCTCTGTTGGGCTCGCCGTTCCGTTGAACACCCTGGTCCAACCCGACGCACGACGCAAAGTTCCATAGAGCGGATCCTCTGGGCAAGGCCGCGCGGCGCGCCGCTCCTTCAAAGGCGAACTGATTTCGTTGGCGGTCCCCGCTGCCGAAGGGCCGAACCACAACGACCTCCGCGCCCAGGAGAGCGAGTCGTTGAAGTAGGCTTACCCAAACGTCGTCCGGGGCAAAGAGCGCGGACAGCGCACCGTCGGATTCCTCGCCCATCGTCACGGAAAAAGAGGTCGGGAGCACTTCTTCTTCAGTGGTGGGGAACACGCTAACCTCATAAGCCGGGAACACGTCGGTGTTGCCGTAGTGGAAGGATTGTCCGCCGTTGGTCGAGAACGCGCTCTGCATGAATCCGTTCTGGGCGGCCTTGCCCCAGAAGTGCACCCCGTCGCCGGGAGCCGCCATGAGCAACCAGTACTTCGAGCTGGCATGAAGCATCACGGACGGGTCGTTGCACGCCAGTGCATCGATGTGAAAGGAGCTGCTTGGGCTGCCGTATTGCCAGGTCTTCATCGGCGTCCCCAAGGCGCCGTTGTTATCGGCGAGCAGGCTCACCGACAGGACGCTATCCCCCAAGCCGTAGCGGTTTGGCACGCGCACGCCTGCCAGCGCACCGGTAACCGTGGCGGTGAACTGGTATCCGAAGACGATGGGATTGGGATCGGACGGCCCTTGGATGGCGATGCCCTGGTGGATGGTGTCGTACTGATCGCCGGGGAGAAACGAGGTGTACGTCACCGTTTGCGCATGGGATATCGACGCCGTCAATAGCGTGACGAGAGAAAGCGCGCCGACCTTCGCCAACCTGAACATCATGCCCTCCACTATAAGCCGAAGGTGCGTGCGCTCACGCGAAGGTTGAACCTGGGCGCGGGCGCGTAGAATCGCCAGATTTTCGCACTAACGCGGCGGAATGTTCCGACCCGGCCCGAAGCCCGGGGCGCCGGGCTTCATGTCCTTGAACGACTCCCGATACTGTTTCAGAGACGCTTCGTACTGCTTCCGGAAGTCGTCCGGAAGCTCGGCAAGGGTCAGCGGCTTGCCCCGCTTGTCGATGCTCGTATCCCGAAGCTGGCGGCTCATCGAGACCTTGGGGATGAACTTCATCTCCATGGTGATGCGAGTGTCGTGGCCTCGCCAGAAGCCCTGAGCCACCGGCTGGTTGGCCGCCCAGGCGAAGAGGTCCGGACGTTCCTTGGCGGCCACCGTCCAAGCCAAGCCGTTGGCGTCCACGGGCTCGCCGGACTCGTACACGTTGCGGTCAGTCTTGGCGTAGTCGGGGAAGAATCCGTCGCGGTCCAGGAAGGTCATGGAGAGGGTGGCGGTGGGCGGAAGGCCGTTCGGCAGGATCTCGGTCGGCTCGTTGCGGAGGTCGTCTTCCAAGATGACGCCGCCGTCCTCGTTCTGCTGCTGGTACTCCTTCATGTCGGCTTCGTCCCACTCACGCTGCAGCCCGCCGTACCCTTGGTAGACCATCTTGGAGATCACCGCCAACTGGTTGGAACTGAGTTGCGCGAACGGGATGGCTCGCCCCGCCTTCAAGCCCTGTTTCTGATCCGCGCTGAGCGATCCGTAGAGCCGCAGCGCCTGCATGTCGTCCGACTGGTTCACTGCGCCCACCGAGCCCGTGGCGAACATGAGCCAAAGGGGCAGGATGGTCTCGAAGATCTCGACGTTCGGATCCTGCTTCATCGCGATGGCGGCCCGCTGGTCGATCGACAGCCGCTGTCCGCTTGCGGCCGCGCGCACCAGCGTTCCCAGAACGCTGCGGTCCAGGTTCGGCTGGCTCCCGCGTCCGCGTGGCTGCAGCGTCGTCCAGCCGTCTTTCGCTTCCAAGAGGGCGAACCGGTTGAACACCAGGTCGAAGGTGTCCACCGTCGGCTTGTCGGCCAGGAGCGCCCACACCGTGTACAGTCCGGTCTGATCGTCGAGGCGAGCCACGAGGTTGGTCTTCTTCGCCTTGGCGTAAGCCTCCAGCACGGGGCCGGCGGTCATCGCGAGTGGCTCGAACTGCTCGGGATGGAGGACCTTGTCGACGAACCCGGGCGGCAACACGACCTTGGTGTTCCGGTCGGGGCTGCCCACCATGGGCTTTAGCGCCGCGCCCAGGGCGAGGGTCTGTTCATCCAGTTCGATCCGCTCCCCCTTGCCTTGTTGGGTCAGGAAATCGTTGCGGAAGGGGTCGTCCTCAGCGGCGAAGTTTGTGTTCGCCCTGCCGAGGGACTTGCCGCTTTCGTTTACAAAGAACGCTTCGAGGGTGAAGCGGTCGCTTTCGCGCGCCGAGCTCACCTTGAGCAGCACCTTGGCGGGAGTCGAGATGGCTCGCTTCGTGCTCGGCATGAAGTAGATCATCCCGTTGTTGCCCTTGGGCGTTCCGATGCGTTGCACCGCCTCGGCAAACAGCTTCTGCTCGCGGACGAGCTGGTCGATGGCGCCCTGCACCTGCCCGGGCATTCGCCGCTGCATGCGGTTCGGAGAGGTTGAGAACACGACGCGCTCGCCGGGAACGAGGCTCGCGAGCGTTTGGGCGTCCAAAGCCAACGCCAACCTTTGGGCGGCGCGGGCGAAAGGCATGCCGTTCCGCACCTTCTCGGCGGCACGCCAACTGCCGTCGTCGAAGTTGTAGTCGTTGCCCTGGCGCTTCTCGATTTCGTTCATCTGCATCGCCAGGCCGTCCGCCTCGCGCGTTGTGAACTCGCCAGATTTCGCCAAGGTCTCTCGAAGGCGGTCAAGCGCCTTTTGGGCACCCGCCAAGCGGCGGTTGTACTCCGCCTCTCGAAGCGAGCGCTCGATGGCGGGCGTCCGCACCAAGATGTAGCCGCCGTCGGCCTCGCGCTGCCACTCGCCCGCGCAGATGTCGGCGATGCGCTCATCGTCTCGTCCAACGGCGCGTTGTCCAGACGCAGAAACACAATCTCATCTACCAGGATCGACGAGCCGCGCAGCGGCCGCCCGCCAAGGGCGTCAGTTCATCAACGCCGCTCAAGCGATAGCCGGGGCAAACGTAGGTGATCGGCTTCTTCAAGATCTTGCCCAAACCCCAAAAGCGCCAACGCTGCGACAAAGGAAACTATGGTTTATCAGTACGGCGCGACTTCACCCTGGATGCGCCCAACCGCCATAATCTGAAGCAATGGTAGCCGAACGTCTCGGTGGGCACCGAAATCCTGGTTACCAGATCGCCGACACCAACGCCCAACTCCTCGGTACCGTTCTCCCTGAATACGGAATCTCCCATCTCCACCGGCAGACCGTGGGCGACAACCTCTCCCGGTCTGGGAGCAAGCGCTGCGCCTGGCGCTCAGCCGCAGCGACCGGGTCTTCACCATCGGCGGCCTTGATCCCCCACCGAAGACGACGTTCCGACGCCGCGACGGCGCTGTCGCCGCCTGGAAGACGAGATGGTCTACGACCCTACGGTGGAGGAGAAGCTGCGCAAGATGTTCGCTCTGCGCAACCTGCCATGGGTCGACTCGCAGTGCCGGCAGGCGTTTCGCCCCGCGTCCGCCAAGCTCATCGACAACCGGAACGGCACCGCCCCCGGTTTGCACTGCGAAAAGGGCGGCAAGCACGTCATCCTCATGCCCGGCCCGCGCGGCGAGTTCGGGCCGATGCTCCAGGGACCGGTCCGCCAGATCCTCCAACAACTCGCGGGCGACGAGGTTATCGTTTCCCGAATCCTCAAGGTGTGCGGGCTGGGCGAGAGCATCGTGGAGGACCGCGTGCGGCCTCTCCTCGCCAATCCGAACCCGAGCGTCGCCCCTTACGCCAAGCTGGGCGAGGTCCACCTGCGAGTGACCGCCAAGGCGGCAAACCACACCGAAGCCGAGGCGCTGCTCGCGCCGACCATCGCCGCCATCAAAGCCGAGCTTGGCGATGCCGTGTTCGGCGAAGGCGAGGACACGCTGGAGTCGTCCATCGTGGCGCTCTTGAAGGAACGGGGCAAGACGGTGGCGGTCGCGGAGAGCATCACGGGCGGCGGCGTGGGTGCGCGGCTCACCTCGATCCCCGGCGCCAGCGCCGTCGTGCGCGGCGGCGTCATCGCTTATCAGTCCGAGGTCAAACAGAAGCTGCTGAACGTCGACGACGCGGCGGCGAAAGACCCCGTCTCGGCGCATTGCGCCGAGCAGATGGCGCAGGGCGCGCGGGCGGCGCTGAATGCCGACTTCGCCGTCTCGCTTACCGGAAACGCCGGCCCCGACGTGGACGCCGGGGGCAAGCCCGTGGGTTTGGTCTACGTGTGCGTGGCTTCGCCCAGCCGAACCACGACGGAAGAGTACAAGTACCGCGCCACCCGCGCCGACATCCGTCGACGCGCCGAGCAAGCCGCCCTCAACCTGCTTCGCAACGAGATCCTGGCTACTTCGTAATCCGGTCCAGCCAAGCCTTCAGCGTTTCCACGATGATCGGGTTGAACTCCGAGCCGCCGCGGCCCCACTTCTGCATGCTGTCGCGCATCGAGGTGGTCTTGAAGAAGCCGTGGTCGCTGTTCGCCAGCTTCACGAACTCCGCCTTGCCGGGGTGCAGGCTGTTCACGATGTCGCAGATCGCAGGGTGGTCGGCTTCGGTCGAGATGAAGTCGTTCTCGCCCCAAAACACCAGCACGTTGGCGTCGACCTTGGTCCACAGCTCTTCAAAGTTGTAGCCGCAGAGCTCGCGGAAGAAGGGAATGCCCACGCCCGAATAGGTCTTGCCGTCCGGAACCTGTTCGCGGGCGGTGTCCGCCAGCTCGGGCCGGGCCTTGGCGATCTCTTCGGGCGAAAGGCCTTCGTAGAAAAGGTAGTGTTGGAAGGCGGCGACGCGGCGGATGTACGCGCCGACCTGCGCCGGGGGCATACCGCCCAGTTGCGCCTGCCGGCGGGTGTTCTCGATGAAATACTCGCCCCAGGTCTTGCTCACCGTGCCGCCCACGCAAACGCCGAGCAGCTTCTGCTCGCTCGCCACGATCGGCCCGAACGCGCCGCCCATGCTGTGCCCGAAGATGCAGATCTTGTTCGGGTCGATGAAGTCGTAGCCCGGAAGCGCCTTCAGCGCCTGCCGGTAGGCGTCCAGCTCCATCGAGAACGGCAGCTCGGTGTAGATCGGGCCTTCGCTGTCGCCCAGGCCCGGCTTGTCGATGCGCGCGGTCACGTAGTCGCCCTTGGCGATCGGCTCCATGATGTTGCCGTAGGCGATGTTCTTGAAGTCGCCGTCCACGCTGTAGGCGCCGATGCCGCCGATCAGCATCACCACGGGGAACTTGCCCGGCTTGTGCGGGTGGGTGAGGATCAGGCGGATCCGCTTGCCCTGCGAGACCACTTGGTCGTACACCACGTCGAAGCCGTCGGGCTTCTGGCGCGGTCGCTCCACCAGGGCAATGGTCACGGTCTCGCGCTTGCCGCCCCGAATCACGTCCAGCGTCATCTTGTCGACGGCGGTTTTGGTGCGGAAGATGGCGACGAACTCTTGCGGCGTCTTCACCGGCTTGCCGTCGGCGCCCAGCACGATGTCGCCGGTTTTGAACTTGGCGAGGTCGGCAGATTGGCCCGCGGTGATCGCGCCGAGAGCGATGCCTTCGCCCTCGCCCAGCTTCGCAGCGGCGCGTTGCTCGGGGGTCAGGGGCAGCAGTTGCGCGCCAAACGCCGCCTTGCGGGGCAGCGGCGCCCCCTTGTCTTGGGGAAGCCCGGTCACGCTGATGAAGAGGGCGGCAAGGAGGGCGAGCGGTCGCAGCATGCCCTTAATACGGCGGCGGGGCTCGCCCAGGTTGCCAGATCAGTTCTTATAGGGATACTCGTGCGGCTCGCGGAACCGGATCCAGCCGCGTTTGACGCCGTAGCGCCACAGGCCGAGGCCGACCACGAACGGGGTGAGGGCCAGGGCGAGCAGCCACCAGTGGCCGCGGTCGGCGTAAAGGATGCCGCACACCACGGGGATGCCGATGAAGAACCCCAAAACGAGGGCGATGCCGAGCAGAATGGCGATGCCCAACAGGAAACCGACGACGCCCAGCCATAGCGACCGGAGGATCTTCACGACGCCGGACAGCTTACCGGCTGGGAAGGCAGCCCGGGCGCCTCGCGTTCGTTACATTCGTCGTCGCGTGGCTTTCATTGCAGGTCGCGTTCGTAGCATGGCTCTTCGCGTGGCATTTATCGGAAGTCGCGTGCGGAACAATTTCCTCCGCGTGGCTTGCAAACGTTTTCGCGTTCGAAACAATTCTCCTCGCGTGGCTTTCAACGAAGGTCGCGTTCGAAACAATTCTCCTCGCGTGGCTACCGAACCTCTTCGCGTTCGTTACAATTCTCTTCGCGTGGCTTACGAAGCCCGTCCGGTACGTTACGAACTCTCTCCGGTAGCTACCGAACTCTCTCCGGTAGCTACCGAACCATCTCCGGTAACTACCGAACTTTCTCCGGTAGCTACCGAACCCCCTCCGGTACGTTACGAAGTTCCTCCGGTAGCTTACGAACCTCCTCAGGTACCTACCAATCTTTCCCGCGTTCGAACCGGAGAAGCTTCGGCAGGCAGGAATCTCAGGTTCCTTTGAATCTGGACGTTCCGCGCGGCGTGGCGCGCCGATAGCGCATTTTGTCGCCAGTTTGATCAACGATTAGCCAGGGATCGCCAATCTTTGACTCGGCAGAAATTGAAGACTGGCGTCATATGGTCCACGCACCGTGCTCACGCCGAGAACGAGAGCCAAAGCGGCTGGTTGCACCGCGTCTTTTTCGCCGAATGGAGGCTGCTATGAACAAAGGCTCGCGTATCCCCCTCATTTTCTCCGCCGTCGCCCTTGGTGCTGTTAGCCAGGCCGAATCGCTGACGTGGATCGAACCCGCGCCCCAAGGTGCCAATATCCGGGGAGCAAGGCTAAGCGGGGACGGCACCACCGTTGTGGGTGCGGGGAGCGGCGCGGGAATCGACTATTATGCCTACATCTGGACCGCCTCTGGAGGGACGCAAGTGCTTGCGCCAGTGGGAAGTGACACGAGAGCGCTTGCGTTTGCGGTAAGCGAGCACGGAGACCGTGTTAGCGGCACATCGGTCTCCGACTTATATAGGTCATCCATTTGGGATATTGGCGGCGGATCTCGCCATATTGGCAACGGTGGCGGACCTTGGCGCCACTCTGAGGTTCTGGCTTCCAACGCGGATGGCTCAAAGCTCGCAGGCAAGCTCTTTGACGGCATCGGGGATGTGAATATTCCGTTCGTGTGGACGGAAGAGGGAGGAACACGCTTGCTTCCGACGGGCGACGAGCCCTACGGGGTCTATGTTCAGGCGATGTCCGCCGACGGACGCCGAATCGTAGGTCGGGGAGACGGCAATGCCTACATCTGGGACTCAGCAACGAGCTACCGAAAAGTGGATTCGTTTACCGCGACCGACCTGTCGGGCGACGGGCGGTTCGTCTTTGGCGTTGACCCGAACGGCAACGCCGTCCGGTGGTCCGACGACCGGGGATTGGAGAACCTTGGCACGATCCCGGGTTACTACATGGTGATTCGCGGAGCTTCCTATTCCGGCTCGACGCTCTTGGCTTCCGCCACGGGAGGGATCGGAGTGGGCGTGCATACTGCGTTTTGGCGGCCTTCGACGGGGTGGGTCTTCCTAAGCGGGTACCTCGCAGACCGCGGGATCAGCACTCAAGGCGGCCGATTCACCTACCCTCAATCCGTGTCCTGGGATGGCAACGTCGTGATGGGAGACGGCTCACGAAACGGCCACTGGAATGCGTTCGTGGCGACGGTTCCCGAGCCTTCGTCGGCAGTGATGATCGGCCTTGGCTTGGCGGCGCTGGCGCTCCTGAGAAGGAAGCGGTAGGGCTAAAGAGCTTGCCACTCTTCATGCCCAGCTCTGGTTAGGGCGGGGCGTGGTCTTACTTCGACCTCATGGTTGGGGCGTCGTCTCCCTGCCCGTTTCCGGTCGAGGATCCATGTCGTACATAAACACCGCCCCCGTGTCGGCCCACATGCAGATTCCGTAGGTTCGATCTGACCTTGGGCTTCTGCCCTCCACGATGTAGATGTCCTTGAGCCCGGTACCCTTGGCCTCCTTTGAGTCCGTTGGGGCGTCCCAGATCTCCAGCTTTGCCGTGAACTTGAAGTCGGGGGGAGAGGCAACGAGTTCTTTGGCGCGCCGGCACGCTTCCTCAGGGCCCTTGATCGGTTTCAACTTACTACCAAAGGGCGAGAACGGGGAGCGAAAGTGGTAAACGAGTTCATCCGTGAAGCCGATGGACCCATTCTGTTTGATGTCGCGGTCAGAGTAGAGTTGGACCCGCCCCAAGTACCTGCCCGTGCTGGACCATCCCTCGTAGGGAAAGCCAGCCAGCCGCAAGAATCGAACCGCATGGGCGGGAAGGGGCTCCTTCGACGTCTTCGCTTCCGCTTGGCTCGAAGACTCGGCAGGTGAGGCGCCGATCTCCATGCCCCCGATGCAGTCGCCGGTGTTGCAGTCGATAAGGACCACCAGGGATTCAAGATCGACGACGAAGGCTAGGCGGCATTGCCGGCTTGCCGCCCAAGTCCGCCCTGCTTCGCTTCCAAATTCTGCATTCGGCGTGACGTAATACTGCTGAACGCCGCGGAACTTGCCACGGCCACGCGCGACGCTAAGGGCGGTCCGCACGGCAGTTGCCGAGGACACCTTAGCGGTGGCTGGACCATAACTCCACCCCCTTGACACGGCAAAACTGACTACCGCACCCGAGCGGCTATCGAGTTCGAGTTGCAGACGGTTGCCGTTGCCCATGGTCCGCCAGCCTCCAGGCTGCTCCTCAAAGGTCATGAGGAGTCGTCCGGCGCGCTGCGCCGATCCCGAGCCCTCGCCTCCGGTGCGGAGGTCGCCTCGCCGCAGGTTGAGATCCGGGACGATACTCCGCATAAGGACCTCGCCCCGGCGCCAGATCTGCTCGTTCGTTGAAAAGGAGTTGGATGGCGGCGACTTCAACGTCCGCAGCTCCGTGTCCAACATCAGATCGGTGTAGCCGTCGATCCGGTACGTATTGGGATCGAACAAGAAGAGTTGTTCGCCTAATAGGACGGTGATTCTCGGGCGCGGCTTGGTCAGCCTTCGAACGGTCATGCGCCCGGTTGTGCTCTTCCCAAGGAAGCTTGCCATCGAGGTGCAGGCGATTTTTAGCTTCTGATCGTCCCCTTGGCTTCTTAACTTCTGATCGTCCCCTTGGCTACATCCGAGTGCCGGATACAAGAGGGCGCACAAACAAGCCGAGCCGAGCAGCCATTTCATGTGTCGATCTCCACGGGCGAGAAACCGTCGGTTCGAGCAGTACCTCCGGTAGGGCGGGTATGGCTGCCTCAGGATCACGGGTCGTCGTCGTCGATGAATAGGAAGCCCTCGGAACGGCTGAACTTCGGGTCTTTGCCTTCCTTCTCCGTCTCTTCGATCCACTTCTTGATACCTGAATGATCGAAGCCAGCCGGAAGGCGAGCCAAGGCGATCCGCGCCCGACTAATTGCTTTCGCGTAGGCGCTTATGTCCTTATGTTCCCGGCCGAAAATTCGATAGGCCAATGCATAAGTCCAGTCATCGGTCGCCCTCCAGTTGGGAAGAGCACTGGCGATTTCCAAATGCTCGAACATCATCTTCTCAAAGGCGGGGTTCGGTTTTTTGCCCTTGTACTCCCCAACGGTGGCAAGGGCAACACCTCGGTCGTTGGGGTTCTTCCTCCATAGCCGCTCGGCGAGGTCTCCGTACTTGTGGAAGTCATAATCACCCGCGTTGAACAGGTAACCGAACCGCGCGAAGTGGTACGAATGCGGAACATTGCGAAGGATTGCCCAGCCTTCGTTTAGCCCGCTCCTCATCTTCTGATAGTCGTCGGCGAGTTGGAACTTCGGGTCGAGGCTACGGGCAACACCGAGGTAGGCCGATGCGCGGGCGAGGGCCAACGGGTTCTGCGTATCCTCCCTCCATTCCACATAGGCATCCCTGGTTTTGGATGCCCAAACTCCGGTCCGATCTTGTTGATTCGGGTTCGCCATCGCCTGGGCGACCTCGCGGTGAAGGTCCGCGAAGGGCTTGTCGGCTTCGTCGTCCCACGCCACCGAGACCCAGCGAGGATTGGGATCGTACCGCAGGATCGTTGTTTTTACGCGGTATTTCCCGGGTTCGTAGGGCTCACGCTTGTCCACCATAAGGCTTCGCGCAAAAACGGTGATCACGACGAAGTAGATCAGACCTCTGATGGCGATCGGCATGTTCATGGCCGTGTCCGGTTCTGACTTAGGCGCCTCGTGCCACATGAGCTATCCCCCTTGAAATCGGCGCATCTTGATGAGATATCGCCGCCTGGCTGAACCGAGCTTAGGTGATGATTGACGCTCTACCATTTGAATCTCTGTTCACGGGTCGATGTCATCAAGCCATTTGAACCCCGGCGGAAGGCCGAAGTACGGGTCTTTCGCTTCCTTGGCGGTGCGCTCTATCCATCTTTCCAAGGGTCCCTTGTCATAGCCTGCGGGCAACTTCGTGAGAGCTACTTTGGCTTTGGCAATAGCGGTTTCATAGGCCGCACCCTTGCGGTTCTTCTGGCCATAGAGCCGATAGGCCAGGGCATAGGCCCACTCGTCCGTTCCGCGCCAGTTGGGAAGCTTGGAACAGCGCTCAAGAGTCGAGAACATCAGGGCCTCAAACTCGGGAGTTGGCTTACGCCAGCGGTACTCGGCGACGAGGGAACAAGCCACGGCGCGGTCGTTCGGGTTTCGGGCGATCAAGCGAGAGCCGAGGTCCCTATACTTGTGCGCGTCAGAGTCCCCCGCGTTGAACAAGTATGCCCACCGGACAAACTCGCAAGAGGGGGCACCTTCTGCAAGACCATCCATCCGATGTCTATGTCACTGTGCACCTCTTTGGTAGTCGGGCGCCTTAAACCTCCGGATCGAGCGTTCACCAGGGCAGTGGTAGACGCTCGCCTTCGCCAGCGCCAAGGGTTCTGGCCGTCGGCTAGCCAGATCTTGTACGACGACTTGCCTTACCGCCCACTTGCCTCCTTTGTCGTGGCGGCCGTAGGGTCCTTGACTGCCTCGTCCGCCTCTTTTCCGTAACGCCAAGAAGGGTTTGTCGGCTTGATCCCGCCAGAGAACCGAACCCATCGTGGGTCGGGGTCGCGGCGCCCGAACTTTGGCGAAGATTGATACCTGCCGGGCCTGAAAGCGCCTCCGGCTTTTGCAGAGCGCCGGCAACCCCATCGCCAAACTGACAAACCCTATCAGAAGAACTACCAGACTTTCATGAGGACCTCTACTACGGGTCGATGTCGTCGACAGGCGAATCCCGGTGGAACGCCGAAGTTCGGATCTTTTGCCTCTTTGGTGATGCGCGCGATCCACCTTTCCACGGGTCCTTTGTCGTACCCAGCCGGCAGCTTTGTGAGGGCAACTTTGGCTCTGGCAATGGCTGTTTCATACGCCGAAGCCTTTCGGTAGTTCTTACCATAGAGCCGATAAGGTACTGTGGCGATGTATGCCCACCCGTCCGTTCCGCGCCAGTTGGGAGCTTGGAACAGCGCCTCCTAGGCGGAAAACATCGTACCGAACTCTGGCGTCGGTTTCTTCATCCGGTACTCGGCGACGAGGGAACAGGCGACGGCGCGGTCGTTCGGCTTCGGGCGATCAGGCGGGAGCCGAGGTCTTTGAGCTCGGTGGTAATCGGAGTCTCCCGCGTTGAACAAGCATGCCCACCTGACAAACTCGTAGGAGGTGGCACCTTCTGCAAGACCATCCATCCGATGTCTATGTAGCCGTGCATCTTTTCCGCAGTTCACCAGCACCCGGGCCGAGCGCAGCCCGGCAACCAGCGGGTGGTAGACGTCGTCTTGGCTAACGCCAAGGGTTCTGGTTGCTTGCAAAGCCACACCTTGTACGCGGCTCTTGCCTTTACTGCCCACTTGCCTTCTTTGTCGTAGACGGTCGGGTCCTTGACTGCCTCATTTGCCCCTTTTCCGCAGCGCCAAGAAGGGTTTGTCGGCTTGGTCCCGCCATGGGACGGGAACTCCATCGTGGGTCGGGGTCGGTGCGCCCAAACTTGGCGAAGATTGGCCAATCGCCAGGCTCAAAAGGCTCCGGCTTTAGTCCCCGCCTCGACCGAACCCGACAGTGCGAAACCCAGCGCGACAACCGTCCATCCCATGTGGTTCCTTCCTGGGGAGCGTACCATGACAATCGCCAGAAAGAGGTGATTAGCCCCGCTCCAGCAAAGCGTGACGCCAGCCGCGAACCGAGACGTAGCACCCCTCGGCGCGGAGCCCGAACAGGAACCGCTCCAAGATGAGGGCACCGCCGGGGAGCGTCTTCTCCCGGCCCGGCTCCATGCCCATGACCTGGGCTCGCTGCGCCACCGTCATCTCGCTCAGCCACGCCACCGCCCGGCTGACCTCCTCGTAGTCGAGGAAGGCGCCGTGGACGCGTTCCGGCTGCCAGGTCGCCATACGCTCGCGGATGCTGACCAGGTTCGTGCCCGTCGCCCCCAGGGCCACCACGGCGCCCGCCTCGCCCGTGCCGTAGTGCAGGTCGATGGTTTGGTCGATCTCCTGCAGCGCGCGGAAGCGGGCTTCGGCGTCGGGGCATTCCTCCTTCAGCGGGCCGCTCAGCAAACCCAAGGTTCCGATGGGGAAGCTGCGGCGGAAGCGCTCGCCTTCGGCGCGGTCCGTGGTCACCAACTCGGTGCTGTGCCCGCCCACGTCCACGATGGACAGCCGCGCGAAGCGCGCAAACTCGGGGTCGTCCAGCACGGCGCGCATGCCCAACTCGGCTTCGTCGTTGCCGCTCAGCACGCCCACGGGCGTGTCCTGCGCCTCGGCTCGGGCAACGAACTCCGCCGTGTTCGAGGCGATCCGCGCCGCCATGGTCGCCATGGCGACCGTTTTCTCGACGCCCAGTTCGCGGGCGTGGGCGAAGGCGGCTCGCAGGGCGGCAAGGGTGTCCGCCATGGCGCGCTCGCTCAGCACGCCGGTGGCCTTCACGCCTTCCCCGAGGGCGGTGACGGCGGTGGTTTCCGAGAGGGGCACCCAGCGGCCGTCTCGAAGCTCGGCGACGGTGAGAAGGACGGAGTTCGACCCGACGTCGATGACGGCGCGACGCATCGCGTCAGTCTACCGAGGCGACCCACGCCATCACGGTCCGCAAATACCGCTCCGGCTCTTCGAAGCGAAACGCGGAGTGGTCGTAGCCCTCGAAGATGTGCAGATGTTTGGGGCCTGCCGCCATCGCGTAGTTTCGCTCCGCCTCGCTTCGGGGCGCCAGGGTGTCCGCCCCGCCGTGTAGGAAGAGCACGGGTTTGGGAACCTTGGCGAGCGCCTTGCCCACGTCGACCTTGAGGGGATTGAAGCCGATGATCGGGATGCCGATCCACTGGACGGGCGCAAAGGCGACCTGCAGGAAACGGCCGCCGAGGAACCTCCACCAGCCAGAAGACGCCGTAACCAGCCGGGAATAGGCGCTGTCGAGCACGAGCCAGTCGCCCAGCGCCGGGTCTTCGGCTACGGCGAGGGCGATGGCGGCGGAGCCCATGCTGCTGCCCGCCAAAAGGACTTTGGGGTTGCCGCCCAACTTGTGCCGGGCGAACTCCACGGCGGCGGCGACGTCCCGCCGTTCGGTCCAGCCCAAGCCGCACTTGCGGCCCCGGCTCTTTCCGTGGGCGCGAAAGTCGAAGAGGAGGACGGAGTAGCCCTCGCGGTGTAGCTCCAGCGCCAGCGGAAGCAACTCGGCGCGGTTCATCAGGTAGCCGTGCGCCAGCACGGCCAGGCGCTCGGGGTTCGTTCCCGCCACCCACCAGCCACGCAGCAGCGTGCCGTCCTTGGAGTTGAACTCCACGTTCGCCTGTGGCAAACCGAGCAGGCCGGGCGAAAAGAACAGGGGCACGCGGAGGGGGTGCACGCTAAGATACGCGACCCCGATGAGGACCACAAGGTACAGGCTGAGAATCGAAAGGACTATCGCCATCGTCGAAAACACGTAAACTAGGGAAGGCGCTGCCTGGAGGGCTTCAGGCGATCGCCCTCGGCCCTTGGCCCGCTTAAGTGCTCATGTACGCCCTGAACTTCTACACCGACCTCTACGGCGACGTCCTGCGAAACAACCGGAAGACCGCCACGATCCGCCTCGGCGACAAGACCGACAAGTACAAGACCGGCATGCTGGTCTGGATCACCGTGGGACCGCGCTTCGGACGACGCCAGAAGCTTTACACCGCTCTGCTCGACCGCGTGGAGGTCAAGACCGTCGCCGAACTCTCGCCGCGAGACATCGAACGCGAGAGCCCGGAGGCGCGCACCGTGGACGACATCTCCGACGTTCTTTCGCGCGTTTACGGGGAGCTGATCACGCCGAACCACAAGGTGACCGTGATCTACTTCAGCCGGGTCGACGAGTGATCTCATCGGCGTAGGATCTTGAGTCCGAGCGCCCAACCGGCGCCCACGCAGATCGCGCAACCCACAAACGGCGAGTAGTGCCCGTAGGCTCCGTAGAGGTACGAGCCAATGGGTGCGCCCACGATAGCGCCCACGCCTTGGGCGGTCATCACCGCGCCGACGTTCGCCGCCCGCCGCTTGGGGTCGATCTCGCTCACGCTCGCCATCCAGGCGGGAATCGCGAGGAGGAATCCGACGCCTAACGGGAGTCCGCCCGCCGCGATGACCCACGGCTGCCGGAGCATGGGCAGGAAGGCGCCGAGGGCGATGAGGGTCACGCCGAGCGTACAGAGCCCCATGCCGAAGTGGACCGCGCGTGCTTTGCCCAACCGCTCGCCCAGCTTGGACATGGGCACGCTGAACGCCGCCATGCCAAGCGCCGCCGGAAGTACTAAGAGCCCAAACGCGGATTCGCTCATGCCGAACTGCTCCTCGGCGAAGAGCTTGATGATCGCCATGGGGAACCCGACGCCGGCGAACGTCACCGCCGCCAGAAGCAGGTAGGAAGGAATCTGGTGTGCCGTGCCCAGCAGCTCGTTGACGTCCACTTCGCCGTGCGCCACCGTTTTGCCGTCGCCGCGCTGGTCGGAGATGAACCGCCAAGCCGCCAACGAGACGCAGGCGAAAAGTCCGCCCGCAACCGCCATGCTCGCCCAACGGGCGCCCAGGAGGTCGTTCACGAAGCCGCCGATGGGCAGGGCTAGCGCCACGCCCATGAGGTAGCAGGCGTTCAGGAGAGACATCGCCTGCTGGTTCTCCTCTTCCGCCACGCTGTGGCTCATGGCGGAGAACGCGGCGGGCCAAAGCATGGCGGCACCGACTCCGTCGAGGGCGCGCATCAGGATGAAGCTGAACACGAGGTCCGTCGAGCTTCCCTTGCCGGGAATCAAGATGGAAAGGGCGACCGTGACCACCGTGATCAGGGGGCCGAACATCATGAGTCGCCGGTTGCCGAAGCGGTCCGCCAGACGCCCCATCCATCCCTTGAAGGCGGCTTCGCTCAGGAGGAAGGCGGTGACGACGACGCCGATCCAGCCTGCCGAGAAGCCGCGTTCGAACTTGAGATAGACCGGCATCGTGCTGATGTTCAGCATCGCGTAGCCGATTTCGGCAAGCAGGGCGATGACGAGAAGGCGTGCCACAGCAGGCCGACGCCACAGGGCGGTCGGTTTGGGGCGCGCGGCGGTCGTCATGGGCCTCTTCCAGGTATTCGCGTCCACGCCGTAAAGCGTTGCGCACCAATTGTACTGGAGGGGGCGAAGTCTCAGAAAACCGGGATCATCCGGCGAGCTTGTTCCACTGGCCGGTGAAGACGTTGTGCACGTAGTGCGCAACGGCAGCCCGCTCTTCGTGGTTCGCGGGCGTGAACTTGAAACCACTCACGTAGAAGTGCTCTTCCTTGTCCGAAGCGTGGGAGTACCGGATGAATCCCTTGACCGTGAGAGGCTGGCCCTGGTCTTGGCCGATGTGGATGGCCAGTTCCTCGTTGATCGGAAGCACTTCTTTGGAGCGTAGCTGGACGCCGCCCAAGCCGATGTCCACGATCATGGCGCGGTACGGCTCCGGGCTACCGTCGCGGTAGATCATCGCGCACTCCAGGTACTCGAACCTGGGAAACAGGCGGCCGTCTTTGCCTACATTCGCATTCTCGTCGGGCATCTCTTCTCCAAAGCTTGCCCTCAATTCTCGGCACGAGCGGCGGCAACCCTCAGGCTTTGAGGATGCCGTCTACGATTCTTGCCTGGTTGGCGTCGTCCCGAAGCTCAGCGGGAAGAAGGTCTTGGGGGGCGTTTTGCCAGCAAACCAGGCGTGTCCATCGCTCGATGGCCCTCGCCCCGACGGACGTGGTGCGGCCGTCGCTCGTTGCCGGGAAGGGACCGCCGTGCACGGTGGCGTGGCAGACCTCAAGCCCGGTGGGCACTTGGTTGACCAAGAGCCTGCCCGCCTTGAGCTCGAGATAGGAAACCAACTCGGTGTGCGCGGACAAATCGGCCTCGGTGCCGTGGAAGGTCGCGGTCAGCTGCCCCTCGAGCGCTTCGGCCACGGCCATCGCCTCTTCGGCGTCTCGGGCGCGAACCAACAAGGTTGCGGGACCGAAGACCTCCTGATGAAGGACGGGGTCGTTAACGAACGACTCGGCGTCGGTCTCGTAGAAACCGGGCATGGCCAAAGGGTTGTTCGGATCCGGCTCCACCAAAGTGGACACCCCTGGTTGAACCGACCAAGCCTCCGTGCCTCTGCGGTAGCTGTTGCGAATGCCTTCGGTAAGCATGCAACCTCCCGAAGCGCCGCTTAGCCTCTGCTGAAGGGCATCTCGGAGCGCGTCGGCATCGCCCACGGCGATGAGGAGCCCAGGGTTGGTGCAGAACTGTCCCACGCCCATCGTGACGCTTCCGGCGAGCGTGTCTGCCAGCCCTTCCGGATCGTTCTTCAGCCGCTCGGGCAAGAGGAACGAAGGGTTGATGCTGCTCATCTCGGCGAAGACCGGAATGGGCGTGGGACGAGTCTGGGCGAGAGCCACGAGGGCAAGGCCACCCTGACGAGAGCCGGTGAAGCCGACGGCATGGATGCGGCGATCCTGCACCAAGGCCTGTCCAACTTCGATTCCGGAGTCCAGCAGAAGGCTGAAGACCCCTGCGGGCATGCCGGTTTGCTCGGCGGCGGCGGCGATCGCTTGGGCGACCAAAACGCTGACGCCCGGATGCGCCGGGTGTCCCTTCGCCACCACGGGGCACCCTGCCGCAAGGGCGGATGCGGTGTCGCCTCCCGCAACCGAGAAGGCAAGGGCGAAGTTGCTCGCCCCGAAAACGGCAACCGGCCCAATCGGCCTGCGCATGGAGCGCATATCCGGCTTGGGGATGGGCTTTCGGTCGGGGATGGCGTGGTCGATTCGGGCATCGACCCAGGAGCCCTCTTCGGCAATGTCGGCGAAGAGCCGCAGTTGGCCAGTGGTCCTGCCCAGTTCGCCCCGAGCCCTTGCCTCGGGGAGCGCAGTTTCCTGTTGGTATCGCTCGACGATGGCTTCCGTCCGAGCTTCGATTTGCTCCGCGATGGCACGCAGAAACGCCGCGCGCTCCGCCCCGGAGACGTTTCGGTAGGTGAGGAACGCGTGCCACGCCGCCGCGCACGCCCACTCGACGTCGTGCGACGACGCCGGATAGAACTCTGGCTCCAGAATCCTGCCGGTGGTTCGCTCCGCGACTTGGAACGGGGTCCCTTGAGCAGGCGCGGAAACCCCCGCGATCAGCGAGACGCGGGGAAGTGACGAGGCAGATGCGGGCATGCCCGAATTATGACGGTCGCGTGGCGATGGCGTGCTCGATTACCGCCTTTGCCTCGGCGAGTTCTGCGCCAACAAGCGGGAGCCTGGGTGCGCGGACGCGTTGGCTGCCCATGCCGACCATCTCCTGCGTGAGCTTGATCAACTGGACGAACTTCGGCACCGTGTCCAGCCTAAGCAACGGGAGGAACCAACGGTAGAGTTCGAACGCTTCCTCGTGCTTTCCGTCCAAGGCAAGGCGCCAGATCTTCACCGACTCGGCGGGGAAGGCGTTGACCAGCCCAGCGACCCAGCCCTTCGCTCCGGCGGCAATGGCTTCCACGATGACGTCGTCCACGCCAACCATGATGGTCAGTCGGTCTCCGATGAGCGCCCTGATGCCGCTCACCCGGCGCACATCGGCGCTGGATTCCTTCACCGCGACGAGATTCGGGTGCTCGGCGGCAAGCTCGGCGACTTGCTCCGGCACGAAGTCGGTCTTATACGCGATCGGGTTGTTGTACAGGATGCAGGGCAAATCGGTCGCGGCGATCACGGCGGCGACGTGAGCTTTCATCTCGCGCCAATCCGTGCTGTACACGTAGGGCGGGAGCACCATGAGCCCGCGACAGCCGAGCTCCTTGGCGTCCTGTGCCAGTTCCACGGCTTCGCGGGTGCTCAGCGCCGAAATGCCGGGCACGATCGGGACCCGGTCGCCGACGGCGTCCACGCAGCATCGCAGGATGCCGTGCTTCTCGTCCGTGGTCAGGGTGGCTCCCTCGCCGAGCGAGCCGAGCGGGATGATGCCGTGGCAGCCCGCGTCGATCATCCACTGGCAGTGGGCGGCAAGAAATCCCTCATCGATGCCGCCGCTCGGCTCGAAGGGGGTCGTGATGGCGGGGAACACGCCCGCAAAGTCGATGCTCATGGGGAAGTGGCTTTTGCCGCGCTCAAGATACCCGGACTCGGTGCGAGGGCACTAGGCGTCCGTCAGCGGCTTGCGGCAGAAAAGGGTGGCATCTGGGCCGGGTTCGGTGTTCTGGAAGCCGTGCCTTGCGTAGACGCGCCGGGCATGCTCGTTCTCGATGTTCGCTTCTAGCGAAACGTAGGCACATCCCAGTTCTCTCGCCCTGTCTTCGACCGCCGAAAGAAGTCGGCTCGCGATGCCCAATCCGCGGTGCTCGCGGAGGACGGCGATGTCGTGGATGTTCAAGATGGGAGCGGCTTTGAAGCTGGAGAAGGTGAGAAAGCAGTTGGCGATGCCGACCGGCACGTCATCTACGAACGCCAAGAAGGCGTGGCACGCCGGGTGGGCTTTCATGGCTTCCACGAGGCGTTCTTTGGCGAGATCGGAGAGTCCCTCGCCGCCACCCATCGGATCCTTCGCGTAGGCGTCCGTCAAGTCGACGATCGCCTTGGCGTCGAGCGGGTCGTTCAGGTCGGCGGGGCGGACTGCAATAGACATGGGCTTTGGGAATTATGAGGCGTCGTGCTATCCGCGCTAAACTCTGGCTATGCGCGTGATGATGCTTTCGTGGGAATATCCGCCTCGAATCGTGGGCGGCATCAGTCCCCATGTGAAGGAACTCTCCCAGCAACTTCAAGCGCAGGGCATCGAGGTTCACGTCATCACCAAGGAGACTCCGCTTGCTCCGGACGAGGAAATCGAGCCGAGCGGAGTTCAGATTCACCGCGTGCATCTGGACGAGAAGCCGAACGACTTCATCCACGAGATCCAACTCCTGAACAAGGCGACCGACCTGCGGGTCAGGCAGTTGCTCGAAGACTGGCGCCCTGGGGGCCAACCCACGCTCTTCCACGCCCACGACTGGCTGTCACTGGACTGCGCCCGGGAGTTGAAGTACGAATACAGCCTGCCGATGATCGCCACGGTCCACGCCACTGAGGAAGGCCGGAACAACGGCATCCATAACGATATGCAGCGGTACATCCACGAGCAGGAGTACTGGCTGACCTACGAAGCTTGGCGGGTGATCGTGTGTTCCCAGTTCATGAGGGAGGAGGTCAACCGCCAGTTCAACTGCCCTCCGAACAAGGTGGACGTCATCTTCAATGGCGTCGATGCCCACAAGTTCGACTTCGATTTCCCCGCCGAAAGGCGGGCCGAGGTGAGGTCGAGAATCGCCCTGCCCGACGAGAAGGTCGTCATGTACGTGGGCCGCTTCGTGCGGGAGAAGGGAATCCACCTGCTCCTAAACGCGGCGGGCACGGTGCTGGCAAAGGAACCCAAGGCGAAGTTCGTTATCGTCGGCGGCGGCCACCGGGAGAAGTTCGAGAAGTTCGTCCACTGGGCAGGCTTGGGCGACCGCGTGCATTTCACGGGCTTCGTCTCGGGTCGCAACCTCCACGAGCTCTATCGGTGCGCGGATGTGGCGGTCTTCCCGTCCTTGTACGAGCCGTTCGGCATCGTCGCCCTGGAGGGGATGGCGGCGGACGTTCCGGTTGTGGTTTCCGATGCCGGCGGACTCAAAGAGGTCGTCCTGCACGACGAGACGGGGACGACCACTTTTGCCGGCGACCCCAGTTCCCTCGCCTGGGGCATCCTCCGGGTGCTTCAAGAACCCGAACGCGCGAACCGACTCAAAGCGGCCGCAAAGGCAAGGCTGACCACCGACTTCGATTGGGCTCGAATCGCCGCTCAAACGATCGACGTCTACGATCGGGTCTGGAACGAGTTCCTGGGCAGCTACTGGGCGGAAGGCACGGTGTGGCCGGTTTCCGCCGGCGCCGAGGACCGCGCCGCCAACCGGCGACTGGGCGAAAAGGCGAAACAGGGGGCGTTTGCGGCTCGGCCCAGACCGCTGGCGGAACCCGCCAGCCGACCTGCAACCTTGGACCACGACGAGCAGACGACGCTGACTTCCGGCTAACCGCGCACGGCGCGCATCTCTTCGACGAACTCGGAGAAGTACGGGCGGGAGTCCCACGGCCCGGGCGCCGCTTCGGGGTGATACTGGATCGAGCGCGCCATCTGTCCGGGCAGTTCGATGCCCTCTACGGTGCCGTCGTTGACGTTCACTTGGGTGACTTCGGCCCCGGTCCCATTCAGCGAATCAGGGTCCACGGCGTAGCCGTGGTTCTGGCTTGTTATGGTCACCTTGCCCGTCTTAAGATCCTTCACGGGGTGATTGGCGCCTCGATGCCCGAATTTGAGTTTGAAAGTCCGCCCGCCCACAGCGTGGCAAAGCATCTGGTTGCCCAGGCAGATTCCAAAGATGGGTTTCTTCCCGATCAGGTCGCGTACGGTTTGGATGACGGGCTCGAGGCGCGCCGGGTCGCCCGGGCCAGGAGAGAGCAGGATGCCGTCAGGATTCCAGCCCAGAACTTCGTCGGCTGGCGTAGTCGCGGGGAGAACGATGGGCCGGCAGCCGGCCCTCCAGAAACGGCGGAGGATATTGAACTTCAAGCCGCAGTCCAGAACCACCAGCCGCAAGCGGTCGGGGTCGGCGGCGTTTTCGACGGATTCACGCCCAGAACGGCCCCATGCGTAAGGCGCTTTGGTCGTGACCGAGTAAACGAAATCCTGCTCGTCGTAGCTCTGGGAAGCCTGCAGCCTCTCGAACGCCTCAGCGGGATCATGGTCGGTGATGGCCGCCATGGTAACGCCCGCCGAGCGGATCTTCTTTGTAATCGCCCGCGTGTCCAATCCTTGGATGCCGACAAGGCCGCGCTCTTCCATCAGCGCGTGGATCGACTTGGTGGCGCGCCAGTTGGAGGGGACGTCGCACGCTTCGCGCACGATCAAGCCCGTTGGCTGCAAACGTTCCGACTCGAAGTCGTCGTCGTTGATCCCGTAGTTCCCAATGAGGGGATAGGTGAGCATGACGAGTTGGCCGCTATAGCTGGGATCGGTGAGGATCTCCTGATAGCCGGTCATGCCGGTGTTGAATACGATTTCGCCGGTGGTTTCACCGCTTGCGCCAAGGGGGCGGCCTTGGAAGATTGTGCCGTCGCTCAGTACCAGATATCGCGTCAAAGGGCCAAAGTCTCGAGGGAGTTCCGGAAAGGATACCAGCCCGAAAGGGCCATCGGCATCCCGAACCTGTCACAATGAAAGGGTGAGTGCTCCCGACCTTTGCCTGGTAGCCGTCAACATGAAGGATTCGTTCCTCGACATCGCGAATGGCATGTATCTCTGCCCGGCGACGGAAGGCGGATTTGTGCCCGCCCACGCCCACGTCCCTGTGAAGTACATGGCATGCTGCGTTCAGCAGGGCGCCAAGTACATCGGAGAGGTGATCGCCTGCGTTCGTCTCAACCGGTCGCAGCCGGACGAAGTGCTGTGGAAGTTCGGCGAAGATGGCGATGCCGAACTCATCGTGGCGGCTCGCGCCAAGCAAAAAATTTCCACGTCCCACCAGCATCCGCCGTGCTTGGTCTTCTTGCTCGGACGAATGGCGGGAACGGACTTTGTGCGAGACAAGGCGGGCGGCCTGCAGAACAGCTGCGTCGTGTTCGACCTTACCGACCTTGCGCCTGCCGACCTGACCGACCTGGCTGCGAAGCTGCGAAGCGTGCCTTGGTCTGCCCTTCCGCGACTCAAGGAAAAGAAAGTCCGAACCCCTGCTCTCGCGTAGGGCTCGGACTTTTCCAAGCTACGAGAGAAGCCGCGTCGGGTTCTCGAGGTAGTTCTTCACGACGTTGATGAACTTGGCGCCGACTGCGCCATCGACCACCCGGTGGTCGAACGAACACGAAATGTTCATTCGGGTTCGCACTTCGAGCTCGTCGTCTTCGTTCACCACGACCTTCTTCCGCGCCGAGCTAACGGCGAGAATCGCGGCGTTCGGCTGGTTGATGATGGCGATGAAGTTGTCGACGTCCAGCATGCCCATGTTCGAGATGCTGAAGGTGCTTCCGCTGAGCTCGTCAAGCGTTAGGCGGTTCTCTCGTGCCCGAGTGGCGAGATCCTTGGACGCCGCCGAAATCTGCCGGAGGGTCATCAGTTGGGCGTTCTTGATCACCGGAAGCGTGAGCCCGTCTTCGAGCGCCACCGCCATGCCGATGTGAACGGCTCCGTACTGGAGGAGGTGGTCGCCCTGGAAGGTCGAGTTCACCTGGGGCATTTCCTGAAGGGCAAGAGCGCACGCCTTGACGATGAAATCGTTGATGGAGACCTTGCCGCCGCCGTCGGCTTCGAACTGCTCCCTCAGACTGGAGATTCGCTCCAAGTCCACTTCGACGGTCACGTAGAAGTGGGGCGTCGTTAGCTTGGCTTCCAGTGTCCGCTTCGCGGTGACCTGGCGAATCTTGTTGAGCGGCACCAGCTGGTCTTCGGCGGTCGCCGTCAAAACGGGGATCGCGGCCACGACCGGAGACGGCATCGACACCTTCGGACTTGCCGAAGCCAGGTCGGCTTCCACAATCCGGCCCCCAGGGCCGCTTCCCTGAATGGCGGAGAGGTCGATTCCCTTTTCGGCGGCGATGCGCCGGGCCAGAGGGCTAGCCTTGATGCGCCCCGAGTTGACGCTTGCGACGGCAGCCGGGGCTGCCACAGCGGCAACGGCAACAGGCTCTGCGGCGGCCGGCTTCGATTCCGTAGTAACTCCACTGCCCCAACCCTCGGGCAACTTCTCGCCCTCCTTGAGGATGGCGGCGATCGCCTTGCCGACCGGGACGGTGTCGCCGCCCTTGATCAGAAAGCCCGCTAGGAAGCCCGATCCGGGGGCCTCAAGTTCAAGCGTCGCCTTGTCGGTCTGGATCGAACCGATGACTTCGCCGCTCTTGACCTTGTCGCCTTCCTTCTTGGTCCACTCGAGGAGGGTGCCCTCCTCCATGCCGTCGCCCATCTTGGGCATGATCACTTCTGTCATTTGGTTTCCGACTCTCCGTTCAATACGTCGCGCCCGTCGAGTCGTCGTTGACTGCGAACGTGCAATTGTACAGCTTCTGGGCCGCTGGATTCACTAGGCGAGGCTTCCGAAGGCAAGGGCGGCGCCGCCAAGCATCCCCGCGTCCTCGATCTGCTCCGCCTGGACAATCGTCGTATCGCGGTACAGCGAAGGGATCGCCACCGATCTGGCCGCCTTCCGCGCGGGGGCAAGCAGCCACTCTCCGGCTTTCGCGATCTGCCCGCCCACCGCAAAGACGTCGGGGGCGAAGACGTTGATGAACGTTCCGATTCCGTAGCCCAGATACGTTCCGACCTCGGTCCAGACATCGATCGCGAGTTCGTCGCCACGGTTCGCGGCTTCGGTAAGGAGGGCGGGCGTGACCTTGCTCAGGTCGCCTTCCACCAGGTCGTTCAGGATCGACGGATAGTTGCGCTTCAGGCGATGCTGGGCGCGGGCGATGATCGAGTCGCGCTGGCAGTACGCCTCGATGGCTCCGTAGCTGCCGGCGTGGCAATCCAATCCGCCCGCGAGAATCATGGCGTGGCCAAGTTCGGCGCCTCCCTTGTTGCCACCCACCAGCATGAGTGGTCCGGACGCCTTGCCGTCGATCGATTGCGGGCTGAGCACGACGCCGCCGCCGATGCCGGTTCCGACCGTGAACATCACAAGGCATTTGGCGCTGTTCTTTCCGCTTCCGAACCGATACTCGCCCAGCGCCGCTGCATTCGCGTCGTTCGCCAAGACGATCGGGATGTCGATGTGCCGCGAGAGCGGACCACGCATGGGGATGTTCTCCCAGTGGTAGAACACGCCGTCCAAGGTATGCCCGAAGTTTGGGGCCCAGATGACGACGCCGGCTTCGTTGTCGATGTGGCCGGGAATCGCCAGACCGACCGCCTCCGGCTTCGTTTCGGCGGAGCTGATTGCCTGCTGGATGGTCTTGGCGACCTGCTCAAGAATGGCTTCGGTGCCGTCCTGGGCTCGGGAGGGGTTCGAAAACGGCCTGCCGGCGGGTTCTCCGTTTTCGTACAGGGCGGCTGCCCTCACATTGGTTCCCCCTAGATCGACACCCACCACGCAACGCACGGCTGGGATTGTACCAACGGCAAACCCATCTCAGATTTCGTCTAGAAGGACGTATGTCGCACTCGGTACGGGAATTGATCGAAGCCAGAGAACGGGAATACCTTTCTCCGTTCGCCATGCGGGCCTCGGATAGTGCGGGCCGCCCGCTGGATGAGCCTCAAGATCCCGTTCGCACCTGTTTCCAGCGCGACCGTGACCGCATCCTGCACAGCAAGCCGTTTCGGCGACTCAAACGAAAGACCCAGGTGTTCATCGATCCGTCGGGAGACCACTACCGGACGCGCCTAACCCACTCCCTGGAGGTCGCCCAGATCGCCCGAACAATAGGTCGGGCGTTGCGGCTGAACGAAGACTTGATCGAGGCCATTGCCCTTGGCCACGACGTGGGGCACACCCCGTTCGGGCACGCGGGAGAGTCCGCTTTGGACGAGGCGATCCGCGCCTACGCACAGGCCCATCCCAACGAGGTCGTGCCTCCGGGGTTCAGGCACTACGAGCAGTCGTTGAGGATCGTCGACCACCTTCCGAACCTCAACTTGACCCAGGAGACCCGAGCGGGAATCGGGGGTCACAGCAAGGGCCGGAAGGACCTCACCGCTTTCGATGGGGAGCCGACCTCGACGCTGGAAGCGGCGGTGGTGCGGGTGAGCGACCGGATCGCCTATCTGAACCACGACTTGGACGACGCCCTGCGATCGAAGATCATCGACGGCATTCCCGCGGCGTTTGCGCCTCTCGGATCGACGCACAGCCAACGCGTGGGCAAGATGGTCATGGACGTTATCGAACAAAGCCTCGACCAGCCCGCGATTCGGCTCTCACCGCCCCTTCTGGCGACGCTTAACGACCTGAAAGAATGGCTCTTCGAGAACGTGTACTTGAAGTACCCGGAGCTGTTCCCAGACACCTACAAGGCGCAGAACGTGGTTCGAGAGCTCTTCGACCACTTTCTGGAACCCGGCCACTTGCCCGAGGGGTTTGAGGGCGTGCAGGGCGCCATCGACTACGTAAGCGGCATGACAGACCGCTTCGCGATCGAGACTTACGCGAACCTCAAACTCCCGCGCGGGTTTTCCACGCCAGGTTTTGGGGTTAGCGGACCATAATCCGAAATGTTGCGCCGTTTCGGCGTTTGGGTCGCGATCGTGGCGGTGGCTTGTGCCGTCGGCCTCCTAGTCACCTACTACTCGGCGGTGGTGGTGCGTGTCGAAGAGTCGATGGACACGACGCCGATCCCGTTCGACGATCGCGTCGTCGTTGTTATCAACGACGGTTCGCGCCGGCGAGCCGACTATGCCCGCTGGCTGCAAAAGCTTAAGTCGCAGGACCCGATGGGACTGGGCTTTGACATCTACTTTGCCCGAGATCCCCAGATGGGCAAGGGCAGTGAGGAACTCGAGAAGGCGATAGCGAGTTGCGGATTCCCGGTGGGTTCGATTATCGGGGCGTACCCCGAGGACGGACCGGACGAGAAACCGATCCTTTTCGACTCAAAGGGTAGTGGTCGTCCGCCCAAGAACTTCTCGCTGTGGAGTGGTAAGGGACTGGCTTACGATCTGAACGCTACCGATGAGCCTTCGGGTCCCGTCACCGGAATCCCAGTTTGGGACTCAACGACCGATGGCCACCTCTTGACTCCATCCCTGTCGGTCTTTGTCTATGGTCTACTGACGGGCGAGGAGACATCGATGGCGATCGCGTCGCAAGGGCACGCCGAATCTCCGCCGCCCCTCCGGCTTGGGGGTCGCGAGGTCGATCTCGATAAGGGCGAGATCCCGCTCCTTACGCTGCAGGCTTCGCCGGCAACGCTAGATGTGCCGAGCTTTGAGAAACTGCTCGCAACCCCCGGCGCCCTTCGGGGCAAGGTCATCCTGGTCGGCGGCATTGGCGACAAGCATGCCGGAGCAGGGGGCACAATGGAGTACGGCACGGTGATGCTTGCCCGAGGCGCCCTGTCCCTTCGAGCCATCGTGAAAGGAGCCGCGCCAACGGCTAGTCGAGAAGCGGTGTACCTGTGGGTGTTCGTTTGCGCAGCCTTGGCGGCCACGCTGGCCGGGTCGCGATCGGGATGGACGACCGCCTTGGGGTCGGCGGCAGTCGTGATCGTTGCCGCCAATACCCGCACCCTGTTCGTCCTGGCGCACTACGAAAACGCCCCGACGGTTGCCCCGTTGGTGGCGGCTATCGTGGCAACCGCCTTGAGCCTGCTCGCCAAATCCCTTTTCGAGGGACCCGACGAAGCGGGCGGCGAACACGAGATTTGTTGCCTGTTCTTCGACATCGCCGACTCGACGGCAATGGGTGGCGCCATGCCGGCCTCCGAGGTTGCCGACCTCAAACAGAGGATCATCAATCGTCTGGCGCGGCTTGTGATCCTACGGGGAGGACGCGTCGAGGCGACCTTGGGGGACGGGCTTTACGCTCGGTTCCGGTCTCGTAACGCGCGACAAGCCGTGCGCAGGGGTCTTGAGACGGCGGTACGGGGAGTCGCGATTGTGGAGGCGATGGGACCCACCCTGGCCCGGATGCATGGGGTCCAACCGCACGTGAGAGCTGGCGTCGAGTTTGGCAAGGCGCAGTTCCACATGGTGCTTGCCGAGCGGTACAAGGTCGTTACGTCGGGTTCCTGCGTGGACTTGGCGTCTCGCTTAATCCAGGTTGCGAAGTCGGCTGGAAAGACCATAGCGGTCGGGCCAGAAGCGGCAAAGCTGAGCGATTTGGCTCTCACCAAGCTCGGCGAACAGAATGTGAGCGGCTTTTCGCAACCTGTGACGGTCTATTCGATCGAGGGTTAATCATGAGCATTGCTCTTGTAGGTTTGTTTCTCGCCGTGGCCAGGCAGGAATGCCCGGTAATTAGCCCGGGATTGCCCACTGGGGTCTCCATTGTTTCGATCGCGAGTGGAGGGGAAGCCAAGGTGAACGGTGCCAAAGTCACGTCAGTGCCCTACTCCCTTAAGCGGGGCGACAAGGTCACAACTTCGGGCATCGCGACGCTGGGCGTCAAGACTTCGGACTACGGCTCCAAGGTGCTGATGAAGGACGCATCCGTGACCTTGGTCGGGGAAACCGAGTCGGTGGACAAGTTGACCACTTGGGACTTGTGTCCCGAAAAGGGCTCCTATTTTGTGGACGAAGGCAAGGCTCAGGTCGAACTGCAACGGCGCCTCCGTTTCAGCGGCGGCTTCACGCGCCCGAAGAACCTCTTCCTACCTTTGCCGGTAGCGTTTCGACGCGGCAGGGTGCGCCTGTATTCGGTGGGGACCCAGTACTTCCTTGACGTCGAGAATGCGCCCAACGAGACGAGGTGGAACGTCAACTTGACCGACGGAAGCGTTGCCTTCGAACGAGACGGGTACGAGGTCTATCGGCAAACCGCGAAGATCAAGTTCTCCGCCGTGGTTAGCGACGTTGCCGTTAGGCTCAAGGGCCGGAAGTGGATCACCCCGCAACAAGCCGAACGCAAAGCTTGCTCGTTCAGCGCTTCGGCGGTGGCAGCTTTGCGCCTTGCTGGCCCGGATCCTACCGTTACGGACGAGACCGGACTCTATATCGACGGCAACCCCGCCACGAAGGGGCAGGTGCTGAAGGTGGGTCAGACGGTGAAATCTTCAAAGGCCGGAGGCGTGATTCAGTTCGGAGGCACCGAGTGCGTGACGTTCTCGCCGAACTTCGAGGCCAAATTCACCGGCACGAACGGCGGCACCGAGTTCGACATGGAGGTGCAGGACTGTAACGGCAGCGTCAAGGTGGTTTCCTGCGGCAGCCCATGGCGAGCGCCTTTGATTTTGCCCGTCGTATTCGTCCGGCGGAAGGTCAGACTGTACTCGCCCGGTACCGACTACCAACTGGCGGTGTCGAGCAACGGAGACACTTGGGCATTGAATGTCAACAGCCAGAAGGTCATCGTGTTTGTCGATCTGGCGATGAGCGTGTACTTGGGTCCTCTCACCGCGACGATCCAGATACCGCCTATCTAGAGTGAGCGGACGATCGCACCCAGATCTGGATGTGCGATACTTGCCGACATGCGGAACCTGGACGTCATCGTGCCTGCGGGGGGGCGGTGCGACGACACGCTGAAACGGATCGTCAACGTCGAGAACAAGGCGTTGATCAAGTTTGGGGAACACACGATTCTCAAGACCACGATCAACGCCCTACGGTCCTCCGGACGGGTGCGGCGCATCGTGCTGATCGGCTCCGAGGACATTGAGAAGTCCGAAGAGGCGCGGCGCGTCGACCAGTTCTTGCCGGAAGGCAAAACGGGTCCTGAGAACATCTTTCTAGGGTTGGAATGGTTGGAGAAGCAGAGCGATCCGCCAAGCCACGTCATGATCGTCACCTCGGATCTTCCGTTTCTCACCGCCGAGGTGATCAACAAGTTCCTCGATCTGTGTCCCGAAGGTGCGGACTTCTGCGTGCCCCTAGTCTCGCAAGCGGACTTTCTCGACGTCTATCCGACCGCGGACGCGACGTTCGTGAAGTTGCTCGACGGCACTTGGACGACCGGCTGCGCCTACGTGGCGACTGCGCCTGCCCTCCGCAAGGCCGTCCGCCACATCAACAAGGTCTTTAAGAACCGCAAGAGCAAACTCGGTATGGCGCGAGTGCTCGGCATCGGCTTCGTGTACCGGCTCTTGGTTCAGAAACTCACCGTGCCCGACGTCGAGAAAAAGGTCCAGGATCTCCTCCAGGTCAACGGCGTGGCGGTCAGGAATTCTCCTGCCCAACTGTCGTACGACATCGACTATCAGGACGACTACTACTACGCCCTGAACAACCTGGCATCGCATCCGAGGGCTCTTTGAGCGTCGGGGATTCGGTTCACGTACGCTCCGCGTTCGAGGGCAAGCGGCTGACCGTCACCGAGCACCTCGGCGTGTCGTCGTTCTGGTTTGGTAGCAACGTGCTCTGGAGCGCGTTTCTCGCCCTCGTCTTGCCGTACGAGATCGGGTTGATCAAACCGGAAGACAAGGCGGTTTATCTGGGACGTTTGCTCGCGATCGGGGCGATCTTCGCGCTCGCCGTTCCGCTACTGGTCGGTCCGCTGAGCGATCGGTGTCGTAGCAAGTGGGGCAGGCGCCGACCCTACATCGCGGCAGGACTCGTGCTCACGATGATCGGACTGCCGCTCATGTACTTCGCGGCGAAATCCCTTAGCTTCCCGCTGTACCTGGCGGGCTATTTGGTCATTCAACTCGGCAACAACATCTCGACGGGCGCCTATTCCGGAGTCATCCCCGATGTGGTTCCGCCCGATCAGCGCGGCATCGCCAGCGGCTTCATGGGTTTCATGTCGCAGTTCGGCTCTGCGCTGGGGCTCGCCGTCTGTGCATTGCTGCTACTCAACAAACAGATTGCGGCGGTTTACGGCTTTCTCTTCGTCGCGCTGGCGCTGTCGGGCCTGTGGACCCTACTTGCGGTGAAGGAGCATCCCCTTGAAGGCGAGCTTGCGCCGTTCTCGTGGAAGAGCTACCTGAAGAGCCTGTGGATCGATCCCCGAAAGTTCCCGGATTTCGCGTGGGTCTGGCTAACGCGCGCGCTCGTCATGCTGGGCTTCTACTCGGTTCAGCCCTGGCTGTTCTACTACCTGCAGGACGTTGTCGGCATCCACGACAAGGTGGAGTTCTACGCCTTGATTCTGTTCGTGAGCGTCCTGGTTGCGGCGTCGATTACGGGCATCTACGGCGGGCATGTTTCGGAGCGCGCCGGACGCAAGCGCGTGGTCTACTTGGCAAACTCCCTGATGGCGGTGACCGCGATCTTGTTCGCCCTTGTCCGAAGCTTTCCGGCGGTCGTGGTCGTTGGCGTGATCTTCGGCTTGGGCTACGGTGCGTACGTTAGCGTCGACTGGGCGCTGGGCACCGACGTGCTGCCCAGCAAGAAGGACGCGGGCAAAGACATGGCGGTCTGGCACATCGCGATGACCCTGCCCCAAACCATCGCGCCGCCCATCGCGGGCTTGGCGCTGGCGGCCTTCGGCAAAACCCAATCCGTTGGGCCGAAGGGCGACCTGGTCACCCATTACGCGGTGCCCGGATACGTGGCGATCTTCTTGGCGGCGGCGGTTTTCCTCACGCTTGGCGCCGTTGGCCTCCGGAATGTGCGCGGCGTCCGCTAGCGTGGAAGTCATAATCTGGTCCTGCCATGACGTCTCGACCGAGTTGGGATAGCTACTTCCTGCAAATCGCCCATCTGGTGGCGTCGAGGGCAACGTGCCCGCGACGCTCGGTAGGCGCGGTCATCGTTCGGGATCGGCGCATTCTCGCCACCGGATATAACGGCGCCCCGCGCGGCATTTCGCATTGCCCGCCGGGCGGACCCGAGAACGACGCTCCTGTGGGATGTATGCGCGCCGGACATTGCATTCGTGCGCTTCACGCCGAGCAGAACGCCCTGCTGCAAGCCGCAATGATCGGCGTTCCCTGCCAGGGCGCCACCATGTACGTCACGTGCCAGCCCTGCAACATGTGCGCGAAGATGATCATCAACGCGGGCATCGAGCGCGTCATCTATGAAGGAGACTATCCGGACGAGTTCTCGATCGATCTCTTCCGGGAGTCTGGGACCGAGGTGTTCTTGTATCGCAACCAGATCTTGGAACGGCTGGAGCTTGGGGCGTAATGCCGTTTGATGGGCTCTCTTTCGCAGAAGCCAAGTTCCTCAGCGGTTTTCGTTTTCCGCTGCTGACGGGTGCGATCGCCCTCGTGGTCAGCCTCATCCTCACGCCGCTGGTGCGAAAGATGGCGTTCAAGCTTGGCGCGGTCGACGATCCCAAGCGGGACGACCGGCGGGTGCACAAGGAGCCCTTGCCCCGCTGGGGCGGGATCGCCATCTACGGCGGGTTCGTGGTCGCAGTGCTCTCGGTGCTTCCGTTCGCGTACCAGAACAATCCGATCCCGCTCTACGTGACGGGGGTGCTGGGCATCGGCGGACTGGTCGTCATCATGGGTGCGCTCGACGACCTGCACCAGTTCAACGCCAAGGTCCAAGCTCTCTTTCTGCTAGCGGCAGGCGTGGCGATCCAGTACATGTTCACCGGCGATCGGCGAGTCCAAATCCCGGGCATCGCGTGGCCCTTGCTTAGCGAGTCGGCAACGAACTGGATCTCCTTCGGGGCGTGGGCGGTGCCGACTACCGCGATCTACATCTTCGTAATCTCCAAGACGATGGACACGATCGACGGCATCGACGGCTTGGCGGCGGGCATCGCCGCCATCGCAGGTGCCACGCTCTCCATTGTCGCCACCTACGGAGGCCAGCCTCGAGTGGCGATTCTGGCGGCCGCTATGGCGGGTGCCTCCATCGGTTTTTTGCGCCACAACTACAATCCCGCCAAGATCATCATGGGGACAGGCGGCGCCCAGCTTCTCGGTTTCGTCCTCGCCTCAATCAGCATCGTCGGCGCCTTCAAGACGGCGGCAGCCGTCGCCATCGTGGTTCCGTTGCTGGTGTTTGGCGTGCCTCTCGTCGACGCGGTCCAGGTCGTCATCCGGCGCAAGCTGAGCGGCGTGCCCATCACTCAAGCCGACAAGAGGCACATCCACCACCAGCTGCTCAACCGAGGACTTTCTCAGCGGCAAGCCGTGTGGGTGCTGTACACCATCGCCATTCTGTTGTGCGCGATGTTGGTGGTCATGGTGAGGTCGAATGGCTAAGCCGCGGGTCGCTTTCGTGGTGGGCACCCGGCCGGATGCCATCAAGAGCGCGCCCACGATTCTGGAGTTTCAGAGATTTCCGGAGGTCGAGACGGTGGTTCTCTCGACGGGACAGCACCGTGAAATGTTGGACCAAGTCTTCTCGACGTTTGGGATCCGCGCGGACGTCGATCTGGGCGTGATGCGGCACGGACAGGGTCTCGCCGAAATGACCTGTCGCGTGCTGGAAGGGCTCGACCAGACCCTTGCCGAAGTCCAACCGGACTACCTGATGGCTCAGGGCGACACGACCACGACCTTCGTGGCCAGTTTGGCTTCGTTTTACCGGCAGATCCCGTTCGGCCACATCGAGGCTGGACTCAGAACACCGCGAATCGACAATCCGTTTCCCGAGGAGTTCAACCGCAGAGCGGCTGGTCTGGTGGCTACCCACCATTTCGCGCCCACCGCTTGGTCGAGGGACAACCTGCTGAGGGAAGGGAAATCGCCGGAATCGGTCTTCGTGACGGGGAACACGGGGATCGATGCCGTCTTGGACATCGCCGCCCGCCCGGGTGAGCCCTGGTTTCCGGGCGAGGGTGGCCGGTTGGTCTTGTTGACCACGCACCGACGGGAGAACTGGGGCGATCCCCAACGCGACATTGCGCTTGCGGCAAAGGAAATCGTCTCGCGGGTGCCAGACGTCTTTCTCGTCGTGCCCATGCATCGAAACCCAGCGGTCCGCGAGACCCTTCAAGCCGTTCTTGGAGGCGCCGACCGCGTCCACCTCATCGAACCGCCCGACTACGATCGATTTGTACAACTTATGAAACGAAGCTATCTCATATTGAGCGACTCGGGCGGTGTGCAAGAAGAGGCGCCTGCGTTCGGAGTGCCGGTGCTCGTGCTTCGGGAAACCACCGAGCGGCCAGAGGGGGTCGACGCGGGGACGGCAAAACTGATCGGCGCGGATCGTCAACGGATCGTCGACGAAGCTCTCCGGCTTCTGCAGAACGAGCAGGCGTACGGAGACATGGCGAACGCCGTCAGTCCTTACGGGGACGGAAAGGCGTCGGCACGAATCCGACACGTGGTGCTTCGGCACTTGGGCTTGAATAGCGAAGAGGTGGCGATGTGGGCGTAGTCGAAGCGATAGTTTTGGGAATCGTCCAAGGGATCACGGAATGGTTGCCCGTCTCCAGCACGGCGCACCTTCGGGTGGTCCCCGCCCTGTTTGGATGGAGCGATCCCGGTGCCGCCTTCACCGCGGTGAGCCAACTAGGAACCACCCTCGCCCTTCTCATCTACTTCGGGAAGGACCTGGTGAGCGCGATCTCCGGGTGGGCGAAATCTTTGACCAACGCTGCGCTACGCGAAACGCCTGAGGCGCGCCTGGGATGGGGCGTCTTTTGGGGCACGATCCCGGTCATTGTCGCCGCCCTTGTCTTCCAGAAATCGATCGAGGGCAGCCTTCGCTCGCTCTACGTGATCGCCGGCACCCTGATCGGATTCGGCTTGATCATGCTGTGGGCGGACCGCACCCAATCCGGCAAGCGAACCATGGAGTCGGTGAAGGTGGGCGACGGCTTGTGGGTCGGGCTTTTCCAATGCCTATCGCTGATCCCGGGCGTAAGCCGGAGCGGAAGCACCATGACCGGCGCCTATCTCGCGGGTTTCGACCGCTCGACCGCAGCTCGCTACTCGTTCATGCTCTCGGTTCCCAGCGTGACCGCCGCCGGGGTCTACGAGCTTCTGAAGTATCGCCACGACATCATGGGGGCGAGCTTGACGCCGATTCTGGTGGCGACGGCAGTCGCCTTTGTCGTCGGCTATGCGTCGATCGCCTGGCTCATGAAGTTTCTCCAAAAGCACGGCTTGGGCGTCTTCGTGGGGTACCGGGTGCTGGTTGGGGTCGTTCTTCTGATCCTCCTGCAGACCGGAGTCCTAACCGCCAATGCCGGGGCAACGACCGAGCAACCCGCGCCCTCAACCAATGTTTCGCCGTAAGCCCAAAGAGCCGACCCTGCCGCCGGAGTGGATGATCGTCGGGCTCGGGAATCCCGGCCGGGAATATCAGGGAACGCGCCACAACGTCGGCTTCGAGGTGGTCGACCGCCTAGCGCACAGCTTTGATATCGCGGTTCGGGCATCGAAGCACAACGCGTTGTACGGGGCAGGGGTGATCGAGGGCGTTCCGGTCGTGCTCGTTAAGCCGCTGACCTTCATGAACCTAAGCGGACGGGCGGTGGCGGCGTTCATGCGCTCCTACAACCTCAAGCCCGAACGCATCTTGGTCGTCGCCGACGACCTCGATCTAGACGTGGGACGGGTGCGATTGAAGCCGAAGGGAAGCCACGGCGGCCATAACGGCCACCGGTCCCTCATCGAAAGCCTTGGCTCCAGCGAGTATCCGCGCATCAAGATCGGCATCGGGGAGGGTGGCGAAGAGACCATCGACCACGTGCTCAGCCGCTTCTCGGCGGGCGAGCGGAAGTTGATCGACGACGCCGTGAAGCACGCCGCCGAAGGGTGCGTGGAGATCGTGCGCGACGGCACGGAGCGCGCGATGAGCTTTGTGAACGACCCCGAGCGCCGCCCCTAGCGACGCATGGTGATCACGTCGGCGGTTCGCTCAACGTAGGTGTGGTGGGCGTGCATGATGTGCAACGGACCCTCGAGGCGGCTCCAAACCGGCCGATCCTGGTTCATGTACGTCTGATAAACGTGCATGCCTTCCTTGGTTCGGGTCCACTTGGACTCGCCGCAACCGGAAAGGAGCAATACGTACATGCCGGGGGCGATGTGGACTTCGTCGGAGAAGACGTGCGAGGTGGAGTAGAGGCTACCGGTGGCGACGGCAGCTTCGCTCATGAGAACGTACGCCCGAAGGTTGACCCTCATCGAGCCCTGGTTCTGCAACAGGACAAACTCCCGATCAGGCGTATCTGCTCGCTGGATTCCTACAATTCGAAGCATCGCCACACCCCGTATGTTAACCGAATGACGAAGATACCCCTAGGGTAGTCGCAAAGTTTTCACCATCTTTTCACCAAAGGCGCTCGTCCGGACCGTTGGGATCGTTGAAACGCGGAGAGGCGTTCAAACGATAGACTAGTGACTAACATGACAACGAGCCGTTTTCTCGCCCTTGCTTTCGCCGTTGGAGTTGCCACCTGCCAGGCGAACGCCCAATCCGTCACGTTGCGGATGAACCTCAAGCCGGGCACGACCTACCGTCAGCAAACCAAAATGACCACCGCCATGAACATGGGCAACCAGCCCATGACCATGAACATGGACCAGACCATGGCGACCAAGGTCAGTCAGAAGACCGCCAAGGGCTTCAAGGTTATGACCACCGTTGAGGCGATCAAGGTGACCGGCACCGGTCCGATGGCGAACGGCGGCAAGTCGGTCGAGGACTCGATGCGCGGCAAGACCATGGAATCGGAGATCGACCTTCGCGGCCGAACGGTCGGGGAAGTCAAGGGCTTGCCCGGCATGAGCCAGATGGGCGGAATGGCTGGCGGCTCCGGCGCCGGCATCAGCGGCGTCGAGTTCCCCGAGGGGCCGGTCAAGGTCGGTTCGAGCTGGACCACGACCATGGACCTCGCCAAGATGCTCGGCAGCCAGTCGGGCATGAAGATGTCCGGCAAGCCGATGACCACCAAGTACACGGTAAAGGCAATCAGCGGCCAAACCGTCACCCTCGCGATCGCCGTTACGGCGAACTACGCCATGACGATGGGCGGCGGCACGGGCAACCAAGCGAGCGGCCAGAAGATGAACATGACCATCGCGATGTCCGGCACGGGAACCACGGTGATCGACACGACGACCGGCTTGCCCAAGTCGACCGACATGAAGATGACCAACACCACCAACATGGGCACGATGGTCATGAAGCAGACCATTACGGTCACGTCTCGCATGAAGTAGTCCAGGCACGTTTGAGCGGGGGCAGCTCTTTTTGGGCTGCCCCCGTTTGGTTTTTGGCCCCTGGCATGGAATAGAACCTTTGGGTTGGCGCGCCTTGGAGCGCGGTCAAAGGGGTTCGAGATGTCAGAGGCTAAGAAGACCGAAGAAGCACCGAAGAAGAAGAAAGGCAAACTGCCCATGATCATCGCGCTGGTCGCGATCTTGGGCGGAGGCGGCTTCTTCATGATGAAGGGCAAGGGCGGCGACGCCAAGAAGCCGGCGATCGTGCTCGGGGCAATCGAGCCGATGCCCGAGGAGTTTCTGGTGAACCTCAGCACCAGTCCCAACTATCTTCGCACGGCAATCTCGCTTCACATGGCGAAGGACTTCAAGAAGGAGGATCTTGAGCACAACATCGGCGCGGTGCAAGACGCGATCGGTTCGGTTCTCTCGTCCAAGATGCCTAGCCAAATCCGAACCTTGAAGGGCAAGAAAGCCCTGAAAGAGGAGATTGCCCGGGCGATCAACGAAGTCCTCGCAGAAGGGCACGAAGCTGACAAGGGCAAAGAAAAGCCCAAAGAAGAGAAGAAGAAGGACGAGAAAGCCCCTGAGAACGACTGGGACTCTCAGACCGGCCCCGTCCTTAAGGTCTACTTCACCAGTTTCGCAACCCAGTAGCGGTTACATCTTGCCGATGGCGTCGGTGTGCCCGTCGGCGAACAAAACGCCGTTCTTTCGGCCGTTCTGATGGCGGCCTGGCTCCGGAAGCGTAGCCAGGTCGCTTTCGGCGTTACGGTCGGTGACGCTCGAATCGAAAACCAGCGGGGTCTTGGCGGGCTCCTTGAGCTTGCCGGCTTCGGTCCCGGGCAGATCCTTGTTCATGGCGTAGCCGAAGCTGGACGGGTTGACCCTTCGTTGCACCGGGCACGCAAACGTCACTTCCGAGTCCACGTACAGGTTCAGCTGGTCCATCCAAGATTTGGAAGGCGGGAAGTGGTCGTGGTTGTCGTTGGCGTACATCGCCATCGCGGCGCCGATCTGCTTCAGGTTCTCCAGGCAGAGCTTGGTCTGGGTGGAGTTCGAGGTCTGCTGGAAGACGGGGATCATGATCAGCCACGCCAGCGGGCCCAGGCAGAGGAGCGACAGGATAATGCCCGCGAGCCACCCGATGGGGGAAGAGCGGGGCGGAACCTTCAGGGGTTCGGGAGAAACGACGGGCTCGCTCAAGCTCGGTCTCCTTTCTTCTTGGTCGCCAAGATGGCGGCTTCGGTGCGGCTGTTCACCTGCAGGGCGCGAAGGATGCTGCTCACGTGGTTCTTCACGGTCTTTTCGGCGATGCCGAGGCGTTCGGCGATGTCCTTGTTCCGCAGCCCTTCGCCGATCAGGTCGAGAATCTCGTTCTCGCGGTCGCTGAGCACGTACAGGCTGGTCTCGTCGGCTTTGAAGTCGCCCGAAACCCGGCGGAAATCGCCCAGCACCATCGCGGCGATGCGCGGCGTGAGCTTGGCTTCGCCCTTGGCGGCAAGCCGAACGGCTTCGATGACCTCGGCGGGCGTGGAGGTTTTGAGAAGGTAGCCCAGCGCGCCGGTCTTGATGGCGCGGAACACGATGTCGTCCTCCTCATGGGTGGTGAGCACGACGGCGGCCACGTTCTTCTCGCGCTGGAGGAGCTTGCCCATCATGGTGATGCCGTCCATGCGCGGCATCTCGATGTCGGTGAGCAAGACGTCGGGCGGCGTCGCCAAACAGGCGTCCAGCCCCTCTTGGCCGTCTTTGCAGACGGCGAGCAACTCGCACTCCGGCATCAACTGAAGGGTCCGCTGCAAGGCGGACCGGTATCCCGCCTCGTCTTCCACGACGACCACGGTGATCTTCGGCCCCATGGGGTGAAGTATGGCACGGCGAACCTCCGGGCTTGGGGTAAATTCTTGATCCCCGGGCGGTTAGCTCAGTGGTAGAGCACTTCGTTCACACCGAAGGGGTCACAGGTTCAAATCCTGTACCGCCCACCATCCCCCAGTGTCCGTTCGGTCAGATCCGACCGATCCGTCCGATCCGACCAATACCACAGGCAATTCGCCATAATGCCCCTCATGGACGGGCCGCTGATCGGGCCGCACGGGGGTTATCGAAAGCTGAAAGCCTATCAGCTCGCCGAGATCGTCTACGACGGCACGGTAGCCTTCACCGCCCTCTATCTCGACCGAAAGTCGCGAACCGTTGACCAGATGGTTCAGGCCGCTCGCAGCGGCAAGCAGAACATTGCCGAGGGCAGCCGCGCCAGCGGGACCAGCAAGAAATCCGAGCTCAAGTTGGTCAACGTCGCGCGGGCGAGCCTCGAAGAACTCCTGCTCGACTATGAGGACTTCTTGCGCCAACGCGGGCTCAACCTTTGGGAGAAGGACGACCCCAAGGCGGTCTTCATCTCCAAGCTTCGGCACTCGGAGTCGGCGCCCTACGACACCTATCGGGCTTACGTCGAAACGAAAGGAGCCGAGAACGCCGCCAACACTTTGGTGACTCTGATCCACCAGGCTAACTTCCTTTTGGACCAGTTGCTTCGGCGGCTCGAGCGCGACTTTGTCGCCGAAGGCGGCTTTACGGAGAAGCTCTATCAGGTGCGTTCTCGGGCGAGGAAAGACAGATCGGAGGGCTCGGGCGGCTCTGAGCGATCGGACGGATCTGCCTGACCTGCGTGACTTGTCTGGTCAATCTGACCTATCCGATCTGTCCGATCAGACTGACCTATCTATCCCCGTAGGTTTCTGGCTATCTCGGAGAGTAGGGCTGTCTGCTCGTCCAGTATTGCGACGAGGCGATTTCGAAAGGCGATCTCTTCCTGATGCCTTTCTTCGGCTTGTCGCCTCATCTCCTGAAATCGCGCATCCGTCTCCGGATCGCGAAAGCCCCGGGACATAGCGTCGCTAGCGAGTCCTTCAATCTTCGGCATGTCAAAGTTGATCTTCTCGCGGATGCTCTGCATCTGTGCCTGTCGATCAGATGTCTTCTGCCTTTCCTGTTCCAGTAGCTGCTCTAGCAACTCGTTGGTCCGGTTAAGACTCTCATTCACGTCGCTCACTTTCCTCTTTCCTCCAGAACAGTTTGGATTTCCTGCAACGCATTGCCGCGACGGATTGCGGCGGCCTCTAAGCGCTGCATTGATTCCGTCTTCTCGCGGTATTGCGCGCCGTAGTAGCTCTTGCGCTCGCGTTCGGCGGACTCGAATGTGTCGTTGGCTTGCCGCATGATCCGCGCTACCATGCTTTGGGTTTGCTGCATGCTCTGTTGCATGAGCGCTATGCCTTCGGAACGGAGCGCCTCGCGCGTTTTCTCGCGGCCCGCGACGATTCGTAGGTACTCCTCAACCTTGGCGATCACTTCCTCAATATCCGCCATGTGGCGATTCTAGCATCCTGCTCTTACCGCCGTGCTTCTGCCGTCACTTCAGGCTGGCGAGACGCTCATTGAGTTACTCGAGCATCTCCGGCAACCCCTCTCCCCGATGAATGGCGGGGAGAGGGGGCAGGGGGTGAGGGGCGCCAGGCCAGGGTACAAATCCATCGTGCCAAGACCGCAACCCAACCGGTCGAAAACCGCAATCCGCGCGGCGCGACGCGCGCGCCAGAGTCCATCCGTCGCCGAGGCGATCGTCTGGACGTTCCTCCGCAACGGCCGCCTGGGCTTCAAGTTTCGCCGCGAGTATCCGGTTCTCAACTACCGGCTGGATTTCTATTGCGCGGAAGCTCGATTGGCGGTCGAGTTTGATGGCGAGCAGCACGACCCAGTGCGGGACGCCGTGCGCGACTCCCGATTGGCTGAAATTGGAATCGAAGTCTTGCGAATCCCCAATCGATCCTTCTTCATGCTTGACGAGGGACCCCCGGTCGATACTTTCAAGGTGATCCTGAAACGATGCGAAGAGCGCACGGGAAGGCCGGGAATTGAGTTAGAACTTTGACCGCCGATTTGCCCCTCACCCCCTGCCCCCTCTCCCCGCCATTCATCGGGGAGAGGGGAGAAGCCGCGAGAAGCTCGTCGATTTGGCAACCCAGGTAAGGTCCAGCCTTGAAGACCAGGCGCGTGAGAGGGTTCGTGGCCGGTGAGCCGTTCATCGTCTTGGCGACGTTTGCCGTGATTTGCTTCGTTGCCGCTTGGGGCATTGCTTCGATACTGAAATGGTCGTTCGGCTCGGCCATCCTCCTCGCCCTGCTGGCCTTCGCCGCGGGCATTGGCGCCTTTGCGGTGTATGCTCGCCTGAACCGCACGGACTAGGACTTCATCCCCAAACTAGCCAGTAGCTCGTCGAGTTGGGCGAGCACCTCGGGCATGGCGCCCGTCGAGCCCATGTCGATCGCGTCCGCCGACGGATAGAGGTCGTGCACGACCAGCCGTGTCTTGCCGTCCATCTCCTCGAACGTCACAGTCGTGACGGTCTGGCCGGCGTCCCCCTCGTCGTTGGTCCAAACGAGGCGGGAGGGCGGGGTCACTTCGAGGTACGTGCCGAAGAACTCCATCGTCGTTCCCTCGTGGAGAAACGCCAAGCGATACTGGCCGCCCACGCGAACATCCATCTCGCAGGCAACCAGGTTTAGCCCGTACGATTTGGGCACCCACCAGCGCCGGAAGAGCTCTGCCTTGGTCCACGCTTCCCACACGAGATGGGCGGGCGCGTTGACGACGTGAGTGACGACGAGCTCGAGCTCGGACTTTCGCTCCACTTGGGTGGGCGAGGCTTCGTTTGTCTTGTTTGCTTCCATTGGTTTCCTATTGATTTACAAATTGTCGTGACCGGGGCCTAGCGCCTCGGGGCGGGCCAGGCGGGAGAGCCGAAGCCGTTGAGGCGGTTCGGATGCGGGGCGTCGTAGGGTTCGCCGCCGTCGAGGCCGAGCTCGAAATGCAGCATCGTCATCTGGCCGCTTTTGCTGACGATGTGTTGCGCCATATGGAACAGATAGCCCCGAACGGATCGGGAATAGCCGTCGGGACTGGTTCTGAGTTCGTCCATCTGCGGCGCCTCCAGCGTTTGCAGAAGGTGCCGCCAAGCCTCCTTCTCGCTCTCGAGCAAGTCCAACATCTCGGCGCGTTCCGCAGGAGGATGGGGAATCGCCGTCTGAAGGGAAGGATCGAGCACGGTGATCTCTTGCCGGTCGCTGCGCAGCCACATCCACGCGTGTTCGCAGATCTCACGCGCCGTAGGCGTGCGCTCGGAGAAGCTCCAGTTCCACTTGTCCTCGGGAATCTCCCGCGCTCGGCGGAGGATTCCGCCCGTGAACCCGCAGATAAGTTGCTCGAACGTCTCGATCTCGCCCAACGTATCCATCGTGCTGCGTTTGTTACCTCCCATCGGCTCGCTCCTTCCGCATTAGTTCCTCGACCACGGTGTCCAGCTGCTCGAAACGCGCCGCCCAGAGCTGTCGGTAGCTCTCAAGCCAAGCCGCTTCTTCTTCCAGCCCGCGTCCCCCGAGCTTGCAGGCCCGCACGCGCCCAACCTTCTCCGTGCAGACGAGCCCCGCTTGCTCCAGGACGCCGATGTGCTTCTTGATGCCCGTCAGGGTCATGTGGAACCGCTCGGCGAGGGCGGTGATCGAGGCGTCCGCCTGCCCGAGTTGCTCCAGAATGCCCCGCCGCGTGGCGTCGGAGAGCGCACCGAACGAGGCATCGAAGTGGCTCTGACTATACTGAACCATGTAGTTCAGTATACACCATCAGTGAAAGGTTGAAGCTTTCCCGATCAAGAATTCGCGTTTGACGTATCACCTCGGCACAAGGGAGGCTCATCTTCCCTGATCCAGTCGGATTCGACCTTGCTCGCCATGAACTACCTTCGCCGATCCACCTTCCTCGTCGCCGTCCTTGCTTCGACCCTCGGTCAATCGCAAACCTACGTCCCGCAAGAGATCTCAAAGACCGGTTTCGCCAACGCGATTGCAGGTAGGGTCGCCGGCGGTAGCTTAGCCAACCATGCGATGCTTTGGGATCTAAGAAGCATGATGGATGTGAATCCCGTCGGCGCGACTTTCTCCGCAATCTACGGTCGCAGCGGCGACATCAGTGTCGGCGTTGCCGGCACGGCGCCCCTTGCCCAGGATCCTGTTATCTGGAACGGCACTACGCCAAGCCTCTTGTCGGTTCCCTTCGCCTATGTCGCCGGGCGCGGGATTGATACCGACGGGGTCCAGATCGTCGGTTACGCCACCGAGGGCAACATTGAGCGGGGGGCGGGTGCCCAGCATGCCCTGTTGTGGAACGTTAGCGGCGGGGTGGTCGACCTCGGCAGGAACATGCAGATCAATGGTGTCGGAGGCGGCCAACAGGCGGGGGGCCGCATCGGCTCCAACGGCGTGACCGCCGGCTTCTGGAGCGGTACGGCGAACTCCTTCGTCAGCCTTCACCCGCGTTTCGCCGACGTTTCCGTCGCAACCGATGCCGACAATGGCGTCCAAGTTGGTTACTACGGGGTCAATGTCCGGGTCTTCTCCGAGGGCCGGCCGCGGGACATCCGCTTCTACAGTGCGGGTTTCTGGACGGGGACGGCCGACTCGTTCACCTATCTCCCTTCGACCTATCGCCACTCCTTCGCGCTGGGCGTGAACGGCGACACGATCGTCGGTTATGGCAACACCACCGACTTGATCGGCTTTCCCCAGTACAGCCACGCCGTAGCCTGGGTGGGTCCGAACCACTCCATGGTCGATCTGCATGCGCTGCTGGACCGGGAAATGGTGACCAGCCGGGCAACCGGCGTCGATGAGCGCGGCAACATCACAGGCTGGGGTGTCTCTACCTCCAACGTTGTGAAGTCGTTCGTCTGGGTTCGCCAGTAAACGATCCGCCGATCCTCGCGGTCGCTTCCGTGCCGGGTTTGCCCGGCCGGGAGCGGCCCGAGTACCCGAGAACAACCCCTACTAGGGGGACACCTGTGCCGTGCGGTCTAAGGCCTTCTCGATTCCCTAGAGTCTGGGCTTGGCCGACCTCGGACGTCGCTGGTCGTTCCGAACGCCCATCGTCGCCACCCGCCGCTTGAGTTGCTCGGGGTCCAAATCCTGGAGTTCCGCGTTCGCCTCGTACCGGGCGGTTTTGGCAAACGGAGCCTCCGTGTCCTGCATAAGCTTGCCGCTTCGCACCAGCTGGTTGTTCCGGATGACGTTCCCCGCCGGGGACATCGGGTCCTGAGCCAAGATCTTCTCCAGTTCCGGGTACTTGGAACGCCACACTTCCGACTGATAGGGGACGGCCGCGAGGCGTTCTTCCATGGTCGGGCGGGATCGCGCCGCCCACCCCAATCCTCGAGCATCGCAATGCAGCCCGAGCTTGCAGTCAATGATCAAGTTGCCCTCGATCAGATTGTCGCGCCCGCCGCCGATGAGAAAGCCCCAATGGCAACGTTGGATGATGTTGTCCCGGGCGATCAAGCCAGAGGCTTGGTCGTCGAAGTAGATGGCGGGCTCCCACTTGGACATGCCGACGTTGTCGAAGAAGTAGTTCGATTCGATGCGGGTACCGCGCGCGGTCCAATCTCTGCCCGTGTAGACGACGCCACCGTCGCCCGTTCGGCTCACCGTCCGGTAGAAGCGGTTGTTGCCGATGAGATGGTCGTTACCGCTGAAGATAATGGCGGAGTGCGGCGCATCGTGAAGGTCGCAGCGCGTGACTTCGTTGCCCACCCCAGAAATCAGCACCGCGGGCCGGTAGGTCATCGATCGTCGCTGGTAGTGGTGGATGTCGCAGTTTGTGACGAAGTTCCGAGCTGGATTGAGAGTGTTTCGATCGCCCCCCGCCAACACCACACCACCCTCTGCGGTGTTCCAAACATCGCACCCAAGCAGTCCTGAGCCTTCTCCCCCCTGGAAGACAGCGCCGCGCTCGCCCAAGTTGAAGAAGCGGCATCCCTCGAAGCGGGTTCCCGACGCATTGGCGACGGTAGCCCCGTCCCCGCGGGAGTATGCGAAATCCAGGTCTCGGAAGGTCACCTTGCTGCCCGCGCTGACTAGGGGACCTCCAAGCACCGAGAGCCGGTACGTTGCCTTGGCGCCCTTTCGGGCGACGAAACGGACGCGTCGATCGGGCGCATCGACGAAGTACTCGCCCACTGCGTCCAGTTCCTCGGGCACGTTTTCCGCGAAGAACTCCGCGCCTTTGTCCACGCCGTACGGGTGCGGGGTCGCCAAGGTGATCTCGCCCGTCTCGTGGTCGATCGCGTGAATCTGGATCGTCTCGTCTGCCCAGTCGTACTTCCAGTAACCGTAAAGCCAAGCCGTCTCCAAGTGGGTCCATCCCTTGGCACGATCGGTGGCTGCTTTGAAGATTGGCTTCCGGGGCGGCTGATTGCGGTCTTCTTCGCCGTTCCCGGGCTCCCGGACACTGGCGACGGTGGTGAACCCCTCGTTTGGCCAACGGGCAATCCGCATCGGCTCTTGGTCGGCGAACAACTCCGTGGGACCGGGAATGATTGGGCGCGGGAAGCCGTAGGGGGTGAACGGCGAGAGCGTCGCGCCGGGGATTTTGGCGACGTCGATCTCGAACACCTCGGCATCCTTGTCCAAGCTCTTGGCACGCGCTTGGAGAATCGCGTCGGGGCACACCGTGATGGCTGAGGAGGGAACCATGACGGCGCCCGTGATGAGCGGGCGGTCACCCGGTTTCGCTTCGATGAACAACCCCTCTTGGGCGACTCTCAGGGTCTCGGACTGGGGGTATTCGCCTCCGGCGACGACGATGCGCCGAACGCCCTTCGCCTGCGCCACGCTGAGGGCGCGGCTAATGGTCTTCAACGGCCGCTTCTCGGTGCCCGCCGCCGCATCGTTTCCGCGCGGACTGACGTACAGCGTTTCAGCGAGAGCGAACGCGGCAAGGCCCACCATGTCGCGAGGCTACCCCGCGCCCTTACGGCTTGACGGACACGAATCCCAGGTCGATGTACTGCCCACCGCTGGTTTGGTGGCAGTGCACGGCTATGGTGTTCTTGCCCGGCTCAAGTGCCTTCAGTCCCGCCGGGGTCAAGGGCATCGCCTCGTACTGCGTCGTCCAGCCGGTCGTCTTCAGCGCAAGCACGCCGTTCACGTACACTACGGCGCCCTCGTCGTGGTGGATCCAGAACTGAATGCCCTTGAGCTGGGCGGCGGTCAAGACGACCTCGCGTCGGAGCCAAATGTCGGAGGAGTCCCAAACCGTGTTCACCGAAACGCCGGGCGTCTCATGGGTTCCGAACCCGCTCATGCCGGTGCTCCAGGCGTGGTCGTCGAAGCCTGGCTTGAACCAGTTGTCCCCTGGCGCCTTCGTCGTGTAGCGCCATGAAGCCGGCGCGGAGTCGGCAGCAGATACGACCATCGTCACCTTTGGGGCTTTGGGGATCGGCGCCCAGCCGCCCGCCTTGGCGGTGTCGCGCTTCGCCCACTTAGTCCAGACCGGCTTGGAGTACAGCATCTGCAGGAAGACGCCGCCCACCACCGGGCGCGAGTGCATGAAGAGATGGTGCGCGTTGGCGGTGTCGTACCAGTCGCCCATGCCCACCCGCTGGGGGGTCTCGTTCACGAACTTCAGCACCAGGTCTGAGATCGCCAAGAAGTCGTCCCGATTCTGGGTGAGCGTGGCGGTCCACAGGCTCCAGTCGAGCTTGGCGCCTGTGCCCCGGCTATCCAGCGGGACGCCGTAGGGCTTCGCCACCGTGCGGTAGTAAGCGACTTCCTTGCGGCGAACCGAGTCTGGAAACAAGTTCAAGCCCAGGATCTTGTCCCAGACCAGGTTGTACTTCTGGCTCCACGTGCCCGGCTTGTCGAACGTCAGGCGGTAGTGATCTCCGTCGTCGGCTTCCTTCATCCACCGCTGGGCGAACGAGGCGGCTAGCGCGCCGTAATCCTTGGCCGCGGCCTTCTGGCCGCGCATCTCGCACAGGCGCGCGTAGCTCTTCAGCGCGATGATCGCCTTCGCCGAGAGGTTCACGTTGTGGGCGAGGTGCCCCAGAAAGTCGTCGGTGCAAAGCTGGTTCTCGGGGTCGAAGCCCTTCGCCTTCAGGTAGCCAGCCCACTTCGTCAGCGTTGGCCAATACCGCGCGGCGAAGTCGGCGTTGCCCTCCATTTCCGCGACCGCCGTCACCAGAATCAGCAGGTTCGCGCTCTCCTCCACCGGCATCTGGTTCTCCTCGGTGCGCTCGCCGCCGCCGTACACCTGGCCGTTGGCTTGCGGATAGGTGCCGATGTCGTGCGGCGCGAAGGGGAACTTCCACCGCGGCGAGGAGGCGTAGTCGAGGATCGGCACCAGCATCGCCTTGCTTAGCGAAGCCCCGAACAGCAAGAACTGCGGCGCCATCGGGTAGATCACGTCCGCCGTGGCGATGCAACCGTTGCTCGTGTTCTCCTTCGGGAAGAGTAGCGGCTGGCCGTTCTTGTCCGCGACGAGCTTGTTGCCCGCCAGGCACTGCCGGTAGGCGAGGGCGCAAAGCTGCGCGTACTTCTCGCCGCCCGCCTGGGTGAGGTCCGCCATCAGCTCGCGGTCGAACTTCTCGCAGCGCCGGCTCAGCCCGGCGTAGTCGGCATGCGCCTTGTTAAGCATCGCCTCGATGTCGTCGCCGTCTCGCCGCCAATACGGCCGCAGGTTCTGCCGGAAGTACTGGATCGAGAACTCGTCGTCGTAAGCGAGGATCGCCCAGACCGAGCTACCCTTCGCGTTCACGAGCGTCGGCTTGGTTGCCAATGCCGCCGTGGCGCCCTCGAACCGTGCCGCCGCCAGGAACCGCGAAGGCGCGGCAAGACAAAGGTGCCCCCAATCGATGCGCACGCCGTCGCCCTTCTTCGCCAGCACCGGTTGATCCGCCGTGCCCGCCGAGAGCACGCTAAGATTGCCGATCGTCCCTCGCCACGTCGTGGCTTCGCGCCCTTCCGTCACGCCCGCGATCTCGGTGTTCATGCCCAGGCCGTACGCCACGCGGTGCGGCTTGCCGTCCGTGGAGCGCGCGGTCAGCGTCAGGTACGTCGCCGGGCGCGAGAGCACGTCCAGGTTGTCGGGCAGGGCGGGCGTGGTGAATCGGACTTCCAGCGCGATGCCCGCGCCCTCGAACGTGTAGACCGTCCGGGTGGGAAGCACGCGTAGCCCGGTCTGCCGCAGCGCCGGGTTCGGCCCCTTGCCCATAAAGCGAAAGACCTTGCCGTCGATGCTCGCGGTGCCGGTCAGGGCGTTCCGCGCGCCGGTCCAGTGCACGGTGTCGGCGTCGGCCAGCCGGTCGGCGGGCGACCAGATGCTGAAGTACGGATCGTGCGCCACGAGGGGCACGGAAGGCGGACGGACCTGAGCCCAGGCGGAGGAAGCGGCGATACCCATGAGAAGAAAGCCCGAAAGCGATCGCATCCCATCCAGTATGCCCCGTGGAGCCTAAACGGGCGCCACGAGAAGAGGTGTCAAGCGCACAAGCCTTGCAGGATGAGCATTTGTTCCTTTGCTAGCAATAGTCGCATGTTGGGAGCGCGGCTCCGAAGGACTTCCGTAATATCTGCCGTCCGTGTCTTTTCTCTCCCTACAACCCGAAAGAAGGCCTGATCCGCAATGGCGCACCGATCGGCGAGATACAGGACGAATGCCTTGGAAGTGGTCTGTCGACCATGGGACTCTCATCATGATCTCGCCTATCCCCCCAACCGAAGCGGTGCGCCTAGCGGTGCTTCATGCCGTTGACATTCTCGACACTCCTCCCGACCGACGATTCGATGCGCTGGTCGAGCTCGCCGCCCGCATCTGCCAAAAACCCATGGCCGATCTCAGCCTGGTCGATCAAGACCGCCAGTGGTTCAAAGCCCGTCTCGGGATCACCGAGCAGGAAACTCCGCGCGACATCTCCTTCTGCCAGCACACGATCATGGGAGAACGCCCCACCATCGTGCAGGACGCCATCTACGATCCGCGCTTCTCCGACAGTCCGCTCGTTCGGCAGCAGGGCATCCGCTTCTATGCCGGTGCACCCGTCAACGTCATGGGCGAGAACGTCGGCGCGCTGTGTGTTCTCGACACCTATCCGGGCGATTTGACCGCGGGGCAAGTCCACGCCCTGCGCGTTCTCGCCGAGTTGGCAAGCTGGCTCATCCATGAGTCCTTCGCCGAGAGGAACAGCTGCGAGGACGAAACTCCGTTCCCCGAAGGGGCCTAAATCGCCGGGGGCGTCCGCTCGGGCGCCCCGTATTCAATTTGCCGCCGAGCTCCGGATGGCTTTCGCAGACCGCCCGCTACGCGCTGGAAACCTCTCGCGACGCGCTCCCCATCGTCGGAAACTCCCCGGAAATGGTCGGAAACGCGTAGCGAACCGTTCGCAACGTTCTGGCGCCATGCCAGACGCGCGCCGAACCAACGGAGACTCGCCGGAAGCCGTTCGTCACGCGCCGCGAACCGTTCGCTACGCGCGGGAAGCCGTTCCAGGCGTTAGCGGACCGTCGGATACGCGTTGCGGAGGAATCGCAACCAGCCCGCCAGGTTCAAATTCGATCCGGAAGCCCCGCGAACGCAGTTCGGCAAGCAGGTCGGCGCGTTCCTCGGCGTCCCAGAACACGCTCGCGTCGCGAAGCTCCGTCCTGCCTACCAGCGCGATCACGTCGGCGGCGGTAAGCACCTTCTGCCGACGCGCGAAGTGGTCCAAAGCCGACAACACGACGAAAAGGTCGCCGCCTGAACTGGGAATCGCGCTGCCTTCCATTTGCTCTAGGGACGGTGCCACAGCGCCCAGATATTCGACTTTTGCCCAACAAACTTCGCAAACCTCAGATGCAGAAACCTGAATCCAATTCGCAACCCGCAATCGTCCCGATCAAGCAGGAGGAACCCTAGAGATGCCCGACTACATTCCCAGCACCGAAGCCGACCTCGTCATCTGGCTTGCCGACCACGCCGCCGGCGTTTCCACCCACGGAGCCACGGTGGGCCTGAGCGCCGGCGACATCACCCAGGCCGCCACCGACGCCACGATGGGCAACATGGTGGTGCTCGCGCGCTCGCTCTACGCCTCCAAAACGCAAGAGGTCACCGAGTACAAGAACATCCTGCTCTACAGCGCCATCAACACCCCGGTGCCCACGCTGCCCAGCGCCCCCAGCATCGGCCCCGTGCCCATGGGCGCGCTCGCCGCCATCGTTGCCCGCGCCCGCCAGCGCGCCGAGCGCATCAAAGCCCATCCCGCCTACACCACCGCCATCGGCGAGGACTGCCGCATCATCGCCCCCGGACCCCCGCCCTCGGGCGGCACGGTTCAGCCGTCGCTGACCGCCAAGGCCGAGACTGCTTTCCAGGTCCGCCTGACGTTCACCATGAGCGGCCACGACGTGCTGGAAATCTACGCCATGCGCGGCGCCGAAGCCGACTTCACGATGCTTGCCCTCGACACCAGCAGCCCGTACATCGACGGCCGCGCGCCCTTGGTGGCGGGCCAGCCCGAGGTGCGCCAGTACAAAGCACGCTACCGCGACGGCGACTTGCCCGTGGGCGACTGGAGCGACATCATCTCGATCACGGCGCAGCCGTGAGGTAATCGAATCCGGCGCGGCGTGAGCCGCGCCGGAGGACATGCAACTAGCGTTGCGTTGCGTCGCGGATCGGCGCGATGCCCGATCCCATCACAAGGTGGATCGCGTTCACGCAGTCCATCTTGTTGTGATAGCCCTCACCACCGTTCGCAATCTTGCGTCCGTTGGCGGCTTCCAGATACCACCGGTATTGGCGGAAATGGTCCATGTACAGTACGTATTTCATCAGGTTCAAATGAACCTGCCTCCGGGCCTCCAGCCTCGGGAGGCAGGTTATAATGAACCTGGCGCGTTGCACCGCGCCAGGTTTTAGTTAGCAAACGATTATCTTTACCGACCCTGGGAAGATCCGCCAACCGGATGTCGCCCAGGGTCATTTTTTTCTCGTCATTCCTGATCCTCTTCTGCGCCTTGCCGGTAACCCGGTCGACTACGCAAAACCTTCGTTACCCCTTGTCGTCAGCTTCCTGTTTCGCCTTCAACAAGATTTCCAGCGCGCCGAGCCATGACTTTTGGGCTTCAGGCGACCAAGTCGGGTCGAACTGGGGCAGCTTCTCCATTGCGACCGCGTAGATGTCCTGATGCGCGGTCGCCGGAGCCGTCGATGCCGCGATCTGTACTGCCGCAGGGTGACTCTGCGGTGTCAAGGGTGCCGTCGCTACCGGCTTCTTGCGGTTCTTAGGCTTGACGTTCGGCTTCGCTCCTGACCTTCCAAACTTGACATGCGGGCCCACCGTGATCCCCGCTTCCTTGGCAAGGCTGACCAGAAACCCTAGGCATTTCTTCACTGTGTCTCCGGACACGCCCATTTCCCTGATCTTCGACTCAAGCGTTGAGGTGGTCGCAGTCCCAAGGTCGAATCCAGCCGCCATGAACGGATACGATTGCAGGATCATATCCCTCAAAACCGCTGGCCTAGCCTCAGAGTCGGCCGCCACCAGCTTGGTTAACTGAGGCTTGGTCTCCCCGGCCCCATCAATAAGCCCGAAGAACCTTAAGGCGACCATGATCTGCGATGCGACCCCACCCGAGTAGCCGTTCATCAAGCTCCGGTCGATATGGGTGGGCAAGCCCGACTTCAGTTTTTCGAGGAAGCCCAGAAAGGTCGTTGCCGACACGTAGGGCGGCGTAGGCTTCTGTTCGAGAGGACTACCGTTCATGTTTTCTACTATACCCGCTGCAGTGGCCAGCTTCTATCCACGAGTTTCCCACGGCGCAAGCGCGAAGACTAGACTCGTCTGCATTCCCTAAGACGCTGGCGGACTCAAAGTAGATTCCGAAATCCTCTACCGAAAACTCTGAAAGTTCGCCGCCGCCCCGTTTCGTAGGTTCAAAAGTGAGGTGATACGCTTGGACTATCGCTGTGTTAGCGTCACAAAGCATGTCCACGTCCCAGTTCGTCTGTGTGAGATCTGAGAATGTCTCTGGTGTTTGTTGCGAAGCCTTAGCGGTGTGGACGCGCAACGGTAGGAGATTCCGTTCGGCGTCTCAGTGGCTGGGCTTATGTCGGAAGCGCTCGCGGACTGAACCGAGTACGCCCAAGCGGGAGCGGCGCAGAAGATGCGGCGCTCCGCTCATGCGAAAGGAGGTTTCTTCGAGCTCGCCGCCGCGAGGGCATTGTGCCCGTTCAGGGCTTAAACGCCGGAGCGAAGAGGGTGCGGCGGTTCACTCTGGCGCATGCGCTTGCCGAAGATCCCCGCCGCCGGGGAGTTGGCAACGCTTCACCAAAAGCCCGAGGATGAGCCTGCTATTGCCAGGGGTCATTGTAACCCAGGTTTCGCGAGGTTGCCAACCGTATGGGAGGGCGGCGGGCTTGGAGATGGGGAGCGGCGGCTCCCCCTGGGGACCTGAGGGAGAGGGAAGGTGGGGATTCACCGCCGCTCTAAGGGGTTCTACGCCAAAAAGAAAAACGGCGGTTCGCTCATGGATTCAGGGAGGAAGGTGAGAGCTCGCCGCCGCCGTTATGGAGATGGACAACTCCCGGCACCGCTTGATTGAAGAGGAGGCACCGTCGGTTGCCTGCTCAATCATAGCCGATACGCCCGGTGAAACTGGACCAGGCCGCTTGTCCGGGGCATTCGCCCGTGGCGGCCTGGATGGAGGATCAAAGACGTTTGGTCCAGCGATCCGCGGTGGGAGGAAACAGGTCCGCGGAGTCGCTGGTGTTTCGCATTCAGGCCACTTCTGGATAGCGAGACGCGGCCTCGGATGGTTGCGAATTGCCTAAACCGATGACGTAGTCGGTGTTCGTAAGCACGATGGGACACACGACTTGGAACTCCTCCTCCGGCATCCCGGCTTCGGCTTCCACTTCGAGCATTGGTTCAAAGTCGAACTCCCATGCCTCGAAGGCACAGCCCGCCTTCCAAGCGAGGTAGCGTCCATAACTTACGCAGCAAACCGCACTGAATTCCTTTTCGGACTTCCATGGCGTACCTAGCCCGTTCATGATCTCGGTGTAGACCGGCGGGAAGTTCCAGGCCTCGCAAGCCGATGCGGTGAGCGACGGGAGGTCCGCGCCCACCAGGCGCTTAAACGCTTCCTCGAACGGAAGCTTCGCCCGCATGGCGTGGAACCGGGCGCGTCCGTACGAATCGGGCGACACGCGGGCAAGCAGGCTGATGCCGATGTTCGACAAGAGGCCCGCCGCGTAGATTTCGTCGGCGGTGAAGCGCGACTGGATGTTGCGGGTCTTGTGGAGCCGCCCAAAAACGTACTTTGAGAAGAAAGCGGTCGCGACGGCGCTCCGCGACAGCCGGTATCGCTCCATGGGCTCCATCTCGTCTGCCTTCGAAAGCACCTGCTGGAGGACGGTGGACATGGCAAAGGACCGTACGGCGCGGACGCCGAGGCGCATGATGAGCGGTCGCAGCGAACCCTCGTCAATCTCGTGTTGCTCGTGGGCGTTCGCCAGGCGCAGCAGGTCCGCGACAAAGGGCGGATCACTGGAGATGATTTGCTCAAGGCGCTTAGCCGAAGCTTCGCCTTCGTCGATCTCATGGATCACGTTCATCACGGTCGCCGGTAGCGGCGGCAGACATGATGCTCTTCGGAACAGAAGCTTGATTTGCTCAAGCACGGAATCGTTCATTTACCATTCCTCCGGACTCTAGTCGGGATTATCGGCGAATTTCATTGGGTTCTCAGGCGTCTTTGATCGGTCCGCCTATTTGCGGGGGGAACCGCAAGTTCGCGGACCGCGGTCACGAGGAGAGTTGCTGGGTTGTAAGCTCTCAGACACGTCTTTCGTATCTATCAACCGCAATAACACGGCGGCTGTCCGAGACTTGCCGCAAAACGTGGAAAGACCCTTATGGAAGTGGTCCTTGGACCTTGGGAGATTGATCTTGCTGCAACCCATACCGCCGACTGAGGCAATTCGTATCGCCGTTCTTCACGCGCTCGAAGTTCTGGACACCGATCCAGACGCCCGATACGACTGCATTGTAAATCTGGCCGCCCAAATCGCGGGCGTGCCGATGGCCAACATCAGTCTCGTGGATACGGACCGCCAGTGGTTCATGGCGAAGGTAGGAGTGCCGGTCAGCGAAACGCCCCGGAACGTCTCCTTCTGCCAGCACACGATCATGACACCGTCGCCGATGGTGATCAATGATGCGCTACAAGACGAGCGGTTCGCCGACAGCCCCCTGGTCACCGGCCCCGACGGCATTCGTTTCTATGCGGGGGTGCCGATTACGGTGATGGGCGAGAATATGGGCGCCTTGTGCGTGCTCGACCATAAGCCGAACGAACTCACCGACCACACCATGAAGTCGCTGGAAATCCTGGCTGCCCTCGTTTCAGACCTCATTCAAAACGACTTCCTGAAGCACAAAGTAATCGAGGATGAACAGAAGCCAGCCCAAATGGCAACTCCAGCCCCGACCATCGAGGCTTAGGGCTAGGAATTAGGAAAAGCGGCGGTTCTCCCCTTGAGCCCGCCGCTTTCTTTGGGTTGATTATCGCCGGCGGCGACGCAAGAAGAACGCCAGCCCTGCCACGGCGAACGCGCCGATGGTGGACGGCTCGGGCACTAGATAGCCCGCGGCTCGTACCAGGTCGAGCTGTGTGCTTCCCGTGATGCGCGTGGCGACGATGCTGTCGCCCAACGCGAGCCCGTAATCGCTGAGGTCGACCGACTGGACGAACAACTCCGCGTCGTACGGTCCGCCCCCGCCGTAGTAGTACTGCTTGTGCACCCCGGTGTCGATGGCCGTCTCGAACCCGTAGTTGGTGTCGGCGGTGAAGTTGACCCCGTCCGCCGAAACCGCGAAGGTGATGGTGTCCTCGCTGTACCGGGCGACCACGATGCCGAGGTCGTCTCCGGGGTTGTTGAAGATCGGCACGTTATAGCCGATGGTGTACACGGGGTTTCCGCTTTGGCCGATGTTGGCGATGCCCGTGTCGAAGTTGGCTCCGGTCAGAAAGCCGGGGTTGCCGGGACTGACGTTGTTTACGTTCAGCCAGTTGCTGAACGAAAAGGCTCCGCCGTCCGACTCGAGGAGCGTGTCCCCAAATAGTGAATCGTCGAACACGAAAGTGTCGAGCGAGGTCTGGGCGTGCGCCGCACCGGCGGCGATCACGGCCAAGACGCAGAACTGAAGTTTCAAGGCGTCTCTCCTTCTCCCTGTCCCAAATCTCAGTGTAGCCCTTTCTAGCCGGGCGCGATAGTCAAGAGGAAAAGCGGCGGTTCACACCTGGAAGGCGAGGGAAGAGGAAGGCGATCCCCGCCGCTTTTCATGGCCGCTTACCGGCGTCGTCGGCGGGCGACGAACGCCAGCCCCGCTACGGCGAAGGCGCCGACCGTGGAAGGTTCTGGCACCGCGGTAGTCCAGTGGAAGTCGGCGTCCATCAAGCCCGAGCTGTCTCGCTGGTATTGGCTGGTGAAGATGTTGCCGGAGTTCGACAGACCGATGGTGTACGTGTTGCCGGCGGCAAGGGCGCGGGTGAATGTGCCGTGCGCTACCGGGGTGTAAGCGTTGGTCAGGTCGAGCCCTCCGCCCGTCCCGCTCCACTCGATGCCAACGCCCAGCAGCCCGAACGGGTCGCCCGTGGCGCGAACATCATAGTTGAGGGTGAACGTCCCGTTGGTGGTGGCTTGGAAGGTGTAGCTCCACACGGGGCTCGGCCCCACGAAGCCGTTCAGTCTGGAACCGGTTTGGGCGTTCGTGTGGTGGGTCCATCCCATGCCGCGCCAAAGCACGGTGCCCTCGCCCGCGTTCAACCAGGAAGCGCTTGCCGAGGAAGTCACGTTCAGGGTTCCGCCCGCATTGTTGGTGTCCGTAACCGAAAGGCTGTGTGAGAACGGATTGAGCGTGGCGCCCTGGCTGTCGGAAAAAGTCGCAGTTTGGCTTCGCCCGTCGTTTTGGTCGGCATCCGCGAAGACGCCGATGTTGAAGGTGGAGCCCAAAGCGTTCTGGGCATGGGCAGGGGCCGCAGCCCCAAAGACGACAGCGGTGGCCATGAGGCCGATAACAGTTCTCTTCATTTCTCTCCTTTCGGTTGGGACCGCACAACTGGCGGGCGACAGGACCAAAGAGCGGAGGAAGGGCGAGGAAGATACAAGCGGGAACTCGGAAGGCCGTGGATGCGCTGAAATCCCCGTATGTTGCGCACGTTGATCTTGGCGGCTTCGCTCCTGCGCCCCGCGGCCTCGCCGGGCATCGTGTACGGCGATGCCACCTGGACGGCGCTCGTGCGCGATTCGTACGCCTTCGTAGGCGGCAAGCCCGAGCAGTTCGAGCGCTGGCTTCAGCCCGCCTGGAAGAAGACCACGGGCAAGACCTTCAAGGAGTGGCTCGCCGAGAAGCGCAAGGAACTGAAGTGGGCGAGCGACAATCCCAAGGCGACCAACCGCGCCGAGATCAAAATCTGCGGCGAGCTTCACGCCGCGCTGAAGAAGACGGTGACCAAGTTCGACTTGGACCGGGGCTACGAGTTCGCGTGGATGGAGCAGCGCGGCGAGCGGCAATGCCTGCTCCAGTCCGTGTTCATCGCGGCGGCGCTCCAGCGCATGGGGATTCCGGCGGGCATCGCCATGGTTTGGCGAAGCCCTAACGGCGCCGAGTCCACGCTTGGCCACGTCGTCGCCATCGCCACCCTGCCGAAGAACCAGAGACTGGTGGTCGACGCTTCGGAGCCTTCCTTGAACGTGAACCCGCAGGGCATGTTCCTGCCGGTGGCTTCGCCCAACCACTACCGCTTCGTGACCGTTTCGTACCAGAAGGACGGAACGTTGGCGTACGCGGAGGACTTCGAGACGCACGCCCGATACTCGCCATCGCAACTCGGGACGCTCCCCGTTTCCTACGTGAAGTCGCAGTTCCTCTTCTATCGGGCCGAGCGCATCGTCGGCGGACTTCTGGCGCAACCCCCGACGGCGGACGGGCTGTCCAAGTCGGAGCGCTGGATGCGGGCATCCGCCGCCGCTGATCCCCGAAATCCTCTCACCGCCTACTCGGTCGGAAGGGTTTTGGTGCGGGAAGGCAAGGTGGCAGAGGCGGCGAAGTGGGGCGACCGGGCGGAGGCGCTCTTCCGCTCGTACGGCTACATGCCACCTGGCTTGGTCGATTTCCAGAAGGCGACCCACAGGGGGTAACTTGAAGCAGGAATGAGCGAGGCCAAGGGCAAGCGGTCTTCTGCCCTCGACGCGTTTCGGGGCATCACCATTGTCGGGATGCTCGTCGTGAACAACGCGGCGCTCGGCGAGTACACCCCCGCAACGTTGCTCCATGCCGACTGGTCGGGTGGCGTGACCCTTGCCGATCTGGTGTTCCCCTGGTTCCTCTTGGCGATGGGCGTGGCATGCGGGCTGTCGTCCAAGCCCGCCCCGGCTGGGCGCGTTGCTTCACGGGTGCTCTGGCTCCTGTTCTTGGGCATGGTGATCGACTCGGCGGTCCAGAGCCAGCTCTCGATCGGCCTGGGGGTGCTCCAACTCATCGGTTTGGCATACGGTGTGGCGGCGCTCGCCATGCGGTTGCCGCCGCTTTGGCGCGGCGTTTTGGGGGCGCTCTTGGTGGCTTGCCACGCCGCGCTTTTGCTTTGGGGGCCGAACCCTGGCGCAGACCCGGGCACGATCACCGAAGCGCATAACGCGGTCTTTACCCTCAACGATTGGCTCGAGCCTTTGCACTTGCGGGGGCTGCTCTCCGTGCTGACGACGGGCGGGCTCGCGATCATGGGAAGCTTCGCTGGCACGGCGATGCGGTCGGGCGTCGCGGGGTGGCGAGTCGTGGGCTTGATCGGCGTTGGGGCGGCCGCCCTTGGCGCATTGCTTGGCACGGTCATGCCCATGTTCAAACCCATCTGGACGGCGAGCTACGTGCTGTACGTTGGCGGCCTGGGTTTGATCGCCTTAAGTCTCCTGCTTGCGCTGGAACTAAAGGTCCGTTTGGACCGTTGGCTATTTCCGTTCGTCGCGTTTGGCATGAACGCTCTGGTTGCCTATGTGGGCCCGATCTTGGTCAAGGTGATGGTGCTTCAGGTCTGGACGCTTGGCGACGGACCCTACGCGGGCCAAACCTTGTCAGATGCGGGAATGGAAGCCCTCACCCAGCGCTGGGGCGAGCCGACGGGGCCGATTCTCTACCTCTCGATCTACATCTGCGCTTGGCTAGCGCTGTGCGCGGTACTTTACAAGAAGAGGGTGTTCGTTCGTGTGTAAACCATCGTTAGTTGTCGTTGTCATCGGGTTGCTTGCCTCCAGTGTTTCCTTTGGCGACGGTCCCAAGCGGCATCAGCAGGGCGTGGCGCCGAACAAACTCAGCGCCCGCGACGCGATCAAGAAGCTAGATGCCGAGAAAGACCCGTTTTGGCTGAACGCGAAGCGCGAGGTTGATCTCTCGGTCCCTGAGTTGCTTGCCCAAGGCGATGCCGAGGATCGCAAGAACATCAAGATCAACAAGATGGTCCGTTGCCCGTCGAACGACATGACGGTCACGCTGACCTTCGACGACGGCCCCCATCCCGACTTCACGCCCAAGCTTCTGCAAATCTTGCAGCGAGAGAACATCAAGGCGTCGTTCTTCCTCGTCGGGCAACAGGCGGAGAAGTACCCGGCGCTGGTCCGGGCGATCTCGCGGGCGGGGCACACCGTGGGCAACCACACCTACCACCACGTCAGCCTTCCCAAGATCCCGCTCGAGTACGCCGCCGAAGAGGTCAAGGCGTGTGGAGACGTACTGAAGACGATTCTGGGGCGCCCGCTTCGCTTCTTCCGCCCGCCGGGCGGGCGATACGACCTCGACATTGCCCGTGCGGTGAACGAGCTTGGCTATACGCTCGTGCTATGGACCGACAATCCCGGCGACTTCGAGCAACCGGGCACGACCGCCATCACCGAACGAACCTTGGACCGCATCAGCCCGGGCGGAATCATCTTGATGCACGACGGCGTGCAGCAGACGATCGACGCTTTGCCGGGCGTCATCGAGCAGCTGAAGGCGAAGGGGTACCGGTTTGAGTCCCTGGATCAGGTGGTTGACCGCGCAAAGGCGGCGGCGAAGAACCGCAAGCCGGCAGCCCGGAGGTAACGTGGACATGTCCCCATGTCCCTCGTCTTCCTTGCCGCAATCGTAGTCACCCAGTCAGGAGTCTCCGCCAAGATAGTCGCCACGCCGCCCCTGGGCGGCTCCAGCGACTTCTATGTTGGCAACCGGGCACCACTCCTCCCGACCCCGCTCCTCAAACTGCCCGTAGGGGCGGTCAAGCCGCGCGGCTGGTTGCAAGAGGTATTGAACCGTCAGCGCGCGGGACTGAACGGCCAACTCACCCACATCAGCGCCTGGCTGAATAAGGAGGGTAATGCCTGGCTCGCGAAAGACGGCAAAGGCAAGGCGGGTTGGGAGGAGGTTCCTTACTGGCTGAAGGGCTACATCAGCTTGGCTTACGTGCTGGACGACGCGTCCATGAAGGACGAGGCGCAAGGCTGGATCGAGGCCGCCCTGGCGAGCCAGCGACCGAACGGCGACTTCGGGCCGGACCAGAGGTTCGGCGACGGCACGCGCGATTTCTGGGCGAACATGCTCATGCTGAGTTGCCTGCGGACCTACTACGAAGCCACCGGAGACCAGCGCGTGCTGGTCATGATGCGCGACTACTTTCGGTTCCAAGCCTCGTTGCCCGAGAAGGAGTTCCTAACCGGATATTGGCAACACGTTCGGGGCGGAGACAACCTGTCAAGCATCTATTGGCTTTACAACATGACCGGCGAACCCTGGCTGTTGGACCTCGCCAAGAAGAACCACGCTCGGACCTCGGATTGGACGATGAAGGGCACCATGCCCGACTGGCACAACGTCAACGTCGCCCAAGCGTTTGACGAGCCGGCGATCTTCTACCAGCAGTCGAAGAACAAGGCTCACCTGCAGGCGGCCTACGACAACTTCGCGGTGATTCGGCAGAAGTACGGCCAGGTTCCTGGAGGCATGTACGGCGCCGATGAGAACGCCCGCGAGGGTCAAGACGACCCGCGCCAGGCCATCGAAACCTGCGGCATGGTCGAGCAGATGTACTCCGACGAAGAACTGTTCGGTATTACGGGCGACATCAAGTGGGCGGATCACTGCGAGGAGGTGGCGTTCAACACGTACCCGGCAGCGATGATGCCCGACCTTAAGTCCCTACGCTATCTCACCGCCCCGAACATGGCGACGGCAGATCGGTTCAACCACGCGCCCGGGTTTCAAAACGGCGGCCCCATGACCATCATGAATCCGCTCAGCTATCGCTGCTGCCAGCACAACCACGGTTTCGGCTGGCCGTACTTTGCCGAGCACCTTTGGATGGCGACCAACGATGGTGGCTTGGCTGCCGCTCTTTACAGCGCTTCGGACGTGACGGCGAAAGTGGCGGGAGGCAAAGTGACGATCCGGGAGACCACGAACTACCCGTTCGAAGACTCGGTGCGACTGTCCGTCGACCTTGGTGCGCGGAAGGCGAAGTTCCCGCTGTACCTACGCATTCCCAACTGGTGCGATGCGCCCGTGGTCTCGGTCAACGGTCGCAGCGTCGCCTTGCCCAAGATCCCGAAGGGCTTCGTTCGCATCGAAAGGACTTGGCGCTCGAAGGATCAGGTGCTCTTGCGGCTTCCCATGCGGCTTTCGGTGCGAACCTGGGCCGCCAACGAGAACAGCCGGTCCGTGGACTATGGCCCGCTGACCTTCTCCTTGCGGATCGGCGAGAAGACCACCTTGGCCGACAGCCGAACGACCGCGACCCCCGAGTCGGAATGGCAGCCTGGCGTCGATGCCTCGAAATGGCCCGCCTTTGAGATCACGCCGACCACGCCGTGGAACGTGGCCCTTTCGCTGGACCCTGGCAATCCGGTCGTCGGGATGCGTGTGGTGCGTCGCCCCTGGCCGAAGTCGAACTTCCCGTTCACGTTGGCCGATGTGCCGATATCCGTGGTGGCTAAGGGCGCCGAGTTGCCCGCATGGCAACTCGATCGGACGGGATTGGTAGCTCGGCTCCAGGCGAGCCCCACGACTTCTTCGAAGCCGGTCAAGGAGATCGAACTGGTGCCGATGGGCGCGGCTCGCCTCCGAATCACGGCGTTCCCTTGGCTTTCGCCCGACGGAAAGCCTTGGGTTGCGCGGAAGGCGCCCCTGAAGTATCAGCCCAAGGCGTCCCACGTTTTCGGCGGCGACGACGTTTGGGCAACTTGCGACCAGGAACTGCCGAAGGCGTCGAACGACGAGAGCATTCCGCGGTTCACCTGGTGGGACCACAAGGGCACGGCGGAGTGGATCGAATACACCTTCGATCAACCGAAGCGAGTCTCAGGCGTTGAAGTGTATTGGTTCGACGACACGGGCAAGGGTGAGTGCCGGGTTCCTGCTTCGTGGCGTTTGATGGGACTCGTCAACGGCAAGTGGATCGAGTTGCGGCCGAACGCTGCGGACGGGGTCGAACGCGACCAGTTCAACCGGGTGAGCTTCAAGCCCGTCGTCGTCTCCAAGCTGCGCCTGGAGGCCCAACTTCAGGATCGTTTCTCGGCGGGCATCTTGGAGTGGCGGGTTTTGCCGTAGATGAAACGCCACCCTGCTCTCGAACCGTTTTCGAGGGACCACAACGACGGCTTGATTCTGGCGAGGAATCTCGAGCTAGATCGCGACGGGGCGATCGAGGCGATGCGACTGGCTTGGAACGTCGAACTCGAGGACCACTTTGCCGAAGAGGAGCGCCTGCTAATCCCTTTGGCCAGCGAGGCGGCGGCGGACCGGCTGCGCGCCGAGCATGAGGAGATAGCCCGCCGGGTTCAACGTTTGCCCGATGAGCCGGAAGTACTCGGCGTTTTGCTGCGCGACCACATCCGGTGGGAGGAGCGTGTGCTGTTCGTGGAAATCGAAATGACCGCGAGTGAGGCTCAACTGGCAACGCTTGCCGAACAAACCGACGCGCTTGAGTTGCGACGTCACGAGCATGACGCGCAGCGAAAGCGGCTCGTTAGGAGGCGTCGTGGACTGGATTGACGGGATCGACAAGGTATCGGGCAACGGAGCCCAATGGGGGGCTGCCAGCGACGACTTGAACGCCACGCTGGTCCACTGGGAAAAGGGGAAGGGCGTGGCACCGCATACGAACACCGAGGTCGACGTGGTGATGGTGACCCTCTCGGGCGACGGAGAAGTCGTGGTCGACGGAAGCGTCACGATGGTTCGACAGGGCACGGTTCTCGTCATTCCGAAAGGCGCCGAGCGGGAAGTTCGGGCGACCAGCGACCTGGTCTACGTCAACGTCCACCGACGACGCTTCGGGCTGCAACTCTCCGCGGGTCGGCCTAGTGCCAGATAAGGCTGAAAAGCCAGTAGGAAGCGGCGCCCACCGCCGCTGAGGCGGGAATGGTCAGCACCCAAGCCATCACGACCTGCTTGGCGACGGTCCAACGCACCGCCGAAACGCGGCGAGACGAGGCAACGCCGAAGATGCTCGTCGTGATCGTGTGGGTCGTTGAGATCGGCATTCCAAAGTGTCCGGCCGTAAGGATGACGGCGGCGCCCGCCGTTTCCGCCGCAAACCCGTGAACGGGGTCCAGTCGGCTGATCTTTTGCCCGACGGTGTGCATGATCCGCCAGCCTCCAGCCGCCGTGCCAAGTCCCATGGCGGTTGCGCAAGCGAGCATCACCCACACCGGTACTTCAGGGTTCTTGGCATCCAAGAATCCGTGAGTGGCGAGGGCAAGGGTGATAATGCCCATGCTCTTCTGGGCGTCGTTTTGCCCGTGAGAGAACGCCATCAGAGAAGACGAAACCAGTTGAAGCTTCTTGAAAGCGGAGCTCGCCTTGTTCGGGTGTGCGCGTCCGAATGCCCACGCGATCAGGGTCATCAGGATGAACCCGATGATGAACCCCGCCACCGGCGACCCGACGAGGGGGTAGACCACCTTGTCGAGAAGTCCGTGCCAGAGCACGGCGCTTAATCCTCCATGCGCCAGACCGGCTCCGACGAGGCCGCCCACCAGGGCGTGGCTGGAACTGCTGGGAATGCCGTAATACCACGTAATCAGGTTCCAAGTTATGGCCCCTACAATGGCGGCGAGCACTACGACCTCACCTGCCATGTGCGGAACGACGATGCCGGAAGCGATGGTTTTGGCAACCTTGGTTGCCACGAGCGCGCCCGCAAAGTTGAGCACGCCCGCCATGATAACGGCGGTACGCGGGCTGAGTACGCGCGTCGATACGACCGTAGCGATGGCGTTCGCCGTATCGTGAAAGCCGTTGATATAGTCGAACGCCAACGCCAGCACGACGCTGAGCACGAGAAGGAACGTCAGCTCAGGCATATTTGACTAGAATCGTTCCGATGATCGCGGCGATGTGTTCGCACTTGTCCACGGCGGTTTCGATGCGGTCGAACAACTCCTTCCACTTGATCACCGTGAGGGCATCGATTCCGGGCTCGTCGAAGAGGTTCTTGAGCGCCGTTCGAAAGAGCTTGTCGCTCTCGTTTTCCACGGTGTGGATGGCGGTCAGGGTTTGCTTCAAGTTGGAGGTCTTGCCAAAGCCCTTCTGCAACGAGGCGACGGCTTGCTCCGTGAGTTTGGTGACCTGGACCAGGAGTTCCGCCAAGGGCACGAGTTCAGATCGGGGTCCGACCAGCCGGTAGAGTTCCGCTCTCGCGGCAGCGGCTTCGATGTAGTCGATCACGTCGTCGAGAGCGGACGAGAGTTCTTTGAGGTCCTCTTTGTCGAGGGGAGTGATGAAGGTTGCGGCGATCCGATTCTGCAGATCGTGCGTAAGGTGGTCGCCCTCGTCTTCCATCTTGGATAGCACCTCGGCATGGTGGCTGATGCGCCCAAAGTCGCGGGCCATCGTCAAGAACTGTTCGGCGGCGCGAACATCGAGGCTTGCTTGGGCCTCCAAGAGCGAAAAGAGACTAGTTTCTTTGCGGGCTTTCAGCAACATGCGATCCTCGGTGCGGAGAGGTGGACTGCCCTTCATTATGAAGGGCGGGTTAACGATTGGTTAACGCTTCCAGGCAGGAACCCGCGAGATTTATCCCCACAGTTTCAACGGAGGCTTCGGTGCCGCGCGAAATGCCTCCAAGAGAGTTTGGTTCCGACGAAGGCCTCAAGCACCGCCAAGAGGTCGACTAGCCCGAACTTGCGATTCGGCGTCGCCGCGTAGACAACCTCCCACCCTTGAGGGTCGAACTTTGACTTGAAGGCGTCCAGACCCCGAAAAGAGTAGAGGCTCGACCCAAAGCTCCGTGCCGCCCATTCCGTTGCCCGTAGCCAACGGGGATTGTCCTGCAAATTCCCGTGTTCGGAAAACGGCACCAAACCCATCGTCAGATACTCCGAACCTTCGCTCGCGATCTTGCAAGCCGCCTCGTGCATAAGAAGTTCTACCGTGCCGTTTGGAGCCTCGGGCAGGCGCGGGAACTGCTCGGTGAGCCATCCGCTTCTTTGGGGGACGGGACAGAGGTTTAGAAAGGCAACCGCCCTGCCCTCCACTTCGGCCACGAACGTGCGACGATCGACCAGGAAGCTGAGCGTTTCCGGCTCGACCAAGAAGTGCAGAGGAGGCAACCCCCGACGGCGCAGCCAACTATCGAGGACTTGTCGAAGCTCCCGTGAATCTTGGGCGCGTTCGGTCCCCCACTCCGTTACGACCACGCCTTTGTTGCGGGCCCGGTTGAACTGGTATCTCAGGGATGGCCGCCGCGTGGTCCTCTCCTGCCAGTCTTTGGGTTGCCACACCGGTTGGGCACCTAACGACACCAGCCGCCGCACGCTGGTTGCGCAAGATGTCCACGACCCGATCGCCGGCGCCAAAGTACAGCACCGGCCCCGCCTCGCTCGATTCGAAGTCCGCCAAGACCTGGGGGAGTGACTCGACCGGACACACCGGGGCGCCGGCGACGACGCGGCGCCCCCTGGCGCGTACGAAGGCGACGACCGAGTCGGTATAGGCTTGGAAGTGGTATTCGAAGATCGGATTGACGATCTGGTAGCAGGTCGCATTCCAGCCATGGCTCATCACCAAGTTTTTGACCCGGTCGCGAACCGGATCTTCGGAAACCGGTCTTCCATGCCGCATACTTCAGTTTAGCGGTGACCCGTCATTGACAACACGTCGTGATTTCCTCAAATTCGGGCTGGGAGGCGTGCTTTCCTCAAGCCTGGTCCATTGGTCGCTGGAGTTCCCCATGTCTCAACAAACGCCTTCTCCGTCTCCTCGCGTCGCCGGCTTCGAGAAACTCGCCTTCGGAATGTTCGTCCACTGGGGGCTCTACTCGCAGCTCGGTCGGGGCGAATGGGTGGAGAACATGGAGCGAATCCCCCGCGACGAGTACCTCAAGCTGATGGACACCTTCACCGCGAAGGATTTCGACGCCCGGAAGCTTGCCCGAGCGGCGAAACGCGCGGGCATGAAGTACCTCACCCACACGAGTCGGCACCACGAGGGGTTCAGTCTGTACGACACCCGCGGGCTTTCCAAGCTTGATGTGACCCATACACCCTGCAAGCGGGACCTGATTCGCGAACTCGTCGACGCGTGCCGCGCCGAGGGCATCGTTCCCATGCTCTACCACACGACCTTGGACTGGAACGATCCCCGATTCGAGTCGGATTGGGACGGCTACCTCGCCTATCTGAGGGACAGCGTCGAAATCCTCTGCACCCGATACGGAAAGATCGGCGGTTTCTGGTTTGACGGCAACTGGAGCAAGCCGAAGGCGGACTGGAAGGAGTCCGAGCTATACGCGGTAATCCGCAAGCACCAACCCGAGGCGTTGATCATCAACAACACCGGGATCGACGCGATGGGCCGTGGCGGGCACCCGGAGATCGATAGCGTGACCTTTGAGAGAGGTCGACCGACTCCTTTGGACCGAAGGGGTGCTCCGAAGTACGTGGCGGCGGAAATGTGCCACACAATGAACTTCCATTGGGGCGTCGCTCGGCACGACTTCAACTACCTCTCCCCGGCGCACGTCATCGAGGAGTTGTGCTTCGCCCGTCGTGCCGGAGCCAACCTTCTGATGAACATCGGCCCCTTGGCGCAAGGCGGTTTGCCCGAATACGAGGCGGCGGCTTTGGCCAAGGTGGGCGAGTGGATCGAGCTCCACGGCGGCACCAACGGCGTAATGTACCGAGGCAAGCCGACGATCGTTCAAGCCGAGGGTGACGACTTCGCGCTGGAGATGGACGGCGATCTGTACCTGTTCGTTACCGACCTAACCCCAACGAGCAACACCCAGGTTCACGGTCCCAAGGGTCGAGGTGCCGGGGTGCGCAAGTTCAGCGGCGTAGAGAAGGCCTATGCCAAAGCCTCGTGGATGGACAACGGAGAACAGCTGAAACTAGAGCAAAACGCCGCGGCGCGAGAGCTCACGCTTCACGCCACGGCGTATCCGTACGGGACCAATACGGTGGTCCGGATCGCGCGGTTGACTTCCTAGCGTCGTCGGCGGATAAGGAGTAAGGCTCCCAGTCCGAGCGCCGCAATCGTGCCGGGCTCGGGAACGGCGACGGTTGCCGCGAACGAGTAGCCGCGGTGCTCGCCCGCCCCGACGAGGTTCTGCAAGACACCGCCGATCGGAACATCGGTGCTCTGGTCCGGCCAGTTCGTCCAAACGTAATCGCCAGCGTTAAAGTCGAAGGCGATTACGCGGGCGCCGTAGATCGTTTGGTTGTACCGGAATCCAAGCAAGTCGCCTGCCTGCACGGAAATCTGGTCTGGCTCCGCTACGTCGATGGTCTGGGCACCAAGACTGCCAATCGAGACGGTGTTCGCGCCGATGAGTTGGTAACCCGGATTGACGGGTCGCCAGATCTGGAACGTGACATCTCCGGTCCCCTTGGCGAACAGGTGCCATTGCACGATCTTGCCGTTGGTGGGAGCCAGGTGTCCGGTATCGATGAACGTGATCTGATGGGCGAAATCCACGTTGGGCCGGTCGATGATCGACCCGCCGAAAGTCTGGGCGCCTGCAACGCCGGCGAGAACCAGCAACGCGATCGGAGATATCGCTCTCTTCATTTCTCCTCCTAACCGTGTCACGGAAGTGACACCTCAAGTTTACAGATCCGAAAGACCGCCAGAACCGGCATTTCTGCCGGAACATAGGCGGGATGCCGGGCCCATCAAGTTCAGCGTAGAGTCTCGAAGCCAGAGATGGGTTTTGGCTCCGTCTGGTGCAGATCGAGCACGATGATCTCGTTCTGCCCCTTCTTCATCCAAGAGGCGGGACAATAGAGTCGCTGCTGTGGCCCAATACTCCAGTAGCGCCCGAGATTGTGTCCGTTGACCCACACCACCCCTTTTCGGTATCCGCTCAGATCGAAGCAGGTGTCAGCGGCGGAATCAAGCTCGAAGTGGCCGCGGAAGAAGCGGGCGTACGCCGCCCCCGGGGTTGCCGATAGCGATCGAATCCACTTCTCGTCGAGCGGCAGGGGAAAGGCCTGCCAGTCCATCAGGGTCATGGAGTTCAGGGTCACCCGGTCGGTGATCCCCTTCCGGTCGATGATCTCTTGGGCGAAGTTGATCCGTCCCATCCCTTCCACGAGGATGTCGAGGACGGGAGTTTTGGATCGGGACTCCGGCAGATCCAGTGCCATCTTGCCCTCTCGCCGGTCCAAGGTTCCCACGAACTGCCCATCGACGAACACCGTGGCGTAATCGTGGAGGTCGTGGATGGCAAGCCGCCCCTTCTTGTGGCCGATCAACCGGGTGCGACAGCATCATCCCGGAGTCAAGGCCAATGGCTTCGAAGGGCTTCGGCTGGATCTTCATGGCGACGGCTTTGGGCAGATGATCTCCCAGGCTCGTGAAGGGCGTCATGGCGATCGGCGGAATCGGGCGAGCGGGAATTGGTGCCGGGACCTCAGGCAACGTGCGGCCCTTTCCAATCAACTCGCGCAGCGCCATGAACTTCGGGGTTGCGCGCCCTTGTTCGGTTATCGGCGCATCGTAGTCGTAGCTCGTCAAGTCCGGTTCGTAGCCCTTGCCCCCGCTGTTGGCGCCAGCGGTGAAGCCGAAGTTGGTGCCCCCGTGCACCATGTAGAGGTTGAAGGACTTCTTATTGTCGAGCAGAAACTTGACCTCGCCTACGATGGACTCGGTCGACGTCTCCGCCCAGTTCTCACCCCAATGGGTGAGCCAACCCGGGTAGGTCTCGCTACTGAACACGGGAACGCCTGGGTTCATCTTTCGAGCGAGGTCCCAGTGGGCCAACTCGCTCCCCGAATCGAGCCCGACCGCGCATCCGGGAAGCGATCCCGCTTCGAGCATGTACGTGTGCTCGTCGCCGGTAAAGAAGGGAAGCGTGAAACCCTTTTTTCGCCAGAACGACCGAATCCACTCCATGTACGTGCGGTCGTTTCCGTAGCTTCCGTACTCGTTCTCGATTTGGAGCAGCAGGATGGGCCCTCCGTTGGACACCTGAAGCGGACGAAGCACGTCGGCGAGCTTGCTCAAATACCTTTCCGCCGCTCCGATGTAGCGTGTGTCCATGCACCGGACTTTGAGATCCGGATACTTGAGCAAGTAAGGCGGAATGCCTCCGAAGTCCCACTCCGCACAGCAATACGGCCCCGGGCGCACGATCGCCCACATGCCTTCCTCTTGGCAAATGCGGAAGAACTGGGCGATGTTGTGGTTGGTCGTGGAGAAGTCGAACTTGCCTTCGGACGTTTCGTGGTAGTTCCAGAAGATGTAGGCGGCAACGGTGTTGAGGCCCATTGCCTTGGCCATCTGGATTCGGTGGCGCCAGTACTCCGCCGGGATGCGCGCGGGTGCATCTCGCCCGCCATGATCTGGAACGGCTTGCCGTCGAGCAAGAAGTCGTCGGTGCCGAGTTCGAAACGATGGGCAGGGTTGGTGTGCGAGGCTAGCATGCCTGCGGCAAGGAAAAGGGCGTTGAGCATGATCCGTTCGAGTCGCTAATGGAAAGTCGGCACGTAGCTTTGAAGGGTCTTAAGGTAGTTCGCTCGCTCGAAGGCGTTGGGGTCGGCGACCTTCGCTTGGCTCATCGAGCCGCGCATCTGTTCGACCGAATCGTAACCCTGTCGTTCCATCCACTCCTTCATGCCGTCGAGCATGGTGCGCAGATGACTGGCGCCGTGCTGGAGGAGGGCAGAGGTCGCCATCACGGCATCCGCACCCGCCATCACATACTTCACGGCATCGGCGCCGGTATGGACGCCGGTGGTCGCGGCAAGCGAAACGGGAAGCCTTCCGTAGAGGAGGGCGATCCAAAGCAGAGGCAACCGCATTTCGGCGGACGTGCTTAGTTCGAGGCTGGGCACGACTTCGAGTTTGTCGAGGTCGAAGTCCGGTTGGTAGAACCGGTTGAAGAGCACCAGTCCCGCAATGCCTGTGTCGCAGACCCTCTTCGCCATGTCGCCGAACGCGCTGAAGAACGGGCTGAGCTTCATGGCGACCGGAATGTCGACCGACGAGCTAACCGCTTTGGCGACGTCCAGCACCATTTCCTCCACGTCCCGACCCGTCAGGCTGAGGTCGGCGGGGATCGAGTACACGTTCAACTCTATGGCTTCCGCTCCCGCTTCCTGCATGTCGCGGGCGTACTCGGTCCAACCGGTGTCCGTGACTCCATTGAGAGAGCCGATGATCGGAATGTGGGTCGCCTCCGTTGCCTTCCGGATCAACTCCAGGTAGGCGTCGGGTCCGACTTTGTAGTCCGACATCGCGGGGAAGTAGCTGAGGGCTTCCGCCGAACTGTCCGAACCGTAGCGGGTCAGAAAGTCGTAGGCTTCGTTTTCGTACCGCAACTGCTCCTCGAATAGGGAGAAGAGGACGATGGCGGAAGCGCCGCCATCCTCCAGGCGTTTGATGCCGTCGAGCGTTTTCGACAGGGGCGAGGCCGAAGCCACGAAAGGGTGGTTCAGCCTTAGCCCGAGATACTTGGTCCTAAGATCCATGGTCGTTTCCTTGCCTTAACCGAGGGAAGCCATCTCCTCGTACAGCCTGTACCGCCGGTCGATTGCCGCCTGGGCGAGTTCCATGAGGTGGTCCGCGTCCTTCGGATTGGTCTGCTTCAACATGCGGTAGCGAAGCTCGTTTTCGGTGAAGTCGCGCAACTTCAAGTTCGGGCGCGGGGAATCCAGAACGAACGGATTTTCGCCCGCGTTGCGCACTTCGGGGTTGTATCGGAGCAGGGGCCAATAGCCGCTGTGCACCGCGCGGTGCTGCTGGTCCAGACCCTTCTCCATGTTGATGCCGTGGGCGATGCAGTGGCTGTACGCCAGGATGATCGACGGTCCGTTGTACGCCTCTGCCTCCCGGAAAGCCTGCAACGTCTGCTGCGGGTTCGCCCCCATCGCGACCCTAGCCACATAGACGTTGCCATAGGCCATTGCCTGCAACGCAAGGTCCTTCTTGCCGACCTGCTTGCCGGCGTTGGCGAACTTGGCGACGGCGCCGAGCGGAGTCGCCTTGGAGGCTTGGCCGCCCGTGTTCGAGTAGACCTCGGTGTCCATCACCATGATGTTCACGTCGCGGCCCGACGCCAAGACGTGGTCGAGTCCGCCCGAACCGATGTCGTAAGCCCAGCCGTCGCCGCCGATGATCCAGACGCTGCGCCGAACCAGGCCGTCGACCACGGTAAGGAGCTGTCGCGGAAACCGAATCGTCTCCCGCCAGTTGCTCCTTGATTCGGGCGACGCGGTCGCGTTGCCGTCGAATCTCCGACTCCAGCCTTTGAGGCGCGTTCAGAACCTCATCGACGAACTCCACCCCAAATCGAGGGGCTAGTTCCAGAAGAAGCTTGGCGGCCATCGCGTAGTGCCGGTCGGCGGCCACGCGCATGCCAAGTCCAAACTCGGCGTTGTCTTCGAACAAGGAGTTGGACCAAGAAGGCCCTCGGCCTTCGTGGTTGACCGACCACGGGGTGGTCGGCAGGTTGCCGCCGTAGATCGAAGAGCAACCGGTCGCGTTGGCGACCATCATCCGATCGCCGAACAACTGGGTGAGCACCTTGATGTAGGGCGTCTCGCCGCAGCCGGCGCACGCCCCAGAGAACTCGAAGAGCGGCTCCAAGAACTGCGTGCCGCGCACGGTGGAGAAGTCCACCGACGAGCGGTCGTTCACCGGAAGCGTCTCGAAGAACTCGATGTCTCGCTTGGCCGCCGCCAAGAGCGGCTCCTTCTCGGCCATGTTGATGGCGCGCCGTCCCGATTCCGTCTTGCTGCGGACGGGGCAAGCCTCAACGCAAAGTCCGCATCCCGTGCAGTCTTCCGCCAGAATCTGAAGGGTGTAGAGGGTCTCGGGGAACCCCTTCGCGTCGATCGGAGCCGACTTGAATCCTTCAGGGGCGAGCGGCTGCTGGTCCCGGTGGAACAGCTTCGTGCGGATCGTGCCGTGCGGGCAGACGAAGCTGCAGTTTCCGCACTGGATACAGAGGGCTTCATCCCAGACCGGAATGAACTCGGCGATGTTGCGCTTCTCCCAGCGCGTGGTGCCGCTGGGGTAGGTGCCGTCGTCAGGAAGGGCGCTGACCGGAAGGTCGTCGCCCTTGCCCGCCATCATCATGGCGGTCACGTTCTTCACGAAGGTAGGCGCAGCATCGGAGACGACCGGGCGCATGCCCGTCTGGCTCGTCGCGGACTTGGGCAACGGCACCTCGTAGAGCTGCTCGAGAGTCTGGTCGATTGCCTCGAAGTTCTTGCGCACGATGTCGGCGCCCTTGCGCCCGTACGTTTTCTCGACCGACTTCTTGATCTTGCCGATCGCCTCCTCGCGGGGCAAAACGCCCGAAATCGCGAAGAAGCAGGTCTGCATGATCGTGTTCGTGCGGTTCGCCATGCCGACGTCGCGGGCAACCTGGGAAGCATCGATCACAAACAGCCGAATACGTTTGGCGATCAACCTCTCCTGCATCTGCTTGGGCAGGCGGTCCCATACTTCGTTCGGCCCGTAAGGGCTGTTCAGAAGGAGGGTGGCGCCTTCCATCGCGTACTGGAGAACGTCCATTCGCTCGGCAAAGTTGAACTGGTGGCAACCCACGAAGTGCGCCTTGCGGATCAGATACGCCGAGCGAATGGGTTGGTGCCCAAAACGCACGTGGCTCACCGTTTGCGAACCGGACTTCTTCGAGTCGTACACGAAGTAGCCCTGGGCATAGAAACCAGGGTCCTCGCCGATGATCTTGATCGTGTTCTTGTTCGCGCCGACGGTGCCGTCGGCTCCCAAGCCGTAGAAGAGCGCCCGGTGGACGTCTTCCGGTTCCGTGGAGAAGTCGCGGTCGTAGTCGAGGCTCGTGTGGGTCACATCGTCGACGATGCCGACCGTAAAGTGGTTCTTGGGGTCTGGTCGACTCAGCTCGTCGAAGACCGCCTTGACCATGCCCGGAGTGAACTCCTTGGAAGAGAGCCCGTAGCGGCCGCCGATGATCTTCGGCATCGACGCCAACTTGCCGTTGGCGACGGCTTCGCTTAGCGAAGTCACGATGTCGATGTACAAGGGCTCGCCCGCAGACCCGGGCTCCTTGGTCCGGTCGAGCACGGCGATCGCCTTGACCGATTTGGGCAACGCCGCCAAAAGGTGGTCCGCCGAAAACGGACGGTACAGATGGACTTGTACCACCCCGACCCGTTCGCCTGATTTGTTTAGGAATTCGGCGGTTTCATTAGCGGTTTCCGCTCCGGAGCCCATCAAGATTACGACGCGATCCGCGTCCGGAGACCCGAAGTAGTCGAACAGTCTGTATCGACGCCCGGTGAGAGCGGCGAACTTGTCCATCGCCTTCTCCACGATGCCGGGGCAGGCTTGATAGTAACGGTTGACCGTCTCTCGCGCTTGGAAGTAAACGTCCGGGTTCTGGGCGGTTCCGCGGATGAACGGGTTGTCCGGATTCAACATCCGCCGCCGATGCGCGAGGACCAGGTCCTCGTCGACCATGGCGCGCATCTGCGTCTCGCAGAGCAGCGAGAGCTTGTTCACCTCGTGCGAGGTGCGGAAGCCGTCGAAGAAGTGGATGAAGGGAATCCGGGACTCGAGGGTCGCCGCCTGGGCGATGAGCGCCATGTCGTGCGCCTCTTGCACCGAACTGGAGGCGAGTTGCGCGAAACCCGTGGATCGCACGGCCATCACGTCCTGATGGTCTCCGAAGATGGACAAGCCCTGCGTCGCCAGGGAGCGCGCGGCGACGTGGATGACGCAGGAGTTGAGCTCTCCCGCGATCTTGTACATGTTCGGAACCATCAACATCAGGCCTTGCGATGCCGTAAAGGTCGTCGTCAAGGCACCTGACTGCAGAGAACCATGGACGGCGCCGGCGGCGCCGCCTTCACTCTGCATCTCGATGATGTCGGGCACCTGTCCCCAAAGGTTGAGCTTGCCTTCGCTCGCCCATTGGTCAGCGAACTCCGCCATCGTTGAGGAGGGCGTGATCGGATAGATCGCGCAAACCTCGTTCACGCGGTACGCAACGTAGGCGGCGGCTTCGTTGCCGTCGATCGTGGCAACGTTTTGCGTGGTTGCCACCGGTGCCTTGTGGCTTTTGTCTTGGGCGACCGCGCTCATCGGGCCACCGCCTCTTTGGGTTCGGGAACCATGCTGATGGCGTGGCATGGACACTGCTCGAAGCAGATGGCGCAGCCCGTGCACTTCTCGTAGTCGTACTCGTAACGCTTGCCCGGACCGAGCTTGATCACCGCATCTTCGGGGCAGGCACCGTAGCAGCCGTCGCATTCGAAGCAGTTGCCGCAAGAGAGGCACCGCTTCGCTTCGAAGAGGGCTTCTTCGTTGGTCAAGCCGTGCAAGACCTCGGTGAATCCGCGGCGACGACGCTCAATGTCGAGCTGGCCTTGGACTCGCTGTGCGGCCTCCGTGTAGAACCACAGATGGAGCTTTTCGTAGTCGGCAATCCCTTTGGCGGGAGGTTTGACGTAAGTCGTCCCGGCCAAGAACGCGTCGATGTTGCGAGCGGCTTTCTTGCCGTGCCCCACCGCGATCGTGGCGGTTCGTTCGGACGGCACCATGTCGCCTCCGGCGAACACGCCCGGGCTTCCCGTCATCATCTGGCTGTCCACCACGACGGTGCCATCTTCCTTCATGGCGATGCCGGGCAGGTTCTTGAGGAAGCCGGTGTCGGTGTCTTGCCCGAGGGCGAGGATGAGGTCGTCGGCCTCCAAGGTCTCGAACTCGCCGGTCGGCTGCGGCTTGCCGTTCTCGTCGATCCGCATTACTTCGACCATGAAGGACGACTGGTCGATGGACTTGATCGTGCGGAGCCAGTGGATCTTCACGCCCTCTTCCAAAGCCTCGTCGGCTTCGAACGAGTGGGCGGGCATATGGTCGCGGTCGCGCCGATAGATGATCATCGGCTCAGATCCGAGCCGAATCGCCACTCGAGCGGCGTCCATGGCGGTGTTGCCTCCGCCGTAAATGGCGACGCGGCGGCCGAGCTTGGGCGCGTTGCCCAACTCGACTTCCTTCAGGAAGCTCACGGCGTCCAGCATCTTGCCGGCGTCGCGGGCGGGGATCTCGGTCTTCTTGCCGAGATGGGCGCCAACGGCGACGAAGACGGCGTCGAACTTGCCCGCCTCTTTTTCCGCCATCAAGTCCTCGACCTTGTGGTTGAGAACGATATGCACCCCCATGCGCTTGATGCGCTCGATCTCGCCATCCAGCACCTCGCGCGGCAACCGATAGGCGGGGATTCCGAAGTGCATCATGCCGCCCGCCAACGGGCCGGCTTCATGGATGACCACGGTGTGCCCCATCATCGCCAGATGGTGGGCGCACGACAAGCCACTCGGGCCTGCGCCGACGATGAGGATGCGCTTGCCGGTCGGCTTGGCGGTGATCGTGGGCATCCAGCCTTCCTTTAGACCAAGGTCACCCAAGAACCGTTCAACGGCATGGATGCTCACCGCATCGTCGAGTTCCTTGCGGTTACAGTTGCTCTCGCAGGGGTGGTAGCAAATGCGGCCGTGAACGGCGGGCAGGGGGTTCGCCTGAAGGATCGTTTCCCAGGCTTCGCGGAACTTGCCGGCGGTGGCCAAGGCAAGCCATTCTTGAATGTTCTCGCCCGCGGGGCAGGCGTGGTTGCAGGGGGGAAGAAGATCGAGATAGATCGGACGTTGCGTCCGGACGGGGCCTGTTCGTCGCTCGTGGCTCAGGTCAGGCGGCCGCGTAAGGTCGGTAGGGTGTTTTTCCACTTGGCGCTCCAGAAACGGAAATCAGCCTCGTTCCATCCCAGTGTCCGCGAGGGTGCCGAGATGGGAAGGGGCAAGACGAGAAGTTGCGATGAAAATGGGAGTCGGCGTGCTCGGTCAGGCATGGGCGGCCTCCTCGGAAGGGATGGCTTCGAGCGCGGTGCCCTGGCTCGATGCGTAGAACTTGTCCACGGTTCTGGCGGCGGCGTCCGCCGATCGGAACACCGGCACGCCACCGGCACGGATCGCATCGACCAGACCTTCATAGCCTGGGCCGGAGTCGATGACCGCGACGAGCGGCTTCGTCGTCCGCGCCGCCCAAATCGGGACCAGATTGGCGAACGATGCGGGATCGCCGATTTCGTCGTCGGTGGTTCGAAGCTGCGGGGTAAGCGGGACCGCAGACACGATGAGAGCATCCACTTCGGCCGAGTCTTGAAGGCGTTCCACGAGCGCGCCGTAGGCGGCCTCGTTCGCCATCGGGGTCACGTCGAGGGGATTCCGAGCCGATACCAATCCGTCCAGCTTGTGGCTGGCAAGCACCAACTGCAGCTCGTCGTGCAGAGCCGGACTGGGCTGAGCGAGGGAAAGTCCGTCGGAGGCGGCGCCAACCGCGTCGGCGATCGCCACCGCCTCCATGCCCGCGTTGGTGATCGCGAACAGCCGGCTGCCTTCCATCTTCTTTTCGGCGAGCAGGGCGGCAAGTTCGAGCAGTCGCTCGAACTCCTCAAAGTCGCGGGCGATGATCGCGCCGGCTTGTTCGGCGGCCGCTTGGCAGATATCGTAATCCCCTGCCACCGACGCGGTGTGTCCAGCTGCGGCCGAGCGTCCCGATTCCGTGCGCCCCGCTTTGTAGAAGATGACCTTCTTGCCTTTGGCGACGGATTCGCGGACGGCGTGGACAAAGGCCGCGCCGTCGAGGTTCGCAAAGCCCTCCAGATAGACGCCAACTGCTTGGACGGCATCGTCTGCCACCGCCCTGAGCAGGTCCGAGACCGTGACGTCCATCTGGTTTCCGATGGAGATCGCGTAAGCCGGGTTGAGGTAGGGAAGACGCGAAAGCCGGGAGACCGCAAACGCGCCGCTCTGCGAGATGATGGCGATGGGCTGCACCTTCGCTTTGGGATATGGGTCGAGTTTGCTCTCGGGGATGAAGAACGTGTCGTACTTGCCCAACCGCGACCGGACGCCCATGCAGTTGGGTCCGAGGAAAACGGCGCCGCCGTCAGTCTGGCGGCGGCCCCTTGCGATGGCGTCGCGAACCGCATCGCCCAGGTCGCCCGAGCCTTCGGTCTCGCCCAGACCGCCCGGAATGACGATTCCTGCCCCAACCTTTTCGCTGGCGTTCGCGGCGTCGATCATGCCGGGGACGGAGGGCGCGGGGGTCGCCACGACCAAGAGATCGACCGGCTCCGGAAGATCTGAAGGCTGAGCCACGCAGCGGACGCCGTCGATTTCGCCGCCCTCTTCTTTGATCACATACAGATGGCTGCGGTCGAAGCCGCCCTTGAGAATGTTGTTCAGGATGATCCGGCCGAAGTTCATCGAGTTCGCCGAAACGCCGGCGACGGCGATGGCGCGAGGCTGGAGAAGCGCCTTGACGCGCTCCAGAGGCCGCTCGGGCAGGGCCTTGGGCGCGGTGGCGAGGCGTCCACGGCCGTCCAACGGCACCAGCCGCTGGTGGTGGAATGCGAACGGGTTGACCTCGAGTTCGCCGATATCCGGGCCCTCTTCGCCTCGGTCGATGCAGAAGCGTCGCGCGATGGCGATGAACGCTCTGAAGCAGCGGATCAGCTCCCCGTCCGAGACGATGCGATGGTGGCCGCGAACGCTGCCCGAAAGCAGCTCGTACGCGGCGGTGGACCTGAAGAGGTCGAGGAACTCCTCGGCGCTCGTTTCGTTGGCAACCGCCTTGGCGACCGCGACGCCGGGGCGCATGCGCCGTGCCAGATACTCGGTAGCCACCCCGCCCAGGCCCGCCGCAATGACGGGCCCGAACTCGCGGGTGGACCGGATTCCGACGAACAACTCTCCCCCAAGCCCATGTCCGCCGGTCTCCACAAACTCGACCACCAAGACGCCGGCTACGCGGCTTGCCGTGTGCCTTTCGACCATCCGGTCGATCTCGCGGCGAACCGCTTCGTACTCGTTCGGCACGAAGACCACCGCCTGGGCATCGCTCTTGTGCACGACGTCCGGCGACACGAGCTTGAGCACGACCTTGTCTCCCGGATACTGCGCCAGGACTTCCGGCTGGATCATGCCGCCCTTCGTGACAAACGTATGTCGAGGAGGCGAGATGGCGCCGACCAACTCGATCAGGCGGTAAACCTCGTGCTCGTAAAGCTGGCGCCGGTCGTCCTCGATTGCTCCCATCAGGATGCTCTCGAAGGCGTGGGCTTCTGCGCCCGTGAGACTTCCGAGTTCTTCGGCTTCTAGAACCGGTGAGGCGTCGATCGCCTCGTCCAGCGCGAGGTTCTCAGCCGACAGCGTTTCGACCCATTGTCGAACCGTGCGCGAGCGGGCGCCCCGCTCGATGCCCTCGAGGTAGGCGGATGCGGCGGTGCGGCCAAAGCGGAAGGCGCGTCGGTTCACTTCCAAAACGCGCTCGCCCTTGGCGGCGAACATCTCGGCAACCGCCTCTTCCAGTTCTTCCACCGAGAGCGAGAGGAAGAGGGAAGCGGCTCCCAAGGCAACGATGTTCGCGGCGAGCGGGCTGCCCGCGGCGCGTCCCAATCGCTCCATGTCGATCAGCACGTGCTGGGGAAACTCGGCGATGCGGTCGAGCACTTCCTCGATCGGCGGATAGTTGGGAATGTTGGTGACCGCGTTCGTGTTCGCCACGATAACGCCGTCCGAGCGAATGATGGACGCGTACCGAAGCGCTTCCAACGGTTCGACCGCCAGCAGCATGTCGGCTTGGGCCGCCCCGATCGTGTCGCTGAAAATCTCGCTGTCAGAGATGCGAACGTGGGAGTAGACCGCGCCGCCGCGTTGCGACATTCCGTGGACTTCGGCCTGCTTCACGTTGAGGCCGCGGTTCAAGGCGGCGACGGACAAGCCTCGGGCGATGGTGAGGATTCCCTGTCCACCCACGCCGGCGAGGACGATGTTGTGCCTCACTGAACCCCTCCCACTGCCGCTTGGCAGACCGAGGTCATGGCGCTAACGGGCTTCTTGGCTTTGATGTGGATGCAGGCGCGTCGGGCGACCACCACGCTGAGCCCGCGATGCTCGATCGCCGCTTTAAGGGTCGCCACGTTTTCTTCGTGGTTCTTGCGCAGCGGTTCAAAAAGGTGAAGGTCGCGCACGCCCAAGCCCTTGAGCAGGCTGACCAACTCCTCGCCGGTTGCGAAGGAGTCCTGCGCGCCGGTCATGGCGGTGGTGGCGTTGTCGAGAATGATCACGGTCATGTCGGCGTCGGACCGTATCGCGCCGATGAGCGGGGTCATGCCTGAGTGGGTGAAGGTGGAGTCGCCGATCGTGCAGATGACGGGGTGGGCGCCCGCCCTTGAGGCGCCGTGAGCCATGCTGATCGACGCACCCATGTCCACGCAGGAGTGGACCGCCTTGTACGGCGCCATCACGCCGAGCGAGTAGCAACCGATGTCGCTGAAAAGCGCCGCGTGTTCGAACCCGGACGTCGCGTCGACCAGGGCGCCGAAGCTGTCGGAATGGGGGCAGCCTTTGCAGAGTTGGGGTGGGCGAGGAACGGCCAAGGATTCCGGAGCCGAAGCCGTTGGGGCGCCGTGGGTTAAAACGTGGGCGGCAAGGTCGGGGCTCAGTTCGCCATCCGGGGGTAGGGTGCCATCCAGTTTGCCGTGAATGGCGCGCCCCGGCACGCCAAAGATGCCGTTCAGGCGGGTTTCGATAAAGGGGTAACCGTCCTCGAAGACGAAGATTTCGTCGCAGTGGTCGACCAGGCTGCGGATGAGGCCGTTCGGCAACGGGTACATGCCGATTCTCAGGATGGAGACCAGGCGGTCGTCGCCCAGTGCTTCCCGAACGTAGTTGTACGCAATACCGGAGCAGATGACGCCGCGCCGCCCAAGCAACTCCAGGTGGTTGGCAGGATTCTCCTCCGAAAGCTGACGGAGCCGAGGTTGGAGGTCGAGAAGGCGTCGGTAGCGGCGTCGGGCGTTGGCCGGGACGAGGGTCCAGTCGTTCGGGTCGGGAAGTGGCAAGGGATTCGGCTCGGCGGGCGCGCTGTCCTTGACGTTCGAGCGGCTATGGGACAGGCGGGTGACCAGCCGGAGCATGACCGGAATCCGGAGGCTTTCCGACATCTCGAACGCCTCCCGGGTCATGTCGTAGCACTGCTGCTGGTTCCCGGGTTCGAAGCAGGGAACCTTGGCAAACTCGGCGTAGAATCGCGAATCCTGTTCGTTTTGGGAGGAGTGCATGCCCGGGTCGTCGGCGACGACCAGCACCATGCCCCCGTTTACGCCCGTAAGCGCCGAGTTGATGAAGGGGTCGGCGGCAACGTTGAGCCCGACGTGCTTCATGGAGATCAACGCCCGCTTGCCCGCGTACGACATGCCGAGCGCTTCTTCGTACGCGACCTTTTCGTTGGCGGACCACTGCGCCCAAACCTCGGGCGCCCACTCTTGGATCGCCTCGAAAATCTCGGTGGCGGGGGTTCCGGGATAGGCGAACGCGCCCGAAATCCCCGCGTGTAAAGCTCCGAGCGCGACCGCTTCGTCGCCAAGCAAGAGTTTGGATTCCAAGAAGTGAGCTCCTGGACTCCACCGCGACCGGGTTCCGCCTCGGCAGACTCCAAACCTAACTTACCTATCGTGAATCTTGACTATTTCGTAGAGACAGTCGGTTTTGTGACAATTATTCGGCGGGTCAGATCGGGGGCAAACGCCATGAAGAATTGACCACGTTCGTTCGTCGGTTTGAAGGTCTTCACCATGCCGCGGGGCAGCAGTTTCGACACGACCTTCCAACTCCCCTTTTGGGTTAGGACCTTGCCTTCCATGTTGCCCCAGGCATCGACAGTTCCCTGGAAGACGCAGGGCTTGCCCTCTAGCGTCAAGGTGCCCCGGTACTCGCCCGTTGGCTTGACGGCGAACTTCAGGTCGCCGCGAGCCACGTTCTCGTCTTCATCGACCACGGCGATCTCCCATGCGTACTCTCCCACGAAACGGCTTAGGTCGGGCTTGCCGCCGTAGGTGAGGTGGGCGAACGCTGAGTTTCCCGGCTGCGACAGCGATACCTCATACGCCAATAGGTCCAGATCGGATCGTCGTTTGGCTCGGAGATATCCATCGGCAAGGCGGCACAGGGCAACTCCATGCACGAACGTGTATGCCCAAGCGCGGCTCTGGCGAGATTGTTCGAGGAGCGGGATCGCCTTTGTCCAGCTGCCGTGCTCTGCCAGCGCAAGTCCTTGGATCGCGATCGCCGTCGGATGGGTTGAACCGCTCGGGAACGGCTTGCCTTCGAGCCAGCTTCTTAAAGCTTCGGCGATGGGTAGCACGTCGTCACTGGGTTTGGCGAGGCTCGGCAACATCGCCTTTGCTTCCTTCTTTCGTCCCTCGCACGCTAGTAACAACGCCCGGAACCAGCCGCCGTCCACGATGTCCGCCGGGGCGAGTTTGGACTTCTCCAAGAGCTTCTCCGCCGTCTCGAAGTGCCCGGCGTTCAACTCCGAGACCGCGTAGAGCGCACGAAGCGAGGGGTCGAGTTGGTTGGCTTGCGCAAGACCGCCGAGTTGCTGGCGGAATGCCTCCGCCACCTGGGCGTTGCGTTCGTTGCTCAAGCCTATGGACTGGAACAAGAACCAGACATCGGCATCCTGGCCGAACCGGGTTCGGAAGGGCAGGAGTTCCTTGAACATGCCCGACTGCGCATTGGCGTACGCTTCGCCGGAGATCGAACCGGCTTCGAAGACCTCGCGGATCATCGAGTCGGAAATCCGGAACGCCTCGAAAAGGACCGAGAGTTCATCGTCCGCGTATCTGTCGGTTTGGGCGGCGAGGTCGAACAACTCCCCCTGGTTCTTGCGAAGGCCGGCGGCAAAGCTCTTGGCGAGAAGGGCTTTCCAGGCGTAGGGGTAGCGCTCGGCGGCGGCGTACACCGCATCCGCAACGAGAGGGGACCGCATGCCCGCGTTCAGGAGAATGAGCAGGAGTTGATCCGGCGACGGGTCCGCTTTGGCGGCGGTGTTGAACTCCTTCACCATCAGGCCGTAGTTGCCCTCGTGCTTGGCGGTCTGTCCGAGGATGATGTGCCAGAAGGCGGCGTTCTCCGCTTCTTTCGCGCCTTCGCCCGCCAGCTTCTTCAACTCCTCGTTTCGTCCCAAGGTGGAGAGGATCGGAAAGAGGCTGAAGCGCACGACTTCGTCGCTGGGCGCCAGTCCGAAGGTGGCGAGGGTCTTTTGGTAGAGGCGGATCGCCCCATTCCAGTCCCCTCCCAACGTGGCGCGCTCGGCTTGCACGAACGTGCGTCGGCGAGGATCGGTTAGGCGTTGCTCGAACTTGACAAGGAAGGTGCCGAGTTGTTGTCTGGTGCCGTGCAACTTGATGATCGACCAAGCCAGATAGCCCGTCAGCCATGTCGGATCCGCGTCGTAGATCGCGAGCGCCGCGCTGACCCGTTGCGTCTCGGTAATGGTGCGGCTGGAGTGCTCGATGATCGCCAAGTTGCGCCAGTAGGGCTCTTGGGGCATGGCGACGAGGCGGTCGAACTGCCGCGCCGACTCCGCAAGTCGCCCCATGTCGTCGAGGGCATCGGCAAGCACGTAGCGGAAGTAGGGGGTGAGCTCTCCCAGTTGGTCGACCGCTTTCAGGAACTCCACTGCGTCCACGAGCCGGCGAGCATCCACAAGTTTCGCCGCGTAGAGACACATGGCGGCAGCGTAGTCCTTCTGATTTAGGTTCTGGGCTTGTTCTTTGAAGGCGCGGATGCCGGCGTCGTCGATGTTGTCGGGTACGAATGCACCCAAGAGCACGTCTTGGGTCTTCTCGGTCCAAGGCGCGGGCCGCTGAGCGTCGTCACCGTAGTCTCGCTGCGTGTAGGAGCTCACCTGATCGCGAACCTTCTCGGCAACTCGGGATGCCCACAAAGCTCCCGAACGCGGGTCGCGAAGGCTTGAATCCTTAAGGGCGCGCAAGAGGAAATGGGCGAATACCCCGTGCCCGAGTTGGGGATATTCGTAAGATCGCTTGCCGGGCTGCGTGGCGAGAAGGACGGCGATGTTGGCTTTTTTGCCAAGTTCCTGGAGTTCGGCGCCGAAGTCGTTCTCTTTGCCAGAGCGGCAACAGTCCGTGATAACGAGCACGTTACGAAGCCCGGCTTTGACGATGCGCTCGACCACCTCCCGAATCGGCAGACCCACCTCGCCAACGTTCGCCTTGGTCGCGTCGGTCGGTGCCAGGTAGTCCCCGGTTGGCAAGCCCACGCCGTGTCCCGAGAAGTAGAGGATGAAGAGGTCACCCTTGTCCAGGCTCTTGTTGTCCAGTAGCCGGGAGAGGGCAGCGCGGACGTTTCCGGTGGTCGGCGGGATGGCGTTCGGGCTGTCGTCGGTAAGAAGCGTCACGCGATCGGGGTCGAAGCGATAATCCTCGATGAGCGTTTGCGAAAACGCCCGTGCGTCCGCCGGAGCATATTGGAGTTCGCCCAGTTCCTTGTATTTGCCCGCTCCCACAACCAGCGCCCACCTGCGAGGCGGTACGAAGGGGGCGTCGCTGGGCACCGGCACTCTTTGCGAGGCGGCGAACGACGCCAAGAGAACGAGTCCCAAGATGGTGAAGAAGCGACGCACTATCGGGAATTCTCGGTTGGTTGGCACGCTTCTTGCTCAAATCACGTTGATCTGCGGGCAGATTGTCGCGACGTTTTTCAGGTTCGCGGCATACAATTGAATGTTCTAGTTGGTTGGAGTATCGATGAAAGGACGGATTAGTCTTGCCTTGGCGGCTTGGAGTTTGTTGGCGTCTGCTGCCTCCGCTGCCAACTATTTTGAGACCGAGCCCAACAACTCGTTCCCGGCCCCCACGCTCACGGGCGACCCTTATCTGAACTCGGGGGATCTGATCTTTGGTGCTTTGAGCCCTGCTGGAGACGTCGATCAGCATTCGATCCACTTCCCGGTTTCCCAACTGGCGCAGATTTACCGATACACCCTTGAGTTCAATGCGGGCACGGGTGCAGGCGGCGGAGGGGGTAGCCGAGACTCCCTTCTGACCTTGTTCGACGATTCCAGCGAGGGCCATGCCATCGCGTTCAACGACGACTTCCCAAACCGAAACGGGCAGAGTACGGTCGTGTTCGAGCACCCCGAGATGGACGGGCGAGAGTTTCGCATGAGCTACCGGGCCGAGACCTTCTCGGGCCAGGACATCATGAACAGTTACTTCATCCGCGTCACCCGCGAGGTGATCACGCCGACCTTCATTGGAGTCCTTGAGCCAGGGTTGACGATGACCAACATGATTAGCCCGGTCGGCGGCAATGGAAACTGGCTTCGCTTCTTTCTCCAGACCGAATCGGATGTGGTCATCGATACTTTGGGATCGCTCCCGAGTTTGGACACGGAACTGGCGATCTTCGACGAGAACGGGCATACCGTCGGCGGCGCGGACGACATCGACGCCACGCTGAACAACTACCTTTCCAAGACGACCCTCCATTTGGTGCCGGGGGAGTACTACATCGCGGTCGGCCGTTATAACATGGCCTACAACTGGGATGTGGACACCAACCAGCGTGGAAACTGGTCCACCGACGGGTTTGGGCTGTTTGGCGATGGCCAGACGACGAGCACCTTCCTCACCGTGAACGTCACTGTTTCGCCCACTGAGTACTTCGCGGACTCGATGCAGGTGCTTCAAGGCGAGTTCGCCGACGGCGAGATCACGAACACCCGCTACTCGGACGACAAGTACGTTAGCCTGTTCTCCGACCCTGAATCGCTGGCGGCAAAGATCGAGTTCACGGCGACCGCAACCCAGCACCATTGCTCCCGCATGCGCCTCTATGCCGAAGGCGGCTCCGAGCGCGCGGGCCTCGCCTTCGCTGTGAAGATGTTCCGCTACACCGACAACCAGTGGTTTACGGCCTTCGGGCAGACGTCCACGGGGGACGACGCCTCCGTGCTCATCGATCTAAGCGGTGCTTCAGCAGATGCCTTCCTGGGCGACACCGGCGAACTGGCTACCCGCTTCGAGTGGGCCCCAATCAACGACGAAAGCCCTGCGCAGGACGGCTGGCTCTTGCGCGTCGACCAAGTTCGTTGGATTCTGAACGGCTAGACCCGTTTGGCGTGGTATTCGGTGTGGGCGTCGAACAACTCGATGATGAGTTCGGGACTTAGCCTGCCGAAGAACGGGTGTCGGAACACGGCTTGGTCGACAGGTAGTCCCCGAAGCCGTGACCTGAGTGCTCCTCTCACGTCTTCCCAATGCCTTGCAGCGGCGTCGACGTTGACGTGCCCCTTCGGGGTCATCTCACCCATCGTGGGCATGGGGCCGGCGTTCCGCATCCGGTTGACGGCCACCCGGAAGAAGAGACCCCGCCGAGGTGGCTTAGTGCCAAGTTTCGAGCGGTTTGCCTTGTCGAACATCGGCAGGTAGTACTTCTCCGTGAGAGCCATGTGCTCCAGGGTTTCGGCGGGACTGAACGCGCCGCGAACCGCAGGTTGCTGTTGCTGCTCCGGAGTCTTGGAAAGTACGGTCCGCGTCAGGTCCTCTCGACGCGATTCAAGCGCGTTCCACAGCGATTCGAAGTCCGGCATATCGCCGAATTATGGCGAACTACGCTCGACGGCGACGCAAGGCAAGATAGGCGATCCCAGCCGCCATGGCAACGATGGTCGCGGGTTCAGGAACAGGAGGGCTAGAGCCACCGCCCAGGCTTGATCCCAGAATCACCGCGCCCATGCCGATCGAGCCAAGCGCGAGGTTGAAGGGGTTTCCGCCACTGGGAAGGATTTGGTTCGGGCTCCCACCTTGGGTAACGGTCGGGGTGGTTTCCTCTGCTGGCAGTTCGCCGACCGCTGGCTCCAGCGGCGTGTCTTCCGCCACCAGCTCGGGGATCGAGGCAACCTCATCCTGGGCGGCATCGCGAAGGGTGATCTTCTCCTCATCCACGAGGTCGGCAACGGCTTCGTTGGGCGACTCGGGTTGCCGCGGACCCTTGGTGAGCGGGTTGCCGCACTTCATGATCAATGCGGGCTTTCCCGTTATGTCCGCAAAGATCGGAGTGCCCGCGCGGACGATCTTCGTGTGGGCCTTCAAGCGGCCGTCTTCGGGCACGCTATAAATGGTGTAGAGGGCGTCTTGCCTGGTCCGGGTCGGCATCATCTGCGAGAGGTACGCCAACACGTCGGCCCGATTCATGGCAAAGTGGCGACAGTACCTGTCGGCTACCGCCTTGTCCGTTTTGATCTGGGCGAGCAATGCCCGGGTCGTAACCGCCGGTTTGTTGAGAAACGCGTTAACGTCGGGGCGCGCCGCAGCGAGCGATGACACTCCTGCGCCTGCTAATAGGAAGCCTACTCTTAACGCACCGTTCATATCCGATCCCTCAATTTAATGACTGTCACGTAACTGCATTATGTTCCGGGCGTTTTCCCCATCAAAGGTGTTCTTGCGCGGCTTCCCGCGCTCGACGCGCCCGTTCGATGACCTCCAAGGCGTCTTGGGCGGCGGCTTGCTCGGCTTCCTTCTTGGATCGGCCCCTTCCTTCGCCCATTACCTCGTCGTCGAACAGTACTTGTACTGTAAACAGGCGGTGGTGCGCCACCCCACTTTCACCAGCAATTCGATAAACAGGTGTTTTTCTCCAGGCCGCTTGAGCGACTTCCTGGAGTTTCGACTTGTAGTCGTTCGGGTTGACATCGCCTCCACTGATCCGCATGAGGTACGGGTGGAGTTGCTCGAGGATGAACCATCGGGCTGCTTCAAGGCCTGATTCCAAGTAGATCGCGCCAAAGATCGCTTCGAGGACGTCGGCTAAGATCGAGGGGCGTTGCCGGCCTCCCGTGATTTCTTCGCTGGAGCTGAGAATGATGTGGGCGTCTAAGCCGAGGCGCAGAGCCGTCTCCGCCAGCGGACCTTCTTGCACCACGCTCGACTTGGCTTTGCTGAGCATCCCCTGATCCCAATCCGGGTGGTTCTCGTACAAGAACTGGGCGACCACGAGGCCCAAAACCGAGTCTCCAAAGAACTCGAGGCGCTCGTAGCTGTCCTCCACGGAGTTCTCCGTTGCGGAGCGATGGCACACCGCAAGTTGGAAGAGGCGCTCGCTGCGGAGTGGGATCGGCTTGGGAATCATGCGGTCAGGCTGGTCAGGGCTTCTCCGAGTCTGGCGATGCCTTCGATGATCTGATCCCGGCTTGCCGTGTAGCTCAACCGAAGATGTCCGGGAGCGTCGAACACGCTGCCCGGAACCATCGCAATCTGAGCCCGTTCGAGCAACAGCTCGGATAGCGCCACATCGTCCGGAACGCTTCCGCCCAGGAACTGGGAAACGTTGAGGAAGAAGTAGAACGCCCCCTGCGGGTTGGGAACGGCAAGGCCGGGAATCTTGCCCAGTTCGGCTTCTGCGAGATTCCGCCTGCCCTCAAACTCCCGCCGCATGTTCTCAACTTCGGGACCGTCCATCGAGAACGCTTCCACCGCGGCTTTCTGAGATATGGACGACGGGTTGCTGGTCACCTGGTCTTGAAAGTTCGACATCGCCTTGGCAACCGGTAACGGGCACGCGGTGAAGCCGATGCGCCAACCGGTCATCGCGTAGGTCTTGCTGCACCCGCCGATGAGAAGCGTCCGCTCAAGGGCGGCGGAGCCAAACGACGCCATGCTGTGGTGGCGGGCGCCGTTGAAAACCAGCCTCTCGTAGATCTCGTCCGAGACGATCCACAGGTTGTGCTTGGTGGCGATTTCGGCAATGCCGCGCAAGGTGGGCTCCGAGTAGACCGCTCCCGTGGGGTTGTTCGGGGAGTTCACCATGATGAGCCGCGTCTTCTTCGTGATCGCCGCTTCGATTGCCTCGAGTTCTGGCTCGAAGTTGTGCTCCGCCACGCCGTGAACGACGACCGGTACGCCTTGGGCAAGTCGCACCTGGTCGTAATAGCTCATCCAGTAAGGGGCAAGGAGGATCACCTCGTCGCCCGGATCGATGAGCATTTGGAGCGCATTGTAAAGGCTGTGCTTGGCGCCGCAACTCACCACGATCTGGTCAGGCTGGTACTTGAGCTCGTTCTCGCGGGCAAGCTTGGCGACGATGGCGTCCTTGAGCTCGCGAATGCCCGAACTGGGCGTGTACTTCGTGAAGCCCTTGCGGATGGCGTCGACGGCAACGTCGCAAATCGGATCGGGCGTGTTGAAATCGGGCTCGCCGGCGCCGAAGCTGATCACGTTTTTGCCTTCGGCTTTCATCTGGTTCGCCCGAGCGGTAAGGGCGAGGGTAGGGGACGGCCGAGCCGTTCCCGCGCGAGAAGAAAGCGTCAGGATGTCCACGGTTCGAAGGAGTATACAACCTGAGGTTCTGCGGAGGCGGGACTGGTACCCTTTCTTGCGCACATGACCGTACCTGGGCGTTCCGACCTGCTTGGCGCGAGAGATCGGGCGCTCGCCTTTGCGGAGCGGCAAGGCATCGCGACCTACGATCCATACGATTACAAAGGCGCCCCGACGGTGATGGCGCTTCACCGGATGGGATCGCCCGGAAAGCTCCTGCTCAAGTTGGTCTATGCCTCGGTGTTCGTCGCGCCGTTCGGGGCCCGGCGGCTCCTCGGCGTAAGGAAACAGGCGTCGGCGGGCGGGGTCGCCCACTTGGTGTCGGCGTATCTCGCCATGGGAGAAGTCGACAAAGCTCGTACTCTCCTGCCGTGGCTCATCGAGCATCGAGCGAAAACGGAGGTCGGCGCCGGCTGGGGCTTACCCTTCGGCTGGCAATCGGGCGTCGCAACCGTGCCTGCCGAGACCGCGATCGGGCACACCACGATGGCGGTCGGCAACGCCTTTCTTTCGGCTTACCGTGCCTGCGAAGATGGCGAAATGCTCGCGTGGGCGGTGAAGGCGTGCGAGTGGCTGACCCACGGCTTGCACCAATCGAAGGTCGGAGACGGCATCGCGCTCAGCTACACGCCGTTGGACGACAGCCGGTGCGTCAACTCGAATGCGGACATCGCCAGCCTCTTGGTACGCGTTGGCGTGGCTTCGGGGCGAGAGGATTTCATTCAAGTCGGGAGGCAGATTGCCCGATTCGTGGTGGAGGCGCAGAACCCTGACGGTAGCTGGAACTACCTTGCGGGGAAGTCTAGCGGACCCGGCTCCATCATCGACGGCTATCACACCGCCATGACCTTGACGGGCGTGCAACAAGTCGCTTGGTCCCTCTACGACGAATCGGCGGCAGAGGCTTATCGACGAGGTCTGGCCTTCTACCTGGACCGACTCTTCGCCCCCGACGGAAGCCCCGTCTTTGCCACGACGATGGAGTGGCCGGTCGACATCTATGCCTGCGCGCAGGGAATGGTGACCTTGGCGGACGGCGCGAACGATCCCAACATTCCTTCAGACCTTCGATCAAGGTCTGCGGAGACGGCCCTGCGACTTGCCGCGTTTACAGTTGCCAAGATGCAAAGCCGGGACGGAAGCTTCCTGTACCGGCGCTACCCGATGGGCGTGATGAGGCTCGGTAGCCTTCGCTGGGCTCAGGCTCTAACCATCCTGGGCCTTACCCGGGCTGCGGATCTGACAAAATAAGCAGAGACTATCGCGACAAATAGTTCGTATATTGTCCTGGCTCAACTATGGACGTGATCGAACTTATCCGCACCAACCTGCTTTCACCCATCTTCTTGGCGTTCGTGCTCGGGGTTAGCGCGACTTTGGTGCGAAGCGACCTTAAGTTCCCGCCCGGTCTATACGCAGGATTGTCCGCCTATCTGATGCTTGCGGTCGGCTTGAAAGGTGGTGCGGAACTGGCGAAACTCCCCTTCTCAAGCCTTCTTGCCCCGCTCGCGGCGACCCTTGCTCTGAGCGTCCTCACGCCTGCGGTCGCGTTCGTTGTGGCGCGCAAAGCCTTTCGGTTCGGAAAATCGGATGCGGCCGCGCTCGCTGCGCACTATGGTTCGGTTTCGGCGGTGACCTTCATTGCGGCAACGGCGTTCGCGGAGGCGGCGGGGGCTCCGGCGCCGGGCTTCATGCCCGCGTTGGTTGCGGTGCTGGAAGTGCCCGCCATCCTCATCGGGATCGCGATCGGCAAATCGCGGGGGCAGCAGTCCTTCTCCCAATCGATCCGGGAACTGGTGACCTCGAAGAGCATCTTCCTGCTGCTGGGCGGGCTGTTGATCGGGGCGATTTCCGCTCCCCAGAGCTTGGATCAGGTGCGCCCACTGTTCGGGGACCTGTTCCGCGGCGCGCTGGTCATCTTCATGCTCGACATGGGCATGATTGCCGCCGCCCGGTTCAAAGATGTCGGCAAGCAGGCGGCACGGCTTATCGCCTTGGGGATCTTGCTCCCGATCGTCAACGGCACTCTGGGAGTGTTGGCGGGAACCCAGGCTGGGCTTGGAATCGGCGGAAGCGCTGTGCTCGGCGCCATGGCGGCAAGCGCCAGTTACATCGCGGCGCCCGCCGCCGTGAGGGCAGCCCTGCCAGATGCCAGTCCGGGCGTCTACCTGCCTGCCGCGATCGCCATTACGTTCCCATTCAACCTTTCGGTTGGCATCCCGCTCCTGATGGAAATCGCGCGCCGGCTCGCATAAGGTCGGCGCGGCAAGCCTTGCCCGGTATCATTCTCGGGCAAGGCGTCCCATGGCGAACCCAATTTCGATGCTCACCCAGCGGTTGCGAGGTGGCGATTCGTTTGCCGGGAACGTCGCCTTGTTGGCGGGAGGGACTGCCCTCGCCCAGGGCTTGACCTTGTTGAGCAAGCCGGTTCTCACTCGGCTCTACACGCCTGAAGACATCGGAATCCTTGGCATCTTTGGCTCGATGCTCTCGCTGATCGCGGTCGTCGGCAGCCTGTGCTACGAGAGGGCGATTCCGCTCCCGGCAGGAGACGACGAAGCCGCCAATGTGCTTAGCCTCAGCTTGGCCACGGTCTTCCTCATGGCGTTGGCAACAGGAGGCATCGTCTTCTTCTGTCGCGACGGGCTGGCGAGGTTCTTCGATGCCGAGGCGCTGGCTCCTTACTTCTGGTTGTTGCCGATCGGGCTCGTCGGGGCGGGAAGCTATCAGGCATTGAGCTTCTGGGCAACCCGCAAGAGGCACTACGGCCAGATCGCGCAGACAAAGGTCGTTCAGAGCATCGGCCTTGTGGCAACCCAGATCGGGTTTGGACTTGCCAAGTTCGGCCCGATCGGATTGCTGTTCGGCGACGTCCTTGGCCGGGCGGCAGGTAGCGGCACCTTTGCCCACCGGGCTTGGAAACTCGATCGGGGCGCCTTGGCGAACGTTTCGATCTCGAAGATGCACCACGCCGCCAAGCGGTTCCGGAACTTCCCGCTTGTTTCTTCGTGGGCGGCGCTGCTGCACACGGCGGCGACCGCCGTTCCGCCGCTCCTCTTTGCCGCTTTGTATTCATCGAAAGTCAGCGGCTGGTATGCCCTCGGTCAACAGGTGGTTTGGATGCCGATGGCGTTGGTGGGCCAGTCGGTGGCCCAGGTCTTCATGGGCCAGGCATCGGCGCTGGTGAGAGACCGGCGTGCCGAGTTGTTGAGGCTGTTCGACGGCACGGCGCGACGTCTCCTTTGGCTTGGATTGCCGCCGATCCTTGTCGTGGTTGCCTTCGGCGGCGCCCTGTTCCGATGGGTGTTCGGGCCTGAGTGGACCGAAGCCGGCGTCTACCTGCAGATCATCGGAATCACGCAACTTGCCCAGTTTGTGGTGGGACCGGTGTTTCCGGTCCTCAACGTCTTGGAACGCCAACGGGCGCTCTTGGCGTGCGACGCGGTCGGCTTTGCCTTGATCGTCGGCGGGATTGTGGGCGTCCATGCCCAAGGTGGGTCGGCGCGTATGGCGATGGCCGCCTACGGGATCGGCACGGTCATCATGTACGGCCTGTTATGGGTGGTTTCGCGAGCCGCCATCCGCGGGTCGGCGGGTGATGCCTCTTGAAAGTAACCCGGGCGGCGGTCGTGGCTGGTGCCTTGGCGTTCACGCTCTTGCTCATGGCAACCTACGCCGAGACCTCGGGAACGATCTACGGTCCCGCGTTTCGGTTCAAAGAGGTGCCGCTGGGATTCACGCTACTCGGGATCGCGATGGCGGTGCTGCCCTCTTTGTGGATGCCAATCGAAGTCAAGCGGCCCTCGCAGGTCTGCTACTGGTTCCTCTACTTGATGGCAATCCTCCCCGCCATGTGGATGCCCTATCAGGTGCTCAGGGTTTCGCCCGACCAGATCTGGCCGTTTACGGCAACTCTGCTGTTGGCCTTCGGCTTGGCTTCGCTACCCTACGGGTGGAGAGAGCTGACGATGTCTCGGGTCAAGGTCGAGCCGGTCTTCTACTACGGGGCCATGGTGGCGGTCGCCTTGGGACTGGTCGGCTTGATCGTCGCCCTCACGGGACTGAAGTTCGACCTGTCGCTGGCGAACGTCTACGATCGACGGGCCGAAGCTCGGTCATCGGCGCCCAAGCAGAGCTTGGCATCCTACGCCTCCGGCTTCCTCGGCAACTCCATCGGGCCAATGATGTTCGCAACGAGCATCGTGAACCAAAGCCTGATGCTCTTCGGCACGAGTCTGTTGGCGCTGATCACGGTCTTCTCGCTGACGGGCCTGAAGTCGGTCTTCTTCACGCCGTTTCTGATGCTCGCGGTGCTCTGGCTCGTTCGCAAGAAGCGGGACACCTTCGGTTTGGTCCTCATCTGGGGGGCGGTCGGCTTGGCGGCGCTCGCCTATTTCGAGCGCAAAGTGTTCGGCTCCATGCTGCTCACGCTGGCGTTCGTTCACCGGCTGGAGTTCACGCCGGGCATGTTGAGCAGCTTCTATTGGGACTTCTTCAGCCACAATCCGCACGTCTATCTGGCCGACAGCATCCTCAGTCCCTTCATGCACTCGCCCTATGATCGAAACGTCGGACCCCTGATGGGAAAGGTGCTCTACGCGAGCGACTCGATGAACGCCACAACCGGAATTTGGGCGCAGGGCTACGCCCATTTCGGCTATCTGGGAATGATCTATGTCTCTGCCTTCCTTGCCGGGCTGTTCAGCCTCTTTGACGCGACAACCCGGGACCGCAATTTCGTGGTGGGGTCGATGGTCATGGCGTTGCTCGGCGTCTTCTGGGCGAACGTGGCGCTCCACACGTCATTGATCTCAAACGGGGTCGTCTTGAGCCTTCTCCTTCTCTATCTCATGCCCATCGCCAAGCGGGAGCCCGACCGTTGAGGGTTTGCCACCTGTCGACCGTCCACTCCGCAAAGGACGTCCGCATTTTCGAGAAGGAGTGTCGGTCGCTGGCGGCCGAAGGCTACGAGGTCTTCTTGGTGGCCCGGAATCCTGTTGATGAAGATGTGGACGGGGGTGCACATTTTGGGCACCCAGCCGCCGCGCTCCCGGATAGGGCGGATGGTCGCCATGCCCTGGGTCGTGCTGCGGCGGGGGCTCTCGACGGGCGCCCGGCTCTTCCACTTCCACGACCCCGAGCTCATGCCCGTTGGAGTTCTCCTGAAGTTGCTGGGGAAGAAGGTCGTGTACGACGTTCACGAGAACTTGCCGCAAGACATCCTCCACAGCAAGGACTACATTCCGAGGTGGATACGTCCACCGCTATCGTGGGCGTCGCACGTGGCAGAGAAGACCTCGAGCTGGTTCTTCGATGGCGTGGTCACCGTGTCGGATAGCTTCGCGAGCCGTTTCCCCGCCAAGAAGACGGCAGTCGTGCGGAACTACCCCGTCGTCACGCAAGCCGGGAAGTTGCCCAATCCCCAGGAGAAGCCTCGCCTCGTCGTATTCACCGGCGGCATGACTCGAACCCGTTGCGCGGCCGAGATGGTCCGGGCGATGGAGTACCTGAAGGGCACGGACCTCAAGCTGGTCTTTGCCGGCGCCGCTCGTCCAGACGTGTTGGCGGAAGCGGAGAAGCTCCCAGCGTGGGAAAGGGTTGAGAACATGGGGATGTTGCCACGGGAGGGCGTCGACGACCTGCTCTCAAGGGCTTCAGTTGGGTTGCTGATGAACTACCCGCGTGCCGATTATATAGAGATTTCGTCAAACAAACTTTACGAATACATGCTTGCGGGGCTCCCGGTGGTGACCGCTTCGATCCCCTCGTGGAAACGGACGGTGGAGGAGGTTGGCTGCGGGGTGGTGGTCAACCCTCTGAACCCCGAAGACATCGCAAGGGGCATTCGGCGCGTCCTCTCGGACCCGGAAGAAGCGGTGCGGATGGGGGAGCGGGGCAGGCAAGCGGCGCTCACCCGCTTTACTTGGGCAACCGAAGCCAAGACGCTTGCCGATCTCTATCGCCGAATTCTGTCCTAAACTGCTGAGCGGTAGCCGATCAGGTCGAGGAGTTGGTGTCCTTGGTCGCCGGTCCTTTCCAGCATCGCGGCGACCTTCTCGGGGCTCTCCAGCTCTCCCAGGAAGACGGGCTGGCCGTCGGGGCATGCCCAGCCGATCTGCCGGGCGGGCACTCCTGCCATGAGGGCGTAGGGCGGAACGTCCTTGGTGACCACTGCGCCCGCGGCGATGAGGCATCGCTCGCCGAGCGTGACTCCGCAAACGATCGTGGCGTTCGCTCCGATACTGGCCCCGCGTTTGACGATCGTGGGCAAATAGTCCGCCGAGGTGTTGCGGGGGAACTCGCACCGCGGAATGAGCACGTTGGTGAACACCATGCTCGGGCCGCAGAACACATAGTCCTCCAAGACGACGCCCTCGTAGAGGCTCACGTTGTTCTGGATCTTGCAGAAGTTGCCGACCTTGACGTTCGGCATCACCACCACGTTCTGTCCCAAGACGCAGTTCTCGCCGACCACCGAGTTCTTGCAGACGTGGCTGAAATGCCACACCTTGGTGCCCGCGCCAATCTGGGCGCCTTCGTCGACATAAGCGGATTCGTGGACGGTGTAGTCAGGCATCGGAGAGAAATTATGGCTCTTCTCCTACCTGCAATATCTGCTTGGCAAATCTTGAAACTTATGTTAAGATTGACCCAAGCCGGGAGGGGACTCGGCTGGAGGAGAAATGACCAACTGTCTGCGATGGCGCAACGCCATCCGCTTCCTATTTGTCACTTGGCTGGGGGCGATAGCCGCAGCCGCGATGGCGCAGTCTGGCGGGCTCCAGGGCCACGCCTATCTCGACGCCAACACCAACGGCCATTACGACGAGGAGGAGCCAGGCTTCGCAAATGTGATGCTTCGTGGCGCCAACGTCGCGTGGCCCTTCATCACCTTCGAGATGATGTCGGGAGACGACGGTTCCTTCCAAAAGGGGAACCTCGAACCCGGCCTCTATGCCGTTTCGGCCCTTGTGCCAGCAGGATTTGAACTGACCGAGCCCATGAAGGGTGGGGTCCAGTACTTTGAGGTTCAGGGTGGAACGGTCGGCCAGGGCGATATCGGCATCGGCAAGCCCTGCACGAGGATCAAGACCCAGAAGATGCTGTGCTTGGCCGACGGGTCGGGTTGCTTCCTGTGGACTTTCACGCTCAAGAACCTTTCGACTTTCCCAATCTCGCACATCTTCTTCTATCCTCCGCCGGGGGTGACGTTCCAGTCGCCGAACACGGTTGTTCCGAACTACATCCCGGTCGGACCGCCGATTCCGGTGGGCGGATCGCAAACGTTCACCATCAAGGTTTGCGGAATTCCGCCCAACACCGACTTCTGCGTGGATATGTCGATCCACGCCGTGAATCTCGCGGACTGCTGCGGCACGGCCGCATGCTTTACGACCCCGGACTGCGATTGTCTCCAGTTCACCGAAGAGTCGGTGGTCTGCAACCCGGACGGCAGCTACACCTACAACTACTGCGTCCAGAATCTGTCGCCGTACGCCATCAAGTACATCCTCTTCGCCCCTGACGCGGGCGACGTTCAAATGGTGCCGAACGCGGTTGTTCTCCCGACGCCAATCGGCTACGGAGGAACCTATTGCGGTAGCTTCACGCTGCCGCCGGGACCCGGCGGAAGGCCCTACTGTTTCTGGATCGCCATGGCGGACCGGAACTTCATGATGTGCTGCAACAAGAAGCACTGCATCGACCTTCCCAACTGCGGCGGTTGCTTCGACGCTCCGGGCGTGTGCTCGGGAGAGCATCCTCGCTACGGCGACCAATCCTTCAACGGATTCAACAGCACGGTGGCCGTGGTCACCAGCGACGACCTCTTTGGCGGGTCGAGTTCGGTGGTCCACATTCTCAACTTGGGTGGCTATCAGTGCAATCCTCCCGCGCTCGGCTTCAACTGGAGCGGACAGACGCCCTACGTTTACGAAGGGCCAGGCAACGCCTGGAGCAAGTCGAAGCTCGGTTCGGTCTTCGGGCTGACGCTCGACCCGCAGGGCAACATCTACGTTGCCGCGTCCTCGTCCTTCTCGAATGACACGGCAGGAACCGTGGGAACCCTTGGTTCTGGCACTCGTGGGGGTTGTATCTACAAGATCCCGATCAACACGGGCATCCCACAGCTCTTCACGAGCAACGCGCTGCCGAACACGCAGTTGTCGGATGGGACCTACCCTGCGCTCGGGAACATCACCTTCGACTACGACCACAACCAGTTCTTCGTGACCGACATGGAGGATGGCAAGATCTACCGCGTGGATATGGCGGGCAACTGGTCGGCCGGACAGGCGTTCGACCCGATGACGCCGGACGACGGCCAGCCTGGCTTTGCGCCCTTGGGCGAGCGCCTGTGGGGCATCCAATACCACGCGGGCCGCGTCTACTACGGCGTTTGGCTGGAAGACACAGGTCCGGGCCGACAGAATCCGACCCTCGACAACACGATCCGGTCGGTCGCCATCGACAACATCGGCGCCTTCGTCCCTTCGAGCGATCAGCTTGAAGTGACCATGCCGGCGTTCGCCAACATCTACAGCAATCCGGTGAGCGACATCAGCTTCTCTCCGGAGGGCCGCATGGGTGTTGCCGAGCACGGCATGATGTCGGACTCCGGCCCGTGGCCTCACCAGGCACGAGCCCTTGAGTTCCGATGCGTGAACGGCCAGTGGAAACTCTGGACCGGTCCGGACTGGAACAACTACAACGGCCAGGATGTGTTCCGCATCCGAACCAGCTCGGCGGGCGGCATCGACTACGACTACGATCCGCAGTGCCCGGGGCAGCAGCCCCAGAATGGGCGCCGGATTTGGTGGACGGCAGACTGCCAACAGGGTTCGCCCGGTGGCGGTTGCGACGTGTACGGCATCGTCGGGTTCCCGATCGATGGCGGCTCGTCGAACGATGCGCTGTACATGGACCTGAACAACGATCTGACCAACCAAGACAAGACGCTGATCGGCGACGTGGAAATCCCGTGTCCGCACCCTGGGTTCAACCTGGGTCCGAACCGATTCCAGATCATCACCGGCGCTCTGGAGCATGGCGATCTCGACTCGTTGATGAGCGGGGACAACCTGTGCATGATGATCCACTCGGATCTCGACGCCTTGACGGCAACGGCAGAGTTCCAGACCACGGGAGTTCCCGCGGATCTGCATCTGCTGGGCTACCGTCATGAGGGCCACCCGAATCGTGGCGGCCTCATGCAGAACATCTCTTGGTACGACTTCACGGCGGCCCGCTGGAAGGTGAAAGACACCCGAATGGCGAAGCCGACGGTCGAGGTCATCCAGATGGAAGAGGCGTCGGTTGCCAAGCGGTACGTCGGTCCGAACGGTCTGGTTCGCGTTCGCGTGAGCGTGTTCCAGATCAACGACGACGACCCCACCGGAGACGGTTGGTCAATGTTGGTCGATCAGGCGAACTGGTACGGCGAATAGCCGCCGAGAGTACAGAGAAGGGGCGACGGCGGGCTGCCGTCGCCCCCGTTTCTTGTTAGGCTCGCGCGGCGCGCTCGAGCCCGAACGACCTCTAGCCCAGCGCGGCCATCGGAGATCGGCGTTTCCCGCGTGGAACAGCAATGAAGGAAGTGCTCCATCTCGAGAAGCAACGGTTCGCCCGCCCCCTCAAACAGAAGGGTAGAACCGCCGTCTTGGTTGTTGAGGTCCGCGTCGATGGACTTCTCGTGCAGCATTACCTTCTGGGCGAGTTCGTCGTATACCAACATCGCCTTGCTTCCCACGACCACCATCTTGCGGCTGCGCTCCGGCCATAGCCAAGAGCAGTGGAGATGGCTTTGCACGCCGTTCGCGTACGTGCAGTGCAGATAGTAATCGTCTTCCACGCCAGCGGTGAGCACCGATTGGCCGATGCCGATGGTCTCGGTTGCCCCCATGCCCACCAGATACATGGCTACGGCGACGTCGTGCACGCCAAGGCTCCAAAGCACGTTCTCGACCGACCGCGCCTTGCCAAGGTTAAGTCGTTCTTGGTGGATGCTCGTCAAGTCGCCGACGCCCCCATCTCGAACGACCTCGGCAATGGCTCGGATGGCGGGCTGGTAAAGCAGAAGGTGCCCCACCATCAAGATTCTGCCTCGCTCCTCGGCAAGCCGGCAAAGTTCTTCGGCGTCATGCGAGGACAGCGTCATCGGCTTCTCGACAAAGACGTCCTTTCCGGCGACGAGCGCTGATTTGGCAAGCGCGAAATGGGTGGGCGCGGGCGTCGCGATGGCGACGGCGGTGCAGTCAGACGCCAGCACGTCGTCGAAGTGCTCGAAGAGTTTGACGTCTGGGTAAGTCGCCGCCAACCCTTCTCGCAACAGATCGGACGCCTCGGCAACCGAATGGAGCGCCTGCACGCCGTGGAGAGTGCGAACGATGTTCTTTCCCCAGTTGCCGGCGCCGGCTACCGCTACGGTCAAAGCAGGGTCACCTTGTCTTTGCCGTCGACGACCTTCTTGGTCGCGTTTCGCGTGTCGAGGACGTGTTTCGCGTTTCGGACGACTCTCTCGAAGTCGAATGCCGAATGCTCTGTGGTGACGATCACAAGGTCGGCGGCTCGGATCAAGTCGTCGGTCAGGGGTGACGTCCGGTAATCCTTGCCCTGGAAGGAGAACTCATCGACGTAAGGATCGCAGGTGATCACGGTCGCCCCCTCTTCTTCGAGAAGGTGGATAACTTCGAGGGCGGGCGATTCCCGCCAATCGTCGATGTCCTTCTTGTAGGAGATCCCGAGCATAACGATGGTCGCCCGAGACAGGGCGACTCCCATCGTGTTCAGGCAACGCTGAGCCTTGTGGCGGACAAACCTGGGCATGCCTCGGTTGATCTCGCCGGCCAGGGCGATGAAGCGGGTGTTGAACTCCAGTTCCTTCGCCTTCCACTCCAGATAGTGAGGATCGATGGGGATGCAATGGCCCCCGACCCCTGGGCCGGGATAGAACGGCATAATGCCGAAAGGCTTGGTGAACGCCGCGTCCAGAACCTCCCAAATGCTGAGGTCCATGCGATCACAGAGCAGGGCAAGCTCGTTGACAAGGGCGATGTTGACCGCGCGGAAAGTGTTCTCAAACACCTTGACGAGTTCAGCGGCTTTGGCGCTCGATACCGGCACCACGTGCTCGATGGTCCGCGAGTAGACCGCCATCGCCACTTCGAGCGACTCGGGGCCGACGCCGCCCACCACCTTGTTGGTGTTCTTGGTCGTGTATCGTTGGTTCCCTGGATCGACGCGCTCCGGCGAGTGGGCGAGGAAGAAATCGCGCTCAACCTTGAGGCCGCTGGCCTCAAGGATGGGCAGCATGATCTCCTCCGTCGTCCCCGGATAGGTGGTCGACTCCAGAGAAATCAGTTGGCCCGGTCGAAGGTGCTTGGCGATTTCGCGGGTCACCGACTCCACGTACTGAAGGTCGGGGGTGAGGTTCTTGGTGAGCGGCGTCGGGACGCAAACGACGATAACGTCGACTTTGCCGACCTCATCGAAGCCCGTCACAGCGCGAATGAGCCCTTTGCGGACCAGTTCCTCAAGTTCGGCGTCGTCGA
>JAXLTH010000080.1:0-1640 GCA_046330155.1 Fimbriimonadales bacterium | reverse complement strand
GCAGGCGATAAGCCGTTGCCCCTTGAACGCGACCTTCCCGCGCAACGTGGGCAGAAGTTCGACCAGCACGTCCTCGGGCGAGGGGTGCCGATCGCGGACGACCTCTCCAAACGCAGGTTTGTCGGAACGCCGCTCGATGAACTCCGCCGCTTGGTTGATGAAGCGGATCGTGAGGTCGTAGCACTCTTTCCAGGTGTCCGCCCAGCAGATGAAGCCGTGCGACTGCATCATCGCGCCTTTAATGCCGGGGTTGGCGGCGATCAAGTCGCGGAGCATCAGACCAAGCTCGAATCCGGGCCGCTTCCAAGGCAAGAAGCCCATCTCGCCCCCGAAGATCTCCTTAGTGAGTTCCTCCGAGCCCGCCGCCGCCGCCACCGCGATGACGGAGTCGGCGTGCATGTGCGAAACCGCGCGATACGGCACGAAAGCGTGCAAGGGCGTGTCGATGGACGGCGCCGCCGGGTTCAGATTGAAGACGCACTGGGGGTACAGCGGGACGATTTCGTCCTCGTGGAGTTTCTCGGCGCGATAGCGCTCCTCGAGGCCCACCACCTTGTTTTGGTACAACGATGCGAAGCCGGTTCGGCTTGCCGAACCGAGGTCGCCGCCCGATGCCTTCACCCAAAGGACTTCGACCTCTTCCCCGGTCAGAGGGTCGGTCATTCGAGCCTTCGACGAGGTGTTTCCGCCGCCGAAGTTGGTCACCCGCGGATCGGAGCCGAGCAGGTTGGACGCGTAGACGAGTTCGTCGACGGCGTCGGTGGGCGCATTCGCCCAAAGATTAGGAACGCTTGAGTTAGAAGTCGTACTTGTCAATGTTGCTCTTGTCGAAAGTCAGAAGGGAACCGGCGTAAACGATGTTCTTTTCGCCGACCGTGAACTTGCCCTTGCCGGGTACTTCGAAGCTGTCGCCCGGCTTGAGGGTCAGCTTCTTCGCGCCGATGTACGCAGCGATGGCGCCCATGTCGGCGGGGTCCCAAAGTTGGAACGAGGCGACGACGCCCTTGGCGACCGCCTTCTTCATCTGGTTCGGGGTGCTCAAGCCCGTGAGCACGACGCCCTTGCCCGTTGCCTTCGGGCCGCCGGGATAGACGCCCGCATTCTCAAGCACCTGGGCGGCGGCAGCCAAGCCCACGCTGGTAGGCGAAATGATGCCGCGCAAGTTCGGATGCTTGGTGAGGAGGGACTCGGCTTCGGTTGAGGACTTCTGCGGCTCGTCGTCGCCGTAGACGATGTCCACCAGCTTCATCTTCGCGTACTTGGGATCCTTCAGCGTCTCCTTCATGCCGGCGATCCAAGCGTTCTGGTTCGGCGCGTCGGTGGTGGCGCTGAGGATGGCGAACTCGCCTTCGTAGTCGATCGACTTGCCGAGAAGCTCGACCTGGCTGGGTCCGATCTTCGAGAAGTCGGTCGGCAAGACCGCCACGTCGCGGTGGCTCTCGTTGCCCGTAAGGTCGCTATCCACCGTGACGATCATCACGCCCTTAGCCTTGGCTTGGTCCAGCGCCTCGTTCAGCGCGTCCGGACTGTTCGCCGAAAGCACGATGACGTTCACGCCGCGCTGAACCTGGTCCTTGATGACCGACAGCTGCGAGGTGGCGTCACCCGTTGCCGGAGCCTGGGTGTCGAACTCGATGCCC
>JAXLTH010000008.1:0-104741 GCA_046330155.1 Fimbriimonadales bacterium | reverse complement strand
CGTCCATGCGGTGCGGCTCGATCTTGGCGAGGAGGCGCTGCAGGGTGAGCGGACCAAAGTCGAGAACCGGAAGGAGATAAGGGTTCATAACCTATTATGACGACCGCCGCCCCAGCTATAATTGCCTCCCGTGGGCATGCGCAAGCCGCTCTTTCCGAACCCACCGCGAAAGCGGCGGAGGCTGGTTTGGGTCCCGTTGCTCCTCTTGCTCGCCTCGATCTACCTCTTCTGGATCTATCCGGCGCTGCGCAAAGACGCGCCGGTGAAGGTCGAGTTCGCAAAGGACGAATAAACGAAACCATGAAGGTTGGCCTCATCGGATACGCCCAGTCGGGCAAGAGCACGCTTTACCGCGCCGCCGCGCGCGGCCTCGCCAAGGGGGACATCACCGCCGTTCCGGTGCCGGACCCGCGCTTCGACACCATCGTCAAGCAGGTCCAGCCCAAGAAGGCGACCCCCGCGACGGTCATGTTGCACGACAACATGGACAGCGCCAGCGGCGGATCGGGCAAGGTCTTCAGCCAGAAACTGATCGACGACGCGCGCAAGATGGACCTCTTGCTCCACGTGGTGCGAGGGTTCGACAGCCCGATGGCGCCGTACTTCGCCTCGGTGGACCCGCTCCGTGACCAAGAGGCGATCGACGTCGAGATGGTGCTTGCCGACCTTCAGATCGTGGAGAACCGGCTCGAGCGGCTCGCAAAGTCGCTCACCGCCAAGAACCCCGGCTCGCCCGACTACATGGAGAAGGTGGTCTTCGAGAAGCTCAAGGGGCCCCTCGAAGACGGCACGCCGATTCGGGGTTTGGACCTTGACGAGGACGCCCAGACCATCGTTCGGAACTACCAGTTCCTCACGGGCAAGCAGATGGTCGTCGCGTTCAACGTAGACGAGGGGCACGCCGCCGAGCCGCCCGCCGAAATCGCGAAGCGGATTGAAGAACTGAAGGCGAACGGCACCCAGGCGTTCGCCGTGTGCGCCACCTTGGAAGAAGAGATCGCCCAACTGGATCCTGCCGACCAGCCCGAGTTTCTGGCGTCCATCGGCGTTTCGGAGCCGGCGTCGGCGAAGGTGATCCGCGCGGTCTACGACGCGCTCGGCTTGATCACGTTTTTCACGGCGGGAGAGAACGACACGCGGGCATGGCCCTTGCGGAAAGGCTCAAATGCGGTGAAGGCGGCGGGCACCATCCACACCGACATCGCCAAGGGCTTCATCCGCGCCGAAGTGGTGAGCTACGCCGACTATGTCGCGGCGGGCTCGCTGGACGCCGCCTACAGCGCGGGCAAGATGCGGCTTGAAGGGAAGGAGTACGTCGTGCAGGACGGCGACCTCCTGCACATCCGGAACAAGGTCTAGGAATCGCGTGAGCCTGGAGTCATTCCAGAGACTCCTGGAGTCATTCCAGAGACCCCGGGAGCCATTCCAGAGACCCCGGGAGTCATTCCAGAGACCCCGGGAGCCATTCCAGAGACCCCGGGAGCCATTCCAGAGACTCCTGGAGTCATTCCAGAGACCCTGGGAGCCATTCCAGAGACCCCGGGAGTCGTTCCAGAGACCCTGGAGTCGTTCCAGAGACCCCGGGAGTCATTCCAGAGACCCCGGGAGTCATTCCCGGTACACCGCGAGCCATTCCAGGGACCCCGTGAGTCATTCCAGGGAGACCGGCAATCGTTGCCGGGACATCAAACGTGTCGAAAGAGCAGAGGTTTGAGCAACAAACGGCGCCCAACTGAGAGCGATCAGGAACGGTCGCAAACGAAGAGGTACTCGCGGTTTCGGAGGTGGCTCACCTTTCCCACCTTCTCGCCGCTCGGGTTGTGGATGCCGATTTGGGCGCCCACATAGCGGCGGTAGTCCTTCTCCTCGACCGTGACTCGCCCCAACTCGGAGAGCATCGCCATCATTTCGTCGAAGGTGACGAACCCCTCGTTGCTGAAGGAAACGACGACCGTTTGCGCCCTTAGCTCACCGAGCACCTTTCGAAAAGCGGACGCGAAACTGACGCGGGAGTTGAAACCGCTCTTTCGGTCGCGGCAGTCGAGCCGCTTCTGTGCTGTACCGTAGGCTTCGGGTGCGTCGCCCCGCACGATGGTCTCCCACACGTGGTAGTTGCCGAGATACGAGTGTTGGTTATAGGGTGGGTCGAGGTAGGCAAGGTCCGCAGGCAGGCTCGCCGCCTCGGCGGCTTCCCGCCGGTGCGCCTCGCCCGGTCCCGGAAGAAGATCGGGTAGCCGAAGCCGAAGGTCATCGTGGCTTCGCGCGGACCACTGCTTCAGGTACGCCATCTGCACGCCCGTGGTGGAATCGACGCGGTCGGCGGCTTCGATGAGCGAAGTGAGCAGAACCGCCTCCAGTTCGGGGTCCGCGCCGAGTTCGGCGATTCGCGACCGGATGGCATCGATCCGCTCGCCGTTCTTGGGTTGAAAGTAGCGCGCCTTCTCGCAGAAAGTCTCGGTGACGTAGCCCGCCCGGCCCGGCAGAAGGTTCAGCTCGTCGATGATCGTCTGGGCCCGGTCCGCCCACAGGTTGCGGTCGGCTTGGACGTAGCAGGTCGCCAAGGTGTGGGCATAGGCGTTGTGGTCGTTCGCGATGACGTGGAAGCCCTCTCGCTTGAGCCGATGCCCGACACGTGACGTGCCGGAGAACAGGTCGAGGACCCGGCGCACTCCCGGTTTGGAGGCCACGATAGCGGCGATATCGTCTAGCAGAAGCCGCTTCGAGCCGAGGTACTTGACCACGCGAAACAGGCTACCAGAGCGCAACCGAGCGAAAAGGCATCATAATTCGCCTCGATGTCTGCCCTGCTCGACGCTTGGAAGGAAGCCTTGCCCGAAGTCCGCAACGGGGTGACCGGCCGCGCGACTTGGAACGCCCTAAACGTATCCGTGCCCGTCACCATCGAGAACGGCGTGCTGATCATGGGCTTGGACCCCAAAGATCGCGAGTTGAGCGGGCATCTCACCGCGCCGGCGGTCAAGCGCTTGATCGAGACAGAGATGAGCTTCCGCCTTGGCCAGAACTTGACCCTGCGCGTGATCGACGGGACCGGTCCAAGCGACTGGGAGCGCGCAAAACGGCGCGACCAGGAGGCAGACCGCCTTCGGGACCAAGCGCGGGAGAAGCTTCGTGCCGAACTGGCGGCAAAGTCGACTTGGGACGGCGTTTACGAGCAACTGACGCGGTCGTACGCGGGCATCCAGAACAAAACGATGCCGCAGAACCGAGCACGGTTTATGGAAGAAGCGGTCGGAGCCTTGGCGGCGGCTCGCGCCGACATTCCTGAGCGCGACGAACTGGCGGAGCGAAACTTCGCGCGGTGCATCGAGCGTGTTGCGCAGTACACCGAAGTTCCGGCGACCCAGATCGCGTATCTCGTGATGCAGCGCGCCGGCGAGTTCTAGGATGGCGCACGCCGTTCTGCTCGGAAGCGGCACCAGCAACGGCGTCCCTTCCTTGGGCGTCGACTACTCTCCCAGCTTCCTGGCGAACGCCAAGAACCACCGCACCCGGCCCTCGCTGCTTTTGGCGGGTCCCGACGGCAACCTTTTGGTTGACTGTCCCCCCGAGCTGAGGCTGCAACTCCTTCGCGAAGAGGTGAAGATGGTCGATGCGGTGCTTGTGACGCACACCCACGCCGACCACGTTATGGGGATGGACGATCTCCGAGGCTTCTGCTTGCGCTCGAAGAAGCCCATGCCGATTTACACCCTCCCCCAATATCAGGAGGACATCCGCCGGATCTTCCCGTACGCCTTCCTGGAGTTTCCCGAGGGCATCGAGGTGCCCCGATTTGACCTCTTGGACGTACCCGACACGCTTGAAGTGGCTGGCTTGAGCCTGCAGACGTTTCTGGTGCCGCATGGCCGATGGCCCGTGGTGGCGTTTCGCGTCGGCGGGTTCGCCTATCTCACCGACGTGAGCGCGATCCCGTCGGAAGTCCGACCCTTGCTGGAAGGTCTGGATACGCTCGTGCTGGACGCGGTGCGCTACCGCCCGCACCCAAACCACCTTCACTTCGACGCCGCAGTGGAGGTCGCGCTCGACCTCAAGGCCAAGCGTACGGTCTTCACCCATCTCAGCCACGACTACGACCACGACGAAGTGAACGCGTCTCTGCCGCCCGGCATCGAGCTTGGCTACGACGGCATGAGGATCGACCTCTAGAATAAGAAAAGCCCGCCTTGGAAGCGGGCTCTTAAAAGTTGTTGAGAAGCGAGCTTACGCTTCGACTGGCTCTTCGACCGCCGGCGCGGCTTCCGCCACCGGAGCGGCTTCGACCGGAGCGTTGGGGTCGAACACGTTCACGGTCACCACGGCGTCCACGTCTCGGTGCAGATCGACTTCCACGGGGTAGTTGCCAAGGCGCTTGATCGGCTCGATGAGGGCGATGTGCTTCTTATCGATGTCGACTCCGAGCTGGCCCTTGATCGCGTCGGCGACGTCTTGGCTGGTCACGGCGCCGAACAGCTTGCCCGCGTCCTTGCCAACCTTGCCTTCGATCTTGACGGTCAGGCCGTGGAGCTTCTCCTTGACGGTCTCGGCAGCTGCCTTGGTGTCGGCGAGCTTGGCGTCAACACGTGCCGCCCGCTTGGCAAGCGCCGCAATCTGCTTCTTTTCGGCGACGATGGCGAGCCCCTTGGGGAAGAGGTAGTTGCGCGCAAAGCCGTCGGCCACGGTCACAACCTGGCCCTCTTTCCCGACCTTCGGGACCGTCTTGTTCAAGATCACCTTCATTTCGAAAATCCTCTATTTCCGGAACCCGATTCCGATCGTGGGGGCGTTCTGATTGAACAAACGATTCACCCCGACGAAGCCGTATAAGCCGTTTCCGAATTCGTAGCGCGCCCGAATGTCGCCGCGGAGTTCGTTGATGTCGTACAAGTCCCCGCGCAGCGATAGGGCTGGCGCAAGCCGATATTCTACCCCCACACCCGGCTTGCTCGCATAGATCCCGTAGCGATACGACAGCCGGTCGTTCCAACGCTGGCTCAATTGCAGGGTGATCTTGTTGCTTTCGAAGGCATCGTAGAGCCCCAAATGGACTTTGCGCTCACCGACCGGGATGATGACTTCGGCGTCGGTGCGCCAACGGCCCGGGCGCGAATCGCGGCTGATGTCCATGTCCGCTTCGATGTCCTTGAGCCCCGCGCCGACCGAGCTGCCCTTCTCGAACACGCCGCCCAACTTCTTTAGCAACTCCCTCGCCTCGTCGGCAATGGTGTTCGCCTTGTCCATCAGCGCGGTGGCCTTCTCGGTGATCGTGATCCCGTTCTTCGACATCTCTTCGGCGTTCGCGGCGATCTTGGTGCCCGACTCGGACATCTTCTCGGTGTTCGCCAAGGTCTTGGTGATGGAGTCTTTCAGGGCGGGATCGCCGACAAACTCGTTCAGGCTCGCCATGAGCTCGTCCGCCTTCTTGGTGGTGGCAGAGAGGTTGTCAAGCAGTCCCGCAACCTTGTCCTTCCACTGAGGGTCGCTGGCGAGCTTCTGGACCGCGGCGGTGGTCTTCTTGACTTCTTCCATCGCGGCGGCGGCATTGTTGATCGCGGTCTGGATGGACTTCTGGTTGGCACCTACCAAGCCGTCGATACGACTGGCGAGGCTGCCGAACTGGGCAACGGTCTTCTCGCTCGTCGCCATCAGCTTGTTGAGGTTGTTCTTCAGTTCCTCGTTTTCGATGAGCTTCCGGGTGGCGGCGAGGGTTTTGTTGACCTCCTCCATGGTGCCTTTGGTATCCGGGAACAGCGAGGCGAGCGGGGAACTGCGGACGCCGACGATTTCCGCGCCGGGCGTCAACGCGGTTCCGGAGAGCTTGACGGGAGGCACGATCTGGATGGGATTGTCGCCAATGCCGATCAGAGACTCGGGCAGAACCGCGCCAGAGCCCGCCGGCAGCTTGACGCCCTTCTGAACCGAAAACGAGACCCGGGCGCGCTGCGGGGTGTCGAGCGAGACTTTCTCCACCTGGCCGATCTTAACGCCCGCCAAGAGAACGCGCGTTCCCTCGGCGATGCCGCTGGCATCGGCAAAGAGGATGTCGTACTTGTCGGTCTCGGGCTTGAATAGGCTCTGCCCCAACGTCCGATAGGCCCCAAGAAGGAGCCCGACAAACACCACGACAAGAAGTCCGACCTTCCAGGCGCCCTGCATTCTCGCGGTTTTACCTGCTCGGCGCGATCACCTTGGTGGTCTCCGGCTGGGCGCCAAAGAAGCGCTTGAAGTCGATGACGAAGACGCTGACAATGAGCACGCCGATGAGAGCCAAGCCGATAGCGGCGACGCGCTCTTGAACTTTTAGACTCAATCGTCGACCTTTGCGCAGCATCTCGACGACCGCGATGACCATCTGTCCGCCGTCGAACGGCGGGATGGGAAGCAGGTTGAAGATGCCAAGGGAGATGCTTAACAGGCCGGCTAGGGCGAGCGTGTCACCGAGGCCGCGCTTCACGGTTTCGCTCGTCGCAGCGATCATGGTCATCGGCCCGCCCAACTCGTCGGAAGCCTTCTTCCGCAGCGTGATCACACCCGCCAGGCTTTTCACCATTTCGACCGGCGCTTGGATGGCGTGGCCGAAGGCGGTGGTGAAGCCCATCGGCACGTACTTCACCTCGAACCGAGCCCCCATCTTGCCCTGGACCTTTTTCTGGCCGGTGGGCTCCAAGTCGGCGCCGAGAACATCCGTGGGCTCGGGGTCGGCGAGCGGAGTGACGAGCGCCGTCCTCAAATCATCTTTCCGCGCGTAGGTGAACGCCAGAGGCTTGCCCGCGTTCTCTCGAATGATCGTAATGGCTTGGTAGAACGTGTTGATCTTCGTTCCGTCGATGCTGACGATCCGGTCGCCCGGTAGAAGGCCTGCCTTCGCGGCGGCGCCGTCCGCCGCCATCATGCCGATGACCGGCTCGTTGGACGGCTTGGGGATGCCTTGGACCATGTACAGCGGGATCAGGATCACCAAGCCGGCGAGAACGCTAAAAAGTGGTCCGGCGAGGAGCACCACGAAGCGCTGGAACGGGGCTTTGCTGTAAAAGCCACCGGCGATCTTCGTTTCCGCTGCGTCTTCCTCGGGCGCCATGCCTTTGATGCGGACGAACCCGCCGAGGGGCCAGGGGCGAATCGTGAAAACGGTGGTTTCCGGACCGTTCGGGGTGTCGTACGTGCGTTTGGCGAAGGTCCAAATCGGCTTCTTGCCAAAGCCCACGGCAAACTCCTCGACTCCCATCTTAAAGAGGCGCGCGAAGAGGTAGTGCCCGAGTTCGTGCGCAGCCACAAGAACGGTGACTATCGAGAGGAAGACGAGGATCGTGAGGATAGACATAAGCCCGGGTATCACCTTCCTAGAGCGAAAGAGGACCGCGAAAAGTTCCGTGCCCAGGCGTCCGTCTGCAAAAGGCTCTCTAGGGATACGTCGGTCGGTTGGTGGGCGTTCATGACTTTCTCGACGGTTCGGGGGATGTCCATGAAGCCGATCTCACCACGGAGGAAGGCGTTCGCGGCTTCTTCGTTGGCCGCGTTCATGGCGCAGGGCATGGTCTTGCCCGCCCGAGAACTGGCGCGAGCAAGCTCGAGGCAAGGGAAGGCCGATTCGTTCACCGGCTCGAAAGTCAGGTTGGGAGTTTCGGTGGGATCCCAGGGTCGCATCGCGTTTGGCACCCGCTCCGGATAGAGGAGCGCCACCTGGATGGGGAGTCGCATATCGGGCCAACCCATTTGGCCGAGGGCGCTGCCGTCTGCGAACTTCACGATGGAGTGGACGACGCTTTGCGGATGCACCACAACGCGAACCTGACCCAACTCGACGTCGAACAGCCACTTCGCCTCGATCGTCTCCAATCCTTTGTTCATGAGGGTTGCGCTGTCGATCGTGATCTTGCCGCCCATCCGCCAAGTTGGGTGGTTCAGCGCCTGGTCGACGGTCACTTGCTCAAGGTCTGCGGCGCTCCAGCCCCGGAAGGGACCACCAGATGCGGTTAGGATGAGCTCTTCCACCGCGGCTCTTTGATTAGAGGTGTGGGGGTAGGCGCCCGCAAGACATTGGAAGATGGCGCTATGCTCCGAGTCGATAGGGAGCATCTTCACGCCTTTACGGCGAACCTCAGGCATGACCACCTCACCACCCGCCACCAGCACCTCCTTGCTGGCTAGCGCGATGTCTTTGCCCGCCTCGATAGCGGCAAGGGTGGGGAGGAGTCCGATGACGCCGGCAACGCTGATCACCACGACGTCGGCCTCTTGGAGGGTGGCGAGATCAACCATGGCCTCCATGCCCCCGGGGACTCCGGCTTGTTGCGCCGCGGCTTCGTCGTGGAGCACCGCAGGGCAGTCGAACTCGGCGGCTTGCTCCCGCAGGCGTTCGGCGTTCCGGGCAGCGGCAAGCCCAACAACCCGGAGCCGGTCTGGGTGCTGGCGCACGATGTCCAGAGTTTGGGTTCCGATGCTGCCCGTGGAGCCGAGAACGACGATGCGTTTCACGGGTGCAAGGATACTGTGCGGCGGGCCAAAGAGCGCGGATCCCTGCGCGTACCGGACCAATGGTCGTTGCAGTACTTTGGCACCAGGGGACCAGCCGACATTCCTGACGCGATCAAAAGGTCTGCTTGAGGATGGGCTTTTCTCCGAAGGAATCCAAAAAGCACGAAAATACTGAGAACTTTTGGCACGCTTGATGCAGTCAAACCAGATGTACTCGCCCCGATAGATCGAGTGGTGACGTAGGTACCGGATTTCAAGGCGAATCCTCGGCTACGTTTTATCAAGGTCAGGCGCGGCGGGCAAAGAGACGAGCGGTACGAGCTCGTTGGAGAACTTATATGAAGATGCGAAAAGCATTCACCCTTATCGAGCTTCTCGTCGTCATCGCGATCATCGCGATCTTGGCGGCGATCCTGTTCCCGGTTTTCGCCCAGGCTAAGGAAGCCGCGAAGAAGACCGCGGACCTGTCGAACAACAAGCAGATGGCCCTTGGCTTCATGCAGTACATCGCCGACACCGACGACGTGTTCCCGATCGCCTTCGGATCGGACGCCGGCGGCGTGTGGCGCTGGAGCTACAACCACTACTTCCCGGCGAACTGGCCGGCGGGCGCGGGCACGGACGGCGCATATGCCATCCGCTCGGTCGTCTCCCCCGGTAGCTGGGCGAACGTCATCTACCCGTACGTCAAGAACGTCGGCGTGTACGAGGGCCCCGGCCTTCCGCTGGTGACCACCGGCGCTTCGAACGCCGCTCCTTCGGGCCGCGCCCGCGGCAACGTGACCTACACGTACAACGGCCTTCTCATGGCCTACGGCTCTTCTGGCATCGCGACCCCGGCCAACCTTCCGATGGCCTGGGACGGCCGCGGCAAGGCCGCCGTCATCGGCGCCGCCCTCGCCAACCCGGCTCTGATCTGCGACCAGCCCAACCTGCCGTGCCGCTACGTGCCGTACGTCAGCGGTTGTTCTGCTGCCATCAACGGCCAGCAGTCCGCCATGTTCACCCTCGCGGGCACCATGTGGGTCTACAGCAAGGGCGCGAACTTCTCGTTCGCGGACGGCCATGCCAAGTTCCGCAACCTCGGCGCGACCGTGTCGCCCGGCGACACGGACTACAACAAGGACCCGTACACGGGCTACAACGACCAGGGTCTCCCTGCCTCCTACTGGTGGGACGGCTGCCACGCGTGGCTCTTCCGACCGGACTACGAGAACCCGCAGGGCTAACCTCGGCGATCTAGCCTGATCGATCAAGTCCCACGGTCTTCGGACCGTGGGACTTTTGTCTTTACATCCAACTTAGGTCAGCCAGTACGGTGCGAAAGTACTGCTTTTGGGTACAAAAAAGTTCCCGACATCGAAAAAAGTCGTACTGAATCAGCCGAAGATGCTGTAGGATGTAACGCGATGGAGGGGCTACTCCCGGCCCGTTCCAGGAGAACTTATATGAAGATGCGAAAAGCATTCACCCTTATCGAGCTTCTCGTCGTCATCGCGATCATCGCGATCTTGGCGGCGATCCTGTTCCCGGTTTTCGCCCAGGCTAAGGAAGCCGCGAAGAAGACTGCGGACCTGTCGAACAACAAGCAGATGGCCTTGGGCTTCATGCAGTACATCGCCGACACCGACGACGTGTTCCCGATCGCCTTCGGATCGGACGCCGGCGGCCAGTGGCGCTGGAACTACAACCACTACTTCCCGGCCAACTGGCCGGCGGGCGCGGGCACGGACGGCGCGTATGCGATCCGCTCGGTCGTCTCCGCAGGTAGCTGGGCGAACGTCATCTACCCGTACGTCAAGAACGTCGGCGTGTACGAAGGCCCCGGCCTTCCGCTGGTGACCACCGGCGCTTCGAACGCTGCTCCTTCGGGCCGCGCCCGCGGCAACGTGACCTACACGTACAACGGCCTTCTCATGGCCTACGGCTCTTCCGGCATCGCGACCCCGGCCAACCTTCCGATGGCCTGGGACGGCCGCGGCAAGGCCGCCGTCATCGGCGCCGCCCTCGCCAACCCGGCTCTGATCTGCGACCAGCCCAACCTGCCGTGCCGCTACGTGCCTTTCGTCAGCGGTTGTTCGTCCGCCGTTAACGGCCAGCAGTCCGCCATGTTCACCCTCGCCGGCTCCATGTGGGTCTACAGCAAGGGCGCGAACTTCTCGTTCGCTGACGGCCATGCCAAGTTCCGCAACCTCGGCGCGACCCTGTCGCCCGGCAACACGGACTACAACAAGGACCCGTACACGGGCTACAACGACCAGGGTCTCCCCGGTTTCTACTGGTGGGACGGCTGCCACGCGTGGCTCTTCCGACCGGACTACGAGAACCCGCAGGGCTAACCTCGGCGATCTAGCCTAATCGATCTAGGCCCACGGTCTTCGGACCGTGGGCCTATATGTTTGTTTTTGGCGACTTTGGTCCTTGGTGAAGGTTCCATTGGTACGGGATAGGCCAAAAAAAAGTTCCCAACTGGAAAAAAAGTTCTTGTTTTTTTGGCAGAGGTGCTGTACGATGTGACGCGATGGATGGGCTGTTCTGGTCCAGACCAGGAGAACTTATATGAAGATGCGAAAAGCATTCACCCTTATCGAGCTTCTCGTCGTCATCGCGATCATCGCGATCTTGGCGGCGATCCTGTTCCCGGTTTTCGCCCAGGCTAAGGAAGCCGCGAAGAAGACCGCGGACCTGTCGAACAACAAGCAGATGGCCCTTGGCTTCATGCAGTACATCGCCGACACCGACGACGTGTTCCCGACCGCTTTCGGTCAGGAAGCCGCGACGGGTCTGTGGCGCTGGAACTACAACCACTACTTCCCGGCGAACTGGCCGAGCGGCGCGGGCACGGACGGCGCGTATGCCATCCGCAGCAGCATCTCGTCCGGTAGCTGGGCGAACGTCATCTACCCGTACGTCAAGAACGTCGGCGTGTACGAAGGCCCCGGCCTTCCGCTCGTCAGCGGCGGCGGCGTTTCGAACGCTGCTCCTTCGGGCCGCGCCCGCGGCAACGTGACCTACACGTACAACGGCCTTCTCATGGCCTACGGCTCTTCCGGCATCGCGACCCCGGCCAACCTTCCGATGGCCTGGGACGGCCGCGGCAAGGCCGCCGTCATCGGCGGCGCCCTCGCCAACCCGGCTCTGAAGTGCGACCAGCCCAACCTGCCGTGCCGCTACGTGCCGTATCAGTCGGGTTGTTCTGCTGCCATCAACGGCCAGCAGTCCGCCATGTTCGTCCTCTCGGGCTCTATGTGGGTCTACAGCAAGGGCGCGAACTTCTCGTTCGCGGACGGCCATGCCAAGTTCCGCAACCTCGGCGCGACCCTGTCGCCCGGCAACACGGACTACAACAAGGACCCGTACACGGGCTACGACGCCACCGGTCTCCCCGGCTTCTACTGGTGGGACGGCTGCCACGCGTGGCTCTTCCGACCGGACTACGAGAACCCGCAGGGCTAACGCCTCGCCTCTCGTAATCTAACGAACCGGCTCGAAGCTTTGGCTTCGGGCCGGTTCTTTCTTTGCCAGCCTGCAATCTTGGGAATCCCGCAGGATTGCTGAGACGTTGAAAAGGTTGTCATGCGCCGGGTCGCCAGTTTGTTCCTTTTGACCTCCGCCGTTGCGATCGCGTCCGCCCAGGACGCCCGTGAGTCTCAACTCTGGAAAGCCAACATCAGCCCTTTGCTGGCGGCTCCCCTTTGGAGTTCGCCCGCCCGGGCGTATTCGGCGGGCCACGTGCTCATGGTCCCGCTCCACGCGGCGTTCTCGACGGGCAACGACGCGTGGGAGCGCGAGTTCGCCGCTCAGTTCGCTAAGTACATGGCCGACGGCAAGGACCAGTACACGGAATGGGGAACCCCGGTACGCCTGAACTACATGCAGTATCTCTATCTGCACACACGGTTCGGGGTGCTTGCGGCGCAGGCGAAGAAGACGGACCTCATCCCCGCCGGCATGCTGGATTGGATCTCCAACCTTCTCGACCGGCTGTGGACGTCGGAGTCGAGCATCACCTATGGACGGGCGGCATGCACGGGCATGAAGGAGCGGCTTCAGTACAAGTTAAACCTACGAAACCCCGCCAAAAGCTACTATCGAGCGATCATCGACGAGGAGCGGTACCTCTTTGCCGAGGCGGCCGATCTCCGTGCCTACGAGCGGATCACGGGCAAGAAGTTGCCGCACTCAGAGACGTTGACCGACATTCTCGATTCCGCCCGTGAGGTGTTCCGCACGAGGGGCAGAGAAGAACCGGGAGGCGGCTGGATTTTCGAACCGGGGGTCTGGTCCGATCACCCCGACTACCAATATGCGGGCAACGCCGAGAAGGTCACAGGGATGAGCGCGAGCCCTCGTCCTGGCATCGGGGAAGATACGTCACACAGCCACCGAATGGCGCTGTGGCTGACCTCCCTCGCCGAGGCGTATCCCGAGTCTTCCTCTGACCGGCGCTTCTACGAAGACCTGCGGTCCAAGTTGGAGAAGCAGTTCTTCAACCGTGTGCTGATCGAGCCGACGGGCGACTTCAAGGGTTACCGCACCACGAACTACATGGATGGCTCGAACGGCGTCTACCGATACAACTACAAAGCCCTCGGGGCGGGCAACGGATATGGCGGATACGAACTCAGCGGCACCTTCCTGTTGGGATGGTGGACGTTCCTGGGTACGGACCGAATCCATAAGGCCTATGAGGCCCAGGCGAAGCTCTATCCCCTAGACGAAAACGCCCTTCGCGTCTACCTCGGTGGCAGCGGAGCGGAGAAGGTCGACGCTGCGATGGAGAACCCCAAGAAGTTCAACGACCTTCGTGAGCTGCTGTGCCGGTTGGCGGCGAAGACGGGCGGCTAGGCGACGAGAACCAGCCCCTACCGGCGTCTGTACTTGCGGTGGCCAAGCGGGATTACGAGCTAAGAGCGGCGGTGTGGTCGGGTGGCCAGGTAGCGCCGCTGATCGAAGACGAGCAGATTCTGGCTTGGCGGCCAGGAGACGGACTCATTTGGGTGCACGTGGTGGCCAACAACGTCGAGGCGACCGCCACCCTGTTGAGGGACGGCTTCCATTTCGCCGAACTTGAAGTGGAAGATGCGCTCAGCCTCGCGGAACGCCCCAGCGTCCAAGAGTCTGCCGACCACCTTTTTCTGGTTGCGCCTTTCGTGCACCCCGGCGGCCCTGACAGTTTCGAAACTTACGTGGAAGTCGCGTTCTTCGTGGAGAAGGAGCGGCTTACCACGGTCTCGTTAACGGATTGTCCACTCATGGTGGAGTGGTTTGCCAAGTGGCAGAAGTCGCCGGAGCGATACGGCGAAACCACGGCAGACCTCTGTCACAGTTTGCTCGACGTCGGCGTCGACGCCTTCTTCCCGGCGGTGGACGCTCTGGAGGAGATGGTCGAGGATCTGGAGGACGACATCTACTCCGGTGGCCGCGCGGTGGTGCGGGACGCGCTCGCCGTGAAACGCCGGCTCCTCGAGATGCGCCGGAGGTTGGCGCCCTTGCGGGACGTGCTGAACGCCCTCCTACGGCGGGACGTCGTGATGATCCCGAACGAGATCAAGCCCTACTTTCAAGACCTCTACGACCACACCATTCGGATTTCTGAGACGCTGGACCTGACCCGCGACATCCTCTCCTCGGTGCTGGACGCGCACTTGAGCATCGTGTCGAACAACCTGAACGACGTCATGCGCAAGATGACCGTGATTTCCACGCTCCTCATGACGGCGGCCCTTGTCGCGGGAATCTACGGCATGAACTTCAAATTTATGCCGGAACTGAACTGGTGGCTGGGCTACCCGCTCGCGGTGGCGATCATGGTGGTCGCGAGCATCTTCGAACTGTGGCTGTTCCGTCGAAAGGGCTGGCTCTGAGTTCGGAGAGGGGCGCGAATCGGCTATAATTCGCTTCCCGATCTGCACGACGAGGTAGCCCAACGATGTCCGCGATTCCCGCCGGTAAGACCCTGAACAAGCTCGAATTTCTTAAGCTCATGATGCTCTCCCGCGAGGGAGACCGACGCGAGGGAATCCTTCTCCGTCAGAGCAAAGGCTGGTTCCAAGTCGGCGGTTTGGGACACGAGGCGATGGGTGCCTTGGCGTACCTTTTGCGCGAGGACGACTACATCTTCCCCTTCTATCGCAGCCGAGGGCTCATGCTGGCGCGGGGCGTTACGAACTATGACCTCGCCTTGGCGTACTTCGCCAAGCGCGGCTCGAAGAGCGGCGGCCGCAACATGCCGGCGCACTTTAGCGACCGGAGCCTGAACTGCTTCAGCGTTCCGACCCCGACCGGCGCAAACCTCTTGCCGGCGGCGGGTGCCGCCTGGGGCATGAAGCTGGAAGGCAAGGACACGGTCGCTATCGCGAGCGTCGGCGACGCCTCGTCGCGGCAGGGCGAGTTCTACGAAGCGGCGGCGTTCGCCATTCAGGAGAAGCTGCCGCTGGTCCTGATCATCGAGGACAACCAGTACGGCATCTCCACGCCCACCGAGAAGTACAACCCGATGCACCTTGAGATCTTCAACAAGGCGCACATCATCCACTGTAACGGGCGCACTCCGGACTCGGTGATGGAGGCGGGCGGCGCGGCGATCGACCGTGCGCGGCGCGGCGAAGGCGCGACGATTCTCTGGGCGGAGGTCGACCGACTGGGCAGCCACACCAGCAGCGACGACCACCGCGTCTATCGCGACATCCAAGACATCGAGGAGATGCAGCAGCGCGACCCGATTCGGCTTCTCGCCGAAGAACTGATCGCGTCGGGCGAGATCACCCGCGATGACCTTGAGCAGATCAAGACGGAGATCGAGCGCCAGGTCGACGAGGACTACCTTCGAGCCGAGAAGGACGAGGATCCCCGAGCCGACGAAGTGGAACTCCACAACTTTGGCAAGGATGTTCCGGCGGAGGCGCCGCCCATCCAGGCGGGTCGCCAGACGATGGTCACCGCGATCAACAACACGTTCCGTAAGGCGCTCGAGAACGATCCCAAGATTGTGTTCTTCGGCGAAGACATCGAAGATCCCAAGGGCGGCGTGTTCGGCATCACCAAGGGCTTGAGCGACTCGTTCCCCAAGCAGGTGTTTAACTCGCCATTGGCGGAGTGCACTATTCTGGGCATCGCGGTCGGCCTTGCCGCCTACGGCATGCGCCCTTGCTTCGAGCTTCAGTTCACCGACTTCATGTCGCCCGGCTGGAACCAGGTGGTGACCAACCTCTCGACCTTGCGGTGGCGCTCGTTCGGCGAGTGGACCTGCCCGGCGGTGATCTACGCCCCTTACGGCGCGTACCTGCCCGGAGGCGGCATGTGGCACTCGCAGTCGAACGAGTCCCTGCTGACCCACACGACGGGCTTGCGGGTTGCGATTCCCTCGAACGCGGAGGACGCCGCAGGCTTGCTGTGGTCGGCGATCCACGGCGACGATCCCACCTTTATTCTCATTCCGAAGCACCTCTTCCGCATGCAGCGGGAAGTGAAGGACGTCGTTCCGGTGCCGTTCGGCAAGGCGCGCATCATGCGCGAAGGTTCGGACGTCACCCTCGTGACGTGGGGCAACTGCACGGAACTCGCCGAGGAAGCCGCCAACGCGGTCGCCGGTGAGTGCTCGGTCGAGGTCATCGACTTGCGGTCACTCGTCCCCTGCGATTGGGACGCTATCAAGAACTCGATCCGGAAGACCGGTCGCCTGGTGGTCGTGCACGAGGACAACCGAAGCACCAGCTTCGGCCAGCACATCATCTCGCAGATGGTGTCGGACCCGCACACGTGGGACTTGTTCCTTTCGCCGCCGCAGCATGTGGCTCGGTTGGACGTTCAGATCGGTTACAACCCGATCTACGAATACGCCGCCCTGCCTTCGACCCAACAGGTCATCGACGCGATTCGCGTCACGATGTAGGTTGCAACACGAGGGGGCTCGGGCATCCGCCCGAGCCCTCCTCTTCTTTTGTTGGCCTAGCCTTAGCCTCGGCGGAAAACCATCACGCCGGTATCGAGCTTGAGTTCGAGAATGAGCTTGCCATCCTTGAGGAGGAAGCGGGTCACCTCGGCGAGAAGGTTGCGGTAACGGCCCGCGATCGAGTTGGCCGGGTCCGCCATGAGGGTGGAGAACAAGGACCCCATCTTGAGGCTGCCGTCCGCGCCCTTGGTGAACGGACCTCCAAGCCGGTTTCGCCCTGCAACGCCGGAAACTTTGCCGTCGGACCCGAAGGTCAGCTCGTAGCGGCCCCCGGGTTCGGGCTTCAGGGTTGTGTCGTCGTTCATCTGGATGGATTCGAGCACCCATACGACGCCTTCCAGCGTCGGTTGCGCGGTCCACTGCTCCCGCGGCTTGAGCCCGTGCAAACTGGCAAAAGGCACCAGCACCTTGAACGTGCCTTCGGCAGACGCGCCCAACTCGTACTGGTCGAAGAGGAAGAGGAGGCCGTCCGAGGTGACGACGAACCGGCGGGCCTGTTCGGGCGTCAGCTGGGTCCACTCGCCGCTCTGCACCGAAGAAGCTTCACCCGTCTTCAAGAAGTGCGCGAGAATCGAGAACGAGCACTCCCTCGCACCGTCGACGCCGGGGATGAAGAGGTCGCGTAGGGAGAGGGCGGCTCCTCCGGTCCCGATGTTGAGGACGGTGTACGTCGTGGTCCCGTGGGCGCCCGCCGTGTATCGGTAGTTCGTGGTGTAGCCCGAGCAGAGGGCCGCCGAGTCCATCGTCTTGGTGGGAATCACCAGCAACTCGTACTGGCCCGCCGAGTGCATCTTCTTGATGTCGGGCAAGTCACGTTTGGCTTCGGCGAGGAAGCCCTCGAAGACGGACTTTTCCAAGCGCCGGCACAGTTGGTTGGTGGCCCCCGCCGTGGCAGACCGGTTGAGAAAGGTGGGATAGGAAACCTTGATCGACCACCAATCCTTCTTTTCGGAAACCAGTTGCGCAAAGGAGGACGCGGCGAGAAAGAGGCTGACGGAAAGGGCGGGGAGAAGGCGCTTCATGGTTCTTCGATGGATGCAACCGTAGGACGTTCTTGGAGCCGTTTAAGGTACTTGGAAATCCTGCAAATTCCGGGCACAATTTATGGCAGACGTATGTATACTAAGAATCACCCTGCCGAGAGCAGGGAGGAGGAGATGATATGTCTGATTACATCACCGCCGTGGGCAAGACGTTCCCGTGGCACGAGCTCTACGTTCCCGACGCGCAGAAGGCGAAGGAGTTCTATGTCGCCGCCCTTGATTGGAGCGCGGAAGACTTCGACATGGGCGAGATGGGCAAGTACCCGATGTTCAGCGCGAACGGGTCCGGCGTAGGCGGCATCATGGCCACCTCGAGCCACCCCGACATGGCGAACATCCCGCCGCACTGGGCCATCTACATCGGCGTGGACGACGTGGATGCCCGGCTGGCGAAGTGCGAGGCGCTGGGCGCGAAGTGCCTGGTTCCGCCCATGGACGTGCCCACGGTGGGTCGGATGTGCCTTATCCAAGATCCGCAGGGCGCCACGTTCTGGATCTTCAAAAGCGTCAACCCTGCGTAACTCGGATCGGGGCGGCGGCTAGAATAGGGGCGTGATCGCCACGCTTCTTGCCGCCGCCTCGCTTTCGGCTCCCTGGGTCAGCCTCTTCAACGGCAAAGACCTCGATGGTTGGACGCCCAAAATCAAGGGCTACGAGTTCGGCGTCAACTTCGGCAACACGTTCCGCGTCGAGAAGGGCGCGATCCTCGTGCGTTACGACCAGTACGGCGGCAAGTTCGATAACCGCTTCGGCCACCTGTTCTACAAAGCTCCCTATTCGGCCTACCGGTTGAGGCTGGAGTACCGCTTCGTCGGCGCCCAACTGCCGGACGGCCCGGGCTGGGCGTTCAAGAACAGCGGCATCATGATCCACGGCCAAGACCCCAAGACCATGGCGAAGGACCAGGACTTCCCGGTCTCCATCGAGGTTCAACTGCTGGGTGGGGACGGCAAGTCGGAGCGGCCCACAGCGAACCTTTGTTCCCCCGGAACGAACGTGGTGATGAACGGCGCCCTCTTCACGCCCCACTGCACCAACTCCACGTCGCCCACCTTTGCGGGCGAAGAGTGGGTGAAGGTGGAAGTTGAGGTCCACGGCAACGGCGCGATCCGGCACTACGTGAACGGCGTGAAGGTGCTGGAGTACGAGAAGCCGCAGCTGGACCCCAAGGATCCGGACGCCCAGAGACTGATCAAGGGCGACAACCTGATGCTGTCGCAGGGCAGCATCTCGCTCCAGTCCGAGAGCCACCCCGTCGAGTTCCGTAAGATCGAACTGATGAAGTTGGAGGGATGATCGGGTAAACCCGCCCGGATGGTCGTCCTTTCCGCCAAGATCAAGATCCAAGCCGAGTTCAAGAGCCGCTTCTTGCGTGCCGGTTACGCGATGCTGCCGCTCTCGCGAGCCGAGCCCGGTTGCATCGAATACAACTTCTACCAGGACATCCACGACGACTTCGCGTTCCATTTCTTCGAGAAGTGGTCGAGCCGCGAGGCGCTGCAGGCGCACTTCGAGACCGCGCACTTCAAGCAGTTCATGGAGATCGTCGAGGCGATGGTGAAAGACGCCCCCGCCGTTGAGATCTTCGAGGTGGCGAGCGTCGAAACGCTTCCGGCTCCCGCCGCTCCCGGCCCCGAGCCGGCTCCCGAAACTCCAACCGCGTAATCCTCGAAACCTCCTTGAAAGGGTTGACGAAAATGTAGAATTAAGTCTACATTATTCGCGACCAACGCAAGGAGGTTTTCAATTTGGATCTCGACCTTTCCACTCCCGAATCGGCGCTGCGCCACGCGGCGGCGCTGGGTCCGGGCTATCGGGGCAGCCGTGCCGAAAGCGACGAGGCGACGCGAAACGCGGTCGTCGCTGCGCTCACGGAGTTCGGCATCGAGCCCCCGCCGTATCTGGCGCACAACACCGCCTGGGTGGAGCGCCGCGCCAAGCTCTTCGAGGCGGGCGAGTATCCCGACAAGGGGATCACCGTCACGCGCGACCACCTCAGCCGCCTCTCGCAGGCGTTCGATCTTCCGGTGCCGGTGCTGATCGAGCACGCCCATTCGCCGCTCGAACTCGGCTACCTCACGCAGGTGGAAACGGTGGGCGAGGAGCTGTTCGGCACCATCGCCCTTTCCGCCGAGGCGAATCAGCTCTTGGAGCGGCAGGGCGCGCGGTCGCTCTCGCTGGGCTTGGAGCCGGACCTCTCGGCCATCCGCGAAGTCAGCCTGGTGCGGCGGCCCCGGGTGGCGTCGGCGAAGCTGTTCCGATTCCACGCCACCCTGGCGGGGGCGGGCGACTACTGGAGAAGCCAGTACGAAGCGCTTGCCCAGCGCACGCGAGACGAGGCGGCGGAGCGGCAGGTGCGAAAGTACATCCGCGAAGGCAGGCTGACCCCGGCGCAATCGGAGTTCGCCAAGGCGATTCTCTTGGCCGACGGGGCGCTGGAGTTCGGCGGCGAGCGACGCACCGTGGCGCACCTGTTCGCCGCGATGATGGAGAGCCTGCCCGCGCGGAAGCGCTTCGCCGAGCAAGCCGAGGAGCCCGCCGGAGACTACTCGCGACACCTGCTGCTTCCCGAGGAAGCGGAGTTCTATCGACGCCATTTTCCCGACGTCGATCTCGACCAAATCGCCCTGCGCAAGGGCTAAGACCAAGGAGGATTTGTTTATGGCTGCTTTAGCCAACGCCTACGAAACATTCGAAAAACCGGGCATCGTCACCAGCTACAAGATGTCCAACGTCAAGATCTTCAAAGGCGCCCTGGTGGGCGTCAACGCCAGCGGTTACCTCGTCTCGATGGCGCACGGAACGGCGAGCCTCAAGTTCGTCGGGGTGGCGAACGAGACGGTGGACAACAGCGCCGGCTCGGCGGGAGACAAGTCGCTCAACGTCACCAAGAGCGGCGCCTTCGTGTACAAAGCCGCCAGCGGCTTCGTGCCCGCCCAAGCCGACATCGGCAAGGAGCTTTACGCCAACTCCGACTGGGAGGTGCAGATCTCGGCGTCGGGCTTGACCAACAGCTACAAGGTCGGCCGCATCATGGCGTTGGAGAGTACGTCTACGGGCGTGGCGGGCGTCCGCCTTCGCATCGACGACTACGCCCTGTAAGAAAAAGCCCCTCTCCCGGCGGAGAGGGGTCTTAGATGCGCCCTACGGCCTCGTCACGCTCACCGTGCGGCTGCCCTTCTCGTTGCCCGTGGTGAGGATCACGAACACCTTGTAGAACACCTTCGAGCCCGAGGCGACCAAGCCGTCGTCGGTTTGGAAGGGCGTGAGGTTGCCCGCCAGGTGGTTGTCGATGCGGCTGGCGGTGTCGGGGTTGTACTTCGTGCCGCCGAACGACGCGCGAAGCTCGTACTCCTGAAGCTGCGGGTCGGCGGAAGCCGTGTAGGAAACGACCGCCTTGAGCAGCGTCGGGTCCCAAAGCGCGGAGACGTTGACCGCGTCGGGCGTGTGGCCGGGCGGGGGCGTCAGCGACGGAAGCGAGAGCAGAAGCGGCGCGCCGGTGACGAATCGGCCCTGGACCGCCAGCCGGTACTGCCGCAGCCGCTGGTAGATCGGGTTCCAAAGCCCGTCCCGAACCTCAAGCCCGTTCGTGAACAGCTCGCCGGTGTTCTCGATGGCGGTGAAGGCGGCGGCAAGCGCGGCTTGGTCCGTGGTGAAGTTCGCCAGCGTGTAGCCGCCGACCAAGATGAGGGGAATCGGCGCGCCCACCGGCACCGGCGTGATGGCGTTGATCTGCGTCCAGATGTTGTTCATGTCCGCCATCGCCTTCAGCCACAGCCCCGGCGCGGCGCCGAAGTTCGGCAGGGCGGGCAGCATGTTCTGGTAGATCGAGCCGGGGAAGAACCCGCGCACCGCTTGGTTGAACTGGCGTATGCGCTCCTTGATCGCCGCGCGCTTGATGTCCCGGTCGGCAATCGCGCCTTCGACGGCGTTCAGCAACGCCTCGACCGCGGTGATCTGCGTCGCCAGCGCCGCCCGGTCCGTGGTGAGGTTCGCCACCGAGTAGTTCCCCGAGAGCACAAGGGCGGAGCCGAGGGACGTGTTCACCAGCGGCCAATGGGCAAGGAACTGGTCGGTTTTGGGCAGATAGTCTTTCGTGGCGATAGGCATACAACATCCTCCGTTGCCGAATTGACGACGTCGTGCCAAGGAGAGTCGCAAGAATTTATTTGGCAACTGTAGGAGGCCTTACGGGAGCTTCTGCCGCGATTACGATCACGGTAGGGACCCTTACGATCACTGTAGGCGGTCTTACGATTACTTTTTTGGGGCTACGATCACTGTAGGCGGGGTTACGATTACCAATTGCGCCTTTACGGTCGCTGTAGGAGGTCTTACGGTCACGGTAGGGACCCTTACGGTCGCTGTAGGCGGGGCTAGGGTCGTCGTAATGCCGCCTACAGCAATCGTAATGCCTCCGGAAGGCATCGTAAGCCCGCCTACATCGATCGTAATGCCGCCTACAGGGGATAGGGCAACCGTCAGGGTTCCTTGGGCAGGTCGGGCTTGCCCTCGGCGAACACAACCTCTCCCAACATGGCCAGGAGAAACAAGAATAGGGTAGCGGTTGCCAGCACAGTAAGATAGCGAAGTTCGAGCCTCGGTACCCACGACAACTCCTCAGGGTGCCTTCGAGCAGCCAATGATAGGTTGCCAAACATGGTCGAAAGCCAAGCGACGAACCACATCCAGACGGTGATTTTGCGCCCGCGCTCGCGAGTCTTCGGCGGCAATTCGAATCTTTGATCGAGCCTCATGGTCTGCCTATCTCCCAGCGAGTTGGTCCACGTGAGCGGCATTGAAGAGCAAGAACAGGACCAGCCATCCAAAGCCTGGCCATTTCAACCTGCGAAGGGCTGCAGAATCCTGAACATGGCAGAGCTCGGCGAGCCGTTCGCTGGCGAAGTTTGCGATGGCCACACCCAGTAACACCCCCGCCTGCAGATGGACAGCCCATGCAATGAGAGCGACGAACCCGATCAGGGCTGTGAAGGCCAGAACGTACAGGACATTTGCCCGATTGAGTTTTGTTTTCGCTTTCGAGCCCATTGGCACGATTAGCCTCCCGACCAAGACGAAGACTACCCCGTTCATGGTTGGTGTCCCAGCCGCAGGTAGGCTCGCTTCATGTTGTGCGCACTCCTCGCACTCGTTCCCATGAGCCTGTGGGTCAGCCCCCAGGGAATGGACACCAATCCGGGCACCGAAAGGCGGCCTCTGAAGACTCTGGAGGGTCTTCGAGCCGTCCTGGCTCAGAAGCCTCATTCCCAGGTCGTGGTTCACCTCTCGGGCCGGATCGGCGTCCAGAAGACGGCCACGTTCGGGGCCGAGGCCCACGACGTGACGTTCACGGGCGGCACGATCGGCGGCGGAACCATCCTGAGAGGCTGGAAGCCCGACACCTTCATGGGAAGGAAGTGTTGGTCGGTGCCGTGCGACGGGGACTTCATGCAGCTCTTTGTGGGGAAAGAGCGCGAGCGGGCGTGGCGGCCCCGAATCCCCGCCACCGGGTTCCACAAAATCCAGGGATTCGCGGACCCCAAAGAGGCGCAAGCCGGGCTGATGGAAGGCCAGAAGGACGCCATTCTGGAGAAGGGCGACCTGAAGGGCACCGAGCACAACTTCGGCGACATCGAGTTCGTGGTCCACGAGCTGTGGATCGCCAGCCGCATGCCCATCGAGAAGACCGACCCCGAGACGGGGCTCACGTATTTCACCAAGAAAGCCGTCTTCACGATGAGCGGCGCGAGCTACTACCTCGACAACATCGCGGAAGCCTTCGGGCAGCCAGGGCAGTGGTATCTGGACCGCCGGGCGAAGCGGGTCTATTACACGCCGCGCCCCGTAGACAAGCTGAAGAGCTTCGAGGCGCTTGCCCCCGGTCCGGCGACCTTGCTACGGCTGGATGGATCGCGCAACGTCAGGTTCGATCAACTCCAGTTTGAAGGAGCGGAATACCGCCTTCCGGCAGACTCGTCGGGCGATGTTCAGGCGGCTTTCACGGTTCCGGGCACGATTCACATCAAGGACAGCGAGCAGGTCGTGATCAAGGGATGCACGATTGCGCATGTGGGCGGGTACGGGGTTCAGATCGATGGAACTTCTCGCAACGTTGTCGTGGCCGGGTCGCACCTCTTCGACCTTGGCGCCGGTGGCGTGATCATCAACAACGGCCCTGATTCCTGCACCATCTCGGACAATGTGATCGAGCACGGAGGACGGGTCTATCCGAGCGGGATCGGCGTGATCTATCGCCTGAGTGGCAACAATCGGATCATCCATAACCGAATCTCCGATTTCTATTACACGGGAATCTCCGGCGGTTGGGACTGGGGCTTCGCGGATACCCAAGCCAAGAACAACCTGGTTGCCTACAACGACATCTTTCAGATCGGCCAGGACCAGCTCAGCGACATGGGCGGAATCTACGTGCTCGGCAAACAGCCAGGAAGCCGGATTGAACACAACCGTATCCACGATGTCAGTTCGCTCACCTACGGAGGGTGGGGCATCTATCTGGACGAGGGCTCGACCGGATGGACGGTCCACGACAACGTCGTTTGGAACACGAAGACCGGCGGATTTCACATCCATTACGGCGGCAACAATCTCATCCGCAACAACATCTTCGCCTTTGCCCGCACCGAGGGGCAGCTGATTCGTCAGCGGGACGACAAGCAGGGACCGATCCGATTTGAGAACAATCTGGTGATCGCCCGGCCCGGCGACGCGCCGATCATCGTGCCCAACTGGCTTCGGCGCGACGTCACGATGACGGGCATGCTCTACGCGGCGCCCAAGACCGACCTGCCCTTCGGCGATGACGGCACGGGGAGGTTCATTCAGACGATCCTCAGCTCGGAGGGAGTCTTGCCGAAAGACTCCGAGGCTTATCGTTTCGGATTCAAGCCCATTGACCTGAGCCGGGTGGGACCGTCGCATCGATGACGGCAGTAGCCCTCGGGGCTCAATGCCGCACGATAGCCTGGAACAGTCGATCGAAGGCGACGCCAAGGATCGGCACCAGGAAGCCGATCGCCAAGCCGAAGCCGTTCACATAGCGCGCGACCAGCGCGAGAGCCGCCTCCGATCGGGAAGCCGCACCCGCCCAAAACGCCCTGCCCACCACGATGACGGGCAGCGTCCCGAGGCTCCACCATAGGGGCCAAGATCGCGCCGGCACCAGGATAAAGGAGACCGCCACCGCCAGCGCATCGACCAGGAGGAGGTGCGTGAAGAAGAAGACGCGGGCACTCGGTCGCTCCTTGCCGAGAGTGCGCGCCAGCGCGAGGGCGATGCCTTCGGCGCCCGCCATGCCCGCGCTGATGGTGACGAGAACCGCGAGGACCGAGAAAACCCACCGAGCCGCTTGGGCACCGTCCATGCTAGTTGCCTCCTTTTGGGAGAGGGCGCGGAAGATGCCGGGGACCGCCCCCTTCGTGGGCGGTGTAGAAGCTCGAGATGATGGCGCCAACGATCCCGACGGCCCCGAAGCTCGACGAGACGACCAGCAACCAGAACAGGAAGCGCCGACCGAATGCTTTCAAAGTTCCTCCATCGCGAGTCTACTCAGGACCACGATGAAGGAAACCGGCGGTTCGCCCCGGGGACTTTTGGGAGGAAGAGGTGGGGCTCGCCGCCGTAACCTCTTCTACGCCAAGGCTTCCTTGATCGCCTCAACCACTCGCCGCTGGACGCTTTCCTCGATGGTCGGCCAGATGGGCAGGCTGAGGACCTCGGCGGCGCACATCTCCGCGATGGGCAGCGTGAGGTTCATGCCCTGGTACACGGGGAGCTGGTGCATGGGCACGGGGTAGTACACGAAGCTGCCGATGTTGCGGTCGGCGAGCTTCTGCTGCACTTCGTCGCGCCGGCCGCCCTTCACGCGGATGGTGTACTGGTGGTACACGTGCTTGGTGTAGCCCGCCTCATACGGCGTGGCGACCTCTTCCACATCGGCGAGCATGGCGTTGTAGCGCTCCGCGGCGGCACGTCGGCCCTCGTTCCAGGCGTCGATGTGGCGCAGCTTGATGCGCAACACGGTGGCTTGGATCTCGTCGAGGCGCGAGTTCACGCCCACGACCTCGTTGTAATACTTCTTGCGCGCGCCGTGAACTCGCAACATGCGCACGGTGTCGGCAACGGCGTCGTCGTTGGTGATGAACATGCCGCCGTCTCCGAACCCGCCCAGGTTCTTGGAGGGGAAGAAGCTGAACGCGCCGCCCTGGGCGAGGGTGCCGACCTTCTGCCCTTGGTACTCGGCGCCGAACGCCTGCGCCACGTCTTCCAGAACGACCAGGTTGTGCTTTTGGGCGAGCTTGAGCAACGGCTCCATGTCGGCGCTGTGGCCGAAAAGGTGCACGGGGAGGATGGCCTTGGTCTTGGGCGTGATGGCGGCGGCGACCTGGTCCACGTCCAGGTTGAAAGTTTCGGGGTCGATGTCGACCATGACGGGCGTGGCGTGGAAGTGGCTGACCGCCTCGCCGGTGGCGAAGAACGTGAACGGGGTGGTGATCACCTCGTCGCCGGGCTTGATGCCGAGAGCATGCACGCCGAGGATAAGGGCGTCGGTACCTGAGTTGAGCCCGATGGCGTGCTTGACGCCGAAGTAGGCGGCGGCTTCCTGCTCGAACGCCTTGACGTTCGGCCCCATGATGAACTGCGTGCCTTTGATGGTGGCTTCCAAGGCGGGCATCAGCTCGTCCCAAATCGACAGGATTTCGGGCTGCAGGTCGAGGATGGGGATTTTGGTCTCGGAAGCCATGGCGGACATGACGTCAATTGTACTTGGATCGAGCCATGCGGGTTCTCTCGTACTGAAAGCCCAGACCCTGGTACCTCGTACAGTGTGCAGTTTATTCGATTCGGCTTGTTAACTCAAAAAACCTGTGTTATGATGCCCCTTGTTCAAGTGGACGCGTCGATTGTGCGTCGATTTCTGGACATCTCGTAAGAGGAGTGGAATGATGAAGAAAGTTATCCTTGCAGTAGCCGCCTTGGGAGTGGTTGCCGCCGCGAATGCGGATCCCGGCACCTTTACCAATCTCGGCGCCATTTTTGACACCACGTCGAACTACCCGACGCCCGACGCCAAGATCACGCTCAACGGCTTCGCCGCTGGCGAAATCAAGTGGTTCAAGTTCAGCTTCGCCGGCACGAACGGCACCACGAACTTCCTGGACATCGACACCTCGTCAGTTAACATGGCAGACGTGTCGACCCAAACGATCGACACCGAGATGGGCCTGTACGACGCAGCTGGCAACATGATCGCCAACGACGACGACGATGGCGCCGGCTTCTATAGTGCTCTGACGTTCGGCAATGCCGGCCCCCGTAACTACACGCTCGGCGGCGGTATCAGCCAGATGACCGCAGCGAACGGCCGCGACGGCGCGCTTGCCGGCGGACCGGCGATCTACTGGCTTGCGGTCGGCAAGTTCAACACCACGTTTGGTACGACCAACTGGAACGTGACCTCGACCGCGACGGCCACCACGGCTCAGGCCGACCTGAACTTCCGCACGGACGCCGTGCCGGAGCCCGGCACGATTGCCGCGCTTGGCCTCGGCGCCGCCGTCCTTCTCCGCCGTAAAGCGAAGAAGGCGTAACTTCTCTTTCGAGAAGGCACAAGAGGGCTCACCGCGAATGCGGTGAGCCCTCTTGATTTGTGACCTAGGTACCAAGCACGTCTGCGAGATTGTTTTTCGCATACTTGGAAATCGCCTAAAGCAGTGTTACAGTGGTTCCTATCCTCTTGCGGGACGGCTTCGTCTTGGGGTGTGTTTGACTGAAGAGGAGTGGAGAAATTATGAAGAAGATCCTTGTTTTGGCTCTTGCCGCCGTGGCAACGAGCTCTTTCGCAGGTGTTTGGAACGAGGTTGGCGACGCCATCGATCTCGTTCCTGGACAGCAGACGATTGGTGCGGGTTCCCTTGACGCGATCAGCGGCAACCTTGATGCCAACGACGTCGACATGTACTGCATCAATATCGTCGATGAGGCCCACTTCAGCGCCTCGCTGATCGGCGGCGCAACGTTCGACTCTCAGATGTGGCTCTTTAACGAGCAGGGCTTTGGCGTTGCGTTCAACGATGACGGCAACAACGGTGCTAGCCTGCAATCGGCTCTTTCGAGCCTGCTCGTCAACAGCAATGGCCACTATCTGCTTGCGGTGAGCAAGTACGACCGCGATGCGGTCGATGGTGCTGGCGCTGCGCTGTGGAACGACAGCCCGTTTGGCTCGGAGCGCGCTCCGGACGGTCCTGGTGCCGCCAATGCCCTTGCTGGCTGGACCGGCTCGACGACCGCCGGTGGTTCTTATCGCATCGCCTTGACGGGCACCGAATACTGCGCCGTGCCTGAGCCCGGCACGATCGCCGCGCTTGGCTTTGGCGCCGCCGTCCTTCTCCGCCGCAAAGCGAAGAAGGCGTAACCTCCGATTCGAGAGGGTATGTGGGGGGTTCGCCGCGATTGCGGCGAACCCCTTCGCTTTTCCCCCTCCTTAAGATGGAAGAACGGGGATAATCAGCAACCATGGCTAAAAACGCACCGGGCGTCCGCTACGCCGAAGTTGAACGCGAAACCAACGAAACGACGGTGCGGGTTGTGCTCGACCTCGATGGCGGCACCCGCCAAGACGTCGAGACCGGCATCGGGTTCTTTGACCACATGCTAACGCTTATGGCGTTCCATGGCCAGTTCGATTTGGGCGTCCACGCCGAGGGCGACCTTAACGTGGACGACCACCACACGGTGGAGGATGTGGGCATCGTGTTCGGCAAAGCGCTTCGCGAGGCGCTGGGCGACGACGCCATCGTGCGCTACGGCTCCAACCACACCGCCATGGACGACGCCTTGGTCTTGGCGGCGGTTGATTTTAGTGGGCGCTCACACGTGACGTTCAACGTGGAGTTTGGGCGCGAGAAACTGGGCGAGCTATCAACGGAATGCGTCCATGAGTTCTTCAATGCGGTGGCCCGCAAGGCGGGGCTTACCATCCACGTTCACCAGGTGGCGGGAAGCAACGCGCACCACGTCTGCGAAGCCGTCTTCAAGGGCTTTGGGCGTGCCCTTCGCGAGGCGACCCAGCGCTCGGAGCGCCGGGGTTCCACCAGCACGAAGGGAAAGACCGACCGCGACTAGCTCCAGATCAGGTCGGGACGGACGACGATGGTCTCGTCTCGGTCCGGCCCCACGCTGACCACCGCCACGGGAACGCCCGTGAACTCGGCCATCGCGTCGAGATAGTTTCGCGCTTCGACGGGCAAGTCCTCCAACTTGCGGCAGACGCGAAGGTCGCCGCTCCAGCCCTTCATTTCAGTGTAGATCGGCTCGCACGCGGCGAAGCGGTGCGTGTCGGTGGGCACGTAGTCCAGAGTCTCGTCCCCCATGCGGTAGCCCGTCGCCACCTTGACGGTTTCAAAACCCGAAAGGATGTCCAGGCGCGTGACCACCAATCCGGAGAGCGAGTTCATGCGGGCCGAGTGGCGCAGCAGGACCAAATCCAGCCATCCACACCGCCGGCCACGCCCGGTGGTGGTGCCGTACTCCTTTCCGTGCTTGCGAATCCACTCGCCCACGTCGTCGTGAAGCTCCGTGGGGAAGGGGCCGCTGCCCACGCGGGTGGTGTACGCCTTGCAGACGCCCAGCACGTTGTCGATGTCTCGGGGCCCGATGCCCGTGCCGAGGCACGCGCCGCCCGCAATGGGGTGGCTGCTCGTCACGTACGGATAGGTGCCGCTGTCGAGGTCAAGAAAGCTGCCCTGGGCGCCCTCGAACAGGACGCGCTCGCCGTTTGCCACGGCGTTCTGGACTAGGGGCTCGACGTCTGCCACGTAGGGGCGTAGGCGGTCGGCATAAGCGGAGTACTCCGCGTACATCGGCTCAAACTCGAGCGGCGCCTCGCCGAACATGGCGAGCAGCCGGTTCTTGTACGCCAGAACCTCCTGAAGCCGCTGGCGGAAGATCTCGGGATGGACGAACTCGCCCATGCGGATGCCGAGTCGAGCGACCTTGTCTTGGTAGGCGGGTCCGATGCCTCGGCTGGTGGTGCCGATGGGGTTCTCGCCGCGGGCGGTTTCCTCGAGCTTGTCCAGCATGCGGTGGTAGGGAAAGACCACATGCGCGGCGGGGCTGATGCGAAGCTCGCCGAGGTTGGACTTCATGGCGAGGGTGCGATCCCACTCGTCGAGAAGGCCCTTGGGACAAACGACCATGCCGGCGCCCAGAACGGCGACGACGTTGGGGTGCAGAATGCCCGCCGGGATCAGATGGAACTTGTATTCCTGATCGCCCACGATGACGGTGTGCCCGGCGTTGTTTCCTCCGCTGTAGCGAACGACGAGATCGGACTGGCTGCCCAGGACGTCGACGAGTTTTCCTTTCGCCTCGTCGCCCCATTGCGCGCCTACGATGACCAGAGTCGGCATATTCGGTTCTCCTACTGCTCGAACCCTCGGGCGTAAAAAAAGCCCGCGGTCTCGATGTTTCGTCGAGGATCCGCCGGCGGGTAAGCCGTTGAGCCTTATCTCAACGCCCAGAGGATACCCGACCGGGAGGGCTTATACTTTCAACCATGCCCGCGCCCGCCTTCACCATCCAGCCCGTGCGTACGCGGGACGATTTGATGGTGGCGGCAACGTTGTTCCGCTTATACGCCGAAGCGCTGGAGATCGACCTTGCCTACCAGGGGTTCGAGGACGAGTTGGCGGGTTTGCCGGGCAAGTACGCGCCGCCCGCCGGCGAGATTCTGCTTGCCCGGGCATCGTCGGGGCAGCCGTTGGGCTGTGCTGCCGTTCGACCTCTTACGGAGCAGGTTTGCGAGATGAAGAGGCTCTACGTTGCTCCACAAGCTCGAGGCATGGGGCTGGGCAAGGCGCTGGTGGAAGCGATCCTCGGCGTGGCTAGGAACGCGGGCTATAGCGAGATGCGGCTGGACACGCTCGACACGATGGACGCCGCGATCGGACTGTACCGGTCCTTCGGCTTCGTCTTCACCTCGGCGTACTACGACACTCCGGTCGCCAATACGGTTTTCATGGCGCTTCAACTGGGCAGGTAAGGCGTGCCCGAGATTGGGCAAAATGAGCCCATGGTGCGCTACGGACGGGTGATCCGACTCAAGGCCGAACGGTACGAGTACTACAAGAAGCTTCACGCGGCGGTTTGGCCCGAGGTGCTCGACATGATCGCCCAGTGCCATATTCGCAACTACAGCATCTTCTACCGAGACGGCTTGCTGTTCAGCTACTTCGAGTATCACGGACTCGACATGGCGTCGGACTCGGCGCGAATGGCGGCGGACCCGAAGACGCAGGAGTGGTGGAAGCTGACCGACCCGTGCCAGGAGCCGGTCGAGAGTGCCGCTCCGGGCGAATGGTGGGCGCCGATGGAAGAACTCTTCCACACCGAATGACCGTAGACTGAGCAAAAGGGGAAGCCATGCGAATCGACAGCCACCAACACTTCTGGAGCTATGAGCCGAAGGAGTTTGCGTGGATCGGCGACGACATGGCCGCGATCCGTCGGGATTTCGGCCCCCAAGACCTCAAACCTCTCCTCGACGGGCACGGGATCGACGGTTGCATCGCGGTGCAGGCGCCGCAGACCGTCGACGAAACTCGTTGGCTGATCCAACTTGCCAGGCAGAACCCGTGGATTAGGGGCGTAGTCGGTTGGGTCGATCTACGCTCGACCGAAGTCGAGTCTCAACTGGACGAGTTTTCGGAAGGCTTGGTTGGGGTCCGGCACATCGTGCAGGCAGAGCCTGATCCCGAATTCTTGGCGGGCGAAGCGTTCAACCGGGGAGTGGCCGCAGTCGGACGTCGCAACCTGGCTTACGACATCCTGATCTTTCCTCCTCAGTTGCCTGCTGCAACACGGTTTGTCGATCGGCATCCCTCGGTGCGCTTCGTGCTCGACCACCTGGCGAAGCCGAACATCCGGGAAGGCTCGTTCGAGCCTTGGGCGGCAGACCTTGCCGAGTTGGCAAGGCGTCCGAACGTTTGGATGAAGGTCTCGGGCATGGTGACCGAGGCGGACTGGGGTCACTGGCGTCCCGACCATTTCCGCCGGTACATGGACCACGCCTTACACTGCTTTGGGGCAGACCGTCTGATGTTCGGTTCGGACTGGCCCGTGTGCTTGGTGGCGGCACAGTACTCAGACGTCGTCGGAATCGTTGAGGATTGGGCATCAAAACTTAGTGAGAATGAGCAGGCCGCCTTGTTCGGCGGCAATGCATCGACAGCCTATCGCTTGTCCTGAGGCCGCTCCGGAATTTTGGTGTCGCCCCACGCTTCGAGGAAGCCTGGCTTTAGCCGCACCCCCTTCACCTGGACGGCGTCGTAAAGTCCAAGGTCCTTGGGGAGGTCGACCACGGGGTTTAGCGTGTCGAGAATGACTCGGCTCGCCGCCTTGTCGGCGGGACGTCCGTCGAAAAGGATTGTTGGGTCGGTCAACTCCAAGGTGCGGCCGTCGAGAGACGTGAGCTTGGCGGTGACCGAGAAGTTGGTGCTGATGACCAAGAACTCGCCGTACCCCTCGACCACGGCTCGCCCATCTTCGATCCTGAAGGTGACGCGCTTGATCTCTTTGAACTTGCGGAGGATGAAGGCTTCGAGGTCCTTGTCCCTCAGAACGACCGTCCCCACGCCTACACCGCTCTTGCTCAGACGGATCTGGCGCTTCGAAACGGCGAGCGAGTAGTCGAACCGGCAGTTCGGAATCGAGGCGCTCAGCCGCTCCACCCGAAGCCCGGCGAGCTCGAAGTCGACCAACTCCAATCGCAGGTCTCGGACAAGCCCCTTTTGAGACCGATCCGGCTCGGTGAACAGGGGTAGCCCATCCGTGGCGAAGTGCTCGGCGCGTATCGTAACCCGCTTCATGTCGCCCAGGGCGCCGCCGATGACGCCGTTGAGTTTCGTCTTGACCGAGACCTCCATTTGAGGTCCTCGGAGCTTGGCGCGGATGTCGTTCGCCGCCGCCCGCTCGAAGTCGCGCACGGTTGAGGTGCCCACACCCCACGCCAATCCTCCTAAAAACGCCAGCGAAAACAGCATGGTCCACGCGCACGCCTGCGCGACGGCAAGCGTATCTTAATTTGGCTCGCAGGCGCGGGTCACGTTGCTGTCATGGCCGACTTGCTTACCCCCTCTCGCATGGATGCTGCGTTCCTCGACTCGTACTCGCGGTTGGAAGACGACTGCGCGCTGTTCGATCTCACCGACCGCTCCGCGATCGTCCGTTTGACGGGCGAGGATCGCAAGGCTTGGCTTCAGGGCCAGGTGACGAGCGACCTGCGCCCGATGCAGGTGGGTGGCTCTGCCGAATTCTGCCTTTGTAGCTCGACGGGGCACCTTCAAGCCGTTTGCCGGGTCTGGCACTTTGAGAACGAATCGTTGGTCGTATTGGATCGGGCGGCGCTGCCCAATCTCCTTGAGCGTTGCCAAACGATGATCGTCATGGAGGACGTCCATTTCGAGGACGTGACGCCCTTATTCCGGTTACTCACGGTCCAGGGGCCGGCGGCCTCACAGTGCCTCGGATCACTGTTTTCCCTTCCCACATTGGACGCGGGATTCGGCGACCCTGAGGGCACGGTCCGTTGTCTCAGAGCAAAGCGCACGCTTTTCGGCGGCTGGGATCTCCTGATCGACGCCCGCTTCGATGCGAGCGAACTGCTGGCTCCGGTTCCGGTGGGCGCCGTAGAAGCCTACGATCTGGCGGCGTTGGAGGCGGGCAACCCTCGCTGGGGAGTCGACAACGACGCGAAGACGCTGCCGCCTGAGTTCGGGCCGTCGTTCGAGGCGCGCCACGTGAGCTACCACAAGGGGTGCTACACGGGCCAAGAGGTGCTCATGCGCATTCATGCGCGGGGCCACACCAACCGCACTTGGGTGTCAGTGCTTGCCGAAGAACCGCTTGAACCGGGCGATGCCCTCTTTCATCTGGGCAAGACAGAGGTGGGCACAATCCGCACCGCGCACGAATCTCCTCGATGGGGTTTCTTTGGTACAGCCACCGTGCGAAACCAAGCGGCATTTGAAGAGGAGGCGGTGCAGGTCGTTAGAGGGGATCGAAAGTTCCCCGCCACCAGTCGGCTGATGCCCCTTTCGCGGCTCGACTGACCCCAACTGAAGGCCGTTCCTCCAGTTTTTGCGGAATTCTGCCGAACACTTTGTGAGGCGAAACGCACGTACTCATACGTCATAGTCATAATGACGGAGCCGGTTCTATTACCGGTATGTCGCTCAACTGGAGACAATCGAATGAAGAAACTACTTGCACTCATGCTGTTGGTCAGCGCCGTGGTCATGGTTGGCTGCGGCTCTTCCGAACCCGCTCCCGAGGACGCCAGCAAGGCGGTCAAGGGCGCTAAGAACCCGAACACCGGCGGCGAAGACGGCAGCGGCGGCGCTCCCGTAACGCCTCAGTAAGGATTCGCCTCGAAGTCGCGGGGGCTCGCTTAGCGGGCTCCCGCTTTTTTGTTGCCGAAGGCGTTCACCATTTCGAGCACGAGCCGCTCGATCGTCTCGGTTGCCGAATACGACGGTAGCAGCCCCTTGAGCCGGGCATCGGCGTCGGCGAGGGCTGAAAAGCACACCGTCAGTTGGCCGTAGTCGATTCCTCGCGCGGACCGCATGGCGTTTCGAACGACGAAGTCGTTCGCCTTGGCGAGGTTGTACTGCTCGGGAAACGCCGCGGAGACCGATGCCGGGGCGCCCTTGGGCTCGCAGCGAGCGTCGAGACACGCCCGCGCTTGCCAAAGCATGCGAAGTTGACGTGTGAGCATGGGGAAGATCGTGCGATACGCGGCTTCCTCTGCCTTGGCACCGCCTGAAAGAAGCGTGCGAAGCTGGGAGAGGGCCTCGCCCACCTGCCCCGCCACCACCGAATCAAGCATCTTCCAAACGTTCCATTCCCGCGAGGCGAACACGGTGGAACGGACCTCGTTCTCGGTGATCTCCGCATCGGCGCCCACGAAGAGCACCAACTTCTCGACCTCCTCCAAAGCGCGGCTGAGGCTTCCGCCGGTCATCTCCGCAAGTAGATCGGCGGCTTTCGGCGACATCGCCTTGTTCATCGCCTGGGCCTCCGCTCTAATGCGGTCCCGAAGCTGTTTGGCGTCCACCTCAAAGGTGGTTACCGTTCCGCCTGCCGACTTGACCAGCTTCGCCCATGCCGTGAGGTTGGTGTCTAGCTTCCTTTGGCGGTTGTCGTCTCCCCCTTCCTCGTCGGCGACCAGCACCAGGCGAGCGGTTTCGGGAAGGGCGGGAAACACGAAATCCTCGGGTTCCAACCGGCGCAAGTTCCGCACGATGACCGTTCGCCGGTCGCTCATGAACGGTGCGGTGCCCGCCGCTGCCACCCACTGCACCGGTGGCGTCTCATCTGCCAAATAGACCTCAAGGTCGAACTCGTCGGCTTGGGAAACCACCTCAGCCAACGCCCGAGCGCGAAGCGCCGACTCGCCGGCGCCGAGCAACTCGAGGGTTGGAGAATCGCATGAGCCGCTCAATTATCCCGCTTTGGCAACCGGGAAACCGAGCGCTTGAACGCTTTAACCCTTTGTTTGATGTCTTGCCGCTCGATCTCGGTGGGCTCGTCGGGCGAATACAGTCCACCCACGAACACCGCCGTGAGCGCGCGCGCTTCGTCTGCGGCCTCGCCCAGAGCGGGAAGCGCTGTGTCGAGGTACTCCTCGGGCGTCTCCCCAGGTCGTCTCGACCTGCCCGCAGCCCTCTCCATCGCCAGGGCAAACGACTCGTACATCATGCCCATCTCGCGCCGGGGAGAACGGGTCTTGAGGACCGCTCGGTGGCGTCGGAGCCCGTACCAGCCACCTGCGGCAAGGGTTGCGAGCACGAGCGCGCCGCCGGTGGTTTTGAACCAAAGCTGAGTGTAGAAAGGCGGATCCTGCGTGCCTCGCCCCCGCTCGCCGCCCTCGACCATCTCGGCGCCCTCGGTGGCGTCGAAAGACACCCAGCCCACGCCCTCAAACAGAATTTCGCACCACGCGTGGTAGTCCGAGTCGTGGATGACGTAGCGTCCGAGTTCGTCGACTTGGTGCGCAAAGGGCAGGTAGCCCTGCACATAGCGGGCAGGCAACCCCACCGAGCGGGCGAGAAGCGTCATGCTGGAGGCGAAAAGGTCGCAGTAGCCCTCCTTCGTCTCGTAAAGGAACGTCTCGACGGCGTCTTTGCCCGAGGGAATCGCGGGGGCTTTGAGGTTGTACTTGCAGATGCTCTCGATGCCGCGCTTCAGCGCCATCGCCTTTTCGTAGTCCGATTTCGCGCCCTGCGTCCACTCTAGCGCCTTCTGGCGCACCTTAAGGGGGATTCGGTCGTCGTCGAACTCGTTCGTGTAGGTGCCCTTGAGCGTAGAGACGGTGTTAACCGGGCGGGCATCTTGGGGCGCAACCAACGCTCGGCCGGAAGCATGCCGCGGGCGTGGCCCGTTCGCGACGATCTTCACCGCGCCGTCCGGCTTCAGCACGAACGCCTCATACGGATTGGGATCGAGCAGCCACAGTTCGCCCGGCAGGGGAAGCGAGTCGTTGATCGGCAACAGGTAATCGACCGCGAAGGTGATCTGATCGGCGTCCTTGATGGAGAGCCGGCCAAGGTTGTACAGGCTGCTCCCGTCGGTCATCGAGCGACGCCTTTCGAACCCGTTTTGGAAGTCTTGAATGGGCTTCCAACCCCGCCCCGTATACCGATCGAACGTTTGCACGCGCAGGTACCGAGGGGAGTCCATCCGGACCTTCATGATCGGCACCTCGCTCATCTCGCCGATGGGCCCGCGACCGACGCGCGTTTCGCCCGTAACCTGGTCCACGGCGTTCGACGTCGGCGTGTTGATCGGGTTGCTTCGGGGGCGGGGGACGTTGATCTTGACGAAGCCGGCGACGCCTTGGACCGAGAACTGCAACACGGGCGCGCCGACGAGGCTGATCAACACGATCGCCGCCGACGAACCAAGCGCCCATTCCGGCCCCGCCATCCACTTCCAGGGTCCCAAGCGCAGCCGCGAGAGGTCGTCAACGCCCGCATCGCGGGCGCGGAACGCCATGGTGCGGCGCTGAGAGCGGGCAAAGAGCGTGGCGAAACAAAGGAGGAAGCCGAAGAAGGCGAAGACGGCGCCCTTGTACGAATCCCACGAGCCCACCAGACTGAACAGAGCGACGGAGGGAACGCAGGGGAAGAGCAGCGTGGAATCCCGCCACATGGTGAAGCTCCACATGACCAGCATCCAGCAGAGGAAGCTCGCGACGATGAGGCTACGCGGAAAGCCGCCTTCGGGCAGCATTGCGTTCAGTTGCTGGACCCAGATGAGCGAAGCGACCCCGCCGAGGGTGAAGAACACGCCGTCGAGGCGGGAAACCCACGAGTCTCGCACCAGATAGTGGATGCCCAGGCTAAACGTCGAGCCGATCGCCAGGAGGCCGATGAAGGTCCAACTGATCTCGCCAACGCCGAGCCCCATGCCGGCGGTGTAAACGGCAAGGGAAGCCGCCATGAACGACAGCGCGAAATCGAACCAGTTCAGCCGGGTCAGTTCCGTCCTCACTTCGCCACTCCCAGTTTAGGTACGCGCACAACCCTTGCCCCCGCTTCCTGTAATGTCAAAGCGTACTCGGCGTCGGCCGCCGAGGCCTGTTTGGTCTTGGGGTCGAAATCGTGCGCGTCGTACAGGAGGGCCATGACCGAGAAACCTCGAAGGCTCAGCGCGGTTACGGCATCCGGCAGTTGGGGGTCTTGCACGCTGGCCAGAACGTAGACGACGCTGCCCGGGCTCATCACAAAGGTGGCGTCGACCAACTCTGCAGAGATAGGACGCTCGCCTTCGGCTTCAACCGCCGCCAAGGCTTCCAGAATGTCCGACCGGCGGTCGTGGACCGATCTTGCCGGCCCCGTCACGTCCAAGGGGTAGGCATATCGACCTTGCGGCGTACCGGACCGCAGGAGCCGTTCGGAGAGGTACGCCACGTTGCCGCACATCTGCTCAAGGGTTGTCTCCACGCCTTCCCCGACGTCGGAGCCTCGCGAGCGCTGAACAAAGAACGCCACCGAGGCGTGTGATCCCGTCTCGAACTCCTTGACCAGGAGTTGTCCGGCTCGGGCGCTCGACCGCCAGTGCACGAACCGTAGGGGATCGCCCGCCACGTATTCACGAATGCCGCGGGGCTCGATGCCCGCGCCCCGTGCCATCCCGTGCTCGGCTTCGGCGGCGCCCCAGCCCACGGCGGGCGGGAGCACGACGTCGAGTGCGATGGGAGCCGGAAGCACCGTCAACTCGTGCGGTTCAAGCCGTAGACATGCTCCTGGGTGACCAAACCTAGGCATCCGTGCCGACAACGGTGACTTCGGTCCACCGGAACTTCCCCGCCGCATAGGGCGAAAGTGGTAGCGCGTTCGAATCGGGATGTCGAACGCCGGCGCCACGGGCAGACCAGGAGGACATGTCGGCGGTGATCAGCCGCGACGGAATGTGGTCGCGAACCAAGATCAAGGGACGCCGGATTCGGCGCTCGCTCGAAACCTCCAACTCGACGGTCACGGTCTCGCCGAGCGAAGCGCTGGCGGCGCAACCGGGTGGAGCCGCAGGGCGCGCACCGAAAGCCATGCCTGAAGCCGCGCTGCGCCTGTTGCCAGCAACGCGGTGCCCATGTAGAACAGGGCGCCCGAGTTGAGCATGATGGCGACGACGATCAGAAAGATGAACGCCGTCGACAACGCAAGCCACGCGATGCGGCTGGTCATGGTCTAACTGGTCGCGAGAATGGGCACGGGGAACGGTTTCGACAACGACTCGATCACGGCGTCGATGTCGAACGAGCGCCGCGCTTCGGCCCGCGGAATCGTGCGGTGCCCCAGCAACCGCCGCCGCCATCGCCTTCACATCGTCCGGTCGGACGAACGTCGACCTGTTCATGGTTTCGCGGACGCCAGCGGCGCGGGACCAGGACAGCAACCGCGGGGCGATGATCCCATCGTGAGGCGGTTGCTCTCGCGGGTGGCGCGCACGATGTCCACGATGTAGCCGCGAATGGTCTCGTGCACGTGGACTTCGCGAATCGCCTTCTGCAACTCGATCAACTCTTCGGGGCCGACCACGGTCTTGACCCGATCGAGCGGGTGGGTCACCTGTTGCTCGGCGAGGATTCTCGACTCCTCTTCCCGAGACGGATATCCGATGGAGAGCCGAATGAAGAAGCGGTCCAGTTGCGCTTCGGGCAACGGATAGGTGCCAGTCATCTCCACGCTGTTTTGGGTGGCGATGACGAAGAACGGATGCGGTAGCTCGTGGGTGATGCCGTCGGCGGTCACCTGGCGCTCTTCCATCGCCTCCAAGAGGGAGGACTGCGTCTTGGGCGTGGCGCGGTTGATCTCGTCGACCAGCACGACGTTGCCGAAGATGGGTCCGCCCCGGAACTCGAACTCGGTGGTGCGCTGGTTGTAGATCGATGAACCGGTGATGTCGGCGGGCAAGAGGTCGGGCGTGAACTGGATGCGCCGGAACTCACCCCCGATCGCGCGGGCAAGCGCTTTTGCGAGCGTCGTCTTGCCGACGCCGGGAATGTCCTCGAGGAGGACGTGCCCGTTGCAGAGCAACGCGGTGACGGCTTTGTGCACGGTTCCGTGCTTGCCGAGGATGACGTGCTCGACTTCGTTGACGATGGCTTGGGATCGCTGGGCAATGGCTTCGACGTTCAAGCAGAACCTCCAATCTCGTTCGCTGTCTACATTCGACGCGATCTGCGGCGCGAACGTCTCACATCGGCCTCGTCCCCGCAAATGAAAAGCGCCCCCACGGCGGTGTGCCGAGGGGGCGCTGCCAAAAGAGGGCTTACTCTTCGGCGAAAGGATCGTACTCGTCCGCCGAAGGAACCGCCGCCGCGGCAACGCCGGTAGTTACCGCGCCGCCCCCGCCGCCGCCCGCGTCCTCGCGGGGCCGGTCGAGACCCTGGACGTTCTCCGCGACGATCTCAACGACCTCGCGGTTGGTGCCGTCGTTTGCGGTGTACTTTCGGCTCTGCAGGCGTCCGTCGACCGCCACCAGCCGACCCTTCGCAAGGTAGTTGGCAACGAACTCGGCGGTCTTGTCCCAGCACGAGACGCGGAAGAAGTCTGCCGTCGCCGATCCGTCGGTCGGCTTGAACTTCTTGTCGACCGCAATGGAGAAGTCGGCGACCTGCTTGCCGGTGTTCGTCGTGCGGATTTCCGGATCGCGGGTCAAACGGCCAATGAGGATGACGCGGTTGAGGGACATGGTGCTTTACCTACTCGTCGAGCGAGAAAATTCGATGGCGAATAACGTCGTCGTTGATGCGGAGGAGACGGTTCAGCTCGGCGGGAAGCGTCGGCGGGCAGGCAAAGTTCATCAGGATGTAGTTGCCCTCCTTGCACCCGTCGATTTCGTAGGTCAGCTTGCGCTTGTCCCACTTGCCGGCGTGCTCGACCGAGCCGCCAGCCTCTTCGATGACCGTTTTGAATCGGTCGGCCAACTTCTGAACGTCTGCGTCGCCCAGTTCGGGCTTCGCAATCAACATCGCTTCGTACTTTCGCATAGATTCTGTTTATCCTCCCTGTGGTCGGGAACGGCTTCCACCCTCGGCAGAAGCAGAGAGGCATCGGGTGCCAAACGCAAAGGATACCCGTTTGGATGCGCCGGAAGGCTCCCGAGGTGAACACCCGTCGGCGTTCTTCGTCACTTCCCGCATGATGGTATCCGTCTTGCTGGTCCTTGCGATGTCGACGCCCGAAGGCTTGACCAAGACCTACCGCGTGGCGGGGGTCGACCGTACGGCGTTGGTCTATGCGCCGTCCGAAAAGTCGCCCAAGCCCCCGCTGGTCTTCGTGTTTCACGGCCACGGCGGCGGATCGGCTCAGGTGTCGCGAAGCATGGACCTTCACAACGAGTGGGCCGAGGCGGTGGTGGTCTACATGCAGGGCTTGCCGACCAAGACCCCCAACGACGAAGCGGGGAACCGGGCGGGTTGGCAGATCGCTCCGGGGCAAGAGGGCGACCGCGACTTGAAGTTCTTCGACTCCGTCTATGCCGACCTCGTGAAGGAGTTCAAGGTGGACAAGGACCGCGTTTACGCGGCGGGACACAGTAACGGGGCGCGTTTCTGCTACGTGCTTTGGGCAGAACGGGGAGACAAGTTCGCCGCGTTCGCGCCTTCCTCTTCGGGAGGGCTGGGGCTGCTTTACAAGTGCAAGCCGAAGCCCGCGTTCCTCATCGGCGGCAAGTCCGACGGCATTGTCGACTTCCGAAGCATCAAGCTCAGCCTGGAGGGCCTCAAGCGCATCAACGGATGTGGGGAGCCAAAGGAGTGGGCGAAGGGGTACGACCTGTACCCCTCAGATCGCGGCGACTTGGTGACCCTGTTCCACGAGGGCGGCCACACCTATCAGCGCCAAGCGAATCCGGAGATCGTCCGGTTCTTCAAGGCTCACCCTCGAAAGGGCTAGTTGCCCTCGAACAGGCTGCCCACAGAAGCGGGAAGCTCCTTTCGCCGCGCCGAGAGCACGGGACGGGCTTGAACGTCGAGCGGCTCCACCGTTTCGATGTCCTCGGCGGTTGAGGCTTGAAGCTCCTTGAAGCGGCGAGCCTGGGGAAGCACGCGGGTCTCGAGCGAGCCCACGGCCTCGTTGTACGATGCCACCGCACGGTTCAGGTTCGTTCCCAGCTTCGAGAAGTGGTCCGAAAGCTTTGCGATGCGGCTGTACAGGTCCTTGCCGAGCTCGGAAATCTTCTGGGCGTTTTCCTCAAGCTTCTCTTGGCGCCAGCCGTGGGAGACGAAGCGGAGCAAGCCGATGAGGGTGACCGGGGTGGCGATCAGCACCCGGTTCTGGACGCCGAACTCGATGAGCTCGGGATCGTGCTCTAGCGCCGCACCGTACATGGGCTCACCGGGCAGGAACATGATCACGCAGTCCGGGGTGCTGTCGAATTGGTCCCAGTATCGCTTGCTACCCAACTGGCGGATCTGCTCGCGAACCTGGCGTGCGTGGGACTTGAAATAGCCCAAACGGGTGTCGTCGTCCGGTTGCTCGATCGCGCTGAGGTACGCCTCCAGCGGCACCTTGGAGTCCACGACGATCGTCTTGCCGCCGGGCAAGAGGATCTTCATGTCCGGGCGAAGCGCGCCACCTTCGGTCTGTGTGGTCTCCTGCTCCACAAAGTCGCAGTACTCCACCATGCCCGCCATTTCCACGACTCGGCGAAGCTGGATCTCGCCCCACCGGCCGCGCTGGTTCGGGTTGCGCAGCGCCTTGACCAGGTTCTGGGTTTCGCCCTGAAGCCGCCGCTCGCTCTCCGCGAGCGCCTTCAACTGCTCGGCAATGCTCGCCCCCGTGACGTTGTGCTTCTCGCCCAGCGTCTTGATCTGCTCGTCGACCTTCGACAGCGACTCGTGGATCGGCTTGATGAGGTTGTCGATGGCTTCCTGCTTCTTCTCCAGTTCGCCGCGCGCCGTCTCTTGGATCTTCTTGAGGTTCTCTTCGGCGAGCGAGAGGAACAACTTGTTGTTTTGCTGGAGGGCGCCTTGCGAAATCTCGGCGAACGCCTTGGTGAGCTCGTCCTTCGCCTTCTCGAGGTTCGCGAGTTGGTCGGCGAACGACTTCTCCCGCTCCGCCAGCTTCGTCTCCAACTCGGTCTGCATCTGGTGGAAGGTGGAAACCTCCAGCATCAACTCTTCGACCCGCTCGTTCTTCGAGGCAAGTTCCTGCTCCAGCGCGGGAATCCGCAGACATCGCTCGTCAAGCCGGGCTTTGGCTTGTTGCTCGTCGGCAAGCGTGGTGCGTAGCGCCGCCGCCGCCGCGTCGGATGCCGCCAAGCGGTTCCGCATCACCACCCAAATCGGGATCGCGCCCGCCAAGAGGCCGACGACGCCAGAGACGATAAGCAGCGTGCTGTCCATAAGCGTTGGGTTTAGGCTACCTTCAACGTAGAGGAATGTCAACGTGTAGGCAGAGCCTGTTCATCCCAAGAGACGCGGCAGGAAGCGGGAAGTCCGCGCCGATTTTTCCACACGAAAGGTAGTCTCCCGGCATGATCCAACCCCCCATCCCGTCTCCCGGCAAACGCCTTCGCGACCTCATGGCGGAAGGCATCGTCGTCATGCCGGGGGCGTTCAGTGCCCTGACTGCATTGGCGGCCTATAAGCAGGGCGCCCAAGCGGTGTATCTCAGCGGAGGGGCGATCACCAACAACCACCTCGGCGTCCCCGACATCGCCCTGATCTCGTTGGACGAAATGTCGGGCGTGGCGGCGCGCGCCTGCCAGGTGGCGCCGGTGCCCATCCTCTGCGATGCCGACACCGGCTTTGGCGAAGAGTGGAACGTGGTGCGCACCGTGATCGAGATGGAGCGCGCTGGCTTGGCCGGCATCCATCTTGAGGACCAGCTGAGTCCCAAGCGATGCGGACATCTGGAGGGCAAAGAAGTGCTGGGCGCCGCCCAAATGGCGGCGAAGGTGAAGGCGGCGGTGTCCGCCAAGCGCGACTCCTCATTCGTCATTGTCGCCCGCACCGACGCGCGGGGTGTTGAAGGGCTGGAGGCGGCGATCGACCGCGCGAAGCGTTATGTGGAGGCCGGCGCCGACGCGATCTTCCCCGAAGGACTCGCCAGCGAAGCGGAGTTCGAAGAGTTCCGCAAGGGGGTGCCCGGCCCGCTGCTGGCGAACATGACCGAGTTCGGAAAGACGCCGCTTATCCCCGCCGCGAAGTTTCACGAACTCGGCTACCAGATGGTCATCTTCCCGGTCACCGCGCTACGGGTGATGCTGAAGACGGTCGAGGAGTTCTACGCCGACCTCTTGCGCACGGGCACGCAGGCGGGATGGATGGACCGGATGCGCACCCGGGCGGAACTCTACGAGACCATCGACTACACGGGGTTCGGGGCGAAGGGCACCGAGTGGCTGTAAACAAGAAGAGCCCGAAGGCGTGACGCCTTCGGGCTCTTTCGAAACGGAACTTACTGAATAACGGCTTTGCCGCTAACCGCTTGCACGCTGCCGACGCGGTGGCCCTTGGCCTTCATCGCGGCTCGCGCCTTGCCGGCGGAGTCCTCGCAGCCGAAGTACTGGTAGCCCTTGCCCGCCACGAAGACCTTGAACTTCGCCGGCGCGCCCTTGGCGTTGCAGCAACCGGGGTCGCCCTTGGCCATCGGGTGCTCTTCGGTCGACTTGCAGCAAGACTCCTTGCCGTCGGCCTGCATCATCATGCGGTGGGCTTCCGCCATGAACTCGTCTTCCTTGCTGGCCTTGGCGCCGCAGCCTCCGCAGGCGCCCTGCGCCTTCGTCTCGGCGGCACAATGGTCTTGCGCCACGCTGAAGGCGGCGAACATGGAAACGGCGAAAAGGGTGATTAGGGCTTTCTTCATCGAATCGTCCTCAACTTCCTAAAGGATACACCAACTCGGAAAGTTCCCCGGCTCGGGGTATCGTGGTCCGCATGGCGGACGCCGCGCTAAGACCGATCGTGGCATTTCTGACCTTTGTCGGCGAGATCGTCCTGATCCTCTGGGACGCACTGCGAAGGCTCCTTCGCCCCCCGTTTGAACTGAAGGAGACCGTCAACCAGATGGCGTTCATCGGCGTCGCCTCCGTACCGATCGTGGCGCTCACCAACTTCTTCAGTGGCGCGGTCATCGCGCTCTACTCGACCGAGTTCCTCACGAAATACGGCGCTTCGACCTTCGTCGGGGGCACGGTCGGCCTCGCGGCGACGCGTGAGATCGGGCCGGTTTTGGCGGGAATCATGGTCGCGGCACGCTGCGGATCGGCGATGGCGGCGCAAATCGGCTCGATGACCGTCACGGAACAAATCGACGCGCTTCGCATGCTGAGCGTGCATCCTACGAACTATCTGGTCATTCCGCGCATGCTCGCCGGAATCACGATGCTCCCGATCCTTGGCTTGATCGGCATTTACAGCGCGGTGATCGGCGGTTGGCTCGTGGCGATTTCGGGCGGCGTGCCCAGCGGAACGTTCCTTCAGTCGCTTCAGCAATACGTGAAGCCTTGGGACTTCGTGGGCGGGGTGCTGAAAACGCCGGTGTTCGGGCTGATCGTCGCGCTGGTGGCGTGCCAGCAAGGGCTTCGCACGAAGAACGGCGCGGTCGGTGTGGGGCAGAGCACCACCAACACCGTTGTGATCGCGATGGTCCTGGTCTACATCGCCAACTACTTCCTCGCCATGTTCCTGTTCCGGTAGGATCGGGAGGTGAAGGTTCTCGTTCTTGGCGGCTCGAAGTTCGTCGGACACCATATCGTCGAAACCCTGCTTGCGCATGGGCACGAAGTCGCCACGTTCTCGCGCGGCCAAACGAATCCCGGTTCCCACCCCGGCGTCACGGAGTTGCGCGGCGATCGTCTGGGCGACGTTTCCGCCCTGGAGGGCGGCAACTGGGATGCCGTCGTCGACACCAGTGCCTACGTGCCGCGCGCGGTGCGCTCGGTCGCCGAAATCTTGGCGCCTTCCAACCCGTACTACCTCTTCATCTCGACGATCTCGGTCTACGATGATCCCCAGCCCGGCGCCGACGAGGAAGCCAAAGTCCTGGAACTCGCCGACCCCACGGTCGAGACCATCGATGCCGCGACCTACGGCGGGTTAAAGGTCTTGTGCGAGCGTGAACTACTGGCTAGGTTCCCCCGGCTCGCCATCGTGCGCCCCGGCTTGCTGATGGGACCCCAAGACCCCACGGACCGCTTCACCTTCTGGGTGTGGCGCTTTGGGCGGGGAGGCGAGGTGCCGGTACCCAACGTGCCCGGCCAGCCCCTGCAGATTCTGGATGCCCGTGACCTGGCAACCTTTGTGGTGAGCCTGGTGGAAGCCGGAACCCTTGGCGTCTTCAACGCGGCGGGGCGTCCGACCACGTTTGGCAATGCCGTTCGCGCCATGGGCGAGATCGGAGGCGCAAGCCCCCGCTGGATTGATGCGGCTCGGTTCGAGGCGGCGGGCATCGAGCCGTGGCGGCACCTACCGTTGGTGCCGTCGTTCGACGGCTCCGGAACGGGCCTGCTCCAGATTTCGAGCGCCCGCGCCAACGCCTTCGGTCTGGCGCCGCGTCCCTTGGAGGACTCGATCCGAGACACGCTCGCCTGGAGCCGAAGCCGCGACAGCATGGCGGTCGGCATGACCGCCGAGCAGGAAGCCGCCGTTATCGCATTGGATAGCGGCGCTTAAGCTCTTCGATCGTTGCCGTACGGATGTCCGCGTGCTCCGCGATCACCTTGAGGTCAGGGTGGTCTCGCTTGAGATACGGCAATCCGGTCTCGGCCCCGGTCAGCAGGAAGTCGCTGATGGCGACCCGATACGCCTTTCCGGGATCGATCGCCGCGCCGTTGACGGTCCAGCCCGAGTCGCTTCGCTCGACGTTCGCGGTCTGCAGGTAGCCGCCCGTTCCCGCGTTCTTGACGCCCTGGTCAAGCACCGTTTGCAGGAGAGAGCCTTTCATCTCCACGGAAACGATCTTGCCGCCGAACGGAAGAATGCGGATCACGTCGTATTCGGTCAGGATGCCGGGGGCCAAAACGTCGTCGATACGAACCGATCCGCCGTTGTAGATCGCCAGGTCCGTGCCCGGGACCGCGGCAAGCATGCCGCTCGCGATGATCTTCGTCAACTCGGTCGGCTTCTTCCGGACACTCGCCTCCGAGCCGTCCAGCGAGATCGGAACGTTCGCCACCACCTTGGTCGGCTCAAACCCGTCCTTGCGGAACGCGTCGAAGGCGATCTTCACCCACTTGTCGACCTCCGTCTTGACGCGCGGGTCTTCGCGAACATCCTTGCTCAGGCGCTCCACGAACGACTTCTTCGCCAGTTGCCTCTGGGAAGGGTCGAACGCGAACTGGTGGATGTAAAGCGTCCGCGCGTTGGCGTCGGCTTTGTAAATGCCGGCAAGGCTGGCGATTTCGATGCGGTGGTGTTCGTGCTCATGCCCGCCGATGATCATGTCGACCTCGGGGAAGCGCTGGGCGAGTCGAATGTCGTCCTCGAAAGCCAGGTGCGTGACCGCGATGAGGACGTCTACTTGCGGTCTCAGTTCGCGAATCGCCTTCTCCGCCGCTGCCATGAAGTCGGTGTAGCTGACGTATTTGGCGGGCGTGCTCGGGATGGTGACGCCGAAGAAGCCGATCTTGACCGAGCCTTTCGGACCTGTGATGGTGCGGATGCGATATGGCGCCACGTTTTCGAACGGGTTGCCGGCGGCGTCGAAGCAGTTGCCGCTGACCCACTCGAACTTCGACTCCGCGAGCCGCTTGTGGAACAGCGCCTCGTTCAGATCGAACTCGTGATTACCAAATGTCGCCAGGCTCAGAGGAATCTGGTTCAGAACCGCGACCATCTGCTGCCCGGCTAGCCGCTCGCCGTTTACGCGGGCGGTGCCCAGAGCCGAGGGGCTGAAGAAGTCGCCCGCCAGCACGAGAAATGAGTTCGGGTCGGCGGCTTTGTACTTGTTCAGGACCGTTGCGACCTTCGCCATGCCTCCCTCGCCGCCCACCGGCGCGATCTCGTAGACGTCGTTGAGCTGGACGATCGTGAACTTGACCGCCTTCTTGGGATCGACGTTGTCGACCGTCTTCGCCTTTTGAGCGGGGGCAAGGCTGGCAACCAGCAAACCGAGCGCGACAAGCCAGGTTTTCATGCTTGCCAGTACACCCGAGAATGGACCACTCCGGTCTAGGCGCGCGCGGCGGATTCCAGAAGTTGAACCGCTCGGTCGCGTTGCTCGGAGTGGTTCACGATCGGGTGGGGATAGTCGGACCCCAGATCGCAATCCGCCGCCACTTGCTCCAAAAGGGTTGCCTCGTGGGGCCAGTGGATTCGGTCGTCGTCGAACCCCGAAAGTTCGGGGCACCAACGACGGATGAAACCAGCCCCCGGGTCGAACCGTCGGGACTGCAACAGGGGGTTGAAAATGCGGAAGTAGGGCTGCGGGTCGCATCCCGTGGAAGCCGCCCACTGCCAGCCCCCGTTGTTTTGGGCGAGGTCGAAGTCGAGCAGGTAGCGGGCAAAGTGGGCTTCGCCACGTCGGTAGTCCACCAGAAGGTCCTTGGTGAGGAACGAAGCGACCACCATGCGAAGGCGGTTGTGCATCCATCCGGTCGCCTTCAGGCACCTCATCGCGGCGTCCACCACGGGGTAACCCGTCATGCCGTTCGCCCATGCCTCGAAGTGGTCGTCGGAGCCCGGCCATTCCAGCTTGTCGTAAACCGGGTTGAACGTGCTCGCCGTGACCCTCGGGTAGCGGTCGAGGATCATCTGGTAGAACTCGCGCCAGATCAGCTCGCTAAGCCACTTTGCTCCGCCCTCGGAGCCCGCCTGGAGCGCTTGTCGAACGCACGCCCGGACGGAGATCGTGCCAAACCGCAGGTGGACCGACATGCCGGATGTTCCGTCGACGCCAAACTGGTCCCTCGCCTCGCCGTACGCGTCGATCTTGGCTCCAAAGGCATCCAGCCTCGCCAAAGCGGCGCCCTCGCCTGCGTCCAACCACAAGTCCGAAGCCTCGAACCCAAGTTGCTCCAAGGACCAGTCGACGCCCACGCCTCCCAAGGCGGACTCGGGCACCATCTTGGTCAGGTCGGCTGCGAACGCCGACGCCATCCCAGGCACAAAAGCCGCATCCCAGGCTCGTCGATAGGGCGAGTACACGCGAAAATGGCCGCCCGACTGGCTGACGATCTCATCGCCCTCGAAGATCACATGATCCTTCACCAACTCGAAGCGGGGGACCAGGGCTTCCACCGCCGAATCCCGGGTCTTGGCATAGGGTTCGTAATCTCTCCCGGCAACGACGAGATCGGCGCCCAATTCTTTGGCGAGCTGGGGAATCTCGACCACCGGATCGCCGTGGAGGACGATCAACCGCGATCCAAGGCGGCGAAGTTTGGCGTCAAGCTCCTCAAGCGAGCGGTGGATGAACGTCACCCGCCGATCATCCCTATCCTTCAGTTCTCCTAGGATTTGGGAGTCGAACACAAAGGCGACGGCGACTTCATCCGCCTCCTGGCAGGCAAGCGCAAGGGGGGCGTGGTCCGTCAACCGAAGGTCGCGGCGGAGCCAGCAGAGGGCACGTTTTGCCATTGCCCCTGTACTACGGGGCTAAGGGTCTAATCGTGCGCGCAGGTAGTCGGCGCGCTGCCGTGAAGCCTTGTCCTCGTCGTGGGTGTTTCGGATTTCGAGAGCCGTCAGCCAGCCGTCCACATCCCGGTGGTTGAACGGAATACCGGCGATCTCTTGGCACGCCGCCCATCGCATCCAGCCCAACACGCGGAGTGCATGCGCCAGCGTCAACGCCGGCGAAGCAATGACGAACTCGATGGCGCGCTTCGCGCGGTCTTCCACTACTGATCGCTCCACTTCCAAACGCGCCGCGCGCTCCGCCTTGATCAGATAGTCGCAGGCGCCGACGAACTCGGCACGGGTGCCCCCGGTGACGCTGACCTGAACGAAGGCGCCGATCGCGCGGCTCGACTCGCCGAACAGTCCCCTCACAATGACGCGGTGCGCTCCCGCCGCCTTGATCATCGAGGGCAACCGCTGGGTGTGCCCCAACCCGATGAGGTGCAACATGGTCGAGAGGCGACGCCCCTCGCCCGCGTTATAAGGACTTGCCGCGAGGAAGCCGAAACGGGGCGACCAGGCGAAATCCAGCCCTTCGCCCACCACACGCAAAGTCTGGTTGGCAACCGACTCGGCATGCTCGAACGAGTATCCCGCCGTCAGCGCCTGAAGGCGCACGTGGTCCTCCTCGTTCACCATCAAGCTCAGGATGCGGTTCTGGTCGAGCAGCACCGACCTTCCCGTAGCCCGCCACTCGAAGTCGGGGGACACGAGGCGGCAGCCGACTAGGTAGTCGCGCTCGGCTTGGGTCAGCTTGCCGAGGTCCTCCACCCCCGGTTGAAGCGGGCTGCAAGCCCGAAGCACCTGCGATTGGACGGCCTTCAGTTCTTCGTTCTTTGCGTGGTGGGGGAAGCGGAACCCGGTCAGGTTGCGCATCACGCGGCAACGAGAGCTGAGGACGACGTCGCTTTGCGGGGCGTCTGCCGAAAGCCATGCCGGAGCCGGCATCGAGCGCAAAACCAACGATTTCCAGGTTTCGCTCTCGGAACTTGGCCGCGCCACGCCGTCTATTGTGACCGGCGAGAGCCGACGTCGCGCAGGGTCTGGTAGACGTAGGCGAGAACTTCGGCAACCGCTTGGAACAGTTCTCGGGGCACGAAGTCGCCCACCTCGCACTTCTTGTAGAGGGTTCGAGCCAGCGGCGGGTTCGGCACGATGGGCACGCGAGATTCTTTGGCGACCTCGCGGATCTTGGCGGCGATCAGGTCCGCGCCCTTGGCGACCACCTGCGGGGCGTGCATCGAGCCCGCCTCGTACTTGATCGCGACGGCGTAGTGCGTCGGGTTCGTGATGACCGCATCGGCGGTCTTGACCGCCTGCATCATGCGCCGGCTAAGTCGTCGTCGGCGCTGTGCGATGGCGGCGCGGAGCTCGGGAGACTGCTCCATCTCCTTCATCTCCTGCTTCAGTTCCTCCTTGGTCATCCGGAGTTGCTTGTCGACCTGCTTCTTCTGGAAGAAGAAGTCGAGGGCGGCAAGCGCCAGCCAGGCGAAACCGATCTTCAACGATAGTCCTCTCAGGAGTTCGCCGACGGTCGAGAGGGCGTTTTGCGGCGTGTTCCAGCCGAGAAGGGCAAGTTCCTTGTAGTGCGTCCGAATGCTCGTGTAGGCGAGCACGCCGAAGAGAATGAACTTCGCCAAAGCCTTCAGCCCTTCCATGGTGGCGGTAAGGCCAAAGAGGCGCTTGATTCCGTTCAGCGGGTTCAGCTTGTCGAGCTTGGGCGTGAGCGCTTCGCCGCTAAGGGTAAATCCGACCTGGGCGAAGTTCGCGGCGAGCCCGACGCCCATGGCGACCGCCACGATCGGAACAAAGGCGCCAATCGGTCCCCGCATCACGATCCACGAATAGTCGAGAACGGAGGAGAACGCGGCGTCCCGCGGCATGTTCTGCAGGCCCGTGCGGAACGCGCTCATGAACGCCTGCCCAAGGTTTGAAATCGTCGCGGGCAGAATGCCGAGCAGAGCCACGATTACGACCGCGCCCGTCAGTTCGTGGGACTTGGCGACCGTGCCCTTCTTGCGCGCCTGTTGGCGCCTACGGGGTGTAGCCTCCTCTGTCCTTTCTTGCGACGTTTCGGCCATGGCGCGTTAGCGGGTGAGGACGTGTAGCGCCTCGAATGTACGAGCGACGCCGGCTTGCATCGAAGTAGCAAGGGCGGGAAGCGTCATGCTCAGCGTTAGCAAGCCCATGATGGTCTTGGCGGGCATGCCCACCATGAACGCCTGCATTTGCGGAACCGCCTTGTTGACGATGCCGAGGGAGGCGTCGACCACGAAGCCCACCGCCGCCACCGGAGCCGCAATCTGGAGCGCCAGCATCGACATTCCGCTCACCATATCAATGAATCCCGTTTGAATCTGCCCGAGATGCTGAAGGCTAAACGAGGGCACCGTCTGATAGCTCGCGGCGAACGCCTTGAGCATCAGGTGGTGGGCGTTCATGCCCAAAAAGATGGCGATGCCGAGAAGGAACTTGAATTGGGAAACCACCGTTACCGGCACGCCGGTCATCGGGTTCAGGGCTTGGCTCATGCTGAGGCCCATCTGAAGGTCGAGGAAACTGCCCGCCATCTGCACCGCCTGAAGAACGAGATTGCAGAAGGCTCCGAGCAGGAGCCCAACGGCAACTTCCTGGGCAACGCCTGCCGCCATGGTCACGGCATCGGAAGGCAGCGGTCCCACCTTTGGCCCGACCGCAAAGGTAAGGCAGGCGGAGATGGCAAGGGTTGTAAAGACGCGAACCTGGACGGGCGTGCTTTGCGCGCCGAAGATCGGCGACGAGAGCAACATGGCCGAGCAGCGGACGAACACCAGCAGAAACGCCCACATCAGGGCGGCGTCCATCGTCATTGCCCAATCCTTGTCGCGTACTCAAAGCAGTGCCGCATGAACGACACGAGGGTGGTGAGCATCCAGCCGCCCATCACCGCCATCACGATGCCGATGCCAACCAGCTTCGGTACGAAGGTGAGGGTGGCTTCCTGAACTTGGGTGAGCGCCTGGAAGACCGAGACGAGCACGCCGACAAAGAGGGCTACCGCGAGCACCGGCAGCGACACCATGAGGGCGACTTGCATGCCCGATCGGCCGATTTCGAGAGCGGCGTTCTGATCCATTAGGCGTACCCCGACAAGATGGTTTGGACGAGCGTGTGCCACCCGTCCGCCAGGATGAACACGAGCAGTTTGGCGGGCAGGGACACGACGGTAGGTGGAAGCATCATCATGCCCATGCTCATCAGCCCGGAGGCGACGATAAGGTCGATGATGAGGAACGGGACGAAGATGTAGAAGCCGATGATGAAGGCGGTCTTGAGCTCGCTGATGATGAACGCCGGAATCAGTGCGGTCATCTCAACGTCTTCCCGGCTCTTGGGCTTCGATTTCGAGATGTTCAAGAACAGGATAAGGTCCTTTTCGTAGGTGTTCTTGATCATGAATGCGCGCATCGGCTTCTGCGCGTTGGTGAGCGCCTGGTCGAACTGGATCTTGCCCGCCGAGAGGGGCTGGATCGCGGTCGTGTTGATTTCCTTGAGCGTCGGCCCCATCACGAAGAAGGTCAGGAAGAGGCTGAGCCCGATCATCACCTGGTTCGGCGGAATGTTCTGGGCGCCGATGGCGTTCCTCGCGAACGAGAGAACGATGGTGATGCGGGTGAAGGCGGTCGTCAGAATGAGGATCGCCGGCGCCAAGCTGAGCACGGTCAGCAGGGCGAGAATCTGAAGGGAAGAGCTGACCTGGTTGCCGTTTTTGGTGCCGCCAAGCTCGACGGAGAGCTTGGGGATTTGCATGGACTGCGCGAACGCCCCCGCGACCAGCGCAAGGAGGAGTCCGATCAGCAAGATTCGAATCCAGGTCTTGTTCATGACGGTTAAGCCGCGATGCGGGAAAGCCGGTCGAGCATGGCTTTTGCCTGGCGCTCCTCTTCGGTCAGGGGAACTTCAACTTCGATAACCGCTTCCTGGAACTGGGCGGGGCTGGCGGGCGCCGAATGGCTCTGGGCGGTAAGAATGTCGGCAAAGCCGACTCGTTCCGGTTCCGGCGCCGTAGCATCGGTCAGGTCGGCTAGGCACGCTACGCCGTGGGTGGAAACGGAAAGCAGGAGCGACTTTGACCGGGCTTGCACCACATAAAGGGTGCCTCCGGCGAAGTTGGCGGACTCCTCGATTCGGATCGAACTGTCGAGCGGGGTTGCAAGGCGCTTGTTCAGCTTGTTCGCAAGCTTCGGCACGACGAACTTCAGCAAACCCACCACCAGCCCGAGGGCGACCAGCATCTGAATGAGCGGGGCCATGCCGACGGAACTGGAGGCTGCCGGGCTGGCAACCACTTCGGGTTTGAGCCCGGTGATCGTCGGGTCAGCCATGCCGGCCGTAGCCAGCATGAGCGCTAAGAGGAAACCGACGAGCCTCATGCCGCCTCGCTAAGCTTCGCAAGCCGCTCTTGCGGGTTCAGGATCTCAGTGATGCGGACGCCGAAGTTGTCTTCGATGACCACCACTTCGCCGCGAGCGACCGGCCTCCCGTTCACGAGCACGTCGACGGGTTCGCCCGCCGCCTTCTCGATCTCCACGATCGATCCGGTGCCGAGTTCGACCACGTCGCGAACCATCATCCTCACCCTGCCGAGCTCCACGCTGATCTCCAGCGGGATGTCCATCAGCAGGTCCAGACTATGGCCATCGTCTTGCCGGAGTTGGTAGATCTCCGCGCCCGCCGCTGCCGGAGCGGCTCCAAAAATTTGGGTCTCCTCCTCGCTCGGCGCCGCTTCTCCGATGAGATACGCCGTGACCATGTCGTCGAAGAGCCAGATCAACGTCCCGTTGACTTCGTCGGCCGTGAGCGCCACCTGGGTCCGCATGATCTCATGGCATCGCGTGAGGTTGGCGGGGAACGTGAAGCTCTGGTAGCGGATGGAAAGCCCGCTCGCGACGACCGGCTCGCCTTTAACATTGCCGACGCCGATGCACAGGCCTTGGACGATCGCCTCCAGCGTGCCCCGGATATCCGAGACCAGGTTCTCGTCGATTTCGGTGACTTCTTTGTCCTGGATGTAGGACGCCATCGACATCAGCGTTTCCTGGGGAACCAAGATCGCCTGTCCGTTCTCGGGGAGATCGGCGAATGCGAACTGGATGACCAGCATGGGCACGTTCAGCTCGCCGTGAAGCTCCGCGGTCTGGGCAACCACCGTGAGCGGATTGCCAAAGGACAGCGGGTTTCCAGCCGCTTCGCTTACCGCAGCGGTGACTTGGGGCCAGAGCGAGTTCTGGACTCCAGACAGCTTGTTGACGAATTCGAGAGGAATAGTCGACATGTGGGGCTTACTCTTCGATAGGTTGGGTGACGGAGAAGACGATCTTCTTGCCTTGCAGGGCGGGCTTGCCGGCGAACTTGGGAATGTTGCCGACGAGCATAGTGATGTCGCGGTTGGTCTTTTGGTTGAGCCTTAGCGTGTCGCCTGGCTTCAGAGACAGAAAATCTTCGATGTCGAGCGTTGCGTTGCCGAGACGGATCGAGCAGTCCACCGCGGCGCTCTGGATTTGGCTGGTGAGCAACCGCTTGGCCGTAGCGCTCTGGCGGCGGCTGCCGTTGACGAACCACTTCTGGGCGCTGAGTTTGGTGGTGATCGGCTTGAGGACCAGGTAGGGGATGCACAGGCTCATCGCTCCCCGCTGACCGCCGACCCGAACCTCGAACAAGATCGTGACCGCGATGTCGTTCGGCGGAGCCACCTGAACAAACTGGGCGCTCGTCTCCATGCCCTCGATGCCGGGGTTCACAATGACGATGCCCTCCCAAGCCGACTTCAGGGCGCCGAACATCCGTTCGATGGTCTGGCGGACGAGAGGCCGCTCGATATCGGTCAGGTTCGATCGTGAAATCGCCTTGCCCGGTCCACCCAACAGGCGGTCCACCATCGAAAACACGAGGCCGAACTCGATTTCCAGCACCGCCTGGCCCGTGAGCGGCGGCAGCGACAAGATGGAGAACACCGACTGGTTGATACTCCGCAGGTACTCCTCGTAGGGAACCTGCTCGAGGGAAATGAGGTCGATGTTGACGGGGCAACGAAGGTAGGCGCTCAGACCGGAACTGGCGAGACGTGCGAAGGTCTCGTGGAGCATCTGCAGGGTTCGCAGCTGTTCCTTCGAGAGCTTGTCGGGGCGTCGGAAATCGTAGACTTCGTAGTTCGCCGCCGTCTTCGTCGCCGCGGCCCGGCTTCGCGTAGGCATTGCGGGAGTTTCGATCCCGACGCCCGGCGCCGCTTGCGGCGCAGCAGGTGCCCCAAGGGTTTCCGCCTCCCCGTTCAGGGAGTTCAGCAGAGCTTCGATTTCAGCTTGCGATAGGATGTCCGACAATCCGTTGCCTCCGAAGGCCGAACCAAGCAGGCGCTTGACGTGCCATCAGCATTGTTATCGGCATCGGATGACGGTTCTTTAGGGCGATTCGCGAAAAACCTCACAAACTGCTTCAAGTTCGCCCCGGCTTGTCTGCTGCAACCTCGTGTCGAGAAAGGAATTCGCAGGTTTTGCGTCGTACACTGAACAACGACGGGAAGTGCCCGTCAATGCGGATAGCCTTCGATTCTTGTGAGGAGACTTAGATGACAAAGAAGCTTTTGACTTTCGGTGCGCTCGCGGTGGCGGCGGTTGCGGCATATGCCGTTATCGTTGACGGGGCCATAGGCCGCGGCGTGGCGGTGAACGCAGACGGCGTTCGCGGCCGGTTCGATTTCCATGTTCGCAAGGTGGTTGATGGCGACCGTACCCGCGTTCTCGGCGGGGGCACGTTCGGCATCTCCAACCGTGAGGATGCCCGCCGATTGGCGATCACCTTCATGGCGGATCGCTTTGCGGTAAATGGCACCGTCGCTGAGTTTGGCGGACCGGGTCTCCGCGTCGTATGGGCGAACGGGGTTCGCCGAGAAGTGCGCGGCCGCGTCAGTGTGCGCGTTAACGACCGCTTCCGAGACGGCGCCGGCGATCCCGACCAGTTTGCGATCGGATTCGATGCGCCCGGTACGGAGCACGACACCGTGTTTCGCGGAGCGGTGGCCGAGGGCGGCCTGTCTGTGTTCCACGAAGAGCGCTAAGGCGATTCCATCCGTGGGAGAGGGCCGGAGCGAATCGCTCCGGCCCTTTTCTTGTTGAGGGGGTGGCAGCCAATCTTTACCTGGGAGTAAACTTTGGATGAAACCTTACGTAGAAATGGCTGAGAAGGCCTGACCGCTATGCTTCAAATCAACAATCTCCACGCCCGAGTCGAAGAGAAGGAAATCCTGCGAGGCTTGAGCCTCACCGTCAAACCCGGCGAGGTCCACGCCATCATGGGCCCGAATGGTTCCGGCAAGAGCACCCTTGCCAGCATCCTGGCCGGCAAGGACGAGTACGAAGTGACCGACGGTGAGGTCCAGTTCCTCGGCCAAGACCTGTTGGAGTTGGCGCCCGAGGAGCGAGCGGGCGAAGGCCTGTTTCTTGCCTTCCAATACCCCGTGGAGATTCCGGGCGTGTCCAACATGTACTTCTTGCGTTCGGCGGTGAACGCCGTGCGAAAGCACCGCGGCATTGCGGAAATGGACGCGATGGAGTTTCTGAAGTATGTGCGGGAGCGCACGAAGTTGCTCCACCTCGACGACTCTTTGCTCAACCGGTCGGTCAACGACGGCTTCTCCGGCGGCGAGAAGAAGCGCAACGAAATCTTTCAGATGGCGGTCTTGGAGCCGCGCCTGTACGTTTTGGACGAGACCGACTCCGGTTTGGACATTGACGCGCTTCGCGTCGTGGCGGACGGCGTGAACGCCCTTCGCTCGCCCGAGCGCGGCTTCTTGGTGATCACCCACTATCAGCGCCTGCTCAACTACATCGTGCCGGACTTCGTCCACGTGCTGGTCGACGGCCGCATCGTCAAGTCGGGCGGAAAGGAACTGGCGCTCGAACTTGAAGAGAAGGGTTACGACTGGATCAAGGACGAGGCTTCCGCGGGGGTCCGCTAACAGTGGCTTCCGAGGTTCTTGATCGCCCCGGATTCGCGCCCGCCGATGCCGACCTGGTTCGTCTGAACGAGGGGTATCCGTCTTGGCTGCTTGATCGCCGCCGTAGCGCCCTTTCCAGCCACCACGCTCAGGGCATTCCGACGGTCAAGCACGAAGAGTGGAAATACACCAGCCTTCGCGGTTGGTCGGAGGTCGCCTTTAACGCGCCCGTTCGGGCGACGGTGGACTCCGATGCGATCGCGCCTTACCTTCATGGCCTTGAGGATGCCATCCGGCTCGTCTTCGTGAACGGCTTCTTCGATCAAGGGCTTTCCACCCTCGATTCCGTCGCTGGGCTTGAAGTGTCCACCCTCGCCGATGCCGATCCCGCGGTGTTGGAGAAGCATCTGGGCGCCTACGCGAAAGTCGAGGAGTTCACCTTTGTCGCCTTGAATACCGCGGCCTTTTCCTCGGGCACGTTTGTCCGGGTTCGGCGCAACGCGGTGATCGAACGGCCCATCCACATCGTCCACCTCACCGTGGCCTCGGATTCGCCGCAGGCTTCGTACCCGCGAACGCTGGTCATCGCCGAATCTGGTAGCCAGGCAAAGGTTGTGGAGACTTTCGCGACCGTGGGCAGCCATCCGGGTTTTTCCAACGCGGTCACCGAAGTCTATGTGGAGTCGAACGCCCACCTCGAGATGGTGAAGGCGCAACTGGAGAGCGAGACCTCATTTCACATCGCCGCGACCGAAGCCAAGGTTGAGCGCGATGGCACCTTCCTCACCTACAACGTCACGCTGGGAGGCGCCCTCACCCGCAACGATATCAATGTGTATTTGAACGGCGAAAACGGGCACGTCCGCATGGACGGCGTTTACGCGCTCACCGGCGACCAGCACTGCGACAACCACACGCGGCTGGACCACGCCATGCCGCACTGCGACAGCTTCGAGGTTTACAAGGGCGTCTTGGACGGGAAGTCGACGGGCGTGTTCAACGGCAAGATCTTCGTGCATCTGGATGCGCAGAAGACCGACGCCAAGCAGACGAACCAGGCACTGCTCCTTTCGCCGACGGCGACCATCAATACGAAGCCGCAGCTTGAGATTTTCGCCGACGACGTGAAGTGCACCCACGGCGCCACCGTGGGCCAACTCAGGTCGGATGCCCTCTTCTACCTTCGCGCCCGCGGAATCCCTGCGGCGAAGGCGCGTGCGTTGCTCGTCTACGCCTTTGCGGCGGAGGTGATCGAGAAGATCACGCTCGATCCGCTAAGGAACGACCTGGAACGGAGGCTGTTCGAGAAACTCGGCACCGAAGTGTGACCGCCATGACCACCGCAACCCAACTCGACGTCGAAGCGATCCGCAAGGACTTTCCGGTCCTCCATCAAACGGTTCACGGCCAGCCCTTGGCTTACCTCGACAACGCGGCTTCGACCCAGAAGCCGCGGGAGGTGATCGACGCGATTGCCGGCTATTACGCTCACGATCACGCCAACGTGCATCGGGGCGTTCACACCCTTAGCCAACGCGCCACCGACCTCTTTGAAGAGGCGCGGCGAAAGGTGCAGCATTTCATGGGTGCGGGCTCGGAGCGCGAGATCATCTTCACCAAGGGCTGTACCGAGGCGATCAACCTCGTGGCGTCCTCGTGGGGCAAGGCGAACCTCAAACCGGGAGACCGCATCGTGCTGACCGCGATGGAGCACCACGCCGACATCGTGCCGTGGCAAATGGTATGTCAGGCAACGGGGGCGGAGATCGTGGTGGCGCCCATAAACGATGCCGGTGAGCTGTTGCTGGACGAGTTGGAGAAGCTTCTCGACGAACGGGTGAAGCTGGTGGGATGTGTCCACGTCAGCAACGCTTTGGGCACGGTGAACCCCATCGAAGAGGTGATTCGCCTCGCCCACCGGGTAGGAGCAAAGGTGCTCATAGATGGCGCCCAGTCTTGCGCCCATGTGCCGCTCAACGTCAAGGCGCTGGACGTCGATTTCTACACGTTGTCAGGGCACAAGTTGTACGGACCTACGGGCATTGGCTGCCTCTACGGCAAGCGCGACCTGCTCGAGGCGATGCCTCCCTACCAAGGCGGAGGCGACATGATCCGCACCGTCACCTGGGAGAAGACCACGTACAACGATCTCCCCAACAAGTTCGAGCCCGGCACGCCCCACATCAGCGGAGCCATCGGCCTCGGCGTCGCCATCGACTACGTGAAGGCGATCGGATTGGACGCCATTGGGAAGCACGAACACGAACTCACGGAGTACGCGACGTCGCTGCTGGCAGAAATCCCTCATGTTCGGCTTGTCGGCACCGCCGCCAAGAAGTCCGGCATCGTGAGTTTCGTGATGGACAACGCCCATCCCCACGACATCGGCACGATTCTTGACTCGGAAGGAGTGGCGATCCGAGCAGGCCATCACTGCTGTATGCCGCTTATGGCCCGGCTGGGAGTCCCCGCCACGGCCAGGGCTTCGTTTGCCATCTACTCCACTCGCCACGAGATCGACACGCTTGCCCGAGCGCTGAGAAAAGTCAACGAGGTCTTTGCCTAATGCGCGAACTCTATCAGGAGATGATCCTCGACCACAACAAGCGCCCCAGAAACCAAGGCGTGGTCGATGAAGCCAACGCTCACGCGGATCGGCACAACCCACTTTGCGGAGACACGATTCATCTCACGCTCATGGTTGAAGGCGGCAGGGTCAAGGACGTCAAGTTCGAGGGCCACGGTTGCGCCATTTCGACCGCCAGCGCTTCTCTGATGACCGAAGCGGTGATGGGAAAGACGGTCGAAGAGGCCCATGACCTGTTCCAGCGGTTCCATCGCATGGTGACCGAAGATGGCTACGTGGACGACTCGGAGGAGTTTGAGCGACTGGTGGTTCTCGCGGGCGTAAAGGAGTTTCCTAACCGCGTGAAGTGCGCCACGTTGGCTTGGCATACCCTCGAGTCCGCCCTGTCGGGCCAGGCCGAGGTGAGCACGGAATGAGCGCCAGGATGGAGAGCAATGCCTAGCAAGGTGGAGATGATGGTGAGCGAAGAACAAGAGCCCCGCGCCTTGACCTCGATTGAGAAGTCGCTGCTGGCGGCGGAGGTTGTAGAGCAGATCCGTACCGTCTACGACCCTGAGATTCCGGTCAACGTGTACGACCTTGGACTGATTTACGATATTCAGGTCGCGGACAACCGCGACGTTCACATCGTCATGACGCTTACGTCGCCGGCTTGTCCGGTCGCGGGATCTCTGCCTGGAGAGGTCGAGTTGGCGGCAGGGCAGACGCCCGGCGTAGGGAAGGTCACGCTGGAACTCACCTGGGATCCGCCCTTCACCTTGGATATGGTGTCTGACGACGTGAAGCTGATGTTGGGGCTAATGTAGATGAAGTTTTCGTCACAAGAAGAGTACGGTTTGCGCTGCTTGTTGCAGGTGGCGCGCGTCAACCACGGAAGCATTACGATCCCTGAGATCGCCCGGCTAGAAGGGCTCACCGAAGCCTACGTTGGGAAGCTCTTGATGGTCTTGCGTCGCGCCGACTTCATCAACAGCACGCGTGGCCACAGCGGCGGGTACACGCTCGGCCGGGACGCCCGCGAGATTGCGGTTTCCGAAGTCCTCGCCTCTCTCGGCGGACGCCTGATCGACGACGACTTCTGCGCCCGACATTCGGGTGCCCAGGGCGTGTGCGCCCACAAGGGCGATTGCAGCGTGCGCTGGGTGTGGAACAAGGTTCAAGCCTCCGTGGATTCCGCGCTTGCCGGCATCACGCTCCACGACATTCTGGTCGGCGAGGAACCGCTCATTCAAGTTCAAATCGACCGCTCGATGGAGGAAGCATCGGCTTGAACGGAGCTTCGACCTTCCCGGTGACGCCGAGCGACGGCGCGCTGGCCCAGGTCCGGCGTCTCATCGCCAAAGACGGCCGTGAGAACGTCTTCCTTAGGGTTGGCGTGAAGGGTGGCGGCTGTTCCGGATTGGAGTACGTGATGCGTCTGGACGACCAACTCCGCGATGGGGACCTGTCTCAAGAGTTTGATGGCGTCACGCTGGTTTGCGATCCGCGCTCCGCGACGTTCCTGCAGGGGGCAACGCTCAACTACACGGGGAACCTAATTGGCGGCGGATTCAAGTTCGATAACCCCAACGCGGGCCGAAGTTGCGGCTGCGGCACCAGCTTTACGCCTAAGAAGGCAAGTTAACCGCTCTGCGACAACTTTGGTAGACGCATGGTAACCTGTATCGCATGATTGGGCGCTTGCGAGGCAAGGTTTGGGACATCGAAGCGGGCCTCGTTACGCTGGACGTGGTGGGCGTCGGCTACGAAATCTCGGTCCCCGAGAGCGTTTTGGTCCAGCTTCCCAAAGACGAAGCCGCCGAACTCTACATTAGGCAGGTGTTTCGCGAGGACGGGGTTTCCCTCTACGGATTCCTCACCTCCTACCAGCGGCGGCTGTTCGATCTGCTGATGACCGTCAAAGGCTGCGGTCCAAAGGTCGCTCTGTCGCTTCTTGGCCTTGGCGAAGATTCCGTCGCTTCGGCAATCCTCGCCCAAGACCCCAAAGTGCTCATTCGGGCGACCGGCGTCGGCGCACGCCTTGCCGAACGGATCCTGCTTGAGTTGAAGGAGAAGATCCAAGAAGAAGCGCTGTTGCGAAAGGTTGGATACGCCGTGGCGAGTACTTCCTCCAAGAGTGCGCCGAGCGACGAACTAATCGCCGCTCTCTTGGCGCTAGGCTACCGAAGGCAGGAGGCGGAGGCGGCGGCGGAAGGCGCTCGCGAGCAAGCCGACGCCGTCGAAGACCAGTTAAAGATCGCGCTTCGCGCGCTGGCGAGGTCGTAACCCATGTCCAGGATTTCCGACGAACTCACGCCCGAGAGACTTCCCGTCGACCAATCGCTCGAACTGTCCTTGCGGCCCAAGCGCCTTTCCGAGTTCATCGGGCAGTCGAAGCTCAAGGAGAACCTGGCGGTCTTCTTAAAGGCCGCCCAACAGCGGAACGAGCCGCTCGACCACCTGTTGCTCTATGGCCCGCCCGGGTTGGGCAAGACGACCATCGCCCATATCGTCGCGATCGAAATGGAGGCGCCGATCCACGTGACCAGCGGCCCCGCCATCGAACGTCCCGGCGACCTCGTCGGAGTCCTCACCAACCTTGAGCACGGGGCGCTCCTTTTCATCGACGAGATTCACCGCCTCAGCCGTCCGGTCGAAGAGATCCTGTATCCGGCGATGGAGGACCGCAAAGTCGACATCATGATCGGCAAGGGTCCTGCCGCCCGCTCCATCCGTCTTGATCTGCCCGCGTTCACGGTAATCGGCGCGACGACGCGCCAAGGCCTGCTCACCGGACCCTTGCGTGACCGGTTTGGCATCGTCACGCACTTTCAGTTCTATTCAGCGGAAGACCTGTTCGAGGTCATCCGCCGCTCCGCGCGCATCTTGGGCTACGCCACCGAAGAGGATGGAGCCATGGAGATCGCGCGGCGGTCGCGGGGCACGCCCCGCATCGCAAACCGACTACTGAGGCGGGTGCGAGACTTTGCCCAGGTCGATGGATTGAGCTCGATCACGCGTGCCGTCGCCGACAAGGCGCTCGATGCCTTGGAGGTGGACGACCTCGGATTGGACCGGGTAGACCGCATGTTGCTACGGGCGATGATCGAGAAGTACCAGGGTGGGCCGGTGGGCTTAGAGACGCTGGCGGCGACCACGGGCGAAGACTCGGGCACCATCGAAGACGTCTACGAGCCGTACTTGATGCAGCAGGGCCTCATTCAGCGCACCCCGCGCGGCCGGTGCGCCACCCATCTCGCCTATCGGCACTTGGGCATCGCCGAGCCCAAGCGAGCCGACGCGCCGCCGACGTTGTTCGAGTCATGATCTCCGTTGCCCTCCTCGTAGCCATGAGCGCCACCCAGCCGAAACTCGCCGACCTCGCCTTCATGGCGGGACACTGGAGCGACGGCACGACCGAAGAAGTCTGGCTGGCGCCCAAGGGCGGCCTGATGCTAGGCATGAACCGGACCGTAACAAACGGCAAGACTTTCTTCGAAAATCTCCGCATCGAGGAAAGCGGCGGGAAGATCACTTATCTGGCAAGCCCCGCCGGAAGACCCGCAACCCCGTTCCCGCTGCAGTCGGTGCAAGGGAAGCGGGCGGTCTTCGAGAACGCCGCCCACGACTTTCCCCAGCGCATCATCTACGAGCTTGATGCCCGAGGTCGCTTGGTGGCGACGGTGGAAGGCAACGTGAACGGCAAACCGCGCCGAGAGTCGTGGACTTGGTCGCGGGTGGAAAAGTAGGAACCCCGTCGGCTTGCGGGGTTCGGCGCAACGGTGGAAAACGTCGGCGACGAACCGTGCCACAATGGCAATTTGAGGGATCTACCTATGGACATCCTCCGCATGCTCGAGCAGCTGAACGGTCTGGTCTGCGATCAACCGAAGCGATTCGGCCCCATCGTTTGGGGTCTGGATCAAGATGAGATTTCGATGCAGATCGCAAAGATCCGCGCGTCGCTTCCCGACGAGATGAAGCAGGCGGCGCAGACGGTTCGCGAGTCTGAGCGAATCGTGGTTTCAGCGCGCGAGGATGCGGTGGCGAAGGTGGAAGCCGCCAAGCGCGAGGCGGAGCGGGTTATTTTGGAAGCTCGCCAAGAGGCGGAGCGAATCGTCGAGCATGCCCGCGCCCAGCAAGAGCGGATGGTGGGCGAGAGCGAGATTCTCAAACTCGCAAAGGCGCAAGCCGAAGAAATTCGCAACAGCGCGGATCGCGATGCCGTCCAACTGCGACGGAACGCGGAAGACTACGCCCACGCGCTGCTCAGCCAGCTCGAAGGCGTGGTGGGCAAGGCCATGGCAGCCATCGAGCGGGGCAAACAAGACCTCGATCGCCCCGACCAAGCGGTCATCGCGCCTCGTGAGCGCGAGCGCGAGCGCGTTCGGGTCTAGGTCCATCGAAACGCGACGCCTCCAAAGGCGTTAGAATGCTACCGTGAAGACGATTGCTCATTGGCTAGCGGGGCTAGCCCTTGCCGCGCTCACCCTGGGTGGGTGTGCCGGCACCGATGCGACCAAGCTTGGCGAAGTCTCCGGCGTCATCTACGATGCCAACGGCAACGTCGTGAGGGGCGCGCGGGTGTGGGTCGAAGGCGGAAAGCGCCCCCAGACCTATTCCAACTCCAGCGGCGCCTTTGTTCTGACCGACGTGAACGAGGGGGATAACTACATCCAAGCCGAAGTGAGCATCGGCGGCATCCACTACATCGGCCAAAACGTGGCGACGGTGTTCGGCCGCGAGCGCTCGAAGAGCGTGAACATCGGCGTCTATCGTGACAACCAACTCGCCGGAATCGAGGGGATCGTCAAGGACCGGTTTGGCGGCGTCGTCGAAGGCGCCCGGGTCTTCGCCTCATCCGCGAACGGTTTGAGTAGCTCTGTCGCCGTCTCCGACCGTGACGGCTACTACATCATCGACCGTCTCCAAGCAGGCGTCAACTTCGAACTTAACGCCGGCGGCCGCGGATTCGATTCGGATCGAACCCGGATCACGCCGGTCGCGAACCGCATCCACCGCGTCGACTTCATCTTGGGCGACGCCGCCGACCCGCTTCTGGCGGCACCGACCAACCTGACGGCGGTGGCGTGGACGAGCAAGTACATTCCCACCACCACGCGAACCGCTTATCTGGGCGTGAAGGAGAATATCGCGCGGCTGTTGGACGGCAACCGGCGGCAACCCAAGATTCGGGTGGGTAGCAAACCCAAGTTCACGCTTGGAGGGAACCACGTCGAGGTCGACCTGACTTGGGATTACGTGGACGACACCGCCCTTCTGGGTTACGGGGTCTACCGAGCGCGGAGTGCGTTCGGCGCCTCCACCGCCATCGACTTCCTTCGGGACCCGTTCGCCTGGTTCTATCAGGACCTTGACGACGACCTCATCGAAGGCTCGAACTACTACTACGAGATCACGGCACTGACCAGCCAGTATCCGGATACCGCGAACTCGGAAAGCAATCCGAGTGCCCGGTACGGGGTTGCCACGCTGGGCGACATGATCCTCATGCCGATCCGCCAGACGCCGTTGACCTTCCGATGGGAGGCGGCGACGGGTGCGGAAAGCTACATCGTGTATCTCTTCGACCGCTATCCGTCGCTGGGCGTCGATCCGATCTGGTCGAACTCGGGCACGCCCACGACCAACCTCGAGTTGCCTTACACCGGTGGTGCGCTGCAATCGGGAAGACAGTACTTCTATCTTGTCCTGGGAGTGGCGAACAACTTCGACAGTCGAACGATCAGCGAAGTCGACGACTTCGTCAAGAACTAAGTAGCTTTGCGGGCGGTCCAATCTTACGGCGCCCGCCATTTCCGAGGGGATCGCTCTGCGTCCCCCTCAACCTAACGCTCATGCGAAAGACCCTAGCGATTTTCAGTCTGCTCGCCTTGGTGGCGACTTCGTTGGCGGAGGTCATCGTGATCGATCCGCCTCGAACGGCGGGGGAGGTTGGCCCGCGTGCCGAAGCGGCGGCAAAGGCGTTCAACCGGGTCGCGGCTAACCTAACCCGGCTCTCGCGCCAGCGGCTGGCGGCAGTTGGCCGATACCATAGCGAACTGCCGTTCACCATGCCGGTGACCGTGTTCGTTCGCGGCCAACAGGACCGTCACCCTTACGCTGGGGGAGACATCACGCTTCAGTTCGACGGCACGGGCAGCCGCTCCTTTCCCACCGCCTACCGTGCGTTGCTAGAGGACACCTTCGCCGCGGCGAAGAACACGATGTCCGTCGTCTTTGGGGCGCCCAACAATCCGGGCGTGGTGCGGATGCTGAACTACGACGCCGACATCGCCGACCGAGATGCCGTTTCCGGTGGAATCTATGTCGTGAACGGGGCGCAGCGAGATATCCGTTTTCCGGTCTATTCGAGCCCCGAAGCCGCCGCGGTCAACTTTGTTCACTGCTTGCTCCTGGCCTATCAAGGCGACCAGCCGTGGCCGACCGACGCCCAACAAGAAGGGCTGGTACGGGCGGCGGTGATGAAGGTGGTTAGGACGCCCGGCGCCATGCCCGTTTCGCTGGATGCAGACCTCCTCGAAGCCGCTCTGAGCAACACCTACGACGTGGGCGCTTGGTACGACTGGTACAACCAGCCGGGGCTGACTTCCAGCCGCTTTATCGCCCCCAACCTTCGCAACACCGACCTGCCGATCGGCGGCTCGGTCGGCGGCCCCTATCTACTTCGCTACCTGATGGCAGGCACGGCGTGGCAGAAGCTGGTTGCCGAGAACTCTGGATTCATCGCGGAGCTCAATCGACGCTATTACCTTGACCCTAACGTCGCTTTGCCCGCGAACTTCTCCGCCGCCTGCCAGGCGGCGCTGGACACGGTGACGGGGACGGCGAACTCGGTCATCGAGGGGAACCCCTTCGACGGCTGGCTGGCTCGACAATACGACCTTCAGGCTCGCGACCTCCTTGGGCAGAAGGTAATCGTCCAGCCGACGCCTTTGGCGCCGATCTCAGGTTCGGGAGATTTCGGCGTCTTCGATGTCGCCGTGCATTGGTTCGAGGTGCAGACCGGGGGCAACGAGATTCTGCTGAGTGGCTCTGGCTATCCGATCTTCTGGGACAACACGTTTAACCGCCTCTTTCCCAGCGCTCAAGAGGACCGCATGGATCTGGGCGGCGGCTACGGTTCGGTGACCCCTAACCTCCCGAATCTTAACGCGGGGGCGCCCTACCGTTGCGCCATCGACATGCCGTTGGGCGACCGGCTGCAGCGCACCTATGTTCCCGCCGGCTCGATTGCCACCGGGACGTCGACGACCCCCAACAACTTCTATGGCACCGTGGTCGGAATGAGTCTTCCAAGCGGAGCGACCGCCCGGGTCAGGGTGACGTTCGGCTTGGTCACCTTCGACAACTGTCCCATCGTGAACGGCGCCTTCGGCGCCACCATCGCCGCCTCGCAGTTCGCGGGCTACCAACGCTTGACCGTGGAAGTGGTCCGCACCCAGAACTCGGTCGACACCGTGGTCTACACGCGAAAGGTCAACAAGGGGCCGGGCGAACTGGCGCTCGACCTGCGCATCAACGGCGAACTCAACTTCGCCCCGTCGGGCGGGCTCACAAAGGGCATCTCGCTCCTGGGCGTGCCTGTCAGCCTTTTTGTGCAAGATCAGGCCTCAGTTTTTGGACTAAACCCAGATCAAGTTCTTGCGGCGAGGTGGAACTCGAGCCGCTCCAAGTACGACCTGTATCCCGATTGCGGGGGCTTGACCCAGGGCACGGCGATGTTCCTGCGGCTCCCGGCGGCGCAACCTGGCTTCTTTGCCCCGGGCTCCTATAGCCCGGGCACCCCCAGCGCTGTGGCCTTGCGGCCTGGCTGGAACCTCGTCTCGACCCCTCTTCCCGAAGCGGTCACCACAAACCGCATTCGCGTGGTTCGCGGCGCGGATTTCCCGGTCGACTGGAGCGACGCCGTCGGCAACCTTGTCGGGGTGGACTTCTTCGCTTTCACCCCCGGCGCGGCGGACGCTGTGACCGGTGTGCCCGAGACGGGCACCTTCGGTCCCGCCACCCAATTCAACTCGGGCCAAGGCTACTTTGTACGGTGCTTGGCGCCAGAGGGAGCCACGCTTCTGTTCGAACCCGCCAATCCTCTCTTCAGGGGTGGCGGTCCCAACGTGGGCGATACCCAGCCGGACGGATGGCTCCTCCGAGCCGCCGTGACCAAGAACAACCGGACGGCGGTTGCGTTTATGGGTGGCGCCAGGGACGCCACAAGGAACATGGACGCGAGGTTCGACTCGCCGTTGCCCCCCAAGGCCGTCGATGGCCTGCAAATCGCGGTCGAGGGATCGCGGTTCCGCGATGTGCGGAGCTTCTTTGCGAACGAGACTTTTAAGGTGCGGTTCGACGGGCTGGTACCGGGTGAAACCTACGACGTGAGGTTGATTGCGATGAAGGGCGACCCCGGAACTTTCGACGTGTACGACACCATCACGAGGAAGAAGCAAACGCTTCGCGCCCCCGCTGTCTTCCGCTTTACGGCCACCCGCCCGTTCCGATGGCTTGAAGTCAGCACGAAGGGGAGGGTGCGATGATCCGCAAACTCTGCTGGTTCGTCGTCCTCGCCATCATCATCGGCTGTGGAGGCGGCGGGGCAGGCACCAATCCCACCGCCGTCTTGGTCGGGCGCGTTTTGCAGGTCGGCACGGGCGGCGCGCCCAATCCCCAGGCGAGCGTCCAGGTGGGTTCGGCAAGCGTCTTGACGGACGTCACGGACGGCTCGTTCACGTTGACCGTGACCCCGGGCGCAACGTCGATTACCGTCGACTCCCGAGGCAGTTCGGGTGTTTGGACGTTCACCATTCCCGCCGCCAGCGGCACCCAGGACGTGGGCGACCTGTGGATCGGCCCTGACCGCGTTGCCCTGAAGGGCAAGGTCGTTCGATCCACCGACGGCTCCCCCATTTCGGGTGCCATCGTCGAATTTGGCGGCAAGACCGGCACGACCAACGCTGGCGGTTTGTTCACGCTGCCCGAGGTTGCTTATTCGGCGGCCAACCAAACGGCTTTCTGGGGCATCGTGGGCAGCGTTCGCGCCGCCAACTTCTTCCGGAACGACTTCACGGCTTCGCCGAACGTGGCGGTCTCGGGAGTCGTTACGGTGAACGACATTCCTCTCACGCCGAGCAACGACACGGACCCGCCTCCTCCCGCCTACAACATTTGGGGCCACGTCCTGCCCAGCAGCGATGCGCCGGGCACCGTGGTAACGCTCAAGCAGGCAGGCACGCCGGTCCGGGTGGTCAACGTGGGCTCCACAGGCGTCTTCACGTTCTGGATTACCCCGGGAACTTATACGATCGAAGCCGTGAAAGGCAGCCGAACAGGCACCGCTACGGTTACACTTACAGCACCGAACCAAGTGGTGCAGAAAGATGTCACGCTTCCCTAAACCCCTTCGAAACGTCGCCTTGCTCGCCTTGGCGGTGGGGGCGGGTGGGTTTGCCATCGAGGGGGTGAACCGGTTTCTGCGAAAGGACCCGCTCGCGTCCTACCGCCCCGGGGAGAGCGGCTTGGGCGGCGACATCGGCGTCCAACTTCAGGACGTAAAGTTCCGACACTGGGAAGGCACGAACCTCGTTGCGAATTGCACGATCGGCACCATCAACGTCAAGAAGAACCGGCAGAGCCTGGAGTTTCGAGACATCACCGACGGCCGCTACGCCACCTCCAAGGGCGAGTTCAAGTTCACCGGGACCGCCGCAAGCTACGATTCCATGTCGCAAAGCCTCTCGGTAAGCGAAGGCGGGCACGTGTCGAATGCCGACATGGACCTGACGACGCCGGCGTTCGCCTACGACGCGCGGCGGGGCATTTTGCGCGCCCCCGGCGTGGTGCAGGGAACCTTCTTCAATGGAGTGCTTCAGGCGCAGAACATCGAGTACCACCCTCGGGAAGATTTCTATCGGTTCGGTCCCGCGAGTTGGGAGGGCAAACTGCCGGCATCGTTGCAGGAAGCCGCACCTGCCTCCAAGCGAAACCAGTGGCGGATCAAGACCGACGGCGTGACCGAGGTCAAGGGCAACATCGAAACGTGGCCCGAAGCGGAAGCGACCGATGGCGATGTGATTGTCAAGGCGACTAAGATCGTCCGCGACACCAAGACCGACGTGATCACCGCCACCGGCAAGGTCCTGTACTTCAGTGCTGACTCAAACCTGGTGTGCGAGAAAGCGGTGATCTATCGCAAAGAGAAGCGGGCGGTGCTCACCGGGAAGGTGCAGATGCTGGTGAAGCCCGACGACCAGCAGAAGTTGGAAGTCATCGAGATTCCGCCGTTCCGACCCATGGTGCCCGACGAGGTCGCCAAGGACCGTCCACCCGCCCCGCCCGAGGACAAGGCGGCAGACCAAGACGTGCGCGACCCGAAGACGCGGCGCAAGTACCCGGTCGCCATCTACGCTGGCAAAATCGAGTATTGGTACGAGAAGGGCAACCGCCACGCGGTGATTTCCGATTCGCCCCAGGCACGGCAAGACATGGCGGCGGGCAGGTGGCGCGCGGTCTGGACGACCACCGCCTACTACGACGCCGAGAAGGAGCTGTTAAAACTGGCGAGCGCCGAAGGGAAGAAGACCACCCGGGTCAAGACCTCGCTCGGCGACGACCTCATTTGCGACTGGTACGAAATATCGACCAAAGAGGACGACGACCAGTGGCGCGCCAAGGGCGCCGAAGGCGTGATGTACCCAGATGAGGACGAGATTCCGCCGACGAAGAAGGACGACAAGAACAAGAAGCCGCCTCCCCTCAGCGGGAAAATCGGCGCCTAGTCCAACCTGAGGCGTTCGTGGTTCGTATTACCTAACTGGACCCCGATGCGAAAGACGCTCCCGCAACAGATCGCGGCGAACAAGAACGCCAGCCTGTTCTACGCCTTCCTGTTGGTGGCGCTTCTCACGCTTTTTGGAGCGGCGATCGCGGGTTCTTATCGGGCGTCGGCTTGGCCGATCGGCGCGGCCGTCGCCGCGGCGGCAGGCTTCGTGGTTGCTCTGGTCGCTCGCTTCGCCGGGCCGGGCATCGTCCTTTCCGTTTCCGGGGCCCGCGAGGCGAATGCCCAAGAAGGCCTCATGCTTCGTAACGTGGCGGAGGAGATGGCGATCGCCTCCGGCCTGCCGATGCCCAAGGTCTACATCATCGACGACTCGGCGCCCAACGCCTTCGCCACCGGCACCGATCCCCAGCACGCGATGGTGTGTTTCACCACGGGCATCCTGCAGAAGCTGGACCGCGACGAGCTGCAAGGCGTGATGGCGCACGAGCTGTCGCACATCCGCAACTACGATGTCCGGTTTACGACGATGATGGCGGTGATCGCCGGCTTGATCCCGCTCATCGCCGACATGTTTGGGCGCAGCCTCTGGTACGGCGGCGGTCGAAGGCGGAGCAACGACAACGACAATGGCGGCCAGATCATCTGGCTGGTGCTCGCGATCCTCCTTGCGATCCTCGCCCCGATCTTCGCGAAGCTGCTCGAACTGGCGATCAGCCGCCAGCGGGAGTACCTTGCCGATGCTTCTGCCGCCCAAATGACCCGCTACCCCGAGGGCTTGGCGCGGGCGCTCATCAAGATATCCCAGGACCGTGACGTTCTGGAAGCGGCGAACCGCGCCACCCAGCACATGTACATCGTGAACCCGATCAAGTCGTTCGAGGAGCGCGCAACGAACCTGTTTTCGACGCATCCGCCGATCGAGGACCGGGTGCGACGCCTGCGCGGCTTGATGGGCAACCAGCCCGGCGCCATGGAGTTGTAACCGGTATCCTTCTCCCATGCAGCCGATCGTGGGCATCATCATGGGCAGCCAGAGCGATCTGGAAACAATGAAGCCCGCCGCCGACACCTGCCGCGAGTTTGGCGTGCCCTTTGAGATGGAAGTGGTAAGCGCCCACCGGACGCCCGAGCGCATGGTGGAGTACGCCCGCACCGCCAAGGAGCGGGGCCTCAAGGTCATCATTGCCGGCGCCGGTGGCGCCGCCCACTTGCCGGGCATGGTGGCTTCGCTGACCACGTTGCCCGTCGTCGGCGTCCCCGTGCCCACTAAGCACCTGGGCGGGGAAGACTCGCTTCTCAGCATCGTCCAAATGCCGGCGGGCATTCCGGTCGCCACCGTTGCCATCGGCAACGCCCGCAACGCGGGACTCCTCGCCATGCGGATCCTGGGCGCACATGACGAGACACTCGCTCAGAAGCTCGAGGCGTTCCGCCTGAGCCAGCAGGAACTGGTGGCGAAGATGAACGAAGAGGTCGCCCACCGAGGCTGACGTGAGCCCGCTCGACGCCGCCGTGGCGGAAGCCGTCAAGGTGCTCGAAAGGCGAGACCGCCTCCGCGTCGAGGTGATGCGGCACCTTGCGAGCAAAGGCTTCGACGAAGAGACCGTGGAACTCGCGATCGCCCATTTGATTCGGCGCAAATTCTTGGACGACGCCCGGGTGATCGAGGCGTTCGTCGCCGCTCAGAAAGGGCGGCGTGCCCACGGGCCTGCGTGGATACGCGCCAAGCTTTTGGCTCGCGGAGCCGAGGAAGCAGAAATCGAAGCCGCCCTTACCGAATCGGTAACGGAAGAGGCCGTTTTAGACGTACTGAAAGTGAAGTTCCCGCACGGAGGCGAACCGGCGAAGATGGCGCGATTCCTCGCTGGCCGTGGGTTCACCGAAGACCAGATCGAGGGCGCGTTGGCGTCGTTTGGCCTTTCATCGGACTAAGATGTGGAAAAGTGGTTGAGGCTCTTTGCCTTACTCTTGCCGCAAACCTTGACCCGGTGACAGCTCGGCGGGTACATTGAAAGTTCGCGCATTATGCTCCGGAGGCATTGTTGAGAGTCATTCAACCTTCCTCGAAGCGAATCGGCAGATTCCTCGAGGTCCCCAATCTTATCGAACTTCAGCTCAACAGTTACAGATGGTTCTTAGAAGAAGGACTCCCAGAACTGTTCCAGACGTTCTCCCCGATCTGGGACTTTACGCAGACTAATTATATCGAACTCGTAAGCTTCTCCCTCGGCGAGCCCAAGTACTCGCTGCAGGAGTGCCGCGACCGCGATATGACGTTCGAGGCCCCCATCAAGGGCATCGTCCGTTTTGGCGGCCGCGACCGAGAGGTCATCGAGTCCGAGGTCTATCTTGGCGACCTTCCGTTGATGACGGACAAGGGTACGTTCATCATCAACGGGCGGGAGCGCGTCATCGTGTCGCAGCTCTCGCGTTCGCCGGGCCTCTATTTCGAAGAGGGCGTCGACAGCTCCATGCAGGTGCTTGTCTCGGCGCGTATCATCCCGAACGAGGGCCCGTGGCTTGAGGTCGAGTCGGACGCCAACTTGGTGGTCCGAACCCAGATCAGCCAAACCAAGAAGCTGCCTTTGACCCAGATGATCAAGGCGCTCAGCGGCTTCGACAAGGGCCGCACCACGCTCGTGGTGCCGCTCAAGCGCGCCATGCACCGCCGGCTGGTCGAGCCCATTGCCGACCCCGAGACGGGCGAGGTGCTGCACGAGGCGGGCACGTTGCTCACCAAGGACATTCTCGACTCGCTTCCCGAGAGCGTGCGAAGCGGCAAGTTCACCGTCGAGACGCCGCTCATGACGAACGATGACCTCTTGTTCACGTTCGGCAAGGAGATCGAGCTCAACAACCCGACGGCGGACGACCTGACGGGCAAGCGCCCCATGGCAGACGTTCTCGACACGGACGGCAAGCTGATCATCAAGCGCCTCCAGAAGATCGAGCGCGAGACGGCGAAGAAGATCGAGTCGATGGAACTCGCCGCCATCCGCGTGCTTGACGTCATGCCTTTGGCCGATGCTACCCTGGAGCAGGACCCGACCACCAACTACCGCGACGCCATCCTCGACATTTACAAGCGCCTTCGCCCCGGCGAGGCTGCGAACGAGGAAGCTGCGCGTCAGCTGATCTACGGTCTGTTCTTCGACGTCAAGCGCTACGACTTGGGCAAGGTCGGACGACGATTCCTGAACCAGCGCATGGGCGTGGATATCCCGCTCAACGTGCGAAACCTCACGGCGGACGACTTGGCGGGCGTGCTCATGGAGATGGAGCCGTACCTGCTCAGCGAAGCCAAGCGCGACGACATCGACGACCTCAAGAACAAGCGCGTCCGAAGCGTGGGCGAGTTGCTGCAGAGCCAGCTTCGCCTCGGCTTCGTCCGCATGGAGAAGGTCGCCCGCGAGCGCATGACCAGCACGGACCAGGAGAACCTCCTGCCGGGCATCATCCTCAGCGTCAAGCCGATCAGCGCGTCCATCAAGAGCTTCTTCAGCAGCAACCAGCTGTCGACTTTCATGGACCAGACGAACCCGCTCTCCGAGATCACGAACAAGCGCCGCTTGTCCAGCCTCGGCCCGGGTGGTCTGCAGCGAACCAGCGCCAAGCTGGAAGTTCGCGACGTCCACCGATCGCACTACGGCCGCATCTGCCCCATCGAGACCCCTGAAGGTCCGAACATCGGTCTGATTAGCCAGCTCACGACCCACGCGCGGGTTGACGAGTACGGCTTCATCATGACTCCGTACCGCCGCGTGGTCCAGGGCCACGTCAAGGACGAGGTCGTTTACCTGACCGCGCAAGAGGAGACGGGCTTGCTCGTCGCTCCCGCCGACATCGAAGCGGACGAGAACGGTCGCATCATCGCCGACCGACTCCAGGTTCGTTGCGCAGGCGGCGACCTTGGCGGCGCCAGCTACCCAACCGTCAGCCGCGACCAGGTGGACTACATGGACGTTTCGCCCGTGCAGATCATCTCGGTGGCCACCGCGCTCATCCCGTTCCTTGAGAACGACGACGCGAACCGCGCCCTCATGGGCGCGAACATGCAGCGCCAGGCGGTGCCTTGTCTCCGCTCCGACCGGCCCGTAGTGGGCACGGGCTACGAGCGAACGGCGGCCATCGACTCCGGCTCTGCGGTCATTGCCCGCCGACCCGGCATGGTCGAGTACGTTACGGCGACGGAGATCCGCGTTAAGACGGACGAAGGCGAAACCGACACGTACCCGCTCATGCACCTGGTGCAGAGCAACAAGTCGACCTGTTTCACCCACCGGCCGGTGGTTGGCCTTGGCCAGCGAGTGCTGAAGGGCGATCCTCTGGCTGACGGTCCTTGCTGCGACGAGAGCAACCTGGCTCTCGGCCAAAACGTGCTCGTCGCGTTTATGCCGTGGGGCGGTTACAACTACGAAGACGCCATCATCATCTCGGAGCGAATGGTGAAGGACGACGTGTACACGTCGATCCACATCGAGCGCCACGAGTCGGAGGCGGTCGACACCAAGCTTGGTCCTGAAGAGATCACGCGCGACATTCCGAACGTTGGCGAAGAAGCCTTGAAGGACTTGGACGAGGCGGGCATTATCCGCATCGGCGCCGAAGTTCGCCCGGAGGACATCCTCGTGGGCAAGGTCGCCCCCAAGGGCCAGGTCGAAATGACCGCTGAAGAGCGGCTCATCATCGCCATCTTCGGCAAGAAGGCGGAAGAGACGCGCGACGTTTCGCTCCGGCTACCCCACGGCGAAAAGGGAACGGTTGTCGACGTCAAGGTCTTCAGCCGCTTCAAGTATCGCTGTACGATGTGCGGCCACGTGTACAAGGAGTCGAAGAAGCGCGAGCGCCTTCAGTGCGACCGTTGCGACAGCGCCTTGATGCAGTTGCCCGGAGACGAGCTGCCTGCCGGCACCAACATGACGGTGCAGGTCTACATCGCCCAGAAGCGCAAGCTGATGGTCGGCGACAAGATGGCGGGACGGCACGGCAACAAGGGCGTTATCTCCCGCGTGGTTCCGGTCGAAGACATGCCGTTCCTTGCGGACGGTACGCCGGCGGACATCATCTTGAACCCGCTTGGCGTTCCTAGCCGAATGAACATCGGCCAGATCTTGGAAACCCACCTCGGCTACGTCGGCCGCGGATTGGGCGTGCGCTACGTGTGCCCTGCGTTTGAAGGCGCCACCGAGCACGAGGTTCTGGAGGAGATGGAGCGACTCGCCTTGCACATGCGGCGAGAAGTGCTCTCGGCTTACACGAACCGCGAACTGAAGCTCGGCGTCTCGTTCGGTCCGGACGACTCCGTCGAGGAGATGTTCTCGAAGATCGAGGCGCGCCTTAAGCAGCTCGACGAGTCCGGCCTGGAGCGTGTTTCGCGCATCGTGGCGGGACCTGCCGTCAAGAGTGTGGCGGAACTGCTCGAGGTCGACGCCGAAGAGTGGACTCCCGAAGAGGAGACCGAAGAGTCCGGTCCTGCCCACAAGGCGGACAAGGCCGTGTACGCGGGCATCTTGGAGCGCATCGAGAAGAACGCCTTCCACCGAGCTGGAATCGATCCCCACACGTGCAAGTCGCGGGTTCGCGATGGACACACGGGCGACGAGGTTCCCAACCCGATCACGGTCGGCACCATTTACATGCTGAAGCTGGAGCACTTGGCGGACGAGAAGATCCACGCCCGCTCCATCGGCCCGTACTCGCTCGTCACCCAGCAGCCGTTGGGTGGTAAGGCGCAGTTCGGCGGCCAGCGCTTCGGCGAAATGGAAGTGTGGGCGCTTGAAGCGTATGGCGCGGCCTATACGCTGCAAGAGCTCCTCACCATCAAGTCGGACGACGTGATGGGACGCGTGAAGGCGTACGAGAGCATTGTCAAGGGCGAGACCTTGGCGGAGCCGGGCATTCCGGAATCCTTCAAGATCCTCGTCAACGAGCTGCGGTCGCTCGGCCTCAAGGTGGCGGTCGAAGACCTGTCCAGTCGCGAGATTCCCCTCAAGGACCTCGAAGAACTGGGCGGCGGAGACGACACCCGGCTGGCGCGCAGCGTCGGCTTCTTCAACTAAAGAAAGTTGCCCGGGGTTGGCGGTTGGCTAAAAGCCGACCGCCAACCCGAGCGATTTTGGCGAACAACGGAAACGAACGGAGAATATGGCAGACGTCAGCCTTTTTGACAAACTGAGAATCGGAATCGCAAGCCCGGTGGACATCATGAGTTGGTCCCACGGCGAGGTGAAGAAGCCCGAAACCATTAACTACCGAACCTTCAAACCGGAGCGGGACGGACTGTTCTGTCAGCGCATCTTCGGCCCGGTGAAGGACTGGGAATGCGACTGCGGACGCTACAAGAAGATCAAGTACAAGGGCATCACCTGTGAGCGCTGCGGCGTCGAGGTCACCCGGAGCAAGGTCCGACGCGAGCGCATGGGCCACGTGGAGCTGGCGGCGCCGGTTTGCCACATCTGGTACCTCAAGGGCGTTCCGTCACCCCTTTCGCTGGTGCTGGACATTTCCCCGCGCCTGCTTGAAAAGGTCATTTACTTCGCAAGCTTCATCATCATCGACATCGAGAGCGAAGCCATCCGCGACCTGCTTCCCGCCATTCGCCAGGGCGTCGAGCAGGAGAAGGTTGCGCTCCAGAAGATGATGAAGGAGCTGGAGGAGGACAGCCTTCGCCGGTTCGCCGAGGAAGTCGGCGGCAACCCCGACGAGTACGACGACCAGATGGTCCGCGAACGCGCCAAGGCGATCAACGACCGCATCAAGGCCGAGTACCGCGACGCGGACGAGCGCCTTAAGGATTACGACTCCGCCGTCGAACTGCTGGGCAAGCTCGAGCGCAACCAGCTCATCGACGAAGACAAGTGGCGCGCCGTCAGCAAGATGCTCGACGCCGTGGGCGCCCGCCTCCGCAAGGACCTGCGCCCGCTCGTCCGCGCCAATATCGGCGCAGAGGCCATCAAGGAGCTTCTCACCCGCGTCGATCTCGAGCGCCTCGCCCGCGAGTTGCGCCAGGAGATCATCATGACGACCTCCACCCGCCGCGCCCGCGCGATCAAGCGGTTGGAAGTCACCGAGGCGCTGATCAGTTCCAAGAGCCGACCCGAGTGGATGATTCTGGACATCGTGCCCGTCATCTCGCCCGAGCTTCGCCCGATGGTGCAGCTCGACGGCGGACGCTTTGCCACCTCGGACCTGAACGACCTCTACCGACGCATCATCAACCGCAACAACCGGTTGAAGAAGATCATGGAGATCCACGCGCCGGAGTCGATCATCAACCACGAGAAGCGGCTCCTGCAAGAAGCCGTGGACGCGTTGGTGGACAACGGCCGCCGAGCCCGCCCCGTCGTGGGCAGCAACCAGCGCCCGCTGAAGTCGCTCAGCGACATGCTCAAGGGTAAGGAGGGCCGCTTCCGAAAGAATCTGCTCGGAAAGCGCGTCGACTACTCTGGCCGATCGGTCATCGTCGTCGGTCCCCACCTCAAACTTCACCAGTGCGGCCTCCCGAAGGAGATGGCGCTGGAACTCTTCAAGCCGTTCGTCATGAAGACGCTCGTCGAGAAGAAGATCACCCAGAACATCAAGACGGCGAAGCGCATGATCGACCGGATGCACCCGGCGGTGTGGGACGGCCTCGAAGAGGTCATCCGCGAGCACCCCGTGTTGCTGAACCGCGCTCCCACGCTGCACCGTCTCGGTATCCAGGCGTTCGAGCCGATCCTCGTGGACGGCAAGGCGATCCAGGTTCACCCGCTGGTGTGCCACGCGTACAACGCGGACTTCGACGGCGACCAGATGGCTGTGCACGTGCCCCTGAGCACGATGGCGCAAGCCGAGGCGCGCGTCCTGATGCTGTCGACGCAGAACCTGTTCTCGCCGGCTGACGGCCGCCCGACGGTTTCGCCGATCCAGGACATCGTTCTTGGCTGCTACGCCTTGACCTTCACCCGCGAAGACGGGCGCAAGGCGCTGGCTGAGCAAGAGCGGCTCCACCAGGAGGACCCGGAGAAGAATCCGGTTCCGCGCACCTACGCGAACTTGGATGAGATCCTCTACCTGCTCGACGGCGTTGCCACCGGAGAGCCTCTCCACCTGAACGACCCGGTGCGCGTCCGCATCACGCGTCCGATCTTCCGCCCCGATTCCGAGGTGGACTATCGAGACGCCGCTACCGGCGAAGAGTTCAAGTACGAGACGACCACGAACGAGGATGGCGAGGAGACTCGCGAACTCGTGCCGCTTGAGCAGGAGCTCGAAACGGTCATCGTCCGGGCCACGCCGGGCCAGCTCATCTTCAACAGCGTCCTTCCGTATCCGCTCAAGTTCAGCGACGAGTTCCTGAACATGGAGCTGACCAAGAAGAACATTGCCGAGACCATCATGCGCTGCCACAAGCGCGTGGGCGTCGGTGGAACCATCAAGCTCCTCGACGACATGAAGGATCTCGGATTCCGATGGGCCACCAAGTACGGCTTGACGGTTGCGATCACCGACATGGACCCGCCGGAGCGCCGTGAGGAAATCCTCAAGGAAGCCGACGACAAGTCCAACAAGGTTCTCGCCCAGTTCCGACGCGGCATGATGTCGTTCCAAGAGATGCAGCAAACGCTGATCCGTCTCTGGACCGAGACGTACGACGAAATCGGTAAGGAGATCGTCGGCGGCATGAAGCAGATGAACCCGCTGTCCATCATTACGGTGTCCGGCGCACGTGGTTCGGTCAAGCAGCTTGCCCAGCTGGCAGGCATGCGCGGCCTCATGTTCAACCAGTTCAACGAGGTTATCCACGAGCTGCCCGTCAAGAGCAGCTTCCACAAGGGCCTCACGATGTTGGAGTACTTCGTGACCACGCACGGCGCCCGTAAGGGTCTGGCGGACACGGCGCTCCGAACGGCGGACGCTGGCTACCTCACGCGTCGCTTGGTCGACGTCTCGCAGGACGTCATCATCAAGCAGCACGACTGCGGCACGGCGGAAGGCATCCAGGTGCACCGAATCCTCGACGAGGGTGAGGTCATCGAGCCGATCGGCGACCGCATGTGGGGCCGTGTGGCGCTCACCACCATCGCGGATCCGGAAACGGGCCAGAACGTCATCGAGTACGACTCGATCATCACCCGCGAGCAGGCGAAGCGCGTCACCGAACTGGAAAACCGGTTTATGAAGGCGCTCGACGCCGCCGGCGAGGACGAGAAGGCTCGCGAGAAGATCGTGAACGAGTACCGTGCCAACGGGTTCGACCTCAACGAGCACGGCAAGCCCACGGTTTCCATCCGAAGCCCCCTCACGTGCGAACTCACGCAGGGTATCTGCTCGAAGTGCTACGGCATCGACCTCTCGACCAGTAAGCTGGTTGAAGTCGGCGTCGCGGTCGGCATCATCGCCGCCCAGTCGATCGGCGAACCCGGCACGCAGCTCACGATGCGTACGTTCCACACGGGTGGTGTTGCCGGATCGGCAACCATCGCCCGCACGAACCAGTACAAGACCGGTAAGTTCATCCGCCAGTTCATGGAGGACTTTGCCACCGCGACCGACACCGACCTGAAGCAGTTCGATCCTACGAAGCTGCTCGAGTCGCAGGAAGGCGCGGTGAAGCAGCTCTTCACCCAGCGCGACGGCGTGCTCACCGTGGAAGCGGCGGACGGCGAAAAGCCGAAGACCGCCCGCCAGACCAAGGCTGCCCAAAAGGCTGCCGAGAAGGCAGACAGCGATTCGCGCAAGATGTGGGAGCGGCAACGAAAGACGTTCTTCTACGCCTGGACCGGTGAATCCAGCGGTATCGTCCGCGTCGAAGAAATCTTCGAGGCTCGACGCCAGCCGCGTGGTAAGGCGATCATCTGCCCGGTGACGGGCATGGTCAAGAGCATCCAGACGTCCTCCTTCGGACGCTGGGTCATCGTCGAAGCCACCGTGCCGACCACGTCGCCCATCAAGGACGCGTACCTCGCCGACCACCAGCCGTGGGAGGAGTCGGACGCCGCCCTGGACAAGTTGGTTGGCCAGAAGCTGACGACGGCGACGCTGCAGGTGCTCCGAAAGCACGGTATCGAGAAGGTCAACATCTTCTATCCGATCCTCGTCCCGCCGCTCGGCAACCTGCCGGTTTCGGTTGGCGCGAAGATCATCAAGGGTGACCCCCTGACCGAAGGCCCGCGCGATCCGCACGAGGTCCTCGAGCTTGCGGGCGCGGCTGCGGTTTACGACTACTTCGTCGAGAACCTGCAGAGCGTCTATAAGGCCCAGGGCGTCGACATCAACGACAAGCACGTTGAAGTCATCATCCGCCAGATGCTGCGAAAGCGCCAGATCAAGGAGCCGGGCGACACGCCCTTCCTGCCTGGCCAGATCGTCGACCGGTTCACCTTCCAAAGGGCGAACGAGCAGGTCCGCGAACTGTTGCAGTCGGGCAAGAAGATCAAGTACGTCGATCCGATCACGGGCGAAGACATCGAGCGCGATCCGAAGGAAGCCACGGGCACGTGGATCCTCCTCGGTATCACCGAAGCGTCGCTCGCCACCGAGTCGTTCCTGTCGGCAGCTTCGTTCCAAAAGACCACGCGCGTCCTTACGGAAGCGGCGGTCCGCGGAAAGAAGGACAACTTGAACGGCCTCAAGGAGAACGTCATCATCGGACGGCTTATCCCGGCCGGTACGGGCGTGAAGCAGTACCGCAACATCTCGCTGGAAGTCGAAAAGGCTCCGGCGTGGGCGGAACAGTCGCTCACCGCGCTGGTGGAAGCCACGGGCGCCGACGACGAGGCGCTGTACGACGACTTGGCGGGCGCCCTCGCCTTCCCGTCGCTTGCCGAAATGGCGGCGGACGAGGAAGAGTTCGAGGACGAGAGCTAAGGCTCAGAAGCAAACGAGAAGGGGCGACGCCATACCGGCGTCGCCCCTTTTTCATTTGGGGGAGTTCTTACTTCTCCAGCCACTCGGCAAGGCGCTTGAGTCGCGTGGCGTTTGCGGAACGGGTCGCGTTCCAGCCGGTAGCCCTGGGCGGGGACCATTTGCGCCTTCACCGTAAACTCGAACTCGCCGCCGTCTCGCTCCAACACAAGGTGCACCGGATCTTCAGGTCGCAAACCGACAAACGAGTCTTCGATAGGCTGTGCGTTCACTTTGGTGATCCGGTCGCCCTGGCGGAGCCCTTCGCTCAACAGCTCGCCGCTTACTTCGGTGACCTCGGCCCCCTTCTCTGAAATCCATAGGAGAGGTACGCGTTGCCCGGCACCTGGAGCCGCAAGCCCAGTTCGGAAGATACGGGTAAGGCATATCTTGGGTGGACTGGATCATCTGCTTGTAGAGGGCGGTGAAGTCGTGCCCCGAGACCTGGTTGATCGCCTTCAGCAGCCCGTCCTCAAAAGCCTGGCTTGGGCAGTTTGTGCTCCGCATAGAGGAAGCGCATCACATCGTCCAGGCTCTTCTTGCCTTCCGTGGCACCTCGGATGGCGGCGTCGAAAACGAGCCCGCAGATCGAGCCGCTTTGGTGTAGTAGCAGTCTCCGTCGCCGAATCCGCCCGTTTCCCACGCCCCGCGCGAAACCTGCTCGATCGTCTTCGAAAGGCGCTTCTTGAGTTTTGAAGCTCTGCGATCTGGAAGGCATAGTTCTCGGCATCCACTCCCGCTCTGTAGCCCAGCGCGATAGGTGGAGCGGTAGGCGTAGTAGTCGGTCACCCCTTCCGAGAACCAGAGGTTGGCGGTGCGCACCGGCCCGGTGTAGTCGAACGGTCCCAGCACCTTCGGCCGAATCTGCTTCACGTTCCACGCGTGGAAGTACTCGTAGAGCCGCCAGGTCGTCGATCATCAGGGCCGGCTATCGGCGGTATTGATCACATTGCAGGCCCGGTGCTCGAGGCCGCCGTCGAAGTTGCCGGGGTCGAGGTGGATGATGAACAGGTAGCGCTTGAACGGCGCGCCGCCGAACATGCGGATCGCCGGGGCGGCGACCTGCTTCAGGCGCGCGGTCTCCGCGTCGGGGTCGCACCGCATGTCGCGCTCGCTTCTAACAAACACGGCTTCGAACGGGATCTCTTCGACCTCAAACTTGCGCCGCTCGAGCAGGCCCATTTGAATGGGATGGTCGATGAACTCGTCGTAGCCTGCTGCCTCCCACTTGTCGCCCTTGGGGTCCATCGGGGTGGCGATCTCCCACTTTGTCGGGAGTTTGCCGATAGCGAGGCGGCAGGGCTCGTCCAAGCGCCCTTCCGGGTACATGAAGGCGGCTGCCCCGTTCACAAAAGCCGCGCGGTCGCGCACGCTCACGCAGAAGAAGCCCAGTCCGCCGTCGTCGCCGAGAACTCGGTAGGTCAACCGAATCGGGCCGCCCTTGGGGTTTTGCACCAGCCAAGCACGCTCGTCCGGCCGGTGGATGCGCAGCGTGTTGCCCTCGGCATCCGTGGCGACCACGTCGCTGATCTTCCGCTGGTAGTTCTGGATGAAATAGAAGCCCGGGCACCAGTAAGGAATGCGGAACTCCTGCGTCGCGTCGGCCTTCTCCAGTCGAATCGATACCGTGATTGACTTTGCCGGGACGTCGACGTTCAGCGAGTAGTCGATCTGGGCAAGCGCAAGGCAGGGCAAGAGGGCGAAAAGACACGCAAGGCGCTTCATGGCTTGATGTCAAGTATGACGAGCCGAAGCGCCCGGCGTCTCGAATCGCTAGGCCGCGTCGAACAGTTCGATGACCCGCTTTCGCTCGGAACGCGGCTTGTTGCGCAACTGGTTTACGATCCAAGCCGCAAACTCAAGGTCTGAAGCTTGATGGACAAGGTCCACGGCTTCGCCGTTGACCCGGATCGGGCGGGCGTCGCCCAGGGTCGCCGTCAGGGGCACAAAGAGGTCCATGCCTTCCGGTGTTGAGTTCAAACCAACCCACTGTTCGATCGACTCCAGCCCCCACTTGGCGGCCATCGTTTCGGCGTTCCGACGGATGTTGGCCTCGTAGTCCACATCCATCGTTCGGAACGTGGTGGATCCCATGTGGTGGAGGAACGCGCCGTCGGCGATCCACAGTGAGAATCCCGCCAGACGCGTGCGCAGATTGTGATCGTCGTCCTCGAAGTTGCCGATGCCGAATCGCGGGTCGAATCCTCCGACCGAGTCCAAACACTCGGGGCTGATGAGCAAGAAGAGGCCGCGAACCTGAACGGAAGCCGTAACCGAACGGTTGTGGGACTTCAGGCGTTGGTCGGCTCGGAAGTGCATCTCGGAGAGGCTTTGGAAGGACCCGATGTCCACGCGCTGTGCGCCGTGGATGTTGTCGCTAACCGGTCCGATGATGCCCACGTTTTCGCCTGCGGCCCTTAGTTCGGTGAATGCCCGCGCCATCTCGCTCACGCAGCCGGCCCCGGGGTACACGTCGTCGTTGACGACGCCGTAGGCGTCGAAGCCGCCCTGCTCGGCGAGCCACGCGAAGCCCAGGTTCGCGCCTCTGCCGTAGCCTAGGTTTTCCGGGCTCTCGATGACGTGCACCAGATGCGGCACCGCCTTCTCGAAGTCGCGGAGCTTCATGAGGTCGAGGCTGGAACAACCGTTGGCGGTCACCGCGAAGACCATCTCGCCGGGATAGTAGCGCGAGAGTGCCGCCATCGCGTCCGTCGCGCCCGCGGCGTTCGTGTGGGTGGGCATGGCGATGCCCAGCTTGGGCCATTGCGGCAGTTCGCCGTCGCCAATGACCGCGATGCAGTACATGGCCTCGTCGTCCAAGCCTTCGCGGATCAGCCCGGGCCAACGGCGTTCCTGGCTCAAGAATCGAACCTGACGGCCGGGGAAGCAGTCGCGAATGAGGTCGGCGAACTCCAGCGGCGTCCATTCCACCGTGTGGTACGGGTTAAGGGGCTGGTCTTCCAACCGGTTGCCGGGCGAGTGCGTCTTGCGGTTGGGCGTGGAGATCACGATGCGGCCGTTACACGTTCCCAGCGCGGCCAAAAACGCCTTCGGGTCGGGCACGTGCTCGATGGTCTCAAAACTGACGATCAGGTCGGCATCCGAGTAGTCGGCGGTGCAGACGTCGCCCACGCTGAACTGTGCAGCGGGGTAGCGGGTTCCCGCGTGCTCAACCGCTTCAGGCGACAAGTCGATGCCCTTTGCCGAGGCCGCGAACGTGGCGGCGTAGTTGGTGCCGTAGCCTTCGCCGCTGGCGGCGTCGATAACCTTGGCGTCTTCGTACCAAGGGCGGAAGAAGAGGTAGCGCTGCCAATGGTACAGCTCGGTTGCGGCATCAGAGGCGTGGGGAACCATACGTTCGCCCGTCCATGCCAGGGTCGGAAGTTGCAGCGCGCTCACCCTGGTATTTTCGGCAGTTTCCGCGTTTTCGATTAGCGCCCGCTCTGGGCTAAGCTATCGGCATGGTGCTTTGCGCCCTTGCCGCCATGTGTTTCGCCTCCGCCAACGAGCCGCCCCCCTACGGCGTACTGCCCAGCCCGCGCCAAGTTGAGTGGCACAAGACCGAGTTCTATGCCCTCATCCATAGCGGCTTGAACGAGATCTACGACAAGGAGTGGGCGTACGGAGACGAGTCCTTTGAGCCATACAATCCCAAGGATTTCGACGCCGACCACATTGTGGACGTCATGAAGTCCGCCGGCATGAAGGGCATCGTTCTGGTCGCCAAGCACCACGGCGGCTTCTGCCTATGGCCCAGCAAGCACACGGCCTACAGCGTGAAGAGCACGAAGTGGCGCGACGGCAAGGGCGACCTGGTTGGCGAGATGGCGAAGGCTTGCAAGAAGGCAGGGCTCAAGTTCGGCGTCTACCTGTCGCCTTGGGATCGCAACCACGCCGAATACGGTCGCCCCGCTTACGTGGACTACTACCGGAACCAGCTGAAGGAACTGCTGACGCAATACGGGCCGCTGTTCATGGTGTGGTTCGACGGCGCCAACGGCGGCGACGGCTACTACGGCGGCGCCCGCGAGACGCGCACCATCGACCGCTCAACTTACTACGGCTGGGACACCACGTGGCAAATGGTGCGCGATCTTCAGCCTAACGCTTGCATGTTCAGCGACGTTGGCCCCGACGTCCGCTGGGTGGGCAACGAATCGGGCTTTGCGGGCGAGACCTGTTGGGCGACCTACACCCCGGTAGGCGGCAGTCGCCCGAGCAAGCCCGGTCCCGGCGACACCAAGTACGAACTGGGCATTGAGGGCACCCAAAACGGCAAGCTTTGGATTCCCGCCGAGTGCGACACGCCCCTGCGTCCGGGCTGGTTCTGGCACAAGAGCCAAGACGGCAAAGCCCGCACCCCCTCCCAACTGCGGGACGTGTACTTCCAGAGCGTGGGCCGCGGCGCCTCGCTCAATCTAGGCTTGGTGATCAACACCGACGGCAAGATGCCCGAGGACGACGAGAAGAAGCTACGCGCCTTTGGCGCCTACCTGAACGGCACGTTTGCCAACAACCTGGCTCGGGGCGCGAAGGTCACGGCCGCTTCGACCGTATGGCCCGGTTCGGCGATCGGATATCTTGTCGATGCCAAGGCCGACACCGCGTGGTGCAGTGCGGACGGCGACGAACACCCGTGGATCGAGATCGATTTGGGTGGCGACAAAGCGTTTGACGTAGTGGAACTGCGGGAGAAGATTGCCTTGGGGCAGCGCGTTGCGGGCTGGGCGGTGGACGCTTGGCAAGATGGTGGCTGGCGCGAGGTCGCCCAGGGCACCACCATCGGCAACCGGCGTTTGGTGCGGATTCCACAAACGACCGCCGGCAAGGTCCGTTTGCGCATCACCAGCACGATGGCGCCCGTGGCGCTCGTCGATTTCGGCTTGTACCGCGAAGCGACGCCCTAAGCCTGCACGAGCTTGGAGAAATCGCCTGCCCGGCGCAATAGCCCGCTCACCACGTTGAGCAGGGTCAGGCGCGCTTGGCGAACGGCGGCATCCTCCGCCATGACCATCGTATCGTCGAAGAACGCGTTGATGGGACCTTGGAGCGCTTTGAGCTCGGCTTTCAGCCCGGCCACGTCGGCGGTAGCCACTTTCGGGGCGGCGGCGCGAACCGCTTCGGCGAGTGCCGTGCCCGTCGCCGAGTCCAGCTTGGCAAGGTCCAGGTCATCAAGGTTGCTTCCCATCGGCTCGTTCTTCTTTTGCGCCGCCGCCACGATGTTCAGCGGCCGGGTGGCGGTCTGCACGAACGCCGTGTCGTCGCAAAGGCTGGTCAGGGCTTGGATACGGAACCGCACGCTCTGCGGGTCCAGATCCTCGATGCCCAGCGCCGCCTCGACTACATCGTAGCGGGCGTCCTCGAAGAACAGCGGATAGCGCGACCGCACGATGTCCGAAAGAGCGGCCGCCACGTCGCCAAGCGAGAAGTCGTGCCCCTCGTATTGCTTCACGGCTTGTGCCAACAGGCGGGCGTAGCTGGGGAAGGTGCCCGGCCAACGAAGCGCCGCGTCGATCAGCAACGTCGCCGCGCGGCGAAGACCGAAGGGGTCGCTGGAGCCGCTCGGCAACAGCCCAAGCCCGAGGTATCCCGCCAGTTTGTCAAGCTGGTCCGCGATGAGAACTCGAACGGCTGTCCGGGGTCCTGCCCCGTCTATCGAGGGGTTCTTGGCGAGGTCGTAGTGCGTGGCAATCGCCCAGCAGACAGCTTCGTCCCAACCCTCGCGCTTGGCGTATTCGCCGCCGATCACGCCCTGCAGGGCGGGCAACTCGCTCACCAAGCCGGTGCTCAGGTCGGCTTTGGCGTAGAGTCCTGCTTTGCGAGCTGCTTCCACCTCGGCGGCGTCCGCGCCGGTCGCCTGCGCCACGGCGGCGGCAAGCGCGGCAAGGCGGTCGGCTCGCTGGCGAACCGTGCCCAACTTCTCTTGGAACAGCATGCCGGAGGAGCGCTCGAGGAACCAGGCGAGGTCGTGCTTCTTGTCCTCGTCGAAGAAGAACTTCGCGTCGTTAAATCGGGCACTCAGCACCCACGCGTTGCCTTCGCGAACCACCTCGTCCACGCCTCCGTTGCGGATGAAGATGAACTTGTTGGTGAGCTTGCCGGCGTCGTCCCGCACGGGGAACATCTTCTCGTGCTTCGCCATGGCGGTAACCAGCACGGGGTCGGGCAACTCAAGGTATTCGGCTTTGAACTCGCCCTCCAGCGGGGTCGGCCACTCGGTGAGAAAAGTATTCTCCTCCACCAGGGCGTCCGTCATCTGGGGCTTGCCCGAGGCGATCACGTAGGCGCCCTCACGGATGCGCTTCTCGCGTTCGGCGGGGTCCGCTTCCACCTGCCGCGCGAGCAGGCCGTTCAGCAGTTCATCAAAAGTCTTTGCCTCGAACGGCTCGGGGAAGTTGAAGCGGTGCCCACGGGTAGTCAGTCCCGAAGCCACGTTCTCGATCTCGAAAGGAACAAGATTGCCGCCGAAACTTGCCAACATCCAGCGAATCGGACGCGCGAAGCGCATCCGCGCCGCGCCCCATCGCATGGACTTCTCAAACGCGAGGCTCTTCACCGCGGCGGGCAGCAACTCTGCCAAAACCTCGCCCGTCGGTCGCCCCGGAATCGTCTTGGAAACCCAAACGTAGTCGCCGTCTTTGCGCACCGCCGAGACTTCCACGCCTTGTCCGCGGCAGAAGCCCTCGAGCGCTTTGGTCGGGTTGCCGTCCGCGTCGTAGGCGGCATTGACGCCTGGACCGCGCATCTCCTTCGTCACGTCGGGCTGCCGGTCTTGCACATCTGCCACATGGACGATGAGCCGGCGCGGCGTGCCCAGACTCTGGCTGGCACCATGTCCGATACCCGCCTCGTCGAGGCGCGAAACGATGGCGGCTTCCAGATCTTGGTACGCCTTCTTCACGAACGTCGCGGGAAACTCTTCGACGCCAAGTTCGAACAACAGGTCCGGCATGGGAACTCAGATTGTACCGGCGGACCGGCTTCTTTCAGAGCCGGACGCGCTTGCCCAACCGCTTGCCTTCTTCTTCGAAGCGTTCCATCTCGTCCGCGAAGCGATGGAACACGGTCCAGTACATGCTTTCGGGGTCGAGCCCGTGCCACAAGTTCTGAGATCGTCGGCAGAGCATCACGTAGTGCCCGAACATGTAGCCCGCCACCTCGCGCCGAATGACCCCCGACCGGACTAGAAGCGCGATCTCCTCGAGAAAGCCCAGAAAGTTGCGCTTGTCCTGCACGCTCACCTGGCGCAGCCGCTCGTCGTCGACGGCGATCATGTCCAGAATCTCGCGGAACCTTGGGGTCTCCAAGAATCGGCGACGCATCTCCACAAACGCCTGCATCCGGGCCTGCCGATGCTGCCGCACAAACTCCAGCGCGCCGAACAGGAAACCGATGAGCGCGATCACCGTGCCCGCGATGATCGCGATGTCCTTGGTGACGGAAAGCGAGGCGCCCACGGTCCCAAGAGGGTACCAGGGCGGCTAGAATCCGTGGATATGTTCGCGGGATACTCGGGCAAGCCGCTGGTCGAGAAGCTGGGCCTCAAGCCCGGGCACGCCGCCGGCGTCGTCGCCGCGCCACCCCATTATCGCGAGCTAATGGGCTGCGAAGTGCCCAAGTTGGAACCCACCGCCGGCGAGCCCGACCTCGATTTCATCCACTTGTTCGTTGCCTCCCAAACGGAACTGGAGGCAATGCTCCCAGTGTTGAAAGGCCGCCTCAAACCGACGGCAATGCTCTGGGTTTCGTGGCCCAAGAAGGCCAGCGGCGTGCCTACCGACGTGACCGAAACCCAGGTTCGCGATTGTGGACTGGCGACCGGACTCGTCGACACCAAGGTGTGCGCGGTCGACCAAACGTGGTCTGGCCTCAAGTTCATGTTCCGCCTCCGCGACCGTTAGGTCACACCTTGGCGGTGCCGAATCGCATGCGGAGCAGGTTGCGGATCTGGAGGAGCGTGAACCCGATCAAGATTGCGCCCATCACCCAAGCGGCCGCCGTGGCGTAGCCGAACTTAAGGAACATGAAGGCGTTGGTCCAGACCTCCAAGCCGATCGTGTGCGTCGAGTAAAGGGGGCCGCCTCCCGTCAATACGAACACGTTCTCCATCGCCTTGAAGCCGCCGATGAAGACGCCCAGCAGGTTGATCAGAATGAGCGGCTTCAGGCCCGGCAGGGCGATGTAGCGAATCTTGTGCCACCAGCTTGCGCCGTCCAAGTCCGCCGCCTCGTACCGCTCTTCGGGGATGTTCTTGAGCGCCGCCAAGTACAAGATCGACCCGGGGCCTGCCCCTGCCCAGATGCCCGGCAGAACCACGGCGAACATCGCCAGGGTCGGGTCGCCCAGCCAGTCGTGGGTCTCGCGTATCGGCGCCCATCCGACCGAGGTCACGAGCGGGTTGATAAGCGCAATGAACGGCGCGAGGAGCGAGTTCAGCAGCCCCTCGGGCGTCTTATCGTAGAACTGCCGCCACAGGATGGCGATGACGATGCCGCTGGTCATCGCGGGCAAGTAGAAGATGGTCCGGAAGAACACCTTGGCGCGCGGAATCTCGTTCAGCGCCATCGCCAGCAGGATGGGAATGAGGAACCCGATCGCGATCGTAAGCCCCACGTAGACGAAGCTGTTGATCAACGATTTGTAGAAGATCGGCTGGGTAAAGACCTCGATAAAGTTGTCGAGCCCCTTCCAAGTTGGCGGCTTCGTGATCCGGTAGTCCTGAAACGCGATGAGCAAGCCGCGGCTGAGCGGGTAGTACGCCCATACCAAAATGCTCGCCGAGGCGGGAAACAGGCACGCCGCCATAAAGCGCATGACGCGGCGCCGGTCGGTGCCCGCCGCCAGGCTTCCCGTGGGAACCAACTCCACCGACTTCGCCCGACGCCAGAACCAGACGCCGAGCCCAAACACCGTGACGGCAACGACGGTGAGGATGCCCGCCGCCCATGCGCGCTGCACCTTCAGGACCTCGGTTGGCGTGTAGCCCAGCAGCTTTCGGTCCATCTCCGCCGAGACGTCCTTCAAGATGTCCATGGCCGGCGTATCAGGCTCCAGCCGCGCTCGGTCCAGCGCGTTGTCCATCACCAGATACACCTGCTGGCAGTTCCGCCCGTAGGGTTCGGGATGGCCGTGCGTGAACAGCTCTTTGTTAGCGCGAACGTAGCTGGGATCGACCTGGCCGACCAGGTCGTGGTAGCCGAACTTCTCGAGCCAGTTCGGGTTCACCAAGTTGCCCAGGCCGGCTTCCACGAACTTCTCGGTGTTCACCCGTGCCGCCTCGTCGCCCGAGAAGTACTTGATAAACCGCCAGCACGCCTCGATCTTCTTCGGATCGGTAATGTTGGCGTTGATCGCCCACATGCCGGCGTTGATCTCGTTCGCAGGCCCGGCGGGACCCGCCGGCATTGCCGCCACGCCCAATAGCGCCGGGTTCAAATCGGTCATCTGAAGCACGACGTCGTTGGTGTAGCTGAACCACATCGCCGTTTTGCCCTCGGCGACCTCTTTGGAGAAATCGACCGGGTTCGCGGCGGCGGGGCCCATCGTTTTGCCGTCCGGCCCTCGCCAGGTCTCGGTCACCAGCTTGCGGTAGTACTCCAGGGCTTTCACGCCTTCAGGCGTCGCGATGTTTGCCTTCCAATAGCCGCGCTCGGCGGGGGTTACGGCGTCGCCCCCGGCTTGCCAAAGGAAGTTCACCCAGTGGTACGCCTTGGCGATCAGGAATCCGGTTCGCCCCGGTTTGGTGAGCTTCTTGGCGTAATCGTAGAACTCGTCCCAGTTGCGAGGGGGGCGGTTCGGGTCCAGACCGGCTTCCTGAAAGTAATCCTTCCGGTAGAAAAGCCCGAGCGCGACCTGGAACCACGGGACCGCGTACACATGCCCGTCGTAGCTCTTGAGCACCTTCGTGATGAGCGGGCTCACGCGTTGCATGCTCCCCGCGTCGCGGGTGATCAGATCGTCCAACGGTCGGCAAAAGCCTTGGTCGATGTAGTTGTAGTACTGGCGGAAGTTGACGTAGAACACGTCCGGCGCAGTGTCCCCCGCCATCGACATGAGGAACATCGCCTCCGCCTTCTCGCCTACCATCGAAAGTCCGCCCGCGTTGACCACGCGAACGTCGGGGTTCAGCTTCTGAAAACGCTCGAAGACGGCTCGCCGGGCGACGCTACGGGGATCGCTGGCTTCCTTCGGGGGCAAGCCCATCGCCGGGCCGGCGATCATGCGAATCGTAATGGGCTCGTCGGCGCACACCAGCGCCGCCGCAAGGAGTCCCAAGGCTGTGAGCCATGCCCGCACGGGGCTAAGTATAGCGGTAGATCGCGGGTGCTACGCGTACTCTTTCACGAGCTTCAACGCCTCTCGAAACTGGGGATGCTCGGCGCTTTCCATCCACTCGTAAGCGATCGCCTCGCTCGGAGCTACGGCGACTCCGGCATGGCGCAAACGTTCCATCCCCAGCGCGTGGAGCAAAGGTTGTCTCGAACTGACGGCGTCGCCCGCCAAGATCACGGTGTGCCCCCGCTCCAACAAGCGGTGCGCGGTCTGGTTCACGCAGATGTGCGTCTCGATGCCGCAAAGCACGAACTGGTCGCGCTCGCCCGTGTCCAGGGCATCCACCCCCTCGTGCGCACTGAAGACCATCTTGGGCACGATCGGCGCGGTGGCGTCCCTTAGCCAGGGCAGAAGCCGCTCGTGGGTGCCGCCCATGCGGGACGGATACTGCTCGGTGGCGACGATGGGAACGCCGAGCAGGGTCGCCTGTCGAATCAAGAACTCCGTGCGCTTGACGATCTCGTCGGCATCCGAGAACGGGGCGAGGAACGCAGGCTGAACGTCGATGACCACCAACACGGAACGACGGGCGACGGCAAGGGGCATACGGACCATTGTATTCGGAACGGCTAAAATCCGGGCATGATCGATCGTCCTTCTTGGATTGTTCCGGCGGTCGCCGGCTTCGGCATGGGCGCCCTTGCCTTGGGCGGCTACCAGGCGCTCAACCCCCAGCAGAGGGCGCTGGACGCCAACCTCTACATGCAGACCTCGGCGGAATACCGCGCCGCCTGCATTCAGGCGTACAACTTGGCGACGGACCGCCTGAAGTTCCTCGCCCCCAAGCCGACGGACGACAAGCCGAACGCCGTGGTGATGGACCTGGACGAAACCGTGTTCGACAACTCAGGGTTCCAGTCGTTCCTCGACCGCGAAGGGCTGACCTACAGCGACGAACTCTGGCAACGCTGGGAGACGCAGTACCCGAACGAGGTGCGCTTGGTGCCGGGCGCCAAGGAGTTCATGGAGAAAGCCGACTCGATGGGCGTCGTGGTGGTCCTGATCTCGAACCGCCTCAACAAGTACAAGAGCGCCACCATCGACGCCTTGAAGCACCTCGGCTTGAACGCGGGCGACCCCGACATCCGCATCCTGCTCCAAGAGGACACTTCGGATAAGACGTTGCGTCGCAACCGCGTCATGCAGATGTTCAACGTCGCGCTGCTCATCGGCGACAACTTGCGCGATTTCAGCGAGGATTTCAAGACTCCGAAACTGGACTTCGAGAAGCCCGAAGACCGCGCCAAGGCGATCGAGGCGCGCTACAAGACGGTGGACGAAAACGCCGCCCACTTCGCCAAGGATTGGATCATCCTGCCCAACCCGGTCTACGGAGAGTGGCAGAAGCCGCTGGGCAAAGACCCCAGGCTGAACCTCCGCCCTTCAGCCATGGTGAAGGAATAATCGCCATTCCATGACGCAGCCTTGCCATAATCAGCCCATGCTTCTTGCCGGGAAGAAGGGCCTCGTCCTCAACGTCACCAACGAATACAGCATCGGGTGGGCGATCGCCAAGGCATTGGCAGATCATGGCGCCCACGTTGGCGTCGGGGCTCAAAACGAGAAGATGCAGCAGCGGGTGCAGAAGCTCATCGGAGACGATGACCGCTTCTCCCAGTTCATCATCGACTTCGCCGACGACGCCCAACTCGACCAGCTCGCGGTAGACGTCAAGGAGCGAATGGGCAAGATCGACTTCCTCGTCCACTCGGCGGCGTTTGCGAACAAAGAAGATCTTCAAGGCAGGTTCATCGACAGCAGTCGAGACGGCTTCAGCCTCGCGGCAGACATCTCGGCGTTCTCGCTGGTCCGCCTGTGCCGGGTGTTGGAAGACGTGATCAACGACGACGGCAGCGTCATGTGCCTCAGCTATCTGGGCAGCGTTCGGGCTTGCTTGAACTACAACATCATGGGCGTCGCCAAAGCCGCGCTGGAGTCGTGCGTTCGCTACCTGGCGGTCGATTTGGGGCCGCGCGGCATCCGCGTGAACACCCTCTCGCCCGGCCCGATCAACACCATCTCAGCGCGGGGCGTGAAGGGCTTGCTCGACATGATTGAGCACGTGAACATGCGGTCGCCCCTCAAGCGCGAATACGGCCAGGAAGAAGTGGCGGGTAGCGCCGTGTACCTCGCCAGCGACCTCAGCCGCGGGGTGACCGGGCAGGTCATCTACATCGACAACGGCTACAACATCGTCGGCACTTGAGCTTGGTCCTCGCTTCGACAGAGTGGGCATTTGGGCGGAACCGGCTCCTTCTGGGGCAAATGCAGGATGCCCTGCTCGAGGCGGGGGTCCACGTCCACGATCTGTTCAGCGAGCCGGACCTGAACCACACTTGGATCGCCTACTCGGGCTCTCCCGAATCCGTGGCGGAAGCAACCTTGGCGTTGGCACGGCTTGCCTTTGAGGCCCTCGACCTGAACCGTCTGCCGAGCGCCGTGCCCCGAACCGGCGCCCTGGACCGAGTTCTGCTCTTTGGCGACGACGCCGAGCCTCTCGACCAAGCGCTTGCCCCCCTTCTTGCGTACCTGCCCGGACTTGCCGCAGACTTGGACGGCCAAGGCGTACCCCTCATTCTCATCGAGAAATCCTCGATGCTCCCCCGGGACGCCGAAATCGCCCGCATGCAGCACGAAGGCTTTGGATCGCTTCTAGAGCGGGTGGTCAACTCCGACCTCGGCCCGACGGCGGCGCATCCTCGCTTGGGCATCGTGCTGTTGGGGGCGGGGAACCCGCGGATCGTCATGGGCTTCGCCGGCGACCGAATGGACGTCCTAAAAGGCATCCTTGAGGCGAAACGGAACGAGGGCAGCGCCGACCTTATGGGAGCCGAGTTCGAGTCTTACAGTCGGCCCGCCTCCCAAGACGCCCTTCTGATCGCCACGCTCACCATGCCGGACATTGCAGCTCCGGACGATGCCATCGCCGCCATCCAACACCTGGCGGCGTTTCACGAGATTCGGCTTGCCGCTCCCTTCCTGATCGGGGCGATTCGGCAATCCGACGCGGATCGTTCCGGACGCCTGCGTTTTCGTCGGGACCAACTGCTCAGTTCTGCAACTTAAGTCACCTCAGCCTGGTAACGTACCGTCATGCTGTGGCATGCGCTTGCATTGACCATGGTGGCCCAGGGGGATTCGGAGATGCGGCTGATGCGCTTTCCGGACATCTACGGCGACCAGGTCGTTTTCACCTACGCTTCTGATCTTTGGATTGCCTCTCGCAACGGCGGATTGGCGCGGCGTCTGACTTCCCATCCCGGCACCGAGGCGAACGCCAAGTTCTCGCCGGACGGCAAGTGGGTCGCGTTCACCGGTAGCTACGACGGCAACCCCGACGTGTACGTGGTCTCCGTAGAGGGCGGAGAACCCAAGCGACTCACCTTCGAGCCGGATGCCGACATCATGGCGGACTGGACCCCAGACGGGCGCATCGCGTACGTCTCCGGGCAGAACACGCCGGGTTCCTTCACTTCCGGGTTGCGCATCGTCTCTCCGCAAGGCGGACTGCCCACCGAGACCAAACTGCTCGAAGTCGCCGACGTCGCGTTCTCGCCCGACGGCGCCAAAGTCGCCTTCGACCGCAACAACTCGCACACTTTCAACTGGCGACGCTACCGAGGCGGCACTCAGGGACGCATCGGCTTCTCCGATCTGAACGCGTCCACCTACACCGAGATTCCTTCGGGCCGGGAGAACCGCTGGAACCCCATGTGGGTTGGCGACGACGTCTACTACATCTGCGATAAGACGCAGGGCACCCGCAACCTCTGGGTGTACGACACCAAGACCAAGAAGGAGTCGCAAGTCACCAAGTTCGACGATGCGGACATCAAGTGGCCGAACACCGATGGCAAGAGCATCGTGTTCGAGAAGAACGGCTACCTGATGACCTACGATATCGCCAGCAAGGCGATTTCGACGTTGCACCCGACGGTGAAGGGCGACCTGCTCTCGGCTCGCCCGACGCTGCGAAACCTGGCTCCGATGATCCGCACGGTGGCTCTGTCGCCGAGCGGTGCGCGGGTGGCGGTCGAGGCGCGTGGCGAGATCTTCAGCTTGCCGGCAAAGAACGGCGACACCCGCAACCTGACGGGTGGCACCTCGGGCGTGAAGGAATCAAGCCCGACCTGGTCCCCCGACGGCAAGACGATCGCTTACCTGAGCGATCAGTCCGGCGAAGTCCAGATCATGCTGCAGCCGCAGATGGGCGGCGAGGCGAAGCCGCTGAAGACGGACCCGAGTCACCGCATCACCAGCTTCCGCTACTCGCCGGACGGCAAGAAGATCACCTACACGACCGTCACGAACGACCTCGTGGTGTTCGATCTCGCCACCGAGAAGGGGGACGTGGTCTACACCGGGCAGTTCAACAACGCTGAGAACTACGATTGGTCGCCGAACAACGAGTGGATCGTCTACGTGAATGCCGGCGCCAACCAGTTCGGCGCCATCTGGATGTACAACGTTGCCGAGAAGAAGTCGACCAAGATCACGGAGGGCTACTACAACGACTCCACGGCGACGTTCGACCTGAACGGCAAGTACGTGTACTTCATCTCGTCGCGCACCTTCATCCCCACGCCGGGCGATTTCGAGTTCGGCCTTCAGATGGAGAACAGCCAGCGCGTGTACATGATGCCGCTGGAAGCCGACGCGCCCAATCCGTTCCTGCCCAAGTTGGACGAGGAGCCCACGGGCGACGCTCAGAAGCCCGAAGAGAAGAAGGATCCGGCGCCGATGAAGGTGGACCTTGCCGGCATGGCGTCGCGCACGCTTCCGCTGCCCTGGGGTCCCGGCTCCTATCAGGCGGTAATCGGTGCGGACAACGGCGTGTTCGTCATCACCGGCGGCGCCCTGAAGAAGTTCGACTTCGACAGCCGCCAGCCGCAAGACATTCTGGGCGCGGGCTTCACCAGCCTTGACTTCAACGCGAAGCGAACCAAGCTCGCCTACGCGGGCCCCGGCGGTCTGGTCGGCATCTCCGACGTCCGCCCCGGCATCGAGGTCGGCGTGGGCCGCGTGAACACTTCCGACGTCCAGGCGGTCATCAACCCCCGCGAAGAGTGGAAGCAGATCTTCTGGGAAGCTTGGCGCTGGGAGCGGGACAAGTACTACGACAAGAACATGCTCGGCCTCGACTGGAAGGCGATCGGCCAGCAGTACGCGGCGTACCTGCCATTCGTCGCCCATCGTGCGGACCTGAACTACGTTCTCGGCCTCATGATCGGCGAGCTCGGCACCGGCCACGCCTACGTGGGCGGTGGTGACATGGGCGCGGGAGCCGCTCCAGTTCCCGTGGGCGCGCTCGGCGCGGACTACGAAGCCGCCAACGGCAAGATTCGCTTCAAGAAGATCTACCGCGGCCTCAACTTCGAAACCGAGCGACGGGGACCCCTCGGGGCTCCCGGCATCAACGTCAAGGATGGCGACTATCTGCTGGCGATCGACGGAAAGCCGCTCGACGCCAACACCAGTCCGCATTCGCTGCTCGTCGGCCGCGCCGGCAAGTGGGTGAACCTGCTGGTGAACGACAAGCCGACCAATGACGGCGCTCGCACGGTCCGGGTGCAGACCATTGCCGACGAAGGCAGCCTTCGCTACATCGAATGGGTTGAGGGCAACCGCCGCAAGGTCGCCGAACTCTCCGGTGGGCGCATCGGCTACATGCACGTGCCCGACACGAGCCAGCCAGGCATGATCGAGTTCACGAAGGGCTACTACAGCCAGAGCGACAAGGACGCCCTTATCGTGGACGAGCGCTTCAACGGCGGCGGCATGATTCCGACCTTCTTCACCGAGAAGCTGAGCCGACGTTACGAGACGGCGCTCCGGCAGCGAAACGGCGGCGACATCGGATTCCCGACGCAGTCGATCGACGGGCCCAAGTGCATGCTGATCAACGAGTATGCGGGTTCGGGTGGCGACCTCTTCCCGTGGCTCTTCCGGTTCAACAAGCTCGGTCCGCTCATCGGAACCCGAACTTGGGGCGGCCTGGTCGGCATCGCCGGCTCGGCTCCGCTCATCGACGGCGGCTTCCTCACTTCGCCCGAGTTCGGCTTGTACGATCTCGTCGAAGGCAAGTGGATTGCCGAGAACACGGGTATCGATCCGGACATCCAGGTGGACGCTCGGCCCGACGCCATCGCCAAGGGTGAAGACCCTCAGCTGGCCAAGGCCGTCGAGTACCTGATGGGCGAGCTCAAGAAGGGTAAGCGACAGACCAAGCGCCCCGACTTTCCGAAGGTCGGAAAGGGCGGCGGCAACTAGCACTCGCTGCGCCGGTCCGGGTTTCCCGGGCCGGCGCCTCGGGTATCTTCTTATTCCCACTCGCCGGGGTGGCGGAATGGTAGACGCGGCGGTCTCAAACACCGTTGGGCTAATCCCCGTGAGGGTTCGAGTCCCTCTCCCGGCACCACCTCCCCTTTCTGGAACCCTAGCAGGGCGATTCGAGTATCGTTCTCGGAGATGCAGGGGCGGGCGGACATTCCCATACCGATCTTTATCGGCTTCGGCGTTCTCGTCGTCGTCTTGGTGATCGTTTCCTTGATCGCGGCGGGGAAGCGCCGAGAGGCATTCCGCGCGTTCGCCGCCCGCCACGGATTCACCTATCTGGAGTCGGGAGGCTGGTTCTCCGACGGGAATCTCGGTGAGGTGACGTCTCGATTCGGGGACTTCTCACCCTTCGGGTCTGGACATTCTCAAAGTGCCGCCAACGTGGTGTTCGGGCAGCGGGACGGCATCGAGTGGTGGTTCTGCGACTACACCTACAAGACCGGTTCAGGCAAGAACCAAACCACGTACACCTATGGCGTCGCGGCGTGCATCCAGCCCATTCCGTTCCTTCAGTTGGAGATTCGCGGGGAGGGTTTCTTCGACCGGATCGGGCAGGCGGTGGGCATCAAGGACATCCAGTTCGAGTCAGAGGAGTTCAACCGAAAGTACCACGTGACCTCGCCAAATCCGCAGTTCGCCTACGACATCCTCCACCCTCAGGCGATGGAGTTTCTGATGCGGTACCAACCTCGGCATTGGCAGTTCCGAGACGTTCGCCTGATGCTGGAGAACGACAGCTATTACGACCCGATGGACTTGGAGCGGCTGATGATCGAAACGAAGGAGTTCCTTGACTTGGTGCCGGACTACGTGAAGCAAGACATGGGGGCTCGCTCATGAACGGCGGCGGCGCTAACGTTGCCCTCTACGCCGTTATCGGGGTGCCGTTTGTCGTCCTCCTCTGGGTAGTCGGCACGGTCAACCGCTTCGTCAAGGTCAAGAACCACATTCGCGAGAGTTGGGCGAACGTGGACGTCGCGCTCAAGCGGCGTTACGACCTGATCCCAAACCTGGTTGAAACGTGCAAGGCGATGGCGGCGCACGAGCGCAACTTGTTCGAGAAGGTTGCCTCGCTGCGGCAACACGCAATGGGTTTTCAGGGCACCGTGGGCATGCTGGCGCAAGAGCAGAACGAACTGGTGCGAGCCACCAACCAACTTCTAGCGCGGGTCGAGGCGTATCCCCAACTTAAAGCAAGCACCACCTTTCTCGAACTCCAGCACGAGCTGGCGAACACCGAGGATCGCATTGCCGCCGCCCGCCGGTTCTACAACGCCAACGTGCGCGACTTCAACACGTTACTCGAGAGCTTTCCGTCGGGCATGATCGGGCGAATGGCGGGCCACCGCGAGCAGGACCTGTTCGAAGTGGAGGACCTCTCCGTGCGTGAGCCCGTCAGGGTTGAGCTCTGACCTCGCGAACGTTTGCGCCAGCCCGTTCGTCGGTCCATTAAGGAGGAAGCATGTTCTTATTGCCTGCGATTTTCGTCGTTTTCGCGCAACAGGACGTCAGCGTGGTCGACGTCCCGGTGCACCACCTGCGTCCGTCCAAGGTCGCCACGAGGATTCAGGACACCACCCGCCAAGTCAGGGCGGTGGGACGGGACTTGGAAGGCATGGTGCGCATCAGCGGCCCGAAAGCGGCGGTGCAGAACGCCAAGCAGTGGGTTGCCCAGTTCGACGTTGCCCCCGTGACCGTGGAGATCACGCTACGCCTCTCCAGTTCGATCGAGAAGCTGGACTTGGAACAGACGTTTCGGGTTCGGAACGGCGAGGTCGTCGAGTATGCCGATTCGGAGACCGGCGTGCACGTCTACCTGGCTCCCGTGGTCAAAGATTCGGGTTGGGTGCGACTCAGCGTCGAGAGCGTCGCCCGCGACCGGCAGCCCGGTCTGCAGACCAGGTTTGATTTGAAGCCGGGCGCGAAGGTTCCGTTGAAACTCGGCTCGTCTGAAGATCCTTCCCTGACGCTCGAGTTCTCGGCAAAGCCGATGGCGGTGCCGAATACTCAAGGTTAGGCTGCCGGTTAGGCACGCTTGAACTTTCGCATCATCTCGTCGATGCCGAGGGTGATGGTGATCGGCCTGCCGTGCGGGCAAAGGTAGGGATTCTCGGTGGACGCCAAGTCCACGATGAGCTTCTCCATCTCGGCGTGGCTTAGCGGGTCTCCCGCCTTTACCGCCATCTTGCACGAAGCCGTAATCCAGATCTGCTCTCGGGTGGGCGTGAGCTTTCGGGCAACCGCCGCGTCCACCAACTCGTCGACGAAGTCGCGCAGAATCTTGATCGCCGATTTGCCCCGGATCGCCGCCGGAACCGAACGGATGAGGAAGCTTTCTCCGCCGAACGGCTCCAAGTCGAATCCGACGCGGGTTACCTCGTCCAGCCGTTCTCGCAAGAGCACGGCGGCGCGGCGATCCAAGTGGATTGTTTCCGGCGCGAGTAAAGGCTGCGTTTCGATCGCGCTCGGCCCCTTCAGTCCGCACAGGTACTCGTAAAGGATGCGCTCGTGGGCGACGTGCTGGTCGACCACCACCAGCCCCTTGCGCGTTTCGGCGACGATAAACGTGTTCATCATCTGCCCGAGCACACGGAGCCCGTCGAGGAGGTCCGCGAAGGGCAGGCGCTCTGTTTGCACCGCCGGTGCCGAGGCGAGATCTGCGGGCACGAGCGGCGACTGCGCGAACACCGAGGCCTCGAAGGCGGCTCGTCCCGACGACGTGGCGAAGGTCTCCATCGCCATGGTTCCCAAACTCGTTTGCACGTCTTGGAGGGCTTCGTTGGCGGCGGCGATGTTCGCCGCCGAAGGCATCATGCCGTGGTGCGCAAGCGCATTGCGGATTGCGTACCGAATGGCGTCGAAGGCGGTGCCCTCGTGCTGGAACTTGACTTCGCTCTTGGTGGGGGAGACGTTGATGTCGACCCGGTCCGGCTCGATGTCCAAGAACAAAGCGAGCATCGGGAAGCGCCGCTCCGGCGTCAGGTCGCGATAGGCCTGGTCGAGGGCTGCGGTCAGCATGCGAGAGCGTACCGGCCGGTTGTTCACGTAAACGTATTGGTAGGCGCGGGTTGGCCGGGTGAGGTGCGGGGGGCTAACAAACCCGCGAACCGTCAAACCGCCCGCCGTCGACGCCACTTCCGCCAAAGCCCGCGCGTAGTCTCGTCCCCAGACGCACGAAATCGCTTCCAACAGGTCCCCGTTTCCGGGCGTGCGCATCGCTTCTTGGTCGTTGTGGCTCACGACAAACGCCACGTCGGGGTAACCGATGGCGTAGCGTGACAGGTGATCCAGGCACTGGCCAAGCTCGGTGCCCTCCGACTTCAGAAACTTGAGGCGGGCGGGCGTGTTAAAGAATAGGTCCTCGACCGACACCGTCGTGCCTCGCGGTCCTGCCTCGTGCTGGACGGGCTCCATCTGCCCGCCTTCGACTCGTAGGACCACGCGTTTGCCGTCCTCCTCGGCGGTGGAGAGCGTCATCCGCGAGACCGACGCGATGGAGGGCACTGCCTCGCCGCGAAAGCCCAGGCTCCCGACCGCGAGCAGATCGTCGATCGAGGCGATTTTCGAGGTCGCATGCCTTTGGAGGGCGGCTACGGCGTCCTCCTCGCTCATCCCGCAGCCGTCGTCCGCCACCCGGATCAGGGTCTTGCCCGAGTCGCGCAGTTCAACTTCGATTCGGCGAGCCCCGGCGTCTAGGGCATTCTCCACCAACTCCTTCACGACGGAGGCGGGTCGTTCGACGACCTCGCCCGCCGCGATTTGGTTGATGGTATGCGGGTCGAGGAGCCGAACGCGCCGAGGAGAAACGAGCATGGGAGAGTATTGCTTCAGACGTTGCCGACAATGAGATTGTAGCGGAGCCCGCACCGCCGCTCGAGCATGTGAATTTCGCGGGGGAATGTGGAACAGGCAGAAATGAGGGCTGGTATTCGCTAAATGTTCACGATCATCGGTATCGTCATCGTCTTTGCTGCCGTCATGGTGGGCTACCTCATGCACCACGGCAACATCGGCGTGCTCATCCAGATCAATGAGTTCGTGATCTTGGGAGGCGCCGGACTCGGCTCGTTCCTTGCCGCAAACGGCATGAAGAACTTCCAGTCCGCGATCAAGGGGGTCATGGGGCTCCTCAAACCCGACCCCTACACCAGCGCCGCGTACCTGGAAGTGTTGAAGATGATGTACCAGCTCTTCAACGTGGCCCGAAAGGACGGCTTGCTCGGCCTCGAGCAACACGTGGAGAACCCCGAGAACAGCGAGATCATCAAGAACTACCCGACGTTCCTCGGCAACCACCACGCGGTCTCGTTCTTCTGCGACACGATGAAGGTCATTCTCACCGGCGCGGTCGGTCCCCACGACTTGAGCGAGATGATGGAAATCGACTTGGAGACCGCCCACGCGGAAGCCAAAATCCCCATCGACGCCGTTCAAACGGTGGGCGACGCGATGCCGGGCTTCGGCATCGTCGCGGCGGTGTTGGGCGTTATCATCACGATGGGCAAGATCGGCGGCGAAGCCGCCGCGATCGGAGAATCGGTCGCCGCCGCCCTTGTCGGCACCTTCTTGGGCATCTTGATGGCGTACGGCGTGTTCGCCCCGATGGCGCGAGCCATGGACCTTCGCCTTAAGGCGGAAGGCGCGTACATGAACTGCATCCGCTACGCCTTGTTCAGCTTCGCCCGCGGCGAGTCGCCCATCACCTGCGTCGAGTTCGCTCGCCGCAACATCGAACCCAGCGTCCGACCCGGCTTTGCCGACATGGAGACCCACGTCAAGGCGGCGTAACGCCGAGAGGGAAAGAGCATGGACGGCACTCCCGTAATCATCAAGAAGAAAAAGGGCCACGGGGAACACGCCCATCACGGCGGATCGTGGAAGGTGGCTTACGCCGACTTCGTGACGGCGATGATGGCGTTCTTCATGGTCATGTGGATCATGGGCCTTTCCGACGAGACGAAGGCGCAGGTTCAGGGCTATTTCAACGACCCGATGGGCTTCTCGAAAACCCAGCCGCTCAGCAAGAACATTATCAACTTCAAAGGAATGCCGCCTCCCAAGACGGGTGTCGACAAGCAGGTAGGCAACACAAGCGAGCGGTTCGCCGACGAGAGCGAGCTTGAGGCGACGGAGAAGCAGGTCTCCGCCGTCGTTCAGAAGGCGGAAGAACTTAAGGGCCTCTTCAAGAACATCGAGACCGACATTACCGAGGAAGGGCTGCGAATCGAGTTCGTGGAGTCCGCTGGTTCGGTCTTCTTCGAAAGCGGCGGCATCACCATTCGCCCTCAGGCGATGAAGGCGGTTCAAGCCATTGCCGGCGTGCTCGCCCACTCGGGACGGCGCTTGATCATCGAAGGGCACACCGACGCCCGCCCCTATGCGGGAACCGGTTACGACAACTGGGACCTGAGCACCGACCGCGCGGCCTCCATGCGGCGGGCGCTAACCGCAAGCGGCGTGCCGACCAAGCAAATCTATCAGGTGCGCGGCTATGCCGATACCAAGCTGCGCGTGCCCGAGGAACCCTACAGCTTCGCCAACCGTCGGGTCACGATCTTGTTGCCCTTCAAGCAGCTCACCGACCAAGTGGACGACCTGCCCAAGGACGCGTTCAAGAAGGAAGTCCAAGCGGCTCTACGGAAGGATCTTGGCGAGCTCAGGCACGAGAAAACGGTCTCGGGTGAGCCGGGCACGTCTGAAGATCCGACACATTAGCCGAGGGCGAACCGGATGGCGCCGTACACGATGAACGTGACGGTGAAGATCACGCTGAACCAGGTGAACCCGCGCGTGGCGGTGTCGATCCTGATGCCCTTCAGGTACGCCCAACCCGACACCAAACCGAAGCCGGCGAGAAGCAGGTACGAAATCGGGCCCAGCCAATGGCAGTGGAAGGCGTAGCCGATCTCGCCGTGGACCAGGGCGGTCCAACTGGTCGTCATTCCGCAACCGGGGCACGGCCGATGGAGAATTAGCATGCTGGGACAGGGCGGCAACCCGAGTTGGGTGTGGGTGCCGTGCCCGGCCAGGCTCGGGTGGAGAAGGATCGCGAATCCGGTTGCGCCAACCCACGCGAGGAAGAGCATCAGTTGGCCGAACAGATAGCGCCGGGGGACGTTCGGCTCAAACCGCACCATACGTCGCCTCTACGGGAATCACGACCTCGGGTTGCAGAAACGGGGGCGAGACCCTAGCGATACCGATGACGTTGCCTGCCGGATCGGCCACGGCGACGTTCGATTCGGGCGGCGACTCAGGCCAAGGAATGGCTTGCCCCATGCGAATGCGCAAAACCTGAGCCTCGTCCAAGGTCAGGATGGGCATGGGCGGAAGCGCCTCGTTAAGGGGGATAAGTCCGCTCGCCGAAACCGCTTCCAACGGGACGGCATCCGCAAGGCGGTACTTGCCCACCCCGGTGCGAACAAGGCTCTTGAGGTGGGCTCCGCATCCCACCGCTTGGCCAAGGTCGTGCGCCAGCGTTCGCACGTACGTCCCGCCGGAGCAAACCACCCGAAAGGGAACGACTCCGTACGCGGGTACTCCCAGCTGAAACTCGACGATATGCACTCGCCGTGGGGTTCGCTCGATCTCTTGCCCTTGCCGCGCCAGCTTGTAAAGGGGCTGCCCGTCCCGCTTGACCGCGCTGAACATCGGAGGGAGTTGCTCGATCGTGCCCAGAAACGAGGGCAGGACGGCGTCGAGGGCGGAGGCCAGGTCCTGTGGAAGCGGAGCTTCCCGAACCACCTCGCCTTCGGCGTCCTGGGTGGTGGTCTCGATGCCGAACTGGATCTCGCCTTCGTAAATCTTGGGCTCCAGGGGCAGGTACTGCAGGAAGCGGGTCGCCGGACCGACCGCCACCACGAGAACGCCGGAGGCGAGGGGGTCGAGCGTTCCCGCGTGGCCGACGCGCTTGGTGCCGAGCTTACGCCGCACCGAGTTGACGACGTCGTGCGAACTGATGCCGAGCGGCTTGTCGACTATGAGGATGCCAAGCACGCCTTAAGCCTCGGCACCACAAGTTCCATGATCTCTTCGGCGTGGCCATCCAGGGCGCAACCGGCGGCGTTGCGGTGGCCGCCCCCGCCGAACTCCTGGGCCACCGAGGCGACGTTGTAATCGTCTCGGGAGCGGAACGAAATTCGGACCCTGCCGCGCTTCGATTCGCGGAAGATCGCCGCGATCTTGACGGTCTCGATGGACAGAAGCTCGTTGACGAAGCCCTCGGTGTCCTCGTCCTTCG
>JAXLTH010000079.1:0-1892 GCA_046330155.1 Fimbriimonadales bacterium | reverse complement strand
AACGCGCTGGACCGAGCGCGGCTGGAGCCTGATACGCCGGCCATGGACATCCTAAAGGACGTCTCGGCGGAGATGGACCGGAAGCTGCTGGGCTACACCCCAACCGAGGTCCTGAAAGTGCAACGCGCATGGGCGGCGGGCATCCTCACCGTCGTTGCCGTCACGGTGTTTGGGCTCGGCGTCTGGTTCTGGCGTCGGGCGAAGTCGGTGGAGTTGGTTCCCACAGGAAGCCTGGCGGCGGGCACCGACCGGCGCCGCGTCATGCGCTTTATGGCGGCGTGCCTGTTTCCCGCCTCGGCGAGCATTTTGGTATGGGCGTACTACCCGCTCAGCCGCGGCTTGCTCATCGCGTTTCAGGACTACCGGATCACGAAGCCGCCAACTTGGAAGGGGCTTGACAACTTTATCGAGGTCTTTACCCAGCCGATCTTCTACAAATCGTTGATCAACAGCTTCGTCTACGTGGGGCTTACGATCGCGATCGGGTTCCTCATTCCCATCCTGCTGGCGATGGCGCTGAACGAGATTCCGCGCGCCAAGGTGTTCTTCCGGACCATCTTCTACTTGCCCGCGATGACCAGCGGCATCGTCATCGCCATCCTGTGGCGGCAGTTCTACGATAAGACGCCCGAGGGGCTGCTGAACTCGCTCCTCGCGCCGTTCATTGCGCTTATCAACCCGCTCGTGACCTCGGTCGGATGGGCGCCGATACGCGAGACCCACGACTGGCTGGGCGACCCGACCCTGGCGATGTTCGCCGTGGTTCTGCCGGGCATCTGGGCAGGGGCAGGCCCCGGGTCGATCTTGTACTTGGCGGCGCTCAAGAACATCCCCGAAGAGCGGTACGAGGCGGCGGACTTGGACGGCGCAAGCTGGTGGCACAAGATTCGCTACATCGCCCTGCCGGGCCTGAAGCCGCTCATTCTGATCAACCTGCTGGGCGTCTTCATCGGCGGCTTCAAGGCGATGGAGAACGTGTTCGTATTGACGGGAGGCGGCCCCCTTTACTCGACGCACACGATCGGCTTGGAGGTCTGGACCAACGCCTTCATGTTCCTTAAGTTCGGCTACGCCACGGCGGCCGCTTGGGTGATGGGCGCAATCTTGATCGGGTTCACGCTCCTCCAGATCCGCAACCTGCTCCGCATGCGATTCGGCACCGCCAAGGTGTGACCTAACGGTCGCGGAGGCGGAACATGAACTTGAGGCCAGACCACGTTTGGTCGACCGCGCACACCTTGGTGTCGACGAGTCCGGTCGCCAGTCCACAATCGCGAACCTGGGTTTCGGTCACGTCGGTAGGCACGCCGCTGGCCTTCTTGGGCCACGAAACCCAGAGCATTGCCGTCGGTTTGAGGCGGCCTTTCAACACTGGGAGCATTGCCTCCAGTTCCGTTTGGGAGGCAACGAACAAGTGGATGAAATCGAGGTCGGGCTCGCCGGCGGTGGGTTCCAACTTGGGCACTTCGCAGCCCATTAGCTCGCGATAATGGGGTGGCGCGGCGACGACGCCGGCGGCGTGCCCGGGCTTGAGGCCCAGCTTCTCGACCAGCGGCTTGCCCGAGTATCCCGCGAACATATCCACGGATTCTAGCCGCCCTGGTACCCTTTTGGGACCGTGGGCGCCTCGCTTTCCGTCACCAAGGACATCGCGATCATCGCGGGCACGGTGATCGCGCTCATCGGTTTCCTGTTCGGCGCGCTGGAGTTTGTGCGGCAGCATAGGCAGGCCCGGATGCAGGCGTTCGTGGAGATGCGCCGCCGGTTTTTGGAGACCCCGAGGTTCCGCGAGATTCTGGACATGATCGCCGTCGACGACGAGCGACTACGCCAGGTGAGCGTGCAGGACAAGCGCAACTTCCTAGGCTTTCTCGAGGAGATCGCGCTTCTAG
>JAXLTH010000078.1:0-1955 GCA_046330155.1 Fimbriimonadales bacterium | reverse complement strand
GGGCGCGCCGGACGCAAGACCGCCGCGCCTCTTTGGTCCGCGTCTCCCAAGCCAGCCCATCGGCCTACTGGGGGTTGCAGGAGGACGTTGCCCGGTGGCACGCCATCTACGCGCTCTACTCGAACGACAATCTTGAGGGCGCGGCTGCCCTCGTCGAGGAATCGAGCGTCGGTGTCCGCGGCCAGCACCTGCCGTTTCTCCAGATTCTCGAAGCCGAGTGGGCAACGCAGTCCCAGGGCGAACGGCGTCGCCTTACCCCTTGGCTCGAAATCGAGTTTGTCCCCGCGGAAACGGGTGATGGTATCGACGAACTTGCCAAGGTCGCCCTTGCCGCGTGCCAGATGGTCGGCAACCGTCTCGACTGGCAGCACGAGGTGCCCGTGCGCCTTTCCTTGCTTGCCGAGGAGCCCGGCTCTGGCTATCGCCTGGGCTACGAAGTGCCCAAGTATCCCTACGAAAAGATCTGCATTTCGCCCACCACCATCCACGACGGCAGCTTCGCCTCCGTGGTCGCCCATGAGTACGGGCACGTCGCCTCGGAGAACATGTCCGCCTCGACTATCCCGACTTGGGTGACGGAGGGAGTCTCCATCTGGGTGGCGAACCAACTCCAGTCTCCCCGCCCGTTTGTCGATGGCAGCTGGCTCTGGCGGGACCCTTCAGCCTTGGAGCAGGTTTTCGCCACCACTTGGTCCCCGGTTCGCGGCGAGCTCAACGATCGTTGGGTCGCCTATCAGCAGGCGGGGCAGATCGTGGCGCACCTCGCATCCCGCGGCGGAGAGGCGTCGATTGCCCGGTTCCTCCGCGCCCACGCCACGAACAGTTGGTTACGGGTCGTCCAAACGAGCATCCTCGGCCAACGTCCCACCCAAATCGCGCTCCGCGAGGTCTATAAACAAGACGAGCCGAGCGTTTTCCGCTCGGCTCGTGAGTTGCTGGCAAGTTTGGGTTAGGCTTCCGCTTCTGGCTGAGCTTCGGCTGCCGGCTCGGGCTCCGCGACGGCAACGGGGGCTGCCTTCGCGCGAGACCGCTTCTTCGTCCCGCCCGATCCGAGTTCGACCCCGACCGCGCCTTCGGTGAAGGACGCCTTGATCTTGATTCGCCGGCCGAAATCTTGCCCGCCGATCGTCTCCCAGTTGGCGCGGTCGAGCGCCCACTGCCAGCCAAGATCGCTGGGCGCGTAGACGAACTCCACGCCCTCCTGCAGAATATCGCTGAGCAACGCCTTGAGCTTGTCGAAGCCCTCGAGCTGCTTCTCGCCCGCCACGAGGTTGGGCATCAGTCCCACCGTAACGGTGATCGGCTCGACTTCTTCCGTCTTGCTCACTTTCTTGGGGGCTTCGATGCTCTCGCTCGCCATCTCCAGTTCGCGGGCTACGGCGCCGGTCAGCTTCTCGTAATCTTCGGGCCAGGTGTACTGGGTGCCGTCGTAGATGGCGATGGCGTGACGCCCGGTGAGGGTCAAGGCAGACGCCACCAAAGCGGCGTCGGTCGGCTTAAGTTTCGGGTAAGCCTTTTTGGTCGCCTCCAAGGCGGTTTCAAGCTTGGTCAGGTTGCAGGTGATCAATCGGGGACTCCGGTCAAAACGACGCAGACGATCCTGCTGGACCGTGCGCCATAATCTGGCAGTGTACCCGCTGGGGTCCCCGACGGGAACCCGCAGTCGGGGAGGAGATTGACCATCGTGACAAAGATCTGGACGGGTTTGGCGGCTGTTGGCTTGGCTCTCGTGATGGCGGGCTGCGGCTCGCAAAGTTCAACGTCGGAGACGACCGGCTCCCCCGCGCCTTCGGGCGAGAAGAAGCTGAAGGTCGGCATCGTGTTCGACAGCGGCGGACGTGGAGACAAGTCGTTCAACGACAGCGCTTGGGCGGGCCTTGAGCGGGCGCAAAAAGACCTGGGCGTCGAGCCGAAGCCCGTTGAGAGCAAGAGCGAGAAGGACTACGAAGGCAACC
>JAXLTH010000077.1:0-1978 GCA_046330155.1 Fimbriimonadales bacterium | reverse complement strand
CCACGACCAGGGAGATGTCGAGCCCGGAGTGCCAACCAAGAAAGGCTCGGAAGAACCCTACGAGACCGAGGACGAGGCCGATGCAGGCGGCCGTGGCCAGTTCTCGGCGGAAGACGGGCCAAAAATCTGATGTTTTGACTTCGCCGACGGCAAGCGCACGAGTGATCGTGGTCGTGACCTGGGACCCCGAATTGCCGCCCGCGCCGATCAGCAACGGCACGAACAGCATCAACTTGGCGACCGTGGCGAGCTGTGCCCCGGCGTTGTCCGCCGATTCGGGCACGTAGTGTCGCAGGACGCTGCCTGTCAGGGTCTCGGCGATGAACAGGATGAAAAGCCAAGGGAGTCGGCGCTTCACAAGCTCGATAATGCTGAGCGAAAGGTACGCCTCCGCGTCGCCCGAGACGCCGCCAAGCATGAGCACGTCTTCCGTCTCCGCCTCCTCCAAAACCTCTTGCGCGTCGTCGACGGTGAAGATCCCGAGCATCCTTCCCCGGTCGTCCAAAACCGGCATGGCGTAGAAGCCGTACTTGGCAATCTGGCGCGCGACCTGTTCGGCGGGCGTGTCCGCCGTGCAGGTCACCACGTCCTCAATCATCACATCCTTTGCCAAGCTCAGAATCGGGGCTCGGACCGCTTGCCGGAGACTGAATACGCCAAGTAGAAAGCCTTGCTCGTTTACAACGTAGATGTCGTTGACCGTTTCGTATTCTTCATCCGTGGCTTCCCGGATCATCCGGATGATCCTGCGCATGGAGGCGGTAGGCGATACCCCGAAGAAGTCCTCGGTCATCAAACGGCCGGCAGTGCCTTCCGGATAGTTGAGGGCTCGGCGAATCTCCTGAGCGTCTTCCTTGGGGATGACCTCGAGGAGCGCCTCAAACCGGTCCTCCGGCAGAACTTCGCCCAGTTCGAGGGCGTCGTCCATGGGAAGGATGTCGAGGTACAGCGCCAGGGTCGTATCTGGAAGTTCGCTGACTAGTCGCTTCGTGGTCTCGCTCGGCAGTTCGACCAAGACATCTGCCGCCACGTCTTCTGGCAGCTGCTGCAACAGGCTAAGCGCTTCTTCGGTGTCGAGACGCTCCAGTCCTTCGGCGATGTCGGCTGGTTGGACTCCGTCGAGTTCCTCACGAACCACGTCGGCGCTCTGAAGGCGCGACAGGGATCGGAGTCGGTCGACAAAGGTCTTCTCGTCGGTCAGCATGGCAGCTCCTTAAGGTCGAGACATCGAGCCGCCGGTCCGACGGCTCGCTAGAAATGATGGTGTTCCATAGCGAACCCAAGGAGTTTATCACCTGCCGTGCGCAATGGAGCGTCCTGAAGCCCGCCGTTTACGTCAATTGCATGGACCGGTGCTCGAAAGAACGCTTCGAATTTGGGGTTGGATTGCTTTGCTTGCGGGCGTGGTCCTCTTCGTGTTTGCGCTTGGGTCTTCCCCTAAGCTGTGGATCGAGGCTGTTGGAGCCAATTTGCTGGCTGGCGGTGGGTGGGCGGTCAAGCGGGCGGCTGAGGCCGCGGGAGCCGAGTCGCTGAGACACGTCCAAGCGATCAAGACCCTTCAAGAACGGCTCAGCCAAGATCGATCGGCGATCGACGCCCTCGCGGATGGTTTGGACGTGGCGGTCTTCGTCTGCGACGACAAAGCTGCCATTCAATACGCGAACAAGCGCGCTCAAGATATGTTCCGTCTCGCCGACCCGCAGGGCAGAACGCTCTTGGCGGCAACGCTGAGCTACGACTTGGAAGCGCTTGTTTTCGAGGTCCTGAGGACAGGGACGCCAATCCAGGCAGAACTGACTTTTAGCTACCCAGAGGAAAGCGTCAACATCGCTTCGGCATGGGTGGAGCCGGGATCTTCTCGAGTTTTCCTCACCATTTACGAGGTCACGGATCTTCGTCGGCTTGAGCGCGTCCGACGTGACTTCGTAGCAAACGTGTCCCACGAACTTCGGACCCCGCTTGCCACGATCAGGGCGAT
>JAXLTH010000076.1:0-3257 GCA_046330155.1 Fimbriimonadales bacterium | reverse complement strand
GTGTCAGTCTGTGAAACCGCGCAAGCCGGCCCATATCCGAGGCTGCACAGATCGGTGGCGGAACGTGCGTTTGAAGCCCTAGTTCTTCGCGAACTTGCGCTTCCACTCGTCCAGCAGGGTAAGCGCCTCCATCGGAGTCAGCCGATTCACGTCGAGATCGGTTAACGCCCGCACCACGGGCGGCTCCTCGGCTTCGAAGAGCGTGAGCTGCATCTTCTGGGCTTGGGGGGCAACGGTGGTGGGCGATGCCTCGCGTTGCTCCAAGTCCTCCAGGATTTGGGCGGCGCGCGCCAGCACGTTGGGCGGCACGCCCGCCATCCGCGCCACGTGAATGCCGTAGCTACGGTCGGTTCCGCCCGGCAGAACCTTGTGGGTCCACACGATGTCGTCGCCCACCTCCTCCACGCTAACCCGGAAGTTCCGCACGGCGGGCAGGTCGTCCGCCAGCGCGTTGAGCTGGTGGTAGTGCGTTGCGAACATCGTCTTGCACCCGATTTCGGCAAGCCGCTCCACCATCGCCCAGGCGATCGCCAAGCCGTCGTAGGTGCTCGTTCCCCGGCCCACCTCGTCGAGGATGACCAGCGACTGCTCGGAGGCGTGGTTCAGGATGTTCGCGCTTTCCACCATCTCCACCATGAAGGTGCTCTGCCCCAGCGCCAGTTCGTCCTTCGCCCCGATGCGGGCGAAGATGCGGTCGCACAACCCGAGCTTCGCGGACTTGGCGGGCACAAAGGAGCCCATCTGCGCCATCAGGGCGAGCAGCGCGGTCTGCCTCAAATAGGTGGACTTGCCGCTCATGTTCGGCCCGGTCAGAATGAGCGTTCTCACGCCCTCTCCCGGTTGGTCGAAAGCAACGTCGTTCGGCACGAACTGCAAATGGTTCGCCTCGACCACCGGATGCCGTCCGCCGACGATATCCATCGCGTCGCCATCGGCGAGTTCAGGCTTGACGTAACCCCGGCGAGACGCGGTTTCGGCAAGCGAAGCCAGAACGTCGATTTCGGCAAGGGCGCGCGCCGTGCGCAACAGGGAGGGTGCGTGGTCCGCCACCTGCGTGCGAATCTTCGTGAACAACTCGCCTTCCAGGGCGACGGCTTTCTCGTCGGCGCTCAGCACGGAGGTCTCGTGCTCTTTCAGGGCGGCGGTAATGAACCGTTCCGCGTTTGCCGTGGTCTGCTTCCGGATGTAATCGTCGGGGACCTTGTCCAGCTGGCTTTTCGAGACTTCGAGGTAGTAGCCGAAGACCGAGTTGTAGCCCACTTTGAGGTTGGCGATGCCTGTCCTCGCCCGCTCGGACTCCTGTAGCTCGGCGATGTACTGCTTTCCGCTCCTCCCGTGGTCCCGCAGGTGGTCGAGCTCGACGTCGAACTCGGGCTTGATCATGCCGCCCTCCCGCGCCGAATGCGGCGGATCGGCGACCAACGCCCGATCGAGCAAGAACGCCAGCTCGCCGTGGTCGGCAATCTGCTCGCGCATCTCTTGGATCCTGCCCACGCCCAGCTTTCGAAGCGGTTCGGCGAGAGCGGGCAAGGCGAAGAGCGAGGCGCGCAGCGCCGCCAGATCCCGCGGCCCAGCCAAGCCGGTCGCCGCCCGCGAAACCAGCCGTTCGATATCGCTCATCCGCCGAAGCGCGTCTCTCACGTCGCCCCGTGCCATGGCGTGGCCGTGAAAACGCTCGACGGCGTCCAGCCGCCCCTGGATCGCCGACGGGTCAAGAAGAGGCTGCTCGATCCAACGGCGCATGAGCCGGGTGCCCATCGCCGTCACGGTCTCGTCTAGCACCGAAAGCAGCGTGTAGCGGCGCGACCCGTCCGCCATGTTCTGCGTCAGTTCCAGGCTTCGGCGCGTAGCGGGATCGATCCGCATGAAGCCTTCCACCGAATAGGTGGAAAGCGAGTCCACGTGCCCCAAGTTCAGGCCGTTTCGCTCGGCGTACGCCAGGATCATCGACGCCGCCACGATCGCCCGCGGCTTGTCGTCGCAGCCGAACCCCTGCAGGTTCTTCACCGAGAACCGCTCTTGGAGTTTTCGGGTCGCGCGGTCGGCGCTGGGGGGCTCGGCTTCGGTCACGGTCGAGCCCAATCCCTGCCGCACGAGATGGGCGAGGCTCTCTTCGTCCTTGCCCATAAGGAGTTCGGCGGGGCGAACCCGGGCGAGTTCCTGGAGCAGACGGTCTTGGAACTGTTCGCCTTCGATCTCGGTAACCGCGAACTCGCCCGTGCTGGGGTCGAGAAGCGCAAGTCCCGCCTTCCCGTCTCGAAGGCAGATGGCGGCGAGAAAGTTGTTCGCCCCCGCCGGCAGCATCGCGTCTTCCACCAAAGTGCCCGGAGTGAGCACGCGCGTCACGCCGCGTTTCACGAGCCCCTTTGCCTTCTTCGGGTCTTCCAGCTGGTCGCAGATCGCGACCTTCACGCACTTCTGCAACAGGCGCGCCAGATACTTCTCCACCGAGTGGAAGGGCACGCCCGCCATGGCGATGCGTTGGCCGCCGTCCTCGCGCCCGGTCAAGGTGATCTCGAGCTCCCGCGCGGCGGTCTCGGCATCCTCGCCGTAGAACTCGTAGAAGTCGCCCACGCGCATGGCGAGAAGCACGCCCGGATGATCCGCCTTGATGCGGAAATACTGCTGCAGCATCGGGGTCTTCGCCGCGGTCATCGGGGTTTGTGGGTGTACCCGATTCTAGCCTCGCAACCCCTTGCCTTCCAGCCGTTCGCGAACCTTGGCTTCGATGCGGCTGCCCATCAAGTTCCAGCGAAGGGCGATCTCGCCCCGGGGGGTGCGCGCGCTCAGGGTGCGAAGGTTGGCGTGCTCCCGCTGCGGCTTCCAGCGCCGCTTGTAGGGTTCGTCCCCTCGCAGAAAGTCGAACTCCTCGAGCCCTTCCACAATGGCGCGGCGGATGGTGTGCGCCACGAGCAGGGTGCCCGGCGAAAGCGCCTTGGCCGCAGGGTCGAAGCCCGCCTGGTAGAAGTAGCACGCCTTGCCGAACCGCATCGCGTAGATCGAGCCCACCGGCCGCCCTTCCAGCACCAGCGTGCTCAGCCAAAGCCAGCCCATCCGCTGGGCGGTCGCCGCCCAGTCGCGATGGAAGGCTTGGATGCGCCTGCCCACGAACGCTCCGGGAAGGCCCCGGCGCTGCCAGCGGGCCTTGTGAAGCTTGAAGAAGGCGTCCATCGCCCACTCCACGTTCGAGGCGTCGGTTTCGACCACCGTAGCCTGCCCCTCTTTGAAGACCATCTTGTCCAGCCGCTTCACGTCGT
>JAXLTH010000075.1:0-3360 GCA_046330155.1 Fimbriimonadales bacterium | reverse complement strand
ACGATGCCGAACCGGTCGCGCAAGGGTCCGGTGAGCAGCCCTTGGCGCGTCGTCGCGCCGATTACCGTGAACGCGGGCAGATCAAGACGGATGGAGCGGGCGGCAGGACCCTTGCCGATCATGATGTCGACCTTGCGGTCCTCCATCGCCGGATACAGGATCTCTTCGACCGGACGGCTGAGGCGGTGAATCTCGTCGATGAAGAGGAGGGCCCCGTGCTCAAGGTTGGTGAGGACTCCGACGAGGTCGCCGGGACGTTCGATGGCGGGGCCGCTGGTGACGTGGATCGGCGCCTCCATTTCAATCGCCACGATGTGGGCGATGGTCGTCTTGCCCAACCCGGGCGGGCCATAGAGCAACAGGTGGTCGAGCGGCTCGTTACGCTGTTGGGCAGCCTTTAAGAAGACCGCCAGGTTCTCCTTGAGCTTCGACTGCCCGATGAACTCGGAAAGGCGCTTGGGCCGCAAGGACAGTTCGAGCGATTGGTCGACGGGAAGTCTCTCGGGCGTGAGTTCGTCGGAAATCCTGGACATGGGTTACGACCTCGCCAGCGCGCGAAGCGCGATCTTTAACTGGTCTTCGACGGCGTCGGCTTGCTCGCGAGCGCCTTCCGCCGCCGCCTCCGCCTCCTGCCTTCGGTAGCCTAGCGCCAAGAGAGCGGCGATTAGTTCGTCGCTCGGCGCACTCTTGGAGGAAGTACTCGCCACGGCGTATCCAACCTTTCGCAACAGCGCTTCTTCTTGGATCTTCTCCTTCAACTCAAGCAGGATCCGTTCGGCAAGGCGTGCTCCGACGCCGGTCGCCCGAATGAGCACTTTGGGGTCTTGGGCGAGGATTGCCGAAGCGACGGAATCTTCGCCAAGGCCAAGAAGCGACAGAGCGACCTTTGGACCGCAGCCTTTGACGGTCATCAGCAGATCGAACAGCCGCCGCTGGTAGGAGGTGAGGAATCCGTAGAGGGAAACCCCGTCCTCGCGAAACACCTGCCTAATGTAGAGTTCGGCGGCTTCGTCTTTGGGAAGCTGGACCAAAACGCTCTCGGGGACCGAGATTTCGTAGCCGACGCCCACCACGTCCAGCGTAACGAGGCCCGCTTCGATGTCCCAAACCTTGCCTCGCAAGCGCCCAATCATGCGATACAGGTTACCATGCGTCTACCAAAGTTGTCGCAGAGCGGTTAACTTGCCTTCTTAGGCGTAAAGCTGGTGCCGCAGCCGCAACTTCGGCCCGCGTTGGGGTTATCGAACTTGAATCCGCCGCCAATTAGGTTCCCCGTGTAGTTTAGCGTTGCCCCCTGCAGGAACGTCGCGGAGCGCGGATCGCAAACAAGCGTGACGCCATCAAACTCTTGAGACAGGTCCCCATCGCGGAGTTGGTCGTCCAGGCGCATCACGTACTCCAATCCGGAACAGCCGCCGCCCTTCACGCCAACCCTAAGGAAGACGTTCTCACGACCGTCCTTGGCGATGAGACGCCGGACCTGGGCCAGCGCGCCGTCGCTCGGCGTCACCGGGAAGGTCGAAGCTCCGTTCAAGCCGATGCTTCCTCCATCGAGCGGTCGATTTGAACTTGAATGAGCGGTTCCTCGCCGACCAGAATGTCGTGGAGCGTGATGCCGGCAAGCGCGGAATCCACGGAGGCTTGAACCTTGTTCCACACCCAGCGCACGCTGCAATCGCCCTTGTGGGCGCACACGCCCTGGGCACCCGAATGTCGGGCGCAGAAGTCGTCGTCGATCAGGCGTCCGCCGAGAGAGGCGAGGACTTCGGAAACCGCAATCTCGCGGGCGTCCCGGCCGAGCGTGTACCCGCCGCTGTGGCCACGCGTGCTGTTGATGAAGTCGGCGCGACGCAAGACCATCAAGAGCTTCCCAACGTAGGCTTCGGTGAGCCCTTCTAGCCGGGCGATCTCAGGGATCGTAATGCTTCCGTGGTTGACGCGCGCCACCTGCAACAAGCAGCGCAAACCGTACTCTTCTTGTGACGAAAACTTCATCTACATTAGCCCCAACATCAGCTTCACGTCGTCAGACACCATATCCAAGGTGAAGGGCGGATCCCAGGTGAGTTCCAGCGTGACCTTCCCTACGCCGGGCGTCTGCCCTGCCGCCAACTCGACCTCTCCAGGCAGAGATCCCGCGACCGGACAAGCCGGCGACGTAAGCGTCATGACGATGTGAACGTCGCGGTTGTCCGCGACCTGAATATCATAAATCAGTCCAAGGTCGTACACGTTGACCGGAATCTCAGGGTCGTAGACGGTACGGATCTGCTCTACAACCTCCGCCGCCAGCAGCGACTTCTCAATCGAGGTCAAGGCGCGGGGCTCTTGTTCTTCGCTCACCATCATCTCCACCTTGCTAGGCATTGCTCTCCATCCTGGCGCTCATTCCGTGCTCACCTCGGCCTGGCCCGACAGGGCGGACTCGAGGGTATGCCAAGCCAACGTGGCGCACTTCACGCGGTTAGGAAACTCCTTTACGCCCGCGAGAACCACCAGTCGCTCAAACTCCTCCGAGTCGTCCACGTAGCCATCTTCGGTCACCATGCGATGGAACCGCTGGAACAGGTCATGGGCCTCTTCGACCGTCTTTCCCATCACCGCTTCGGTCATCAGAGAAGCGCTGGCGGTCGAAATGGCGCAACCGTGGCCCTCGAACTTGACGTCCTTGACCCTGCCGCCTTCAACCATGAGCGTGAGATGAATCGTGTCTCCGCAAAGTGGGTTGTGGCCATCGGCGTGGGCGTTGGCTTCATCGACCACGCCTTGGTTTCGGGGGCGCTTGTTGTGGTCGAGGATCATCTCCTGATAGAGTTCGCGCATTAGGCAAAGACCTCGTTGACTTTTCTCAGCGCTCGGGCAAGCGTGTCGATCTCGTGGCGAGTGGAGTAGATGGCAAACGAAGCCCTGGCCGTGGCGGGGACTCCCAGCCGGGCCATAAGCGGCATACAGCAGTGATGGCCTGCTCGGATCGCCACTCCTTCCGAGTCAAGAATCGTGCCGATGTCGTGGGGATGGGCGTTGTCCATCACGAAACTCACGATGCCGGACTTCTTGGCGGCGGTGCCGACAAGCCGAACATGAGGGATTTCTGCCAGCAGCGACGTCGCGTACTCCGTGAGTTCGTGTTCGTGCTTCCCAATGGCGTCCAATCCGATCGCCTTCACGTAGTCGATGGCGACGCCGAGGCCGATGGCTCCGCTGATGTGGGGCGTGCCGGGCTCGAACTTGTTGGGGAGATCGTTGTACGTGGTCTTCTCCCAGGTGACGGTGCGGATCATGTCGCCTCCGCCTTGGTAGGGAGGCATCGCCTCGAGCAGGTCGCGCTTGCCGTAGAGGCAGCCAATGCCCGTGGGTCCG
>JAXLTH010000074.1:0-3682 GCA_046330155.1 Fimbriimonadales bacterium | reverse complement strand
GAACTTGCTTACCTGGACGTGGTCGGACTATTTGCCGCTCCAGACCAGCATTCCCAACGTTCGCCTCGAGTATCCCAGCGCCGTTATGATGGACGGCGTGATCATCAAGAGCGGCGGCGGGAAGATCGGTGAAAGCTCCGACCCCGAGTACTACGCGACCAATCGCGTTCTGACTTGCGACCTCAAAAACATCACCGATCCGAATGCGGCTTGGAAGATGGCACCGGGCATGGTGAAGGGGCGCAAAAACCACACGTTGGTCGCTTTGCCCGATGGGCACCTGCTCGCCATGGGGGGCAACCTGTACCACCAGTTCGGGCAGTTGGGCGGTCCGGAAACCAACGACCACTCCGACAACGAGCGATCGGCTCCCGAATGGTGGGACCCGTTTAACCCCTCGTCGCGCTGGACCTTGCTGTCACAACCCTCGCCGGACACGGGGCGCGGCTACCACTCGACGGCGCTCTTGTTGCCAGATGCGCGCGTCATTCAAGCCGGTGGAGAGTACGAGTATCAGCAGGTGACGGTGGGCGGAGCGCCCATAGTCGACCAGACGCGCACGGCCCAGATCTTCTCGCCGCCCTACGGCGGTCGAAACGATTGGGCGAAATACCGGCCCCGCATCGTGACGGCTCCGGACGCCACCACGCCGGTAGTGCACTACGGCGAGGACCTGAACATCGTGGTGCGGAAGCAGCCGGGGAGAGCGATCGCCAAGATCAGCTTGATCTCATTGGGAAGCACGACCCATGCGTTCAACGAGAACCAGCGGTTTGTGTTCCTGAATAAGGAGAGTCTGCCGACGAGCAACAACTCCATCGCCGTGCGCCTACCCGCCTCGCCGAACATCGCGGCTCCCGGTTACTACATGCTTTTCGTGGTCGACAACGCCGGAATTCCGTCGGAAGCACTTATCATCCGGCTGAAGGACATGGACTTCGCGGCTCCGCAAACGGTCTCAGTGAACGTGCCGTACGACCTCGACTACGATCGGACCCAAATCTACGCGGGCGACAATCGGTATCTTGCCGGGCCTCAGGGCATCAGTTCCGCGGGCGCCAACGAGTTCAGCGTCGACTTCACCACGACGGCGCCCTACGCCAATCCCTCGCACATCAAGGTCAATGCTGAGGCCAGGATGAGCCGAGCCGGTCGCACCCGCATCTTCTTGTGGGACTGGGAGAAGAGCGCGTGGCAAGACATTGCCAACTATGAGACGGGGACCTCAGATGCCCTTGTGCGCGGGGTCGAGAGACTGGAAGACAGCTGGAAGCCTTACGTCAACCCCAATGACCGAAGTGTGAAGGTTCGTCTCACCTTAACTGCGTATGAGCCGTTCATAGGTTTCCTCGATATGGTCGAAGTAGGATTCCGCGACTAGTTCAACGCAACGAAGCCCCAAGACCGTCAGTCTTGGGGCTTCGTCTTGTTTCCTTTACAGGGCTTCGATCAGCACGGCGGTGGCTTCGCCGCCGCCGATGCACGGCGTGGCAATCGCGTACTTGCCACCTCGACGTCGCAACTCGTGAAGAGCGGTGAGCACCAAGCGGGCACCGGTCATGCCGATCGGGTGGCCGAGGGCGACCGCGCCGCCGTTGACGTTCAGCTTCTCGTGGGGGATACCCACCTTGCGGGCAACGACCATGGCGACCACGGCGAACGCCTCGTTGACCTCGAAAAGGTCGATATCGTCCACATTGAGGTGATGCTTGGCGAGTAGTTTCTGAACCGCGACGGCGGGCGCCGTAGTGAACCACTGCGGGTCTTGGGCGTGCTGGGCGTAGCCCACAATGCGTCCGAGCGGCTTGAGCCCCGCCGAAGCAGCCCTGTCTGCCGAAGCGATCACCAGAGCCGCGCCTCCGTCGTTGATGCTGCTGGCGTTGCCCGCCGTCGTCACTCCGTCCTTGGCGAACGCCGGTCGTAGGGAGGCCAGTTTCTCACGGTCGCCGCCCTTTGAGGGGTTCTCGTCCTGGCTGACCACCACCGGGTCGCCCTTCCGTTGCGGAATCTCGATGGGAACGATCTCTTCGGCAAGCCGGCTGGCGGCGGCGTTGGCGCGGCGGAAGCTCTCGGCGGAAAAGTCGTCCAACTCTTCGCGGGAGAAGTTCTCCTCTCGAGCGCAGAGGTCGCCGCAGTTGCCCATGTGGACGTTGTTGTAGGGGTCCCACAAGCCGTCGTTGATCATGCTGTCGATGAGCGTGCCGTTACCCATGCGGTAGCCGGTTCGCGCCTTGTCGAGCAGGTAGGGGGCGTTGCTCATGCTCTCCATGCCGCCCGCCACCACGATTTCGGCGTCGCCGCAGCGAATCGCCTGCGCCGCCATCATCACGGTCTTCATGCCCGAGCCGCAAACCTTGTTGATGGTGGTGCAGGGCACTCCTTGGGGAAGTCCCCCGAACAAGGCGGCTTGGCGGGCAGGGGCCTGGCCCACGCCGCCGCTCAGGACGGTGCCCATCAGCACTTCGTCGACCTGGTCCGCGCCAACGCCAGCGCGCACGAGCGCTTCTTTGATGGCAGCGGCTCCAAGTTGGGGTCCGGTCAGGGAAGAAAGGGAGCCGGAGAAGGCGCCGATCGGCGTGCGAACGCCCGAGAGAATCACCGCGTCGTGCATGGGTCAATTATGCGCGTTCGGGAGCGTGAACAAGTACACTCTGGACCGATCCAATGCTGTCTCGAACGCTTGTGCTCAAAGTCTCGTCATGGCCGATCGTCGAACGCATTGTGCGTCGGTCGTTCCTGTTCAAAGGATTGGTCAAGCGGTTCATCGCGGGCGACACCCTTGATGAAGCCCTGAAGGTCGCGGAGGACTTGGCGGCTCGTGGCTATTTCGTGACCATGGATCTCCTCGGCGAAAGCGTTGCCGACGAGGGGGAAGCCCGGAAAGCCAAGGACACCTACATCGAGATGCTGAAGAGCATTGCGGCGAGCCCGTGTGCCCCGCGAACGAATATCTCGATCAAGCTCACTCAATGCGGCCTTGATCTTTCGGACGAGTTTGCCGAGAAGAATCTGCGTGAGGTGCTCTGGGCGGCATCGGAGCTCAACAACTTCGTGCGGGTCGACATGGAGGCTTCCGCCTACACGGAGCGGACCGTGGACATCATGCTGAGGGTGGGGGAGGATTTCAAGAACACGGGGACGGTGCTTCAGACGTACCTCTACCGAACGCCCGACGACGTCGACAAGATGATCAAAGCAGGCATGCGCGTTCGCTTGGTCAAAGGTGCCTACCTTGAGCCCGCCGAGGTTGCTTTCCCCGAGAAGTCCAAGGTCGACGAGGCATACGTAACGCTGGGTAAGCGTCTGATGAAGGAAGGGAACTATCCCGCCCTAGCCACGCAAGACGAGAAGATCATTGCCGAGCTCAAGCAGTTCGCCGCCGACGAGGGCATCGACAAGAGCCGCTTCGAGTGGCAGATGCTGATCGGCGTTCGACGCGATCTTCAGGAGCAGCTTCGGTCCGAGGGCTACAACGTGCGCATCTACGTTCCGTTCGGCGACCGTTGGTACCCCTACTTCACGCGAAGGCTTGCCGAGCGCCCCGCCAACGTCTTGTTTATCCTCAAGTCGTTGTTCAAGGGCTAATCCCCCTCCGGTAACCTCGGGGGGATGGCTATCCTCTCCTTGCTTTCTGTTCTGTCCGCCGTCGGTCCGACCTTCTATCTCGACGAACTGGACCTGA
>JAXLTH010000073.1:0-3833 GCA_046330155.1 Fimbriimonadales bacterium | reverse complement strand
GCATCGGCGTCGGCGAGGGCTGAAAAGCACACCGTCAGTTGGCCGTAGTCGATTCCTCGCGCGGACCGCATGGCGTTTCGAACGACGAAGTCGTTCGCCTTGGCGAGGTTGTACTGCTCGGGAAACGCCGCGGAGACCGATGCCGGGGCGCCCTTGGGCTCGCAGCGAGCGTCGAGACACGCCCGCGCTTGCCAAAGCATGCGAAGTTGACGTGTGAGCATGGGGAAGATCGTGCGATACGCGGCTTCCTCTGCCTTGGCACCGCCTGAAAGAAGCGTGCGAAGCTGGGAGAGGGCCTCGCCCACCTGCCCCGCCACCACCGAATCAAGCATCTTCCAAACGTTCCATTCCCGCGAGGCGAACACGGTGGAACGGACCTCGTTCTCGGTGATCTCCGCATCGGCGCCCACGAAGAGCACCAACTTCTCGACCTCCTCCAAAGCGCGGCTGAGGCTTCCGCCGGTCATCTCCGCAAGTAGATCGGCGGCTTTCGGCGACATCGCCTTGTTCATCGCCTGGGCCTCCGCTCTAATGCGGTCCCGAAGCTGTTTGGCGTCCACCTCAAAGGTGGTTACCGTTCCGCCTGCCGACTTGACCAGCTTCGCCCATGCCGTGAGGTTGGTGTCTAGCTTCCTTTGGCGGTTGTCGTCTCCCCCTTCCTCGTCGGCGACCAGCACCAGGCGAGCGGTTTCGGGAAGCGCGGGAAACACGAAATCCTCGGGTTCCAACCGGCGCAGGTTGCGCACGATGACCGTTCGCCGGTCGCTCATGAACGGTGCGGTGCCCGCCGCTGCCACCCACTGCACCGGTGGCGTCTCATCTGCCAAATAGACCTCAAGGTCGAACTCGTCGGCTTGGGAAACCACCTCAGCCAACGCCCGAGCGCGAAGCGCCGACTCGCCGGCGCCGAGCAACTCGAGGGTTGGAAAATCATTGGGCATGAGCCGCTCAATTATCCCGCTTTGGCAAGCGGGAAACCGAGCGCTTGAACGCTTTAACCCTTTGTTTGATGTCTTGCCGCTCGATCTCGGTGGGCTCGTCGGGCGAATACAGTCCACCCACGAACACCGCCGTGAGCGCGCGCGCTTCGTCTGCGGCCTCGCCCAGAGCGGGAAGCGCTGTGTCGAGGTACTCCTCGGGCGTCTCCCCAGGTCGTCTCGACCTGCCCGCAGCCCTCTCCATCGCCAGGGCAAACGACTCGTACATCATGCCCATCTCGCGCCGGGGAGAACGGGTCTTGAGGACCGCTCGGTGGCGTCGGAGCCCGTACCAGCCACCTGCGGCAAGGGTTGCGAGCACGAGCGCGCCGCCGGGGGTTTTGAACCAAAGCTGAGTGTAGAAAGGCGGATCCTGCGTGCCTCGCCCCCGCTCGCCGCCCTCGACCATCTCGGCGCCCTCGGTGGCGTCGAAAGACACCCAGCCCACGCCCTCAAACAGAATTTCGCACCACGCGTGGTAGTCCGAGTCGTGGATGACGTAGCGTCCGAGTTCGTCGACTTGGTGCGCAAAGGGCAGGTAGCCCTGCACATAGCGGGCAGGCAACCCCACCGAGCGGGCGAGAAGCGTCATGCTGGAGGCGAAAAGGTCGCAGTAGCCCTCCTTCGTCTCGTAAAGGAACGTCTCGACGGCGTCTTTGCCCGAGGGAATCGCGGGGGCTTTGAGGTTGTACTTGCAGATGCTCTCGATGCCGCGCTTCAGCGCCATCGCCTTTTCGTAGTCCGATTTCGCGCCCTGCGTCCACTCTAGCGCCTTCTGGCGCACCTTGAGGGGGATTCGGTCGTCGTCGAACTCGTTCGTGTAGGTGCCCTTGAGCGTAGAGACGGTGTTAACCGGGCTGGCATCTTGGGGCGCAACCAACGCTCGGCCGGAAGCATGCCGCGGGCGTGGCCCGTTCGCGACGATCTTCACCGTGCCGTCCGGCTTCAGCACGAACGCCTCGTACGGATTGGGATCGAGCAGCCACAGTTCGCCCGGCAGGGGAAGCGAGTCGTTGATCGGCAACAGGTAATCGACCGCGAAGGTGATCTGATCGGCGTCCTTGATGGAGAGCCGGCCAAGGTTGTACAGGCTGCTCCCGTCGGTCATCGAGCGACGCCTTTCGAACCCGTTTTGGAAGTCTTGAATGGGCTTCCAACCCCGCCCCGTGTACCGGTCGAACGTTTGCACGCGCAGGTACCGAGGGGAGTCCATCCGGACCTTCATGATCGGCACCTCGCTCATCTCGCCGATGGGCCCGCGACCGACGCGAGTTTCGCCCGTAACCTGGTCCACGGCGTTCGACGTCGGAGTGTTGATCGGGTTGCTTCGAGGGCGGGGGACGTTGATCTTGACGAAGCCGGCGACGCCTTGGACCGAGAACTGCAACACGGGCGCGCCGACAAGGCTGATCAACACGATCGCCGCCGACGAACCCAGCGCCCATTCCGGCCCCGCCATCCACTTCCAGGGTCCCAAGCGCAGCCGCGAGAGGTCGTCCACGCCCGCATCGCGGGCGCGGAACGCCATGGTGCGGCGCTGAGAGCGGGCAAAGAGCGTGGCGAAACAAAGGAGGAAGCCGAAGAAGGCGAAGACGGCGCCCTTGTACGAATCCCACGAGCCCACCAGACTGAACAGAGCGACGGAGGGAACGCAGGGGAAGAGCAGCGTGGAATCCCGCCACATGGTGAAGCTCCACATGACCAGCATCCAGCAGAGGAAGCTCGCGACGATGAGGCTACGCGGAAAGCCGCCTTCGGGCAGCATTGCGTTCAGTTGCTGGACCCAGATGAGCGAAGCGACCCCGCCGAGGGTGAAGAACACGCCGTCGAGGCGGGAAACCCACGAGTCTCGCACCAGATAGTGGATGCCCAGGCTAAACGTCGAGCCGATCGCCAGGAGGCCGATGAAGGTCCAACTGATCTCGCCAACGCCGAGCCCCATGCCGGCGGTGTAAACGGCAAGGGAAGCCGCCATGAACGACAGCGCGAAATCGAACCAGTTCAGCCGGGTCAGTTCCGTCCTCACTTCGCCACTCCCAGTTTAGGTACGCGCACAACCCTTGCCCCCGCTTCCTGTAATGTCAAAGCGTACTCGGCGTCGGCCGCCGAGGCCTGTTTGGTCTTGGGGTCGAAATCGTGCGCGTCGTACAGGAGGGCCATGACCGAGAAACCTCGAAGGCTCAGCGCGGTTACGGCATCCGGCAGTTGGGGGTCTTGCACGCTGGCCAGAACGTAGACGACGCTGCCCGGGCTCATCACAAAGGTGGCGTCGACCAACTCGGCAGAGATAGGACGCTCGCCTTCGGCTTCAACCGCCGCCAAGGCTTCCAGAATGTCCGACCGGCGGTCGTGGACCGATCTTGCTGGCCCTGAAACGTCCAAGGCGGGCATATCGACCTGCGTACCGGACCGCAGGAGCCGTTCGGAGAGGTACGCCACGTTGCCGCACATCTGCTCAAGGGTCGTCTCCACGCCTTCCCCGACGTCGGAGCCTCGCGAGCGCTGAACGAAGAACGCCACCGAGGCGTGAGATCCCGTCTCGAACTCCTTGACCAGGAGTTGTCCGGCACGGGCGCTCGACCGCCAGTGCACGAACCGTAGGGGATCGCCCGCCACGTATTCACGAATGCCGCGGGGCTCGATGCCCGCGCCCCGTGCCATCCCGTGCTCGGCTTCGGCGGCGCCCCAGCCCACGGCGGGCGGGAGCACGACGTCGAGTGCGATGGGAGCCGGAAGCACCGTCAACTCGTGCGGTTCAAGCCGGTAGACATGCTCCTGGGTGACCAAACCTAGGGCATCCGTGCCGACAACGGTGGCTTCGGTCCACCGGAACTTCCCCCGCCGCATGGGGCGGAA
>JAXLTH010000072.1:0-4231 GCA_046330155.1 Fimbriimonadales bacterium | reverse complement strand
CGAGGACAAGCTGTTCCCGCCCCGTGCCTACCCCTTCCCCGAGGGCGCGCAACGGGAGTTCCTGAAGACCGGGCGCATGGAGTTTTACAAGGAAGAGGACATCTTCAAGAAGCTGGGCGAGACGCTGCCCGTGCACAAGGCGGCGTTCTCCCACCTACCCGACGGCGACCAGGCGCAGCCGTTCTGCATCATGACCCCGCACTCGAAGTGGCGGGTGCATAGCACGCACAGCAACAACCCGGTGCTGCTGAACCTGAACCGCAAGCCGGTGGTGGAAATCCACCCGCTAGACGCGGCGGCACGGGGCATCCAGGACGGCGACGAGGTCGAGGTGTTCAACGATAACGGCTCGTACCGCCTGTGGGCGCTGCTCACCGAGGCGATCAAGCCGGGCGTGCTTTGCGTGGACCACGGCTGGTGGGACCGCTACCTGGCGAAGGGCAAGTACCACGCCGTACATACCCAGCAGAAGGTGAAGCCGACGCACGAGAACTACTACCTGCCCGCGGTTTACGCGCCCGGCCAGCACTGGAAGGACACGCGCGTCGACATCAAGAAGGTGTAGTTTCTGAGTTTGATCCTCGTGCGGTCGGGTTCCCATGCCGTTGGCATGGGAATCGGCTGTACAATGAACTTGCCATGGTGCCTCCCTTGCGATCCGAAGAGGATCATCGGCGGCGTTCTGATCGCCGCAAGCATCGGTCTTCCATCACTTGCCTTGGGACAGAGTATTGAGACGATCATTGTCCCTGGAACCGACCTTCTGGGCGCAAACGCAATCTCCCATGACGGCAGTACCGTAACGGGCCGGGGGCGAGCGGCGAGCCTTTGGAGTGCCTTCCGCTGGTCCCGCGGTTCGGGAGCTGAGAATCTCGGCACCTTGTCCCCGGCTGACAACAATGCGGCAGGCGAAGGAATTTCTGCCGACGGACGGGTGATCGTCGGTATTAGCGAACAATCGCTCGTTTATCCGAACACCAGAGCGAGCTTTCGGTGGACCCGGGAAACCGGAATGGTCGATATGGGCCATCTCAGCGGTTCAACTCTAGGCTATGCCACCGGCATTTCGGATAACAGCTTGATCGTTTGCGGTAACGAGACACTAGTTTCCACGGGACTCTCCATGGGCTACATCTGGAGCAACACCGTTGGCTTCCAGGCTCTTGGCGATCTCGCCGGTGGATCCATATCCAGCGGAGCTCAGGCGATCTCAGGCGACGGATCAACGATCGTTGGGTTCTCGTCCGTTGCCAATGGGCACCAAGCCTTCCGGTGGACCGCGACCTCCGGCATGGTCGGACTTCCCGCTCCGAACAATGGTGAAGTGCCGGCGAACGCCTTCGACGTCAGCTATGACGGATCAGTCGTCGTTGGCAACGCCAGTGTTGCTGGCAAACTCCACGCATACCGGTGGACCGAACTCGGCGGAACGGAAGACCTAGGAGTTGGCTCCGGGTTCACGACTTCGTCTGCCGTGGCGGTCTCCGCTGATGGAGAGATCATCGCGGTCAACCAGAGCCCTGGCGGAATTAGGAAGGGCTACTTATGGACGGGCTCCGGCGGCTATCGCTCTGTTTCTCAGGTACTGCAAGACCACTTCGTTGATACGACCGGTTGGAGTAGCTTCACCGATCTCGTGGACATTTCTGCCGATGGGCAGACGCTGTTGGGAACCGGAACCTACATGGGTCAGAGCTCGGTCTATGTCGCCCAACTTGTTCCCGAGCCCACCTACCTCGTACCCTTCGGTGTCATGGCAGGGTTGCTCACCCTTCGAAAAGGCGCCCGTCGAAGTAGGTCAAACGAGACGCAAAAGTTGATACGGGACCTCGCCTAGGCGCTCGACCTTGAGGCAAGAGGGCGCGGCAGAGGCTTACGCCGATGGACGACGTCGACGCCGGAGGAGCAGAGCCACGCCCCCGAACAACGCAAGCCAACTTCCCGGTTCGGGGATGCACGCGTAGCTGATCTTGAAAGGCAGGTCATTGTCTCCTCCCGGGTCCGCACCGTTGTTATCGACCAGCGTGTAATCGTAACCGCCAGTGACCTCGCGTAGCTGAAACGCCGACTCTTCCGGAGCTGCCGGAGTACTCAAGGGCGCGAACACGTCGTGGGGTCCCGCCAATGTCCAGAGGAGCCACAATGTCTCCCCGTTGTAGACTCCCACGCCTCCCCCCGTGCCGATCTCGGCCACGAAGATCTGGTTCGCAGTGGACTCGAGATCCGATTCATGAACCCGATAGACAGGTGTGGGCCACTGATCGAAAAGCGGGCCGGTGCTGATGATCCGATTGGTGAACAGGTCGCCGTAAATGCGTTCTCCGCCTTGGCCCGGCAAGCCGCCCCGCCACAACTCGATCATGGCATCGGTCACGCTCGGTCGAATCGCACCCGGTTCCATGAACGGCACCTGGAATCGGACGATCAAATCGCCGACACTGTTTTCGCCGACATCGACCACGAAGCTGTCGGCGAGAATGACCCTCCCCTCGGGGCGCGGTCCCACGTCGACCCCCATAACCGTTGCCCCCGGCGTCGCCTCCACTCGGCTGACAGAATGATGGTCGGGACCGATGTTCTGATCGGTGACAAGGGAGCCGTGCCACGGGGAACACTGTCCCAGCCCTAATGCGGGCAGGATCGCGGCGATTGCAAGCGCCACGGTGCGCATAGAATCATGTTAGCCCGGATTTCGGGCAACTAATGCGGCGGTCCGCTCTGGGACTTTGGGAGGAAGGTTTGAGCTCGCCGCCGCGCGATGATCTTAGCCCAAGGAATTCAGGCTGACTCGTGCCATAGCGAGTATTGCCTGAAATTTCGCGCAACGCTACTCGTGGACGTAGCCGACAAGCGCCTTCGCCCGCGACCAATGCGCCGCCACCAGCAGGCACAACGAGCCCCCCAGAACGATGGAGACCCGCTCGCCCCAAGCGCCCGCCACCAAGCCGGCCTCGAAGTTCCCCAGTTGGGGGCCGGATATGTGGAACAGGCTGCTGGTGGCGCTCATGCGTCCTCGTAGCTCGTCGGGGGTGGCAAGTTGGCGGATGGTCTGCCTTAGCACCGTACTGATCATGTCGGCGGCGCCGACAAGGGCGAGGCTGACCGCCGCCGTCCACAGGTTCGCTGAAATGCCAAACGTGATGGTGAACAAGCCGTAGGCGCCGATCATGAGCACCACCATTCGCCCCTGCCGATGGATCGTGGGGACGAACGCCATGCTGGTGGCGGCCACCAGTGCGCCGACGCCCGACGAGGCGGCAAGGATGCCGTAGCCTTGCGGACCCAACTTGAGGATGGCGCCTGCGAACGCCGGCAACAGGGCCTCGGCGCCGGAGAGGAGCGTCGCCCAGAAGTCGATCCACATGGCGCTGCGCACGACCGGAGTTCGGTTCACGAAGTTCAAGCCCTCGCCGATAAGGCCAAGCACCTCACGGAACGAAGTGGGCCGGTCTGCCGAGGCGACGGGCGGCATGGGCGGAATGCGCCAAACCGCCACCAGCACCGCGAAGAAGGTGACGAAGTTGAAGAGGTAGCAGAGCGCCAGCCCATCGTATCCGCCGAAGCCCGACCAGGCGATCATGACCCCCGCCACGATGGGGCCGAGCACGTCGCTGAGCCGCCACGCCATGCCGTTGATGCTGGCGGCGTTCGGGAAGTCCGCCCTTGGCACGAGGTTGGGCACCATGGACTGCCTCGCGGGGCCGTCGAACGCACGGGCGACGGCGTTGATCGCCACCATGGCGTACAGAGGGGCGGCGCTTTGAAGCCCACCCGCGGTGAGCGAAAAGATGGCAAGCGAGATGGCCGCCATGGCGCTCTGGCTGAGGAACAGCACCTTGCGGCGGTCGGCCTGGTCGGCAAGCACGCCGCCGAACAGAGAAAAGAGAAGGAGAGGACCAACCCTTGCCAAGCCGAGCAAGCCCACCATGAACGAGCTGCCGGTGAGGTGGTAGACGTGCCACGAAATCGCCCACGCCTGCACGTTGTTGCCGACGTTGGAGACGAAACTGCCCGTGATGTAGCCTCGAAACGCGCGGTGGCGGAGGGCGGGCAAATGCACAAAGGTCATTATGAAACGGTCCTGCGGCTAAACTCACGCCATGTCCTTCGAAGGCCGAGCCTGCATTCTCGAAGCCCCCGGCGAGCCCGCCGTCGTCCGCGAAATCGTGGTCGATCCGCCCGGCCCGAACGAGGTGCTGATCAAGCTGGCGGCGAGCGGCGTCTGCCACAC
>JAXLTH010000071.1:0-4817 GCA_046330155.1 Fimbriimonadales bacterium | reverse complement strand
GGTATCCGCCCACCTCTTGAACAGCGGTACGACGCCAAGCGCCGATCGCCCCCGGAACGACCGTGATCGCGTTGAGAACGGCATAGGCTTGGCGGTCCAGGTTCTGGCTCGTGGTGTACTCGACCGACTGCCATTGGGTGACCATCGTGTCGAGGTTTCCAACCTCGACCGAACCGGCAACGGCGGCAACCGTCGGGTCTTCGAAGTGCCGAACCAGCTTGCCGACCGCCTCGGGATCGAACTGCGTGTCGGCGTCGATGCCGACCACAATGCGCGAGTCCATGATGCGAAGGGCGTGGTTGAGGGCGGACGCCTTACCGCCGTTCTCTTGCCGGACGACCCGAACTCGCGGCTCGTCCGCAAAGGCAGCGAGAAGTACGGCGGAGGTGTCGTCGGAAGACCCGTCGTCCACGACCACGACCTCGGCAACCGGATACGTTGATGCCAACACGCTTTGGACCGTTGCCACCACGACCCTTTCCTCGTTGTAGGCGGCGATCGCCACGCCCACCTTGGGAGCGAAGTCGGGCGACCAAACGGAGCGCTGCGCCGCGCGACGGTGGGCTAGGGCAAGCGGCACCATGGCGAGTACGCGGATTACGCCCAAGCCGATGGCGACGAGGAACGCCAGCGAAAGCAGGTAACGGAACGTGTAGCCCGCCCAAAACACGAAGTTGCTGCCGGCGATGAGCAACCGCTCCTTGGCGGGAATGGCGGGCATCACCCCGTCCCGGTCCTTGCCCATCAGCGAGGCGACCGATACGAATCGGTACCCGCGCTTTTCAAGTTCGGGTACGAAGATGCCCAGCGCCCGAACCGTCTGCTCGCGGTTGCCTCCCGAATCGTGGAGAAGGATGATGTTCCCGGTATCGCCGCTTTCCGCCTCGTGCTCCACCGTCTCGATGACCGACTGGGCGATGTCTTCCGCGGTCTTCGGGCGGGTGGACCCGTCCGGATTGCGCACCGTGAGATCCCAGTCGAGGGGATCGACCTTCTCGCCCACGGTGGTGTAGCCGAGCCGGTCCGCAAGCTCTACCGGGGCGACCTCTTCTCGAGAGCCAGGCTCGCTATCGGCATTGTAAGGGGCTCGAAAGAGGAGGGTTGAGTGGCCGACGATGCCCTCGATGGCGCGTTGCGTCGCGTTGATCTCCAACTCCGCCCGTCCGTCGCCGACGATGGCGAGGTTGGGGTGGGTGAAGCTGTGGTTTCCGATCTCATGCCCTTCGTCGTACGCGCGGCGGACAAGGCCAGGATGTTCCTCGGCGTTTTCGCCGATGAAGAAGAAGGCTGCGGGCACGCCAAGCGTTCTCAGTTCGTCGAGAATGGCGGGCGTGTAGGTGGGGTCTGGTCCGTCGTCGAACGTGAGGACGAGCTCCTTGGGTCGGTAGCCCGAATGCCGGAGGACGTAAGGGAAGGGGTAGGCGTGGTAGACCTGGTCTACGATGATCCCTTCTTTGGGGTCCACCTCTAGGCTGCGCTTTCCTTCGGTGGGGCGCGATGCCACGTTCAGAATCTCGCCCTTGCCAACTTCGGCAACGCTGTAGGGGAAGTGGACCTGCTCCAATGCCGATGCAGGCGGGGCGGCTAAGGCGGACCGGTTGGCAAAGGTCCAAATGGCGGGGTCCTCCGCGCCGAGCGACCACACGCCAATGCCGCGCAACCCCAGGGATTGGCCAACGCGCCACTGGTTGTAGGCGCTCGCCGCATCCAGCATCCACACCTGGTGGTGCACCTGGTGCTCGTCGTCGTACTCAAAGTGGGAGTTCAGACTCTCCGGATCGAACTCGATGACGTCTTGCGGAGGCTCGTTGTCTCGGTAACCGTTCGCCGCCGCTAGCGCCTCTTGGAACGTCATCGCCTCCCCGACGTTTCCTTGAGACCAATCGTAGGCGTAGTTTCCGACGCCCATCACCAGTCTGTTCTCGGGGACCTTGGTCAAGGCTTGCTCCAGAACAGACTCCGTCCATGACAGGCCGGCGATGGGGCCGGGGCTGTTTCCTGCATGTTGGTCGTACACCATCAGCATCGCCCAGTCGGCGGCTTCAGCGCAGTCGGCCATCACCGAGGGCTCCAGAGAGGACTCGAGGTCCACGCTCACTTCCAAACCAGCAGGCTTAAGGGCGTCTCGAACCCGCCTAACAAACCCGGGGACAAGCGCCTGATCCTCGTCCGATAGGTTCTCGAGGTCGACGTTCAGGCCCTGGAAGCCGTGTTCGATGATCCAAGCCTTGAGTTGCCCGATCAGGGCGTCTTGCTTCTCGGTGGAGTTGAGCAGAAGGTGGGCTCGCTTGGCGTCGAACTGCGATTCCTCGCTGTTGCTGAGCAACGGCATGATGCGGACGCCATGCTGCCGGCAAGTGGTTATGACCTCGGGGTTGTTGCGGTTGAGCGACGGGTCGAAGTCGCTGAAGTCCAAACTGGCGCCGTCCTTGCCCAGTTTCAACCATGCGGGGACGACGTGGGTCAGGCGGTCGGCGGCGGCTCGTAGGGAAGCAAGTCCGCTTTCCTGCCAAGGGGCGTAGAACGCCGCCACGACCGGCGACCCCGGCGTGCTCAGGGCTGGGCGGGGCAGCGAGCGCAACCGCACGAGCTCTTGTTCAAGGCGCTTGCGATCGACGCTTTGATGCTTCTTAGGCGGCGGAATGACCTTGGACGGGTGGATGCCCGGGGATGGCGAGCGAGGCAACGCGGGAACGATCGCCAAGCTCATGGCGAAGATGGACAAGCAGACCGATGCGACCATGGCAAAGGCGATGAGAGCCGCCTTGAGGCGGGAGGCGCGCTTGCCGTGGGGGTCGAAGAAAACCTGTCGATCGCTCATGAGAGCCAATCTGAGGAACCGGGGTCAGCCCCGAGTGGTTCCCAGGCTCAGCATAGCTGAAACGCCGGCATGGAAAAGATCGCCCTCACGACCGGTGCAAGGGCACGGTTGAACGCATCGATGTTCGAGGCTGCCGAGCCCAGTCCCGCGTCTTTGGCAATCTGTCTTAGCGTCGCTCTTTGCTCGTCGTTCACTGGTGCGTCGAAGACTTGGATGGCAAGGTCTACCAAGCCGTCGTTATCGCTGATTCCCTTGGCTTGGGCGATCTTGAGAACCCTTACCGATGCGGGCCTTGCCCGTGAGTCAAGCGTAAGCGAACGAAAGAGGTTGACCCGGTCGAGGATGGTCGCGGAGGTGATCCAATCGGTGCCCCAGTTCCACCCGGCAACGTCAGGCGGATAGAGAGGCAGGAGCCCCATTCGGCGGCAAAGAACGGCTGCAGAGTTGGCAAGCGTCTGAATCGGGGCGGCAATCGGTGTCGTGGGATCGACCCGCTCGGGTCGGTCTTTGAGAGCCGCCTCGCGGTCCAGTACCTCGCGGAAGATTGGGATGACGTAGTCGATGGGCGACTTCACGATCGCCCGCACGGCTTTGTCACTCCAAAACTCGGGCATCTTCGTCATCTCGGCGAGGACCAACGGGATCCTGCCCTGGGACTTGGCGAATGCCTTTGCGAGGCGCTCGACCAACTTGGGCTCGGGGTTGGGATAGGCGTAGTACTCCCAGAGCTTGCGGCATAGGTAGAGCGCGGTTGCCGGCTGGCTCGCCATGAGGCGGCAGACTCCCGCAAGGTCGAACGCCTGGGTTTGTCCGAGAATCGTTTTGGGAGACTCGTCCCAGAGCGCCGTGCTGTATGCGGCAGCCACCAGCGGAGGGCCTCCTCTCGCCCAGTCGTCGAACGCCACTCGTTGGGCATCGCGACCGCGCTCGGCAGCTACGTTTCGTATGCTCCAACCCGTTAGCGCCCGGGCCGTTTCCTTCACGTCGGTCTCGGTGTAATGGCCGATGCCGAGCGTGAACAACTCCATCAGTTCGCGCGCAAAGTTCTCGTTCGGACGTCCCTTCACGCTCTCGCGGAGGTCCAGCCAGAGCAACATGGCGGGGTCCACCGCAATGGCCTGGAGTAACGTTGCGAAGGGCGCGGTGAGGTTGGACTCCAAGGTCTGCAGGTAGCCGAGCATGAGCGGCCCCGATTCGACCTTGCTTGCGCTAACCGCAAAGTGGTCGTGCAGAAACACGAGCAACTTGTCCCGATTCGGGCGGTCGGTGAACACCATCCGGGTTAGCCACCAGCCCGTGACCCGGGTTGGCTGGGTTTGAAGCTGTGCGTCCTTTTGGTAGAAGAACTCGAAGGGACTCACCGGGTAGGAGCAGGGCTTCTCGAAGTCGAGAAGGTCCTTGAGGGTGGCGTCAAGCCCGGCCTTCTCATATCGGTCCAACTCCTCGACCGTTGCCCCGAAGGCAAACCGTCGGCAAGCGTGAGCGATCTTCTCCCTCGGAGTCATCGCTTGCATTGTACGGCGAGATTCCGTCGTTCCCGCGCATACTCTTTGCGGCTCCCATGAAGCACGTTCTCATCGTCAACGGTTCGCTCGGCGGCGCAACGGGCAACACCTCCGAACTGCTCGCCCTCGCCGAGGAATGTCTGCAAAAATCGGCCACCGTCGAGACCCTCGACCTAAGCCGGCAGCCGCACCTTGATCGCATCCTCGAAGCGGTGAGGCGAGCCGACGGGTTTGTGTTCGGCACGGGCACCTATTGGGATTCTTGGGGTTCGCCCCTGCAACAGTTTCTAGAAGTCACCGCCCACACCGAAGGGCAGGATCTGTGGGTAGGCAAGCCGGGCGCGATCATCGCCACGGCCCACGCGGTCGGCGCCAAGGGCATCGTGTCCCGGTTGATGGGCGTGCTCAACGTCTACGGGCTGATGTTCCCGCCCATGGCGGGGCTCGCCGTGACGTATGCGAACCAAACCGCCTATCCCCACGCCAACGAC
>JAXLTH010000070.1:0-4860 GCA_046330155.1 Fimbriimonadales bacterium | reverse complement strand
CACAGGTTCAAGTCCTGTACCGCCCACCATTCCCTAAGGGTTTCTGGCATCCGTGCAGGTCTGCTCGGATGACCGCACCTGAGTTGGCGCCCGCTATGCCCGACGACGCCAAGACAGTCGGTCGAACGACGCACTTCCTCACGGCGAGTTGGATGGTCCATTGGCTGGGACTGTTCGTTTTCGCCCTGCCCTTTAAGCTCTTCCTTTGGGAACCACTTTCATCTCTAAGCGGGAGGCGCGCACGTTCTTCTGGTACTTCTCCGGCGTGTCGAACTGCCAGTTACCAGCGGATCCGGCTCATGGCTTTGCGGAGAAACTCCGGCTCCGCCTCCAAGCACTTCTCCTCCTGCGACGGTGGAGGCGGGATAGGCGAGTCGCCTATGGGCTAGCCTGCGGGAAGGCGCTTCGGGCCAATGCTGGGTGCCTTAGTTTACAGCCGTCTGCCGGCGGCGTTTCCGTGAGACAAAGCCCACACCCAGGGCCATGGCAACCAACGTACAAGGCTCTGGAACCGGCGTGACGATGGTCAGTTCGGGCGCGGGGACGAGGTGGGGAATATCGGAGAAGCCAAAGAGAAGTTCGTCGCCCTCAAGAAAGTGGCCCATGCCGTCCGTGCGCAAGTCTTCGGACCAGGTTGGCATCCAACCGGTGAACACCACGTCCGCCCCGCGATGGCTACTAACAAGACCTTTGCCTACGTCGTCGAGGTGGATTTCAACGGCGAATGGGAAGTCGGGGATCGATCCGGCTATGAAATCCTTAGCAGGCGCGATTGGATGATCGTCGAATGTCTCGAAGATGGCGTCGGCTTCTGTCGGTGTCAGGTCTGGGTCGACGATGGTGAGGGGATCGATCGGGGTCGCGCCGAGCCGAAACGTCTCGAGCGTGTCGTGAACCATCGGATCGCCGGGCGAGATGCCGAAGATGAGGCTGGTGGTGACGAGCATCTTGAGCTTGATGCTGACATCGAGCACAGGACCCGAGAACTCGGGGATGTGATACCAGAAGAAACTGCGCCGCTCCGTGGAGCGGACTCCGCCGACGGTGCCATAGCCCACGTAGTAGTTTTGGTGCTCGATGTGATTGTCGAGCCCACCCGTGTCATAAAAGCCTCCGACCTGCAAGGGCGTAGTCGTGAAAATGTCTGCGCGCACGGCGGCTGAGCCCGCAACGGCAAGGCATACGGCAACAATCGGTTTCGTGTTCATGGCTTAATATTACAAGGTCATTCGCGCAACGCTTATGAAATGTGACGCGAGGATTACCAGGAGTACCGTGGTCTTGCTCGGCCGCAATCTGGCCGTTTCGGAGGGCATGAGAGGCTGGGAATCTTGCACCCTATCGTTGGGCGGAATGGGGTTCAACGGGGTCAAATGCGGTGCATTTTGAACCTGAGAGCAGATCGTGAACGGCCATAGATTACCATGGCACTGTAGGGGTCACAGGTTCAAGTCCTGTACCGCCCACCATTCCCTAGGTTCAAATGCCCCCTATTGGTCTCCGAACATTTGAGAGACCATCTGAGAGATTGGTCTCCGAGAGGGCCCGGCTTCCACTCAAATCGCCGTCTGACCACTTTCGGTTCTTCAGTAGGGGTCATTCGTGAACCAGGAGCCGATAGCCAACTCCGCTTTCCGTCCGAATGAACTTGGGTCGAGTCGGGTCGGGCTCGAGTTTCTGCCTCAGTTGGCCCATGTAGACGCGGAGGTAGTGGAGCTCGTCGACGTAGGCGGGACCCCAAACGGCCTCCAGGAGTTGCCGATGGGTGAGCACCATGCCCGCGTGTCGGACAAGGGTGACGAGCAACTTGTACTCGATGGGAGTCAGGTGGACCTCATTCCCGTCAAGTGTAACGACCCGGGCCATCAGGTCGATGCACAGAGCTCCGGACACAAAGCGCGGGTCTGCTTCATCGCGGCCGTTCAGCCGGGAATGGCGAAGCGCGTTTCGAACTCGCGCTTGCAGTTCGGCAGTGCTGAACGGCTTGGTGATGTAATCGTCAGCTTGATTGTCGAGCGCGGTGACCTTGTCTTGTTCCTGGCCGCGAGCCGTGAGCACAATGATGGGAACCTGCGTCCATTCACGGAGCCGCCTGCAAACTTCTTGCCCGTCGATATCCGGCAGTCCCAGGTCAAGGATCACGAGGTCAGGGTTTGCGAGGGCGACCAGTTGCATACCGCCCTCGCCATTCGCCGCATCGAGAACTTCGACATTTTCGCGAGCGTAAGCCGTCCGAATGAGCTTCGCGATGGCGGGCTCATCATCAATGACCACGATCTTGATTCGATCATTCAAGTGGCACCTCCGGAGCAGATGCATTGCTGGGGAGGCTGATCAAGAATGAAACGCCTCTCGGGGCGAGCGATTGGGCGCAAATCGTTCCACCGTGGGCCTGAACGATAGCTCGACAAATGGCGAGACCAAGTCCGGAACCGTGGTGGGAGGCGTCAGAGCCCCGGCCGAACTTGTCGAAAACGCCTTCGAGTTCATGCTCGTCAAGGCTTGGACCGTCGTTCTCGACCACCACTTGGGTCACTCCCTTGCTCTGAGAAGCTCTAATCCAAATGCTAGTTCCCTCCGGAGTGTGCTTCGCAGCGTTTTCCAGCAAGTTGACGAAGACCTGCTCGAAGAGCACCTGATCGAGCCAGAGGAGTGGAAAGTTCGGGGCCAAATGCACATGGAGGCTGTGTCCGGTCAACAGAGCCTCGGTGCGAACGATCGCCGAACCGACGATCTCCTCAAGCGACTGCCAATCCTGGCGGAGCTGGAGGGCGCCGGATTCGAGCCTCGTCATGTCCAAGAGATTCCGAACCTGACGCTCGAGACGCGACGCTTCGTTGGCGATCGATTCGGCTAGCTCGCGGTCGTCGTGGTTTGTGACGGAAAGTCGGTCTCTGAGCTGTTCCGCAGCTGACGAAATCACGGCGAGCGGTGTTCGCAAATCATGGGAAACTGAACTGAGCAGGGTGTTCCGGAGCCGCTCACGTTCAACCTCGATCGTCGATTCGTGAGAGTCCTTAGCCAGGTTGGTTCGCTCGATCGCCACGGCCAGTTGATTGGCAAAAGTCTCGAGGAGATGCACTTGCGACGGATTCCGCGGCGGCTCGTTCTCCCACTTCAACGCAAGGACGCCGACGCATCCCCGCTCTCCGTTCAGCGGCAAGTAGGTGCCTTCAGAACCCGGAAGCGTGTCGGTTCCCTTGCCAGCCTTCATGCCCCGATCGACCACCCAACCCGAAACGCCTCTTTCGCGCTCTGCCTTTTCGAATCCTGTTCGCGACTCCGGTCCGGGAAACAGCTCATTCGTCTTGCGACTGCGGATGAGTACCGCCACATCGCAGTCGAAGATCTCGCGGATCTTCTCCGCGGCGAATGACCCGATCTCCCGACGGCTGCGGGTGCTTGAGAGCTTCTTGCTCAGGTCGAATAGCGCGGCTGTGCGCCGCTCTCTATCCGATGCGGCCAGCGACTGCTCTCGAAGTCTTGCGGTAAGCGTGCTCACCAGCAGCGCCACCAACAACATCACCCCAAACGTGAACAGGTACTGCACGTCGGAAACCGCGAACGTTCCCGGGGGTGCCACGAAGAAGAAATCAAAAGCGGCGACGCTCAATACCGACGTCAAGATGGCTGCCCGTCGCGTGTACCGCGTTGCTACGAACGTAACCGCGAGCAAGTACACCATCACCAGATTGATTTGCGAGAAATAGCGGCTCATGAACTCGCAGATCAAGGTCGCAAGAACCGACACCCCTAGCGCCGCAAGATAGCCTTGTACATCCTCCGCTTCGTCTTTGACCACGAGGCGCAGAGGAGTTCCGACATCGTCCGCCCCCGTGATGACGTGCACGTCGATATCGCCGCTTGACCTCACCAAGGCATCCACTACCGAGCCGAAAACAAACTCGCGCCATTTGGGGCGAACAGGCTTGCCGGCGACGATCGTGGTGATGTTGTTTGTTTGGGCGTAACGGATGAGTTCCAAGGCGATGTCTTGCCCGCTAAGCGTCACCGTATTCGCTCCAAGGCTCTCGGCAAGGCGCATGGCTTCCTCTGCCCGGGCGAGGTCAAGTTCGGACACACTGCTCTGGCGCGTGCTCTCGACGAAGACCGCGATCAACTCGGCATGGAGGGCTCCCGCCATTCGCTTGGCAGCGCGAACCACGCGGCCAGCCATGCGATTTGGCGCCACGCAGACGAGAATGCGCTCATTTGTGTGCCAAGGTTCGATGGCGCCTTCTGCGGCGCGCGCCGTGCGCACCTGCGCCTCGACGCGCTCGGCGGTGTGTCGAAGGGCAAGCTCCCGCAAGGCGAGCAGGTTTCGCTTCTTAAAGAAGCTCTCCAGTGCTTGCTCGACCTTTTCGGGAACATAGACCTTGCCCTCGTGAAGTCGTCCGATCAGTTCGTCGGGCGGGATGTCGACGAGTTCGACTTCGTCCGCTTCGTTGATGACGGCATCCGGGACCGTCTCGGCGACTCGGACACCCGTGATCTGGGCGACCACGTCGTTCAGGCTTTCCAGGTGCTGGATGTTGACGGTGGTCCAAACGTCGATGCCCGCTTGGAGCAGTTCCCGAACATCCTGCCAACGCTTGGCGTGCCGGCTTCCCAACGCGTTCGTGTGGGCAAGTTCATCAACGAGGATCGTTGCGGGTCTGCGGGCAAGCGCTGCATCAAGATCGAACTCTCGGATGCTTGTGCCGGCCACCTCGCGCGTCGGAACGCGCTCCAGCCCTTCCGCCGCCGCTTCGGTATCAGTGCGCCCGTGAGGCTCCAGATAACCGATCACTAGATCGCCGCTACGTTTCTTCTCCTCCTGCGCGGCTTGGAGCATGGAGTAGGTTTTACCGACGCCTGCCG
>JAXLTH010000007.1:0-119551 GCA_046330155.1 Fimbriimonadales bacterium | reverse complement strand
TGGCAATCAGGATCTTCTCAAACATCGTTTGTGTCCATTCGGGCTAGAGCGGGATGTTTCCATGCTTCCGCCAGGGGTTTTCGAGTTTCTTGTCTTTCAGCATCGTCAGCGACCGGCAGATGCGCTTTCGCGTTTCATGCGGCCAGATCACGTCCTCGATAAAACCGCGCGCCCCCGCGACGAAGGGGTTGGCAAAACGGGCTTTGTACTCGGCTTCACGGGCGGCAAGCTTCTCGGGATGGTCCTTGTCTTCGCGGAAGATGATTTCGACTGCGCCCTTTGCGCCCATAACCGCGATCTCGGCATTCGGCCATGCGAAGTTGACGTCCCCCCGTAAGTGCTTCGAGGACATCACGTCGTAGGCGCCGCCGTAGGCCTTGCGGGTGATCACCGTGACTTTGGGAACCGTGCACTCGGCGTAGGCATAGAGCAGCTTTGCGCCGTGCTTGATGATCCCTCCGTACTCTTGGCTCGTGCCGGGCAAAAACCCCGGAACGTCCACGAAGGTGATAATCGGAATGCTGAACGCATCGCAGAAGCGCACAAATCGGGCTGCTTTGATGCTGCTCTTGATGTCCAGGCAACCAGCCAGAACCAGCGGGTTGTTCGCGACGATGCCGACGGTACGGCCCTCCATTCGCGCCAAGCCGGTGACGATGTTCTTGGCGTTTTCGGGCTGCAGCTCAAAGAAGTCGCCGTCGTCCACGACCTTGACGATGAGTTCCTTGATGTCGTACGGCTTGTTTGGATTGTCCGGAACCAGCGTGTCGAGACTGTAATCGGCCCGATCGGCGGCGTCGCCGCTTGGCCGAATCGGAACACTGCTCCGGTTGCTCAGCGGTAAGTAGTTGAAAAAGCGGCGGGTCATGAGAAGCGCCTCGACGTCGTTCTCAAAGGCGAGGTCGGCGACGCCGCTCTTGGTCGTGTGCGTGCCGGCGCCTCCCAACTCCTCTGCGGTGACCGCCTCATGGGTCACCGTCTTCACGACGTCGGGCCCCGTTACGAACATGTACGAGCTGTCGCGGACCATGAAGATGAAATCGGTCATGGCGGGCGAATAGACGGCGCCGCCAGCGCACGGCCCCATGATCAGGCTGATCTGGGGGATCACGCCGGACGCCAGCACGTTGCGCTGAAAGACCTCGGCGTACCCGCCCAGCGAAGCCACGCCCTCCTGAATCCTTGCGCCACCGCTGTCGTTCAGCCCGATCACGGGCGCGCCGACTTTCATGGCGTGGTCCATGACCTTGCAAATCTTCTCGGCGTGCGCTTCCGAAAGGGCGCCACCGAACACCGTGAAGTCCTGGCTGAACACGAAGACGAGTCGTCCGTTGATCATGCCGTAGCCGGTAACGACGCCATCGCCCGCCACCACTTGGTCGGCCATGCCGAAGTCGGTGCAACGATGCTCGACGAACATGTCCCACTCTTCGAAGCTGCCCTCGTCGAGCAGAATTTCGAGGCGTTCGCGGGCGGTAAGTTTGCCTTTGGCGTGCTGTTTGGCAATGCGCGCCGCGCCACCGCCAAGACGCGCCGACTCGCGCATTTCCTCAAGCTGCCGGATAGTGTCTTTCATGAATCGTTCCGAACCTTGGCGCGGGTGGCCGCTACCGTCGGTATACCTAAGCGAAGCCGCTCCGGGTTAGGTCATCAGGTCGAGCAAGCGGCGCGCGGCGACCGACGCGGCGAGGGTCCCCTCTTGGACTTCTTTCAGCACGGAAGGAAGCGCCTCTTTTACAGCCTGGTGTCGGCGAAAGCGGTCCCTTAGGCCCGCGTCGATGCGCTCCCACATCCACGCCGTTGCTTGTGCTTGACGACGCGCCTCGAAGGATCCGTTCTCCCGACCGAGATCGCGGAACCGCTCCGCCGCGCTCCAGAGTTGGTCGATTCCGACGCCGGTGAGGGCAGAAATCCTCAACACCTCGGGGTGCCAAACCTTCGAATCGGCCAACGGGCCCGCCGCGGAGCGACCCATGAGTTTGAGCGCGCCGGCGAGGTTGGACTGGGCTAGCGCCGCCGCCGCCTCATCGAGATCCGCCTTGTTGACGACGATGAGGTCGGCAAGTTCCGTGATGCCGCGCTTAATGGCTTGCAGATCGTCGCGCCCTGTCGAGACCAGAAGCACGAAGGTCATCGCCTGCGCGGCAGCCGGCTGGCTTTGCCGACGCCACCGTCGCGATGATAACCATGCTGCTTCCGCCTCGCATCACGGCTGCGTGCATCGGCTGCATATGCGCGCCGAGGGTTCAGTAGGCCAGGCGCAGGACAACGGGATGAACGCCCGTTCGTGGACCGACAGTCGCTCCATTCGCGTCTTATCCCAAAATGCTCCCGCCGCCGAGCGACGAGCTTGGATCGACCGCCAACACCGCAACCCGCTCGCTCAGCTCCACAAGGAACATCCCCAGCGTCTCGATGAGGGTGCTCTTGCCCGCGCCCGGCACACCGCTGATGCCGATTCGAAACGCGCTTCCGCTCGCCGGAAGCAGAGCATTGAGGGTCTCTTCGGCGCGCGCCCGGTGGTCTTCGCGCGTCGATTCCAGGAGCGTGATGGCTTTGGCAATCGCGCGGCGTTGCTCAGGCCCTGGCGGACCCAGAACCGTCTGGACAAGCTGTTGGTCGGCTTCGGAGAGCGCCATGCTTATCCAGCCTGAGCCTTGCGGATCTGTTCGAGCACATCTGCCGCGCTGACCGGGATCGGGGTCCCCGGTCCGTAGATGCCTTTCACGCCGGCTTCGAAGAGGAACTCGTAGTCCTGGTGCGGTATCACGCCGCCCACAAAGACGATGATGCCATGCCCCCCCTGCTTTTCGAGTTCTTGGATGATCGCCGGAACGAGCGTCTTGTGCCCCGCGGCCAGAGTGCTAACGCCTACCGCGTGAACGTCGTTCTCGATCGCTTGTCGCGCGCACTCCTCGGGCGTTTGGAATAGCGGCCCCGAGTCGACATCAAATCCGAGATCGGCGAAGGCGGTGGCGACGACTTTGGCTCCGCGATCATGTCCGTCTTGGCCGAGTTTGGCGATCAACACCCTGGGGCGACGCCCCGTCTCCTCGGCAAAGGCGGCGATTTCGCTCTTGAGCTTGTCCCATCCGTCTGCGCCGTCGTAGGCTGCTGCGTACACACCCGTCATCTTATGAATATTGGCGCGATGTCGGCCATAAACCTTCTCCAAGGCGTCGCTCATTTCCCCCAAGGTGGCTCGAAGCCGTGTCGCGTGGATGCAAACCTCGAGAAGATTTGCGTCGTTGCCTGGGGGCTTCGCCGCGCACTCCGTGATCGCTTCGAGTGCCCGTTGAACCGCTTCTTGGTCCCTCTCGGCGCGAATCTTTTTCAGTCGGGCAATCTGGGCCTCCCGGACTTTGAAGTTGTCCACATCCAGGATGTCGACGGGCTCAGCTTCAGGAAGCGTGTACTTGCTGACGCCCACGATGACGTCTTTGCCGCTGTCGATGCGAGCCTGCTTGGCGGCGGCGCTGGCTTCGATCTTGAGTTTGGCCCAGCCGCTGGACACGGCCTTCGTCATGCCGCCCATCGCCTCGACTTCGTCAAGGATGGCCTGCGCCTTCTCCGTCATCTGATGGGTCAATGTTTCCATCATGTAGCTTCCGGCCCACGGATCCACCACCTTGGTGATGTTGGTTTCTTCCTGCAGGATGAGTTGCGTGTTCCGGGCGATTCGGGCGCTGAACTCGGTTGGAAGCGCGAGCGCTTCGTCAAAGCTGTTGGTGTGCAACGACTGCGTGCCCCCAAAAACCGCCGCCATCGCCTCGATCGTGGTCCGGACGATGTTGTTGTACGGGTCCTGCTCCGTGAGCGACCAGCCGCTGGTTTGGCAGTGCGCGCGCAGCATCAAACTCCTTGGATTCTTGGCGCCAAACCCCTGCATGATCTTGGACCAAAGCAGTCGCCCCGCTCGCATCTTGGCGACTTCCAGATAGAAGTTCATGCCAATGCCCCAGAAGAAGCTCAGCCGACCTGCAAAGTCGTCGATGTCGAGGCCGCGGGCGAGCGCCATCGAGACATACTCCTTGCCGTCGGCCAAGGTCAGCGCAAGCTCCAGGGCCTGGTTCGCTCCCGCCTCCTGCATGTGGTAGCCCGAGATCGAGATCGAGTTGAACTTGGGCATGTGCTTCGCCGTGTACTCGATGATGTCGGCGACGATCCGCATGGAGGGCTCGGGCGGATAGATGTAGGTGTTCCGCACCATGAACTCCTTGAGAATGTCGTTCTGAATGGTGCCGCTCAGCGCCTCTTGACCGACGCCCTGCTCCTCGGCTGCGACGATGTACCCGGCTAGGATCGGAAGCACGGCCCCGTTCATGGTCATGCTCACGCTCACCTTGTCGAGCGGGATCCCATCGAAGAGGACCTTCATATCCTCGACGCTGTCGATCGCGACGCCCGCTTTGCCCACATCGCCAACCACGCGCGGGTGATCGCTATCGTAGCCTCGGTGGGTAGCCAAATCGAACGCCACGCTGACGCCCTGGCCGCCGGCGGCAAGGCTCTTGCGATAGAACGCATTGCTGTCTTCGGCCGTCGAGAAGCCCGCATATTGCCGAATCGTCCAGGGCCGTCCCGCGTACATGGTCGCCTGGGGCCCTCGAATGAAGGGCGGAAAGCCCGGCAGGGTGTCGAGATAAGGCAAACCTTCGAGATCGGCGGCGGTGTAAAGCGGCTGCACCTCGATGCCCTCGGAGGTCTCCCAGTTCAGGGCGGCGAGATTGCCTCCGGGCACGGCCTTTGCGGCAGCCTGCTCCCATTGTTCGAGCGTCGCACGGGGGAATTCTGAATCGGCGGGCATGATTCCTCTCTGGGTATCGCGGGGACGGGATCGGTTTGATGCGGTGGGGGCGGACCTTGCGAGCGGCTCGCCACGCCGCGTCCCGACTAACTTGGGCTTAGGTTGCAGTTTACCGTTGCCCCTTCGAGCTTGGTTAGGGTCGCGGTGGACCGCAGGGGACGCTCATCGGGCGGCATGACCCAACAAAAAAGCCCCGATACGGGGCTGTTTTGAAAACTTAGTGGTGGAGGTAAGGGGGCTCGAACCCCTGACCTCTTGCATGCCATGCAAGCGCTCTCCCAGCTGAGCTATACCCCCACTTTGGGCGATGGCTGGTCAGGCCAACCGCATCATTAAACCGCAAAAGCCCCGGCGGGGTCAAGCTAGCGCGCGCCCTTGCGGGCGACGATGGCGAAGACGGTCTTGAACAGGATCTGCAGATCGAACCAGACCGAGGCGTTCTCGCAGTACTCCCGGTCGAGCGCGATGCGCTCCTCGTAGGTCGTGTCGGAGCGGCCGCTGCATTGCCACAGACCGGTGCAGCCCGGCTTCATGGAAAGATACATCTCCTGGTGGTCGCCGTACTTCGCCAGTTCGGGCTCCACGATCGGACGGGGACCTACGAGGGTCATCTCGCCCTTCAGGACGTTGAACAACTGCGGAATCTCGTCCAGGCTGGTCTTCCGAAGGAACGCCCCCACCTTCGAAATGCGCGGGTCGTTCTCGATCTTGAAATTCTGCTTGTACTCCTCCATCAGGTCGGGCCGCGATCGGAGGATCTCCTCCGCGTTCTTGACCATGCTGCGGAACTTGATGATGGAGAACAGCTTGCCGTATTGGCCCACCCGACGCTGCTTGAAGGTGACCGGCCAACCCGTGCTGAGCGCGACGGCGATGGTCACGGCCAAGAAGACAGGCGAAAGTACGATCAGGCCGATCGTGCTGAGCACGACGTCCATCAGGCGTTTCGCGCCGTGGTATCCGGGTCGGTTATAGCGCTCCAGAGTTGTTTCCGCCGCGGAGAGGCTTGAACGCCGTAATTTTGCCTGGTCTTCGTACCCGATCATGAGAACCTTTCAATGGAAGCAACTCAAAAAAGATTGTCGGGCTAGCACCAGACGATTCTCAGTATAACCCAGCCTCTTGTGAGACCAACGCCCCATCATGGGTCGTTAACGTTTCGAACCGGTGGTTCTTCGGGGATACTCTGTGCCCATATGTGCGGAATTGCCGGATACATCGGCCCCCGGAACGCCATCGACGTGGTCTTCGACCAACTGAAGCGCCTCGAGTATCGAGGCTACGACAGCGCGGGCATCGCCCACTTCGACCACGGCGACATCAAGATCCTCAAGCGCGCCGGCAAGCTCACCGAGCTCGGGAAGCTCCTTGAGGGCAGGCCCGATGATAGCCACACCGCCATGGGGCACAGCCGATGGGCCACCCACGGCGGGCCGACGGACATCAACGCCCATCCGCACTACGACCGCTTCGAGCAAGTCGCCATCATCCACAACGGCATCATCGAGAACTACCTTGAGCTCAAGGAGGACCTGGCGGACCAAGGGCACCAGTTCCTGTCTCAAACCGACACCGAGGTTGCCGCCCACATCATCGGTTCCGAATACGAAAAGGGCGTCTCCATCGAGGAGGCGGTGCGGTTGGGCGTGCGAAAGTTGCGCGGCGCCTACGCTCTGGTCGTGGTAAGCAAGACCGAACCGGGCAAGATCGTTTGCGCCCGAAACGCGTCGCCGCTGGTCATCGGGCTGGGCGAGAACGAGAACCTGCTCGCCTCCGACATCCCGGCGCTCCTGCCCTACACGCGAAACGTGGTCATTCTCGAAGAGGATCAGTTCGCCGTCATCGAACAGACCAAGGTGCGCATTTTCGACGAGAACGGCCGAGACGTTCCCCTGAAGATCATGCATATCGACTGGGACATGGCGGCGGCGGAGCGCGGCGGATACGAGCATTTCATGCTCAAGGAAATCCACGAGCAGCCCGAGGTCATCCGCCAATGTCTGGCGGGCAGACTCGACGAGAATAACTTCGTCCGCATCGAGCAGTTTTTCGGCGACCACGTTTGGCACGAGATCGACCGGGTGAACATCATCGCCTGCGGCACGGCGTACCACGCCGGGCTCATGGGCAAGTACCTCTTCGAGAAGCTGCTCCGGTTGCCCACCGACGTGTACTTCTCCAGCGAGTTCCGGTACGGCGACCCCGTGCTTTCGCCCAAGTCGCTCGCCATTTTCGTTTCACAGTCGGGCGAAACCGCCGACTCCCTGGCGGCGCTGAGGCTGTGCAAAGCCAAACGCATTCGCACGATGGGCGTGGTGAACGTCGTGGGGTCCAGCATCGCCCGCGAGTGCGACCGAACGGTCTTCACGCAGGCCGGGCCGGAAATCAGCGTTGCCTCCACCAAGGCGTACACAGCGCAGGTCATGGTGCTCACCTTGCTCGCCCTCTACATCGCCCAGGTGCAAGAAACGCCGGGCGTTCGAGTTCGTGAGGTCGTTGAGGAACTTCGCAACATGAGCGCAAAAGCCGAACTGGCGCTTCAAACCGAGGCGCAGGTCGTCCAGATTGCCGAGAAGATCAAGGACATGCCGCTCTGCTTCTTCTTGGGCCGAGGGGCGGATGCCAATGTTGCGCTGGAAGGCGCTCTCAAGCTTAAAGAGGTCGCGTACATTCCCACCCAAGAGTCGCCGGCGGGCGAGATGAAGCATGGTCCGCTGGCTCTGGTGACCGAAGGCGTGGTGGCGGTTTTCGGGGCGACCGATGAGACCATCCGCGACAAGGTGGTTTCGAACATGCAGGAAGTGAGAGCTCGGGGAGGAACCATCGTCACCGTCACAACTGACGACGACGATGTGGTGGAGAAGTCTTCCGACTACGTGCTGAGGGTGCCGAACACGGGCCACGACTACCTGAACGCGCTGCTCTCCATCATCCCGCTCCAGCTCTTGGCGTACCACGTGGCCCGGCTTCGGGGTTGCGAGATCGACATGCCCCGCAACCTGGCCAAATCGGTCACCGTGGAATAGGGGTCTGCAAACAAGAAAGGGGCGCGGACTTCTCCGCGCCCCCTCTGGTGTCAACCGCGATCTAGCGTCGCTTCGGCTCTTCCCAAGCTGTGAACGGGGTTCCCGTCAGCTGCCGCCAAGTCTGCTTCTGCTCGTTGGTCAGGACCGCGAGCACCGCACGGGTGGCGGTCGCCTTCTTGGCTTGCATGTCCGCCCAGTTCATCTGGGGCGGGCGCTGCCCTTGTCCACCTTGCGGCGGGCCCTGCCGGTCGCCCTGGCCGCCGCCAGGACCTTGTCGGTCGCCCTGGGGACGCGGGAAGCTCTGCTGGATGATCTGGCCGATCTGCTCGTGCTGGTCTTGGGTCAGCTCGAGTTGGTCGGCAACCTTGGGCGTGGTGATGCTGAACGGGGCGTCGAACTGAAGTCCGAGCTGGTCCAGCCGCTTCATCTGCTCTCGGGTCAGGATGTCGGCAAGCGGGTTGGGCATATCGCCAGGTCCGCCGCCGGGGCCTCCAAATCCGCCAGGGCCACCGCCCTGTCCACCAGGTCCGCCGAATCCGCCGGGACCGCCGCCCTGTCCGCCTTGCCCGCCGCGACCACCTTGGCCACCTTGGCCACCTTGGCCACCTTGGCCGCCTTGTCCACCCTGGCCGCCGCGTCCACCGCGACCGCCCCGGCCTCCTTGGCCGCCAGGCCCGCCTTCCTCACCCGGGCCTCCGCCCTGTCCGCCTTGGCCGCCCGGTCCACCAAATCCGCCAGGACCGCCGCCCTGTCCGCCTTGGCCGCCTTGGCCACCGGGGCCCCCGAATCCGCCGGGTCCGCCGCCCTGTCCGCCACGGCCACCGGGGCCGCCTTGCGGAGGACGAAGTTCAGAAATCTGCTGGATCTGATCCGCCGTCAGGTGGAGCTCTCGCTGCACCGAGGTCATCTGGACCAGCATCATGACGCTTTGGGGACCGCGGCCCATACCGCCGGGCCCACCGGGACCGCCTCGACCGCCGGGACCACCCTGCCCGCCGGGACCACCGCCCGGTTGGGCCAAGGCCGCCGCCGCGGCGCCGAGGAGAAGGACGCCCATCAGGGCTCTCTTGATCGAGTTGGTTCGTTTCATCTTGTTCACTCCGTGCCATCCCTTTCGGGGTCTGGCATGATCATTCAACTCCTCAGGAATTTGGGATTTGTGAGGAAGCCGCAGATTCTCGAAAATCGACGAAAAATGTGGTTCCGACCCCGACCGTGCTTCGAACGCCCATCTCTGCCCCCTGTGCCGTAGCCAGGGCTTTGGCGATCGAGAGGCCGAGGCCGTGTCCGCCCTTGGCGCGAGCCCGGCTCGGGTCGGCGCGATAGAAGCGGTCGAACAACTTGTCGAGGTGCTCAGGCGCGATGCCTTCGCCCGTATCCTCGATTTCCAGACGGCTCCCCGTCTGGCGAAGGGTGATCGTGCCGTCAGGAGGCGTGTAGGCGGCGGCGTTCTCGAGCAGATTGGCAACGATTTGGCGCACCGCATCGGAGTTCGCGTTGACGGCTGTTACGTCCGAGATATCCCAGCGGATCCTGGGATCGTCCGCAAGGCCGGCGTGCTCCACCGCCTCGCGAAGCAGGGGCTCCAACTGAACCGATTCCAAGTCCAGACGGTGCTGGTCACGGTCCATCCGGGCAAGCGCCAAGAGAACGTCCGTGAGTTTCTTCATGGACTTCGAGGCGCGATCGACGATGGAAAGCGAGCGGCGCATCTCGTCGGGCGTGGCTGCCTCATGCAACCCGTTCTCGGCGGCTAGGGCAATGCTCGTCAGCGGAGTTCTGAGTTCGTGGGCGGCATCGCTGGTGAACCGTTGCTGCCGTCGAAGGGCGCCTTCCAACTCGGCGTTCGCGTCTTGGAGCCGGTCCGTCATCGCGTTGAACGACGCCGACAGCCGCGCCATCTCATCCTCGCCTTCGACCGGAATCCGATCTTCGGCGCGGGGATTCTCTGAGATGTGTTCTGCGGCTTCCGTGAGTTGCCTTACGGGCTTGATGACCAATCGTGCGAGCACGGTTGCCAAGCCAAAAGAAGCGAGAACGGCAAAGGGAAGCCCAACCAACAGGGCCCAAATCTGTCCTTCGCGGGCAAGCGCCAGCAACGACGTGTCTTGCGCGATCTGCACGACTTCGACCCCGCCATCTGGGAACCGGATAGGCAGCGAGATGACCCGGTAGTCCACCCCGTCGATGCGTACGTTCCCAAACACGGTGCGCCCCTTGGCGGACTCTTTGATGAGCGAGGGTAGGAAGGGGGGCAAGGTGCCCATGTGCGGCTCGCCGTCTGGCCCGAAGGCTCGGACGCGGGGCGGGTTCTGAGGCTGGGGCGGACGGCGTTGCGGTCCGTCGTCTGGGGGACCACCGCCGAAGCCCATGGGACCTTGACGCCTGCCGGGTCGGTGGGCGAAGTCCTGCGCTTGCTGGGTGAGACCTTCGTCAAGGAGCCGCTCTGCCGATCGGGTGCTCGCCCAAAACTGGAGCGCCCCGAACAAGGTCAGGGCGGATAGGAACAAGGCGGCGTTCCAGAGCAGCAGCTTCGTGCGCAGCGACAGGATCAATCTTCGCCTCGCCTCATGATGTAGCCGAAACCGTGAACCGTTTGAATCCACTTGGCTTCGGGGTCGACCTTCTTCCTCAGCGAGGACATGTGGAAGTTCACGGTGTTAGGCAGCGCTTCGTCGTTGTTGAACACCCGCTCCAAGATCGCCTCGCGTGTTAACACCCGACCCTCGTTTCGAGCGAGAGCCTCAAGCAACGAGTACTCGCGCTGGGTGAGGTGAACCTCTTTGCCCGCCACCTTTACGGTCTGTCCGACGGTGTCGATGCTGATGTCTCCGATGTCGAGGATGGCGGCGCGTTGCGGAGCGGATCGGCGCGAAAGCGCCCTCACCCGTGCCAGCAGTTCCTCGATGGCGAACGGTTTGACCAGATAGTCGTCTGCGCCGGCGTCGAGTCCCAGCACGCGGTCGCTCACCTGGTCGCGGGCGGTCATCATGAGAATCGGCGTCGAGATGCCGGACTTTCTCAGCGCACGGCAAACGTCGCGGCCGTCCTTGCCCGGCAACATGAGGTCTAGCAGGATCAATCCGTAGGGATTCAGAACCGCCGCTTCTTCGCCTTCGAGCCCGTCGTAAACGACCTCCGGACGATATCCCGCCCGGCGAAGCGCCGTTTCGACGCCCTCCGCGATATCCGGATCATCTTCCACGACGAGTATGCGCACCGTCTGGATTGTGGCTTGGCCAGATGAGGATTTGGTGAGGAAGGCGGTAGTCTTGAGCGCGATGATTCGATCTGCATCTGCCGTTTGGACCGGCGACTTGAAATCTGGGAACGGCCACTTCAGCGTGGAGAGCGGCGCGTTCGCCAACCAGCCTTATTCGTTTCGCACGCGGTTCGAGAGCGAGCCCGGCACCAACCCCGAGGAGTTGATCGCCGCTGCCCACGCTTCCTGCTTCAGCATGGCGCTTTCGGCGCAACTTGGCGAGCGGGGCATCGCCGACGCGAAGATCGAAACCAAGTGCGCGATCACCTTCGAGAGCGGCACGCTCTCGCACAGCCTGCTCACCACTAAGGTGAGCGCTCCGGGCGTCGACAAGGCCAAGGTCGAGGAAGCCGCGGCGGCCGCCAAGGCGGGTTGCCCGATTTCGCGGGTCTTAAACCTGGAGATCGCGCTCGACCTGACCGTGGTCGGCTAACTTCCGATGGTGTAGTACTCGAACCCGGCGCGCTGGGCGACGTCGGGCGAGTACACCCTTCTGCCGTCGAATAGGATCTTCGAGTTCATCGGCTTGCCCAATCGGGCGAGGTCGATCTGCTTGAACTCGTTCCACTCCGTAACCAAGATCAGCACGTCCGCGCCCTGCGAGACCTCGTAAACGCTGCCCACGTAGTCGATGTCAGGGTAGATCTCGCGGACATTGGGTTCGGCGATCGGGTCGTAAGCCCGAACCTTGCCGCCCTTCGCCAGCACCTCGCCGATGATCACGAGCGACTTCGCGTCGCGGATGTCGTCGGTGTTCGGCTTGAACGCGAGCCCCAGCAGGGCGACGGTCTTGCCTTCGAATCCACCCAGCCGCTTCTCGATCCGCCGCACAAAGTGAAGCGTCTGGTCCTCGTTGATGTTCCAGACTTCCTTGAGCAGGGCGAAATCGTAGCCGTACTGCTCGGCGATCTTGATGAGACCTTGGACGTCTTTTGGGAAGCATGAGCCGCCCCAGCCCAAGCCCGCGCCCAAGAACTGGGCGCCGATCCGCTTGTCCGCGCCCATGCCCGCGGCGACCGCAGCGACGTTGGCGTGGCACGTTTCGCACAGACGCGAGATGGCGTTGATGAAGCTGATCTTCATCGCCAAGAAACTGTTGCTGGCGTACTTGATGAGCTCGGCGCTGTTGAGATCGGTGATGTGGTAAGGCGCATTCAGGGGTCGGTAGAGCTCGACCAACTTGTCGGCGGCTTCCTTCTTCTTGGCGCCGATGACGATGCGATCCGGGTTCTGGGTATCCCAGAGGGCGCTGCCCTCGCGCAGAAACTCTGGGTTGCTCACCACGTCGAAGAGGCCCTCTTCGACGCCCTCCGCGCGGATCATGTTCTCGACGAGATCGCCGCTGCCGACGGGGACCGTGGACTTGTTGACCACCACGGTGGGCTTGTCGATCGCCTTGGCGATCTCTCGGGCGACCGCTTTGACCGCCGTCATGTCGGGCGTTCCGTCCTCTCCCGGAGGCGTGCCAACGGCGATGAACACGATTTCGCTTGCCCTAACGCTCGAGGCGATGTCCTCGCTAATCGTCAAATGGCCGCTCTGCAAGCCCTTCTTCAGGAGTTCCTCGACTCCGGGCTCGAAGATGGGAGAAACGCCGGCTCGGAGCTTCTCGACCTTGGCGGGGTCTTTATCCACGCAGATAACGTCGTTTCCAAGCTCGGCAAGCACAAGACCTGTGGGCAGGCCGACGTAGCCTGTTCCGATGACCGCGACTCTCACTGGCTGAAGGGTACCTCTGTCGTGATTATCGGCAGATGAACCCCGGAACCCCCGGACGAACGACTAGTTTTCCGCAACGGCTCGATCGATGGCTTGGGTGACCTGGGCGGCGTCGAACGGCGAGCCGATGAACTTGATCACGTCGTCCTTGCCGATGACCACCAGCGTCGGAATCGCCAGGATCTTGTAGCGGCGGTTCGCGTCGTTGTAAAGGTCGAGGTAGATGGGATACGTGTATCCGCTTTCCTTGTGGAACTGCTCCACCGCCGGCCTCGCCTCGTTGGAAATGCCCATGACCGAAACGCCCTTGGCCGCGTACGAATCGTGGATTTTCTGAATGAACGGCATGGACTGGCGGCAAGGGCCGCACCAGGTGGCCCAGAAGTCGATGACCCGCACGCCCTTCGTGTCTCGGATGCTGGCGGAGCCTCCCATCTTGTCCAGAGGCTCGAGTTTGGCGTCGGGGGCTTTGCTTCCCACCTCCGCCACTTCGACCGCGCAACCCCCAAGGAGACACGCCACCATTGCCAGTCCGATCAGATGCTTCATTTTCGGTTGCCGCCGAGATTACACTACGTTGAAACGAGGGCACCTGTCGCCGTCGTAGGAATGGAGATTGCAGAGGCTTGAGGATGCGGACGCGCTTGCCGTCCCCATAGAGGAGACCCCCGAGAAGGCCGCCCACATCGTTTGGGCTTTGGCTTGGCCGGCTGTCGCCCTCAACTCGCTTCAGGTGGTCAACAACCTCTTGGACAGCGCGTTCGTCGGCCATCTCCCCGCTGCCGCTCTCACCGCCCAAAGCGCCTCGATGAGCATCATGTTCCTGATGTTCTCGTTGGCGATGGCGCTCGGCACGGCGTCGACCGCCCTCGTCAGCCGAGCGTTCGGAGCCGGGCAGGTTTCCGAGTTCAGGACGGCTTGCCGAAAGTGCCTCACGTTGTCGATCTTGTCGGGAGTTGTGCTGGCGGGATTGAGCGCATTGGTGGCTTCGCCCGCCGCGCGCGTGTTGTTGCCCGCGACCGACACCGAGGCTATCAGCCTGATGGCGCGGTTCGTCTCGATCTACGCGCTCGGGCTCCCGGCGATCTACCTTATCCAGACTCTGGCAGGCGCGCTGCGGGGCATCGGGGACACGCGTAGCCCGATGGTGATCTCCGGCATCCAGATCATCCTGCACATCGCGCTGAACTTCATCCTGATCTTCCCGCCCCGCAGCTTCTCCTCGGGCATCACGATCCCAGGCTTCAACATGGGCCTGCTGGGGGCAAGCACGGCGCTGGCGGTCAGTTCCTGGCTGTCCGCCCTCGGCTATCTCTGGTATTCCGGCCGCACGCCGCTGGGCGAGGCGTGGCGCCTTGGATGGGTGGAGCCGGCTTGGATCACGCGCATCCTGAAAATCGCGGTGCCTGCGGCGGGCATGGCGGTGCTTCGGGTGGCTTCTCTCGCTTTGTTTACGATCGCGCTCAAAGGCGTGGCGAACGGATCGAACGCGATTGCGGGAATGCGCGTCGGTTTCGCCATCGAGTCCATCATGTTCATGCCCGCGTTCGGCTTGTCCATGGCGTCGGCGGCGCTCGTCGGCCAAAGCCTGGGTATGAAACGGCCCGACCGGGCTGAGCGCCTAGCCTGGGTGGCGGCACACCACGCCGCGCTGGTCACGGCGGCGTGCGTGGTCCCCATCTTCGTCTTCGCGCCCCAAGTGGCAGGGCTCATGATCGAAGGCAAACCTCTCATGACCGCCGAAGCCATCGACCTCATTCGCTGGCTCTGCGTGACCGAGATCGGATTCGCCTATGCAATGGTCATGATCGGCGCGATGCAGGGAGCGGGCGACACCGTGCGCCCGCTTTGGATCACCATCATCTCTCTCTGGGTGCTTCGCGTGCCTCTCACGTTTATCTTCGCGTGGGGGCTTGGTTGGGGTTCGAACGGCGCCTGGTTTGCCATGAGCTTCTCGCAGGCGGTGCAGGGCGTCCTTTCCGTCATCGCCTTCCGCCGAGGCGCCTGGAAACTGAAAACGGTTTAGAGCCCGAGGAACCAGGCGTGCAGCCGGGTGTCCGACGTGAGTTCCGGGTGGAACGAGGTTCCGATTCGATTGCCCTGGCGCACCGCCACGACCTTGCCGTCGTAGCGGGCAAGGGTTTGCACGTCGGGACCCTGGGAAACCACGATGGGGGCGCGGATGAACACTCCCGTCACGGCTTCCTCCAGCCCCTCGACTTTAACTTCGTCTTCGAAGCTGTGAACCTGGGCGCCAAAAGCGTTCCGCTGCACGACGATGTCGAGCAGGTTCAGCGAATACTGCTGTCGCCCCGCCACTTCGCGCGCCATGAGGATCATGCCCATGCAGGTCCCCCACACGGGCACGCCCGTCGCGGCGGCGGTGCGGATGGCGTCGCCCAACCCGAAGCGCTCCATCAGTAGCCCAACGGTGGTGCTCTCGCCACCCGGGAGGATGAGGTGGGTGCAACCGGCCAGGTCTTCGGGAGTCCGTACCTCGCGCGCCTCTCCCGTAAATCCGGGGACGGCACGGACCGCCGCCAGGTGCTTTTCGAAGTCTCCCTGGATGCTGATCACGCCGACGGCCATCGAACGTGAAGGGTACCCTTCACACCACTCATGGTCGTCATCGGCTCGCCCTTCGACCTGTGCGGATACCGCCAGGGCGCCCGTCTCGGTCCCCCTGCCGTACGTCTCGCGGGGCTCCAAGGCACCCTGGAAGGCTTGGGGCACAACGTGGTCGACGAGGGCGACATCGCCTTCTCCGACCTACCCACCGACCCGGCAGGCCTCAAGCACTTCGAAGGTTGTGTCCACAACCTTGCGCAGGTTCGAGATCGGGTGGCGGCGGCGGCGGCGAAAGGCGAGACGCCCCTCGTGATCGGCGGCGACCACACGCTGGGTCTGGGCACGCTCGCAGGCGCCCTAAAGCACTACGGCGACGACGTGGCGATCCTGTGGATCGACGCCCACGCCGACTGCAACACGCCCGCAACGTCGCCCTCGGGCAACCTTCACGGCATGCCTCTGGCGGCGGCGATGGGCCGGCCCAGCGGCACGGGCGGAGTCAAGGACGAGCAGTGGAAGACCCTTGAACAGCGGGTGATGCCCGGCCGTTACATTCGGCCCGACCGCCTCGCCTGGTTCGGTTTGCGAGACGTGGACGAAGGCGAGAAGCGGGTCCTCACGTCGCTGAAGGGCAACTACGTGGCGACGATGTACGACATCGACCGCAACGGCATCATGCAGAACCTGCAGCGGCTCCACCATTGGATCGTCGACAGCGGCATCTCCAAGCTCTGGATCAGTTTCGACGTCGACGTTCTCGACCCCATCTTGGCTCCCGGAACAGGCACCGCGGTTCGCGGCGGACTCTCCTACCGCGAGATGCACTTGATAGGAGAACTTCTCTGGGAGTGTCTGAGCGAGAAAAAGTACCAACTGGCGGGGCTCGACGTGGTGGAGACCAACCCGCTCTTTGACAACAACAACGCCACCGCGCGGACCGCGGTGGAGTGGATCGCCTCGCTCTTCGGCAAGAGCATCTTGGGGAAGCACTAGCCATGTCCGCCATCGAAATCGGCAAGCGCGTGTTGGGCGAAGAGGGCGAATCCCTGAAGATGCTGGCGGAACGGCTGGACGCGTCGTTCGAGACCGCGGTGGAGTGGATTCTCGCCTGCTCCGGGCGCGTAATCACGTGCGGTTTGGGCAAGAGCGGCCACATCGCCCGCAAGACGGCGGGAACGCTCGCCAGCACGGGCACGCCCAGCCTCTTCCTCCACGCCGCCGAAGCCGTTCACGGCGACCTCGGCATGGTCACCCACCGCGACGTCGTGCTCGCCTACACGCACAGCGGCGAGAGCGACGAGATCGTCAAGCTCTTCGCCCCCTTTGGCATCATTGGGGCGAAGACCATCGTGGTAACGGGGAGGCCCGAGAGCAGCGCGGGCAGGATGGCGGACTTGGTGCTGAACACCCACGTCTCCAAGGAGGCGTGCCCGAACAACCTGGCGCCCACGACCAGCACGACGGCGATGTTGGCGCTGTCCGACGCGCTTGCCGTTGCGGTGATGGAGCGCCGCGGTTTCGGCTCGGAGGACTTCGCCAAGTTCCACCCCAGCGGAGCCTTGGGCAAGCGGCTCCTGTTGCGAGTTTCCGATGTGATGCGGACCGGTCCGGATTTTGCCGCCGTGACGCCCGATACCTCGGTGCTTGACGCCATGAGGGCGATCACCCAGGCGGGCGCTGGCGCCGCGTGCGTTCTGGGACCGTCGGACGAGCTCCTCGGGTTCATCAGCGACGGAGACTTGCGACGCCACTTCGTGACCAGTCCGAACCCTCTTGAAGGGACGGCGGCGAACCTGATGACGGTCGGAGTGACCACCATCGAGGCGGACCTCCTCGCGGTCGAAGCCCTCGAGGTGTTTCAGAACCTGCCGAAGAAAATCGGCGAGATGCCGGTCCTTCAGGAAGGACGCGTGGTCGGCTTGCTGATGCTGAAAGATCTGCTTCGCAGCGGCATCCTTTAGCAACGTCGTCACGCGCTTCGCGCGTCTACCGAACATAGAGCATCAGGTGGAGCCATGATTGCCGTCCTTGCAACCGCCCTCTTGATCGGCCAAACCGGGCGACAAAGCCCGTACCAGTTCGCCATCGAAGAGCCCGCCCTGGCGGGCCAGCGCGAAATGGTGTTCGGCGTCACCCCGCACGACCTCGAAACGGTCGGTTTCTACCACCAGATGTCGTCGGCGGTTCGCGCCGACATCCAAGAGCGGGGCAGCTACGACCAAGGGACGAAGATCCGGGAGATTGCCGGCTCGGGATTCACGGAAGAGGAACGGGTGGGCTCGACGTCGTGGTCGGTCAAGCCGACGGTCATCGGTGACAAGGTTGGCAGGATGCTGGAAACCGAGGGCTTCCGCAACGTTCGCGGGGCGGTCAAAGTGACTTCGGCGACGTCGGCAAAGCTGGATTACCGGACGTTTCAGCGACGAACGTACTTCGTCGACCCAAAGGGGCAGATCATCTTTGAGCACGCCGTGGCGGAGAACCCCAAAGTGGGCCACGTCGAGATGCACGCTGAGTACGGCAAAGACAGCTACGACCTGACCTTGACCACGCCGCAGGGGACCACCCGGCGGACCATCAGCCCGGGCTGCGGCATGGAGGGACTGAACGCCCTCTTCACGCCGATGCTCAAAGGCACGGAAGTTTTGGTGAAGCAGAAGGAGTTCTGGGTTTTGGACCCCTACACCGGCGGACCTCAAAAGTTCACCGCCACGGTGTCGGGGCGGTTCACCGGAAAGTTCTACGAAAAGTCGTGGGATGGGCGGACCATCGACATCGTCGGCAAGGACTTCTTCCAGCGAATCTACGTGAGCTACGAGGGGCTGCTGATGCGCGTCGAGCAACCGAACGGCTACTACTTGCATATCGAGCAAGATCCCGACCTGAAGCCTTCTTTGAAGCATCGGAAGGACGGCGGAACGTAGACTAAGTCGATGGCACTGAAGGTCGTTTTGGCTACCGTCGCGGGCGGGGCACTGGGCTTTGGTTACCACCTTCTCATGAAGGCGGTGGGATCCAGCTGAATCAACTGTCACAAACCGGCGGTGCCGGTTATCTTGGGCGCCCTTGCGGGGCTGATGTTCGCCCTCAACTCGAAGTCGTGACCGAGCCCGTCGCGGTCTACGTCCACGTCCCGTTCTGCCCCAGCAAGTGCGGGTACTGCGACTTCAACAGCTACGCGATGCATGGCGAGATCATGCGTCGCGTCACGGACGCGACGATTGCTGAGATCGAGCGGGGACCTTTGAAGGGAACCCCCGCCAAGACCATCTTCTTCGGTGGCGGCACGCCGACGTATCTGCCGGTCGAACAGCTCACCGAGTTGCTCGAATGCGTGATGGCGGCGCATCCGCCGGTAGCGGGTTGCGAGATCACCAGCGAGTCGAACCCCGGGACCGCCGACGCCGACAACTACGCCGCCATGCGGGAAGCGGGCTTCAACCGCATCAGCCTCGGCGCGCAGAGTTTCTTTGCCGACGACCTGCTGAGATTGGGCCGCGTCCACACATCGGGCGAGATCGAACGCGCCGTGCGGCTCGCCCGCGAGGCGGGTTTCGACAACCTGAACCTGGACTTGATGTTTGCCCTCCCCGGCCAAAGCGTCCGAGCGTGGGAGTCGAACCTGGATCGAGCGTTGGGTTTACAGCCCGAGCACCTGAGCCTGTATGGCTTGACCCTCGAACCGAACACCCCGTTCTACAAGCAGCACCTGAAGGGGCAGCTTGAGCTGCCAGACGACGAAGCCCAGGTGGCGATGTACGATCTGGCCGCGCAAAAGGCGGATGCGGCGGGGTTCGTCCATTACGAGATCAGCAACTTTGCCCATCCAGGTCGAGAGTGCGCCCACAACCTTTGTTACTGGAGACATGAGGACTACGCGGCCTACGGCCCCGGGGCGGTCGGGTGCATCACAACGCCGGAAGGGCGCACCCGATACACGAATCTGAAGCACCCGGAGCGCTATGCCGAAGCCGCTCTGGCGGAGCAGAGGCTCTGGTGCGAGTTCGACATTCTCACCCCGGAAGCCGAGCAACTGGAGCGAACCATGCTCGGCTTAAGACTCGCGGACGGGGTTTCGCTGCCCGGTGCCGAACCCCGAAAGATCAAGGACTTAAGTCTCCGTGGCTGGATCGAGACGGACGGTGATGTAGTTCGTTTGACCCAGCAAGGTCGGCACTTTTGTTCCGAAGTCGCCCTTGAACTCGGGTGAGGGATATACTCTGCACGATGGGTCGTGTCTTGGTGATCGATGACGAAGAAGATGTCCTTCGTGCGGTGAAACGCCGCTTGGAACGGGAAGGGTATCTGGTTGAGGTCGCCCCGAATTCGACCGAAGGCCGGAAGCTGATTACCGAGGCGGAGCGCGCGTTCGACGTCATCGTGACGGACATGAGCATGGAGAACCCGGACTCGGGCCTTGAAGTGCTCCAATCGGCTTTTGCCCGCGACCTCTTCGCGGAGGTCATCGTGATGACCGCTTACGGCAACGTGGCGAACGCGGTCGAGTGCATGCGTCGCGGCGCCTACGATTACATCGAAAAGAACGCCCCGGGCGTCGATGCCTACGAAGTGCTCGCCATCAAGGTCGAGCACGCCATGGACCGACGTCGCCGCGACGTCGAAACGGTCGCGCTCTGGGAGCGCGCCGCCCGGTCGAAAGAGCGCGTCCCCTAGCGCCGACGTCCGAAGATTCCGCCCAGGACGCCGCGGGTGATTTCGCGCCCGATCGACGATCCTGCCGATCGCATCACGCTCTTGAACATCGCCTCCAACGGAGAGTCGGTTCGGCGTTGCGGCGCGGGCCGAGGTGCCCGCATCGGAGGCTCCGGCTCGCCGTAGGTGACCGTTCTGCCCGTGTCTTCCGGACCTGGCAAATACGTTCCGCCGCTTGCAGGAGGGGGAGCCTGAACTTCCGCCGGCGCCGCGCGGCGCTTCAGCGTTTCATATGCGGATTCCCGATCGACCATTTGGTCGTATTGCCGCCCGATGGGGCTCGCGGCGACGATGAGACGCCGCTCCTCGGGAGTGCAGGGTCCTAGCCGAGACGACGGTGGCCGCACCAGAGTGCGTTGAACGATGGTGGGCGTCCCCTTTTCCTCGAGGACGGAGACGAGAGCCTCGCCGACGCCGAGCTGAGTGATGACTTCGGCGGTTGAGAAGGCGGGATTGGGCCGGAACGTGTCGGCGGCGGTGTTCACCGCCTTCTGGTCCCGCGGCGTGAACGCCCGAAGCGCGTGCTGGACGCGGTTGCCAAGTTGGGCAAGGACCGTATCCGGCACGTCGAGCGGATTCTGCGTGACGAAGTACACCCCGACGCCCTTGGACCGAATAAGCCGCACGACCTGCTCGACCTTCTCGATCAGCGCCTTCGGAGCTTCGTTGAACAGCAGGTGCGCCTCGTCGAAGAAAAACACCAGCTTCGGCTTGTCCATGTCGCCCACCTCGGGCATCTGCTCGAAGAGTTCCGAGAGCAGCCACAGGAGGAACGAGGCGTACAGCCGCGGGTTGTTCATCAACTTGTCCGAGGCGAGGATGTTCACGTAACCCTTGCCGTCGGATGTCGTGCGCATGATGTCCGAAAGGTTCAGCGCCGGTTCCCCAAAGAACTGGTCGGCTCCCTGTTGCTCGAGCACCAGGAGGGCGCGCTGGATGGCGCCCACGCTCGTGTCGCTCACCAACCCGTACTCGGCTTGGATTTCGTTGCTGTGCTCCGCAATGAAGGCGAGCATGGCCCTAAGGTCCTTCAGATCGAGAAGAAGCAGTCCCTGGTCGTCGGCGAGTTTGAACGCGATGTTCAGCACGCCTTCTTGGGTTTCGTTGAGCTGGAGCAGGCGAGAGAGGAGCAACGGGCCCATCTCCGAGATGGTCGCTCGCATGCGGTGACCCTGCTCGCCGAAAAGGTCCCAGAAGATGGTCGGGCATGCCGAGTACGTGTAAGGGTCCAAGCCGATATCGTGGGCGCGGGCTTCGAGCTTCGGATTGCCGCCGCCCACCTGGCTCATGCCCGAGAGGTCCCCCTTCACGTCCGCCATGAAGACGGGCACGCCCATTGCCGAGAACTGCTCGGCGAGAATTTGCAGGGTGACGGTCTTACCCGTGCCCGTGGCGCCGGTGATGAGCCCGTGCCGATTCGCGAACTTCGGCAACATGTTGACCGGCCCTTCGGCCTTACCAATGTAGATGAGAGGCGTGTCCATCGCTTGATTCCAAGGTTACCTAGGGTGTTCCGCTAGCGCCAGACGGCTCTTGGCGCGTAACATGGACGAAGCGATGCTTCCCCTTATTGCCGCAGCCCTCATGTCGCCGATGCACACGTTTTCAATCTCCGGAGAGCACTTCCTTCTCGACGGCAAACCCTTTGTCATCCATTCAGGCGAAATGCACTACCCGCGGGTTCCCCGTCCCTATTGGCGAGACCGCTTCCGAAAGTTGCGCGCGATGGGCTTGAACACGGTCTGCACCTACGTGTTCTGGAACCTGCACGAGCCAGAGCAGGGCAAGTTCGACTTCTCCGGCAATCTGGACCTCGCGGAGTACATCAAGGAGGCGCAGGAAGAAGGCTTGTGGGTCATCGTACGCCCCGGCCCCTACGTCTGCTCGGAATGGGATTGGGGCGGCTTCCCGTACTGGCTCGCCAACATCCCCGGAATGAAGGTGCGCCAGAACAACGCGCCGTTCCTGAAGGCTTCGGACACCTATCTCAAGAAGGTCTTCGAGCAAATTGGGAACCTGCAGATCACGAAGGGCGGGCCCGTGATCATGGTTCAGCTTGAGAACGAGTACGGCTCGTTCGGCAAGGACAAGGATTACCTGCGCGCGATGCAAAAGAGTCTGAAGGACGCGGGCGTCGAAGTGCCCCTTTACACGTCCGACGGGCCTGGAGACTGGATGCTGGCGGGCGGCACGCTGCCCGACGTCGCCTCGGTCGTGAACTTCGGCGGTGGCGCCAAGGGCGCCTTCGACGAGTTCGCCAAGTTCCGCACGGGTGTGCCGCGGATGTGCGGCGAGTTCTGGGCGGGCTGGTTCGACCACTGGGGCAAAACCCACTCCACCGGAAACGGTCCCCGTGAGGCGGAAGACCTGAAGTGGTTCCTCCAGAATGGGGTGTCGTTCAACATCTACATGGCGCACGGCGGCACCAGTTGGGGCTTCATGAACGGCGCCAACCACGGCGGCAAGTACGACTCCGACACGTCCAGCTACGACTACGGCGCCGCCATCGACGAGGCCGGACGTCCCTCGCCCAAGTTCCCGTTGTTCCGCGCCGAAATCGAGAAGGCGTTGCCGGCAGGTTCCAAGTTACCGCCGCTTCCCAAGGCGCTTCCCATCGGGTCGCTGGGCCCGATTCGGCTGGCCGAAACGGCGTCGCTATTCGACAATCTGCCCAAGCCGGTTCGGTCCGAGTCGCCGATGACCATGGAGCAACTGGGCCAAGGCTACGGTTTCGTCCTCTACCGAACCGTGGCGCCTCGCACCGAGAAGGCCGAGCTTGGGTTCGAAGCCCTCCGCGATCGCGCGATCGTCTACGTCGGTGGGAAGCGACTCGGTGCCTTGGAGCGCCGAAAGAAGGAATCGACCCTGGAAATCGACGTGAAGCAGGGCGACCGCATCGACATCCTGGTGGAGAACCAGGGCCGCGTCAACTTTGGCGGCGAACTGGTCGACGAAGGGCGCAAGGGCATCGTTGGCAAGGTCACTTTGGGTGGATCGCCCTTGACCGGCTGGGAGCAGTACTCGTTCCCGTTCAGCAACGTCGAAGGCTTCAAGTTCACTTCCGATACGACGGGAGGGCCGGCTCTTCATCGGGGCACCTTCAACGTTACGAAACCGGTGGACACGTTCCTCGACATGCGCGGTTGGGGCAAGGGCAACGTCTGGGTGAACGGGATCAACCTTGGGCGCTACTGGCACATCGGTCCCCAGCAAAGCCTCTTCCTGCCCGGTTGTTGGCTCAAGAAGGGCTTGAACACCATCGTCGTGCTCGAAGTGGAGGAATCCACCAACCGAACTGTGGTTGGCGCCCCTGACCCTGTGTTCTACACCGAGCCGGACTACCGGCCCAAGCCTCCCACGAAGGAGGTGGTTCTGGACAGCGCGAAGTTGGCGGCCGAGGGCTCGTTCACCGCGGGCGACGACTGGAAAGCCGTTTCCTTTGCCCCGCGCAAGGCGCGGTATGTGGCGTTGGAAGGTCTGGATAGTCAGAACGGCGCGCCATTTGGCGGCGCCGCCGAGATCCGGATCGTGGACGGTGAAGGCAACGTGATGGACTACAAGGGCATGACGGTTGCCCACGTGAGCAGCGAGGAGCGGGAAGCGGAGAGCGGTGAGGCCGCGAACGTGCTGGACAACCAGCCCACCACGATTTGGCATACCGAGTACGCCGCTGGCTCTGCCGCCTATCCGCACCGCATCGTCATCGACCTTGGCTCCGTGAAGACGGTGGGCGGACTGCGCTACCTGCCTCGGCAGGGAAGCTCGAACGGACGCTTTAAGAAGTACCGGGTCTTCGTTTCGGAAACGATGTTCCCGATCAAGGAGAACAAGTAACCGCCCGGTAGATTTACGGGCTTTAACCAAGTACCAGGGCCGCCCGACGCAGGTCCGCTTTACAATTCCACTGATGAAGCGATTTGCGTTGGGCGTGTTCGCCCTGGCGGCCTGCGCTTCACGAGCACAAGTCATTGCCACCTCGACGTTCGATTCGAGCCTCGATGGTTGGCATGGCGACTCGTGAAACTCCGGCTACTCCTGGCGGTCGTCAGGTGGTAATCCGGGAGGCTATCTGCACTGGCAAGAGCCGTGCGGAAGTACTTTTGTCGTCACCAAGTCTGCCTTTTTCGGCAACTGGACGACGCTTGACGGGCAGGGCTGCCTGAGCTTCGACTTTCGGATCAACAAGGTTCCGATCGTGAACGGCGGGCCGCTACCGTACGAGGTGAACATCTACGGGCCCAGCGGTTCGAAGATGAAATGGACGGCGCCGAACGCAGGCGTGGTCACGGATTGGGTGCACTTCTCGATCCCGATTTCGCCCGAGAACTGGACCATCGTCAACGGAACGTGGAGCCAGATCCTCAGCGGCGTTTCCAGCGTAAACATCCGCATCCGCGTGTTCTCGAACATCTCGGTCGAACAAAGCAACGACATCGACAACGCCTATCTGCGCCGCCGGCAGGATGTGCTGCCGTTCACGTACGCCGTCACCGAGGGTGAGGAGGGATTTGGCGGGTTGTCGAGTCTCTTCGCGTCGGACGACGATCGTCTCGGCGTGTTCAACGACTCCCTGAGCTTGGGAACCACGGTCACGTTCAGCGGTCTCTCGCCGTTCGCGCCGGTTAACCAACTGCGCTTCTTGTTGGAGTCCCACACGGAACGCGGCGGCATGGTCCAGACCCTTCGGCTCAAGAACCGAAGCACCCTCGCGTGGGTGCCGGTCGACGGTCGAGTGGCGACCTCGGAAGACTCCTCCGTGATGGTCGAACTCAACTCCAACGCAAACGCTTACGTGGGCTCATCCGGAGAGATGGAAGCGCAGGTCAGCGTGACCCCCGTGAACGACGAAAGTCCCAGCCAGGACGGTTGGCTGACGGCGATCGACGTTGCCAAGTGGCAGGTCATGTAGCCCGCGGGAACGTTCAACCGGGCGAACCTAGTAAAGTAGAACGGCTGGGGGAGGGAAGATTCCCTCCCCCAACTTGCTAGGGAGCCTTCATCTATGACCTTAACTGCCCTCGCGGCGATGCTCGTGGTCCACAGCGCCGCCGACGCCCCTTTCGCCCCGCCTGCGGTTCGGACTCAAGAGCCGACCGCCGCCGCCCAGAACCCGGACGACCCCTATGTGAGGGCGACCAAGGACTACACCGCCACTGACGGCGTGTTCAAGCTTTGGCGTCTCAAAGAGAACTACATGTTCGAAGTTCCCAAAGCCATGATCGGGCGGGACTTCCTGTGGGTGACCGAGCTTAAGAAGACGCCGGCGGGCATGTACAACGGCACCGCCGTCGCCAGCGAAGTGGTGCGTTGGGAAGAGCGAGACGACCGGATGCTCCTGCGACTGATCCGCTACAACGTGCGATCGAACAGCGGAGACCCCATCGACATGGCGGTCGAGCAGTCGAACGTCGCTCCCATCATCCGGGTCTTCGACATCAAAGGACGAAGTCCATCCGGAAGCCCGCTCTTCGAAGTCGGCAACTTCTTCAAGAACGACATTCCCGAGTTCAGCGTGCGGGGCAGCGTGGCGGGAACCGGCCAAGACTCGACGCGTTCGTTCATCGAGAAGATCTCGATGTTCCCGAACAACGTGAACGTGGACGTCCTTATGACGTTCATGCCCGGGCAGGCAAGTCCCTTTGGCTCGATCTTTGGCGGACCCACTGGCAGCGGGCCGCGCACGGCGGTGGTCAGCCACAGCATCAGTCTGTTGCCCGAAAAGCCGATGATGGGTCGCGTCGCCGATAGCCGTGTTGGCTACTTCAGCACCGGCTACCAAGACTACGGCACCGATTACCATGGCGTGAAGGAGTACGCCTTCATCAACCGCTATCGGCTTGAGAAGAAGGACCCGGCCGCCGATGTCAGCGAGCCGGTCAAGCCGATCATCTACTACATCAGCCGCGAGGTGCCGAACAAGTGGCGCCCATACATCAAGCAGGCGGTCGAGGATTGGCAGAAGGCGTTCGAGGCGGCAGGATTCAAGAATGCGATCCTGTGCAAGGACGCCCCCTCGGAGAAAGAGGACCCCAACTGGAGCCCCGAGGACGGCCGGTATTCCGTGATCCGATGGGCGCCGCTGCCCATCGAGAACGCCATGGGACCGAGCACGGTCGACCCGCGCAGCGGCGAGATCATGAACGCGCACATCATCCTCTGGCACGACGTGCTCAAGCTGGAGACCGATTGGTACTTCTCGCAAGCGTCGCCTAACGACGCGCGGGCGAGGAGGCTTCCGTTCTCCGACGAGCTACAGGGCAAGTTGCTCCGCTTCGTCGTCGCCCACGAGCTCGGCCACACTTTGGGCTTGCCGCACAACGGCAAGGGGTCGGCAAGCGTGCCGATCAAGTCCCTTCGCGATCCCAAGTGGTGCGCCGCTAACGGCACCGCCACCTCGATCATGGACTATGCCAGGTTCAACTACGTTGCCCAGCCCGGCGACGGGGTTACGGGCGACGCCTTGATCCCCAAGATCGGCAAGTACGACCTCTTCGCCATCAAGTGGGGTTACACCCCGGTTCCGGGAGCTCGGACCCCGTGGGACGAGCGCGCCACCCTCGACCGTTGGGCGTCGGCGCAGGTGACCGACCCGCAGCTTCGCTTCTACGACAACTTCAGCAGCTTCGACCCGACCGCGCAGGCAGAAGCCCTGGGCGATAACGCCGTCGAGGCGTCCACGCTGGGCCTCAAGAACCTCAAGCGGGTGGTGAGCAACCTGAAGCCCGCCACCGTTCGGCTTGGCGAGGACTACACCGAGTTGGCGCGCATGCACGGCGCCGTCGTCAGCCAGTACAGCATGTATCTCAGCCACGTCGCCGCCGTAGTCGGCGGTATCGAGCAGATCGACTGGCGCGGTGGTCGTGGTGGTGCCGTCTTCAATCCGGTCGGCGCGGGCTACCAGCGTTCGGCGGTCCAGTACATCTTGGACAACGCCTTCAACCCGCCGCTTTGGCTGTTCCCCAAGGAGATCACCGACAAGTTGACGCCCGACATGGGCCTTGGCCGGCTCCGAAGCATCCAGAGCATGGGTGTGAGCGTCCTCTTGAGCGATAGCCGGTTGAACCGCATGTTGCAGAACGAGGCTGTCGATCCGAAGGCGTTCACGGTGGATCAGATGATGGCGATGGCTCGCCAAGCGGTTTGGTCGGACCTGAGCCAGCCGGCTCCGACGATCGGCTTCCACCGCCGCAACTTGCAGCGGGCGTGGGTCAACTCGCTCACCCGAAAGATGGCGTCCAGCACGGACATCCGGGCGATCGCCATGGCGGAGCTTGAGACCGAGCTCGGCGCGGTCACGATCGCGTTGCCCAAGGTCAAGGACGCCACCACGCGGGCGCACCTGAAGGAACTCCGGAAGCAGATCGCCTTCTGCCTGAACAACCCGGACAAGGCGACCGGCGCCCCGGCAGCCCAGGCGCCGGCGTTCCCGTTCGCCGCTCCGGTTTCTGCGGACGACGAACTGGCGGCGCACCTGTGCCCCTTGTGCCAGCGGAACTTGATCAAGCCGTAGGCGCTTCGAGAACTGCCCCGGCGTCGTTGCGGCGCCGGGGCGTTTTCATTTGTCCATGTCGAGTTCTTGGAGCGCTCTGGCGGGCAGTTCGCGGTACCAGGTGTACGCCAGGGGTAGGCAGAGCGCCGCCGCAGTCAGGAACACAATGAGGCACCCGAGGCTCGTTGACCGGTAACGGGCGTAGTTGGTGGAGGTCTCGAACTCGGTCTTGCTGACGTCGGCAAGGCGTTGGAGCGATCCGGCAACGTCGCCCACCATTTCGCCGGTGGAAACCACGGCGGCATAGTCGTCTGGAAACAGCTTGGAGCCGAAGATGACTTCCGAGAGCTTGGTGCCGTCGCGCATGCCGCGTCCCGCCGCTCTCAGTCGGGCCTGCATCGCCAGATTCGGCACGGCGCGGATGGCGATCTCCCACGCCCGGTACGGGCTCACGCCTGCTTGGCTGAGGCGCGAGAGCGTCCAGCAGAACAAGTTAACGCACTCGTTTCGTCCCCGCGGCCCGTAAATAGGCACCTGTAGCCCCAATCGGTGCCTCAGCATCTTGGCGGAGTCGGAACGGTACACGAACCAAAGCAGCATGATGGCGACGTACACGCCGAGCGCGATGGGTCCGACGGGCCACCGAAGGGCGTCGCCCGTCGCCTGCAGCAAGAGCTGGAACTGGTCGCCTTCGCCGCCCGCCTTCATGTTGAGGTCCCACCAACCGAGGAGCGCACGGCACAGGAGCCATGCGATCGGCAGGGTCAGGATGAACCGGATCATCAGCGGCCCGACGAACCAATGGAACCGGCGGAATCGGTGCGAGTCGTCGGCTTGCTCGGCGATCTTCGCGTACGCCTCGGGAAGGAAGCCGCCTTCCTCGCCTGCCTCGGCCATGCCCACCACGTGGGGCGGAAACAGACGCGGATAGAGCGCCATGGACTGGCTGGGCGGGACGCCGCGCTCCGCCGCCAAGCCGATTTGGACCAGCGGCGCTCCGAAGTGGTTGGCGGTGTTGCGCCCGATGCTTTGGTACGCCTGCATCGGGCTGATGCCGGCTTTCAGTTGTTGCGCCAACTGCGAAAAGACGAAGAGCCGCTCCTTGTCCTTTCCGAGCCTGGTCCGGATGGGTCCGGTCGCAACTGGGACTGGTGCGGCAACCGGGGTGGGCGCCGGGCTGGCGGGGCGAGGAGCTACGGTCGGACGGGATACGGGGACCGGGGCAGGCGGCGTGTACGGCGCCGGGGCGGGCGGCACCGGAGAAGGAGCCGATGTCACTTGCCCTTGACGAAGGCCTCTTGATCGAATCAGCCGCAAGGCTTCGGTTTGCGAATCGGCTTCGATGTAGCCGTCGATCCGCCGCCCGTTCTCATCGACGGCGCTAAAGCGGAACGACTGCATGCTGATAGAGACGGACCGAGTCCGCCGGATTGGGGCAAGCGTTGAGCAACGTTTGCACTTTGCCAAGCCCCGGCAGCACCAGATCCGGCAGTAGATCGGCCAGCGGCGCCAAAACGAATCGCCGCTCGGGGGTTCGCGGGTGCGGCACCTGCAGCTTGGCTCGGCCCTTGTCCAAGAACCGGTAAGCCACGGGTCCGAACGCGATCAGGTCGAGGTCGATCTCACGAGGGCCGTAGCGTTCGGCGGGCGTTCTCCCCACCTCGCGCTCCACTTTCTTGAGGACGGCAAGCGTCTCTAGGGGGCCCCGGTCGGTTTCGGCAACCAAAACGCCGTTCAGAAAGGGCGGTTGGTCTTGCACGTACATGGGGTCGGTCTCGTATACCGGACTGACGCTCACAATCGTCATCTCATGGCGCAAACGCGCGATGGCGTCGCCAAGGAACCCTTCGCGGTCGCCTCGATTCGAACCAAACGCGATGACGATGCGGGGCACGCGCAATGTTTACCCGCCGGAGGCTACTTCTTGCGGCTCAGAATCTCTAGCGCCTTCTCGATGTAGAGGTCTTTGCCCTTCTCGTCGAACTCGTTCTTGACCGGTACGTCCGGAGAGACGCCCTTGCCCTCGATTCGCTTTCCGTCCGTCAGCACGTCGACGATCGGAATTTCGAGGTACGCCCAGTCATTGAGCCGCGCGGGCGTGGTGCCTAGCACGTGGCCGGCGGTGGTCGAGCCCACCAGCGTGGCGCGCTTGCTCTTCTTCATCAGAAAGCTGAAGACTTCCTTTGCCGAGCGAGACCCGCCGTTGGTGACCAGGACCATCGGCTTGCCGTAGCCGAAGAGCTGTTTCATGCTTGCCTGCTCGCCGAACTTCCATTCCAGTGTCGCCTGCGGCCGGAAGAACGGGTCGCCGAAGCCCTCGGGCCTGCCGCCGAAGCCATCTCGGATGTCCAGAATGAATGCGTCGGTGTCTTTGAACTTGCCGTAAACCAGGTTGCTCAGGGCGTTCTTCTGGTCTTCGTCGCTCATGGTCCACAGATGGACGTAGGCTATCTTCTTGCCGCCCTTTTCGATGATGCGGGCGCTGTCCCGGGTGCCCTTGACGAACATCTCCTTCGCGGTCGTTTCTTGGACCTCGACCTTCTTCTCCAGAGCCTGGCTTCCGCGGCGGATCTGAAGGGTTACGGTCTTGCCCACTTTGTCTTTGAGCGGCACCACGGGTGCGAACGGCTCGCCATCGACGGTGATCACCACGTCGCCTTTCCTGATGTCGGCCCGTTCGGCTTCCGTGCCGTTGATCACCATCTGCACCGTGTAGCCGCCCGGGTCTTTGCGGAACCACGCGCCGAACTGGGGCATCGTAGCTGGGTTCGAGCGCGCCAGCGAATCGAAGTTGTAATAGCCCTGGTCTTCGTCGGACAGCAGCGCGAAGTGGCTGTCCTTGAAGTCCGCGATCATCGCGTTCACGACGTCGCGAAACTCGGCTTTGCTGTTCGCCGCCTTCGCCTTGGGCTCGTAGGCCTTGAGGAGCCGCTCCATTTCGTCCTTCCGAGACTCGCGAGCGTAGTACCGCTGCCGGATCATGCCGGCGGCTTTGTCCCAGGCTTGGGCGTATTCGTCGGTGGGTCCGAATCGGACGACGGCGAGAAGGGCGAGCGCGGCGTTCATCTTTCGATTAGTACCCGCGAGCGTCGAAATAGGTTCCGGGCGGGTGAACACCACTCGCCCGGCAACGTCTCAGCCAGCCGGGGATTCGCGGGAACGACGGGTTGACCGTCAAATGAAGGCAGTTCTTCGCGATCCCCAGCCTAGATTCGGACGAATCCGACGCTCCAAACAACGTCGGTGGAACCTTCGGGGAACGTGATCTTCACCACTTCGCCCGTAATCGAGACAACGCCGCCCGAAACTTCCGCAGTTCCCAGCTTCCATCCCTTGGGAACGTGCAAGTAGAGGCTCCACGCTTGGCCGTTGCCCCGCTTCATCGCTCCGCTCAGCGTGTTCCGGCTCCAGCGGACGCCTTCCAACTCGCAAACGCCCTGCCCCAAGTGCCGGTCCGTGCCCAGGACTTGCGGACGCGCCAACGAGGGGCGGAACGAGACGGCTTGGCAGGTGCCTTCGGCGAGTTCTCGGAAGCGGAGGCTGCCGCTGACTTCGCCGAAGAACTTCGAGCGCCAAAAGTCGAACGCCAGGTACGGCTTGTCGGATTCGAGGCCCAGCTCGACAAGGGGAACCTCGCGCTCCGGCTCCGGCTTCCAAGCGAATCGCGCCGCGACCGTCCACCGCTCGCCGCCTTTCTCCGCCGAAAGGGTGACGAAAGAGGGATCGGGTCTTAGGGGCGCCACCACGGTGGGGCGGAGCGGCATGGGCGGACCCACGCGCCGAAGGAGCTCAACCCGCCGCGCGTCCAGCGTCGAAATTGGGTCGCTGTCCATGATGTGGCCGCCCGCGAGCGAGGTGAGCGTGACCCAGGCTTCGGCTTGCTCGGCAGGCAGCCGTAGGCACATGTAGTCCGGGTCGTTCAGCCACACCACGTTGTTCAAATACTGGAACTGGGCGATGTACTTTGCCGACCGCCTCATGCTGGCGAAGTTCGGGCCGACGTCTTCGCCGATCCGGCAACCGTCGGGCAATCCGGCAAGCTCGGGCAGCGTGCCCCAGCACGCCAGCACGTAGATGTCCTTGCCCGCGATGCCCTTGATGGACGCCATGATCTTCCGGAACGCCTGCTCCGGGCTCTCGCCCCGAGCCTTCCAGTAGTCTGGGGCAAGGCGGTAGTTGTCGTAGATCACGTGGCGAAGGGTGTCGATCTTGAAGTACCGCCAACCCATCGCCTTCAGGTCGCGAATCGTCTTCAGATAGGCTTCGTCGAGCGCTTTTGGCATCAGCCCGTTGACCGCATAGTTCACCCACGGGCCTCGCACCGGCTTGCCGTCTTTGTCCATCACGTAGCCGTCGGCGTTCTTGATGCCCAGCGGCATGTAAAGTCCGACCCAAATGCCCGGCGTCATCCCCTTGGCGGAGATGTCGTGTGCCAAGGCTTCCAGCCCGGAAGGGAACTTTGCGTTCGGCTTGGTCCACTGCTCCGCAAAGACCTCGCCCGGTTTCAGCGGCGGCTCGCCGGACTGGCTGACCCGCTGGAAGCCGTCGTCCATCTGGATGACGTCGTAGCCGTACTCGCGGAGGTTGGCAGAGAAGAACGAAGCCGCATCGCGCATGGCCTTCTCATCGACGTCCTGCAGGTGCGCCATCCAGCTGCACCAACCGGCAACCGGCTTGCGCCAGAGCGGCTTCCGCTTGTCCCAAAGAAAGTAGCCCAGATGCTTGGAGACGTAGTCCTTCTTCACGGTCGCCCGGGTGGAGCCTTCGCACTCCACCGCGAATCCGCCCTTGATCGACGTAATCCGCACCCTCGGGGCTTGGAAGATGGTCAGCCGGTCGTGCTCTCGGTCGTACACGGCGTTGAACCGGGTGTTGTCCGCGCTGCCGACTTGGCTGCCCAGCACGGCATCCGGCTGGACTTCACACCCAAAGGCGTCTTTGCCGGTCGGCACAAGGCCCTTGAAATCGGCGGGAAGCTCGGCGGTTATCGTCTCGCGGCGTGCGCCTTTCGGCACGAACTCCGAAGTCTTCGGTCCGTGGGGATAGCCCAAATACACCGGCTCGCAGGGCTCGGAGGACACGGACTGGGTGACCCTGCCCACCCCCATGCCTCGAACCACCACATCCGCCCCGTCCAAAACGTCAACTTGCGTAGCCAAGGCAAGCACCCCCAAGATGGCCTGTGCGATCATCGCCTAGGAGCATACTCAGCCGCGATTGGCACGATTTCGGGTCGGATGCCGTTAGAACTAACCATGGGAAACCACCTGGTATGGATCGTTCCCCTGGGAGCCGTCGTCGCCATGTCGTACTTTGCCTTCGAGCAGCGCGGACAAACCAAAGCGGGCGAGGAAGTCAGCCCGAAGCGGGCCGATAAGGTCGTCATGACCGAAGAGCAGTGGAAGAAGAAGCTCACGCCCGAGCAGTACGCCATTCTTCGCGGCCACGGAACCGAACGCGCCTTCTGCGGCAAATTCTACGACAACCACAAGAACGGAACGTACTTCTGCGTGGGGTGCGGAAACCCGGTCTTCAAGTCGGACGCCAAGTTTGACTCCGGCACGGGATGGCCTTCCTTCTTCCAGCCTTACGCCAAGGACTCGATCTGGACCAAGACCGACCGGTCCTACGGCATGGTCCGCCTTGAGGTCCTTTGCTCGAAGTGCGACGGCCACCTGGGCCACGTGTTCGACGACGGTCCCAAGCCCTCCGGCCTGCGCTACTGCATCAACTCCGAGGTCCTCACCTTCGAAGAGGCCAAGGCGAAGAAGGACGAAGAGTAGCCGCTAAGGAAACGTCAGGATCTCCCACGTAACCTGCTCGACGCGAGCCTCGGGGTGCTGGGAGATCTCCTCTTCCACTGCCTGAACTAGGCGCTCGGCTTCCACCCGGTTTCCCGAAACGCACGCCGCGCCCACGGTTGCCGTCGTCCACCGGTTTTGGTCGTCGGTTTCTGCCGCCGAAACCCCGAATTTGCGGCGCAGGCGGTCGATCAGACTTCGCAGCACCCTTCGCTTGTCCTTGAGCGAATGGGCGCCGTCGATTCGGACCTGAGCTTCGATGACCCCGACAACCATGCCGCCAGTATGCCGTCTGTACCTTCGGGAGGTACACTCTTAGCTTGTACACGCGGACCCTGGGTGCTTCGGCGCCCAACAAACAACGCGGGACGATTTTTTAACTGCATATGGCACGAATCAGCGGCCGACGCAAACCTAGCGACGCCAAATCTGCACCCACCTCCGGCGGCAAGAAGCACGTCGAGATCATTGTCAACTGCTCCAATCGCGAGACGCGCATCGCGATGCTCGAAAACCGCGAACTCATGGAGTACCGCGTCGAGCGCGAAGAGCGCGTGGTCGGCAGCATCTTCAAGGGCATCGTTCAAAACGTGCTTCCGGGCATGGATGCGGCGTTTGTCGACATCGGCTTGGAGCGCAACGCGTTCCTGTACGTTGCCGACATCCTTCCCGACGACCCGAACGACAACAGCCCCGCCAGCATCAAGCGTTCCGAGCTTCGTCGCCGCAAAATCAAGGAACTGATCCGCCCCGGACAGGAACTGATGGTCCAGGTCACGAAGGGTCCGCGCGGCACCAAGGGCGCGCGCGTTTCGACGCGAATCGCCTTGCCCGGGCGATACGTGGTGCTGATGCCCGAATCGAACCACGTGGGCGTCAGCCGAAAACTCGAAGACCGATCCGAGCGAGATCGTCTTCGCCGCATCGGCGACAAGATTGCCCCCGACGGTTTTGGCCTCATCATGCGCACGGAGTGCGAAGGTCGAACCGAAGGCGAACTCAAGGCAGACGTCGTGTTCCTGCAAGAACTGTGGCAGCGCGTGATGCGCGACGCCAAGCGCCAGCGCGCCCCAGCTTGCGTCCACCGCGACCAAACGTTGCTTTATCGCACCGTCCGGGATATGTTCGGAGAGGACATCGACCGCATGGTGATCGACGATCCGGACGAGTACGAGAAGGTCCACCTCGCCGCGAGCATCGTGGCGCCCCTGCTCCGCGAAAAGATCGAGCTGTACGACGGCGAGACCCCCGTTTTCGACGCCTTCAGCATCGAAAAGGAACTCGACCGGCTCCTGCAGCACAAGGTCAACCTGAAGTCGGGCGGCTCTCTGGTCATCGACGAGATGGAGGCGCTGACCGCCATCGACATCAACACCGGCAAGCAGGTCGGCTCGACGTCGCTTAACGAGACCATCGTCAAGGCGAATCTCGAGGCGGCAGAAGAGGTGGTTCGCCAGTTGCGGTTGCGCGACATGGGCGGCATCATCGTCATCGACTTTATCGACATGGAGTCCGCCACCGACCGCAAGAAGGTGCTCGACCACTTCATGTTGCACCTGTCACGAGATCGAGCCCGCACCCGCGTCGGAAAGATCTCGTCGCTCGGCCTCGTGGAGATCACCCGCAAGCGAACGGGCGAGTCGGTCACCGAGGCGATTTCCAGCGTCTGCCCGATGTGCGAAGGCCAGGGCCGAATCTCGTCGAAGGAGACGGTCAGCCTGTGGATCGAGCGCGACATGTGGCGCAAGATCAGCGATCCCGGCAATGCGTTCCTGGTGGAGTGCCACCCTGCGGTCGTAGAAGCGCTCATCGGTGCCGACGGCGAGAACGTCGAGGAACTGGAGCATCAGATGCGAAGGGGCGTCTACATTCGCGCCAACTTCGACATGGAGTACGAGGAATACGAGATTCGAAGCGGGACGATCGAAGAGTTCGACCGACAGCACATGGGCTTCCGCCGCGCGCAGGTGGTGGAGTGCAACGTCCGCCGATCCTCTCACGAGACGCTGAACAAGATCATCGGCTGGACCGACGGCGGCTACTACATCGAGCTGATCGACGGCGCCAAGTACGTGGGCCAGCGCGCAAAGGTCTGTCTGCAGGACATTCGGCGCTCGTTCGCCGTGGCCGATGTGATTCTGCCGGGCGTTGCTCCTTCGGGAACCCGCGGACTGAGCTAGATCCGGCCGAGTTCCAAGTCGGTCGGCTGGCGCGTGGCGACGTGCCGCTGGATGCTCTCGTGCGCGTCGCGGTCGCCGATGACGACCGAGGTCCAGTTGCGTACCGGCCCCCATTCGGCGGGCGGATAGCCGTAGCGGCACCAAAACTCGACGACTTCGCTCAGCGGCTCGTTGTCGTGCCAAGTGGTCATGATCACCTTGCGTTCGCACTCGGCCTTGCGCAGTCCGAACTCGCCGGATCGAATTTCCCGCTCGACGCGGACCCAGTCGATCGCGTCGTGCACCATCTTTGCCGAATAGCCGTGGCAGCAGAAGAAGACGCCGCCGGACTCGAGCAGCGAAAGGGCGAGCGGCTTGAGGTGCTCGAAGGGGGTGCGTCCGGCATCCAAGCACAACAAGAGGCTTCTCGGTTCCGAGTCCAAGACCACGTCGGACAAAGTCTCAAAGTAGTGGTGTTCGAAGACCCGGTCAATCCCGAAGAAAAAGTCTTGTTTCACCCTCATAGTCGCAATGGTAACACGCATGGGCGAAATCTGATTCGTCCATTTTGAGGATTCGTGTCCCAGATTGGCTACCGGCGAACCAGGCGTCGAAGGGTCGCATCCATGATCGGAGTCGTTTGGGCGCTGACGGAGAAGACCATCGCCTCGCGCAAAACCCGTTGCGCCGGGTTCGAAAGCGAGATGGCGGCGCCGCTGGAGGCGACCACCCCCGCGTGCGCGCAACGCCCCGCGAGATCGATCGCCCAGGCGCGGATGCCAAGCCGCTCTTCGGTCGACATTTCGGCATTCGATTGGCTGTCTGCCATGGCCTTCCGGCAGGCGTCGATCTCGGCGGCGAGCGCTCGCGCCGCTTCTTCGAGGAACGCATGGCCCTTCCTTTGCGCCGCCAGTTCGACAACGTCCAACCCGGCTCGCGCGCAACCGATGGCAAAGTGGCCCTGCAGCGTCACGTTGATCATGTCGTTGTTCTGAATCCAGCCGGCGGGCTTCACGTACACGACCAAGTCGTCGGGCAGGAACCAGTCCACGAGGTCGGCGGTCACCGTCCGGGCAGACTCCATCGCCACCAGTCTCATGGGCTCGGAAAACCGGATCGAGCCCTCATGGTCACGATCCTCAAAGGGCACGATTCCAAAAACCGCCTCGCCGCTGGAAAGCGACGCCCCGATCAGGAACTCGGAGTAGAACCCGTGCCCCGTAACCCACGGAACGTGGCCGGTTAGGCGATATCCGCCCGCAACGGGATGGGCGGAGAGAATCGGCGGGCCGGGCCGCCTGAGCTGCGAGAACCCGATGCCCACCAGCCGCTCGCCGTTGCCCATCTTGGGCAGATACTCGGTCTTGAGGTTGGCGTTGTCTCCCTTGGCGATCATCGAGCCTGCGCTCTGGTGCTGGGTTTGGAGGAACGCCAGCGCGCCGGAATAGCGGGCCACCGATTCTTGGAACTGGCGAAACGCCTCTTCCGAAAGGGCCGGGCCGCCGAAGGTTTCGGGTCGACGCAAGGCCATGAGGTCGTGCCGCCCCAAGCCGTCCAAAGCCCGTTTCAGCGCCGCCGGGTCGGCGTCGATGGCGCTCGCGTTCGGCGCCACCTCGTCGCGCAGGTAGGTTTCGGCGGTGGAGAGAATCTCGGCGTCGCGGCTCATCCCGTCCTGATTCTACGGTCTCGACAGTAAACTCAGCCACCCATGGCAGAGATCGAAGGCGTCATCGTGCGGCCGCTTCGGCGTTTTGAAGACCCGCGGGGTTGGCTTTCCGAACTGTTCCGCGACGACGAACTGCCCGACGGTTTCGAGCCGGCGATGGCGTATCTCAGCGTGACCAAGCCGGGCGTGGCCCGTGGTCCCCACGAGCACGTGGACCAAACGGACGGCTTCGCCTTTTTGGACGGCGACTACGACCTGTACCTTTGGGAGAACCGCCCGGGCAAGCCGGAGGCGAGCTCGGTGACGAGGGTGGGCAAGAGCAACCCGGTCGTGGTGTTCGTGCCGCCCGGCGTGGTCCACGCCTACCGGAACGTGGGCGAAGCCGACGCGTTCGTGCTCAACTTCCCGAACCGGCTCTATGCCGGCTGGGGAAAGAAGGAGCCGGTCGACGAGATTCGCCACGAGGACGACGAAAAATCTCGATTCCGTATGTAGGGTTCGTCCCTTATACTTGAATCGAGATGCTTCTTGTCGTAGGGCTAATCCTGCAATCTCAGACCCTGTCGATCGACATCGGCGCGGCGTCGGTAACTGAGTGCATGCGGCAGATTTCCGTCGCGACCAACCTGCGCGTTGCCGCGACCGGCGAGGTGCGCAACGCAACTCTCGCGCTCCACCTTTCCAATCGTCCCCGCGATAAGGCGTTCGAGTCTATTGCGACGGCACTTCAGTGCGAGTGGACTCAGTCTGGCGATCGGGTTACCTTCTTCTTGAGCCCCAAGAAGCGGGCGGAGCAGGTGAGAAGCGAGTCTGAGACGCGTCGGCAAGAGATTCGCGACGCCCTCAGCCAAGCCCCGTCGGCGGGACCGTTAGACGAAGCCAAAGCAAAGTCGCTTGCCTTCCGTCTTTCTGCTGTCGGGGAATCGCTCGGCAGGACTATTCCCTCAAGGGATCAAAGGGATCTGATCGGAAAGCTTCGGAGCGAGGGGCCAGGACATCAACTTCTTCGTTCCGTCCTCGAAAAATGCGATCAAAGCGTCTTGGCGGGGCTCGTGGTTGGCGAGGCAGTTGCCTGGAGCAACAAGCCCAATCGGCTGCAAATGCCTCTGCCGGGTGTGGCGCCCGCTCTCGATACCTACGAGCGCGGCTACACGCTGGTGCGGCGGGAGTTGGCGGGGAGCCTCAACACAAATCCGCCCGTCAATCCTGAAGACCCGCGCCGTGCATACGATGCGGAGCCGGAACGACCCGTGCGCATTGTGTTGGTGGTCCGACGGTCACCGCGGTCGCTCTTGGCCGACGCTTCCGTGATTGGCGCTTCGGGAACCGAACTCTCCCACCCATTCCTCATTCTTCCCATCAAAGAAACTCCCGACGACAGCTACAAGCCAGGTTGGGAGCCGCTGGCTCCTTCACCCAAGTGGACCGCATTACTGAAGCTGCTGTCTAAGCCCTGGAGCGAGGCTGACGGCGGCATACGCCAAGAACTGGCTTCGCCCCTAACGATCGACCCGTTGGCCCTCGTTCATGGGCACCTGCTGTCTCAAGTGGCCGAACGCGAAGGTTGCGACGTTGTCGCTTCCATTCCCGACCTTTCGCTGCCGACCACCTTTGAGAGCGATCTGTCTGAGTTGGTCAAGCCTCTTTCCGCACGGGACTTTGCCAAGAAGGTTCAGGCGGATTGGGGGTGTCGGGTCCTGAGAAGGGAAGACTGCCTTGTCTTTACACCCGCGCGCCCGGTGGAGTCGAGGCTCAGCTATCTGGACCGATCGGCGCTGAATCTCCTCTATGGCGAATATGCCAGGGACCGGCGCTTGAGCTTGGAAACGGCCGCCGCATATGCCATTAGGCAATCGGGTGCCCTGAGGTTCCGTTACGAGCGAATCGTTTGTTCGGTGTTTGCTCGCGCCGCCAACAACGTCTCGGACTTGGACATGATTTCGCCTTGGAGTGGGGCTGTTTTGGCGCTTTGGTCGGCTTGCGGCAATCTTGAAGGGGAAATCGCCGAGTCCCAACTCGATTCAAAGGCAGCCGCTGAGGCTGAGCGCATCTTGCTTAGAAGAGACCTGACGCTTTCGGACCCGTCCAGCAGCCGACCCTTTGCCCCGGACGTTACCGAGGTTCTGGGATCGCCGAACCGCTCGCCCCTAACGTTCAACTTCCGTGTCTTTGCGTTCGATGTCCTGTTCCGGCGATATGCGGACCGTCCGTTTACCGAGGATGTCGACAACTGCTACGGAGACATCGACAAGATGGATGACCAGGGGTTCTTCGTCGCTCCCGCGCGACGCCTGAATGCTCGCGTTCAGAGTGGCGGTCTGACCTCAGAGCAGTCGCTTGACGAGCTTCCGAAGTTTGTCGACTATGCCTGGCAGCCCAAGAGCCAACTGGCTCCTGCAGTCGTAAGGCGTCTTAGGAACAGCTACGCGAAGCAAAGCCCGCCACCGGGTTCACTCTCGCCGCGACAAGGAAAGTCGCTCAAGTAAATTGGTGGGGTGACCCTGCTTGTAACCGGCGCCGCCGGCTTCATTGGCTCTAACTTCGTTCGGCTGCTCCGCAAGGAGCGCCCGGAATGGAAGGTCGTCGTGCTGGACGCCCTCACCTACGCGGGGAACGAGTCCACGATGGCGGATTTCCGCTCGGAAATCGCCTTCGAGAAAGGCATGATCCAGGATGCCGAATTCGTGGACCGGGTGATCCTCGAACACGGGGTGACGCACATCGTCAACTTCGCCGCCGAGAGCCACAACGACCGCAGTTTGCTGGCGGCGGACCAGTTTCTCCAAAGCAACGTGGTCGGCGTGTACACCCTTCTGGAAGCCACCCGGCGCCACGGGCTGGCGAAGATGGTTCACGTCTCCACCGACGAAGTCTACGGCTCGATTCTCGAAGGCGAGTTCACCGAACTCTCGCCCTTGGAGCCGAACACGCCCTACAGTGCCAGCAAAGCGGGCGGCGACCTCCAGTGCCGGGCGCACTTCGCGGCGTTTCGCACGCCCGTGTGCGTCACGCGGGGCGGCAACACCTACGGGCCGTTCCAGTACCCCGAGAAGTTGATCCCCTTCTTTGCGGTGCGCCTCATCGAGGGCAAAAAGGTTCCGTTGTACGGGCAGGGCTACCAGATTCGAGAGTGGATCCACGCCATGGACCACGCACGGGGCGTTCTGACCGTGTTGGAGAAGGGCGAGCCGGGACAGGCTTACAACATCGGCGACGAGAACGAGCGCCAAAACATCGAGATCACCCGAATCCTGCTCTCGGAGACGGGGCGTGACGAGTCATTCGTCAAGCGCATTCCCGACCCCCGGGAAGGCGCCCACGACGCCCGTTATTCGATGTCGACGGCGAAGATCCGCGCTCTCGGCTGGGCTCCCACCCACCCGTTCGACAAGTACCTGCGCGAGACCGTGCAGTGGTACTTGGCGAACCAGGATTGGTGGACCGAGATCGTGGCGAAGCCCGAGTACCAGGAGTTCGTCCGCCGGTTCTACGGTCCCGGGTTGGGCGACGACCTTTAGTGGTCGTGCTCTCCCAGGACCGTTCCCGTCGGCTTCGCTCCTCGCGGCATTAGGGTCGCGGCGTTCGCGACGTTGAACGCCACCACCGCGGCATTGGTGCTGGATTGGACCAGATACTCGGGGATCGCGTTCTCGTAGCGGTCGTTCTGGGTGTGCCAAATGAAGCCGTAATCGGCTCGGCCCGACTCGATGGTGTAGAAGCCCGGCACGCCTGCCATCACGAAAGGCGCGTGGTCGCTCGAGCCGCCGCCCGGCATGGTCGCCACGATGTTCAGGCGCATCGGCAGGTCGGGGAACGCCGCCTCAACGGGGGACATCGCCTGCTTCAGCATGGGCGCCATGCTCTCCAGGCACGCGTATCCGCCCTGGTAGTTCGTGCCGCCGTCGTCGTTGAAGACCGCCGAGATCTTGTCCATCTCGCCCTTGTGGGCTTGCACGTACGCCGTCGAGCCGAGCAGCCCTTGCTCCTCCCCGCTCCAAAGGATGAAGCGGATGGTGCGCTTGGGCTTCAAGCCGCTCGCCATGATGAGCCGCGCCGCCTCCATCGCAACCGCCGAGCCGGTACCGTTGTCGTTTGTTCCCTGTGAGCCGGGGCCGTTCCAACTGTCGAAGTGGCCGCACACGATAACAACCTCGTCGGGCTTTTCGGTACCGGGGATTTCGGCGATCAAGTTGTACTGCGGCACCGGGCCTTTGAAGAACCGGTTTTCGATATCGAACTCCAGCACCACGTCTCGCCCCGCCTTGAACCCCACGTTGATGGCGTCGAAGTCGCTCTTGCGCACCTTGATCTGAGGCACTTTCGGCAGGTTGTCCATGGTCAAGCCGGTGTACCGGCCGTTGGTGTGGACCCGCTCGTCGGCGGTGCCGTAGACCCGTCCCGCGATTCCAAGAGCGTCCAGAGCCTTGTCCAGTTCGGGGTCGGCACTGGTCGGGCCGCGCATTCCGTTCTCCGCCTTCATCACGATCCACTTGCCCTTCAGCTCGTCGCGGCGGGCGTTCAGTTCGTCCATGTTCACAGGCTGGAGCACGGCCTTGGCGCGCACCATCCTGTTGGTGCCGGCGCCCCAGGCCGGAGTGGTGAACTGGAAGTCGATCTTCCACGGGCTCGCCATTCTCGCGATTTGGCGCGGGCCGCGGTCGAAACCGACCGGCACGTCTCCCCACTGCTCGAGGTGAACGTTCTTAAGCCCCCACTTCTTGAACTCCGCCATCGCCCACTGCTGTCCCTTCGCAAGGTTGGTTGAGCCGGTGAGGCGCGGCCCGATCTTGTGGCTGATCGTGTCGAGATGGCGCATCACCTGGTTGCGGCGCTTGCCATTGTCGATCAGGCGGGCAATGTCATCGGGATTGCCCTGGGCGCCGGCGACGAGGGCGAGGGCGAGGAGCGGAAGGGCGGCAAACAGTCGCTTTGTGGTCATGGTTGGGGCCTCGAAAGGCACGTTACCTTAACGTGGCAGACTCGATCAGCCGCCTTTTCCTCGGGTTTTTGCGGGTTGCAGCGCATTGCCCTAAAGAAGCCCGTCAAAACGCCTATCATTTGGTTGTCAAGCCGCCGCAAGGGAGTTTGGCTCTTCATATCTTCCTCCTTTCAAAGCGCTCCGGTCCGCCAACCGGGGCGCTTTTCATTTGCGCGTGCCGCAACAGGAGGAATATGCCCAGTCTCTCTGGTCTAGCCTCCCGGCTTGGGTTCGCGGGGCAGCAGGGTCGCCGCGCAAGCGAGGTTGTAGCTCATGATCGCGCTGTTCGTCGCCGACTGGATCAGGTACTCGGGGATCGCATACTCGTAGCGGTCGTTCTGCGTGTGGTGCACCCAGGTGTAGTTGGAGTTGCCGGTCTCGAACCAGAAGAAGCCGGGCACGCCCGCCGCGTTGAACGGCGCGTGGTCGCTGCCGCCGCCGCGGGGAATGCGGGGGACGATGCGGATCTCGAAGGGCATCGTCGGGAACACGCCGGTCATCGGCGCTTGCGCCTCGCGCAGCATGGGCGCCATGTCCTCGGTGCACGTGAGGCCCCCCTCGTAGTTGGTGCCGCCGTCGTCGACGAAGACCGCCGAAATCTTGTCCAACTCGTTCGCGTGAGCCTTCACGTAGAAGTTCGAGCCGAAAAGCCCCTGCTCCTCGCCGGTCCACAGAATGAAACGAATGGTGCGCTTGGGCTTGGCGCCGGCCTTGCCCAAGATGCGGGCGGCTTCCAGAGCCACGCTGATGCCGGTTCCGTTATCGAGCGCACCCTGGCTGCCGGGACCGTCCCAGCTGTCGAGGTGCCCGCTCACGATCACGACTTCGTCGGGCTTCTCGGTGCCCTTGATCTCAGCGACCACGTTGCAGTTCTTGACGGGGCCCTTGATGAACTTCTGCTCCATATCGAACTCGAGTTCGCAGGGGCGATTGGTCTGCAGAGCTGCCATCACGCTGTCCATGTCTTCCTTGCGGATCGTCACGCGGCGGAGCGTGGGCAGCTTGTCCCACTCGATGCGGTAGCTGCCGCCGGTAAGCGTGATGTCGCTCCGGGCGCCGCTCACCCGGCCGAGAATCCCTGCCCCGTTGATGGCGTTGTCCAACTCGCTCGGCGCGGCGTTTCGGCCACCGCCTCCGCCGCCGGCAACAACGACCCACGCGCCCTTCAGCTTGTCCTTCATGGCGTTGAACTCGTCCATCGTGGCCGGGGCAAGGACGGCGGGTCCGCGGAGCGGCCCGTCGGTCCCCGGCGTCCAAGAAGGCGAGCTGAACTCGAAGTCCAGCTTCCAAGGGGAGACCATTCGTCCCGCTTGGCGCTTGCCGCGTTGGAAGCCCACCGGCCACTGGCCCCACTCTTCCAAGTGAACGTTCGTGCAACCCGACTTCTTGAACTCCGCCATCGCCCAGTCCATCGCCTTCTGGAGGTTCGGGGAGCCGGTAAGGCGGGGCCCGATCTTGTGCGTGACGTGGTCCAGGTAGTTCATCACCTGGTTCTGGTTCTTACCGATGTCGATGATGCGCTGGTTTACGGCGGGGTCGCCCTGCGCTTGGGCGCCGACGGCGACGGAGAGAAGGGTGAGCGTGATCGCGGTTCGCTTCATAGGGACACCTTACGAACGGGAATAGAGCGCACGTTACCCGATGAAGGGTCGCCGCGCGAGTCTGGGGGGAACATTGTCTCCGCGCTGGCGGTCCTCGGACTTATACGGAGGAACTGCAAGATGTTCGCACCAACTCTCGTCATGCTGGCCATCGTAAGTCCAGCTAACATCACTTCAGCGTGGGGCCTGCGGCAAGTAGGCTTCGCCGTGCCGCAAGGCAAGTTGACCGTGTATCTCCCCGACGATATGAGGGCGGGGGACACTATTTCAGGAACCGTCCTCGCCGAGCCGACCGGTAAATCCGATGCCGAGCGCGCCAAGAACGCCGACGTCCTCGAGGGGACGGTTATCGACGTTGGAGGCCGATCGGTCCGCCCGGGATCCTTCACCCTTCCCATTGCGGGAGCCTCGGCCCTCGTCGTCTCGCTCGGCGGAAGTCGAGCGACCGTGCCTGTCGCCAAGACTGCCACCAGCCCCACAGGAGGGCCGTGGGTGGCGCCCGTTTCTCAAGTGGGCAAGCCGGTACAAGTAGTCGGCTCGTTCGACGGCAACCTCTCCAACACCGCAGCATCGTTTGGTGGATCTCCCGTGCCGGTTCTCGCCGAGAGTCCCCGCAGCATGATTTGCATGCCGCCTCGCCAACCCTTGGGACCCGTGGGCGTCACGGTCGACGAAGGCGGCCAGCATTTCGATCTCAAAACCGTCTGTGCTGAACTGAGGCTGAGCGCAGATCGGACGCAGTTGTTGCGGGGTGAGCACGCCAACTTCACCGTTACCGTAGCGGGTCTTTCCGCGGTGCCGGCAGACGAGTTTCCGCTCAGCGTCGAACTGACGAACCACTCGCCCTCGGTCGTCTCCATGGGCGGCGTGGGCACCTGCCGCGCTCTGGCCATCGAGGCGGGGGACGTGCAAAACGGCATCTGGACGAGGACTCTGGATGTCACCGCTCTCCAGTCCGGCTCCTACGTTATCTCAGGCGTCCTCTTCGCCGTGAATATCCACGCCCTGAAGATGACGTTGGACGCCGACGAACTCGCCGCCCTGATCCAGGCGAGCATCGAGAGCGCACAGGCGCTCCTCGACAAGAAAACGAAGGACAAGGCTCCCGAGCGGACGATCAACCTGATCAAGAAGAAGATCGAGTCGCTCCAGAACGCCAAGGACTCGCTGCCCGAACAGGTTGACGTCGCCCGCACCATCTTCGACAAAGCCCTCGCGGACTTCACGTTCTTCGAAATGGCGGGCGAACTGATCGACTTCGCCGCCGACATGCTCGGCTACAAGGACTTGCCGCTGCCGGGCATCGGCCATGTGCTCAAGGCGCTCAAAGTGGTTGGGAAGAGCCTTCCCAAGGTCGTCGCCCTCGTCGAGAAGGCGGAGAAGATCATGGAAGAGATCGACAAGCTCAAGGATGCCAAGGACTTGACAAGGCTAAGGAAGCCAAGGAACTTCTGGATGAGGTGAAGAAGGAACTGGCCAAATAGCACCGAGGCGGGCAGATCGAGCAAACTGGCGGCATGACTGCGTTGCTCGCTCTGCTCGCCCTGTCGCCCGCCCGCCCGATGGCGCAGCTGGCGGAGCTCACCCGTCCCCAATCGGGCGTCAGCCGTCGCGAAACCTCCACGATGCGAGAAGGCAAGGACGGCAAATACGACTCCAAGGCGTTCCCCAAGGGGGATCTTGAGGAGAAGAGCAACTTCGACAACTTCCGGGTACCGCCCGGCGCCACCCACGTCCTCATGGACCTAAAAGCGTCGGGCGTCATCACGCACATTTGGATGACGTTCCTGGGCCCGGAGCCGCAAGCCTGGGCGAAGAGCGGGAGCGCCAACCACCAAGAGATGCTGCTTCGCATCTACTGGGACGGAGAGACCCGTCCGTCGGTCGAGGCGCCGGTCGGCGACTTCTTCGCCAACTGCTTCGGCAAGCGAAGCTCGGTGATCAGCGTGCCGGTGGTGGTGGAAGACGCGGACAGCAATAACTGCTTCTGGCAAATGCCCTTCCGCAAGGCCGCCAAGATCGAGATCGTCAACCAGAGCGACAAGCCGATCAATCTGCTCTACTACAACATCGACTGGATCGAACGGCCGGTGCCGAAGGACACTCCGTACTTCCACGCCCAGTATCGGCAAGAGTATCCGGCGAAGTCGGGCACCGACTACACGATCCTTGAAACCAAGGGCAAGGGCCATTACGTGGGCACGGTGATGGCGGTGCGGACCCGAAGCCCCATGTGGTTCGGCGAGGGCGACGAGAAGATCTACATCGACGGCGAAGAGCACGCCTCGATCTGGGGAACCGGCACCGAGGACTACTTCCTCTCGGCGTGGGGACTACAGAAGACGTCGACCCTCTACTCGGGCACGCCCTACTTCGACCAGTGGGGGATCGTGGGCGGGCACACCAGCGCCTACCGGTGGCATCTCAACGACCCCATCGTCTTCCAAAAGGGCATCAAGGTCACCATCGAGCACTTCGGCTGGATCTCGCCCGACGAGAACCCGAAAGGGCTGACCAACAGCTGGAACGAACGAGAAGACGACTACAGTAGCGTGGCGTTCTGGTACCAGCAGGGCGAAAGCACCTTCGCCGAGCGGGCTCCCGCCCAGCGCGCCCTTCCGTCTATCGAGCGCTCCGTGGTCTTTGCGAAAGACTTGAGCCAACATGGCGAGGGCAAGGTCGGTCCCCAGCAACTCGACCTGTACGACCAGCCGCAGCTCTTGTACCAGCCTGCGTCGGAGAAGGACGCATGGGTCGAGATCCCCTTCCGGGTCGACAAGAAGGAGCCTCTCCGCCTGCTGCTGAACTCCACCAAGTCCTACGACTTCGGACGCTACCGCGCCGAACTCGCCTTCAACGCCGCGGGACCCTCGCCCAAGTGGGTGAAGATCGCGGACAACATCGACCTGTACAGCGCCGACGTCGTCAACGAAGAGGTGCACCTGCTCGACTTCTGGCCCGAGCCCGGACTCTACACGCTTCGGCTGACTTGCTTGGGCAAGAATCCGAAGTCGGAAGGCTACTACCTTGGCTTGGAGTCGGTCCGACTGCGAGAGCGCCGTCCGCGCGTCAGCACCTTTGGGTACGACAAATCCAAGGACTGGCAGACGAATCCGATCCTCTACCGGTAATCGGCGGCGTCGATCTCGTACAGCACGGTCTCGGTGTCGTAATAGCGCTGGGTGATTCCCACCCGGCGCATTCCGAGCTTTTCCATGATGTGCGTACTGCGTTGGTTCTCGGGGTGCGCGACGGCGATGACCCGCTCTAGCCCGAGCTGCTTGAACCCGTGGTCGAGGCAGCGTCTACCCATTTCGGTGCCAAAGCCCTTGCCCCAGTGTGCTTGGGCGAGGTGCCAACCCACCTCGATTTCGCCCGCATCCACTTCACCTTGGGAGTATCGGATGGGCTTCAGGAGCCCCGCGCCGATCAGCTCTCCTGACGCCTTGTCGACCGCGGGCCAGAAGCCCAGTCCCCTTGGCGCCCAACCTTCGACGATGGGGAGAATCCGCTCAAGGTCGGCGCGCTGGGCATCAAGGTCCGCCATCACGCGGCCGCCCAGCCAGCGTCCCACTTCGGGGTCGCCGTACATACGGAAGGCTGCTTCCACGTCGTCCAAAGACCAGTTGCGCAGAAGCAGCCGCTCGGTTTCGAGGATTACTGGCATCCGTTCGGCGGGGGCGGGGGCGGCGAACTCGTCGGGATGATCTCGACGTCGGTCGGCAAGGTCACGTTAGAGCCCGCGAAGAGCGTGGGCAGCGATGCCCGGCAGGTGGCAACCAAGGTTGAGTAGCGCTTGAAGTTGTACTCGAACGCTTTGTAGAAGCCGTTGCCCAACGAAGCCGTGGTGACCTGCATCGACTTTGCCGAGATATCGACCAAGCCTGAGAACGTGCCGTTGGAGGTCGATCGAAGCGTCGTCAGCAGGGTTCCCGCGTTGTTGTAGATCGCGACGTCGATGTTCCCGACGCCGACGCCGGTCTGCTGGTTGCTGATTCGGCCCGTGATGCGCGCGACGTTGCCGCCGATGCTCGTCACGGTCACCGTTGCCCGGCCGAACCGGGTGTTGTCGGCCACGCTGGTCGCGGTGACGAAATAGGTGCCCGGCGATGACGGCGCGGTGTAGGTCGCCGTTCCGGTGCCAGTGGAGGTGACGGTCCCGCCCGTGGTCGACCAAGTTACGCGTTGGTCGGCGGTGCCGGTAACGGCCGAGGTGAACGAAACGGTTTTGCCCGCACCCACCGAGGGGTTTGAGGGCGAGACGGTGACGCCGATGGCCGCCACGCTCATAGTCGAAGTACCGACGGTAACGCCGTCTGAAGCCGTTGCCCTTACGATGTAGGTACCAGCAGTGGCAGGCGCGGTGTAGGTCGCCGTGCGGGCGCCCGTCGCCGAAACCGTGCCGCCGTCTGCCGACCAACTCACGGTTTGGTTGGTGAGGCCGCTTACGGTGGCGACCAGATCAACGGTTTGGCCAAAGGCGGGAGCGGCATAGGAGGGCGAAAGGGAGACGCTAACGCCGCCTCCGCCTCCTCCGGTGCCTGCGCCGCCTCCACCGCACCCGATGATGATCGCGAGGATGATTCCCCAAGCGATAGCAACGATTCTCGGCGAGTTCATATGTCTTCTATGATGGACTACCGAACGGGCGGTTCCGTTCGATTCAGGTCGTCGGGCCGAAACCCGAAGGGAATCAGGTCCTGAAGGGTGAAGATCGAGAGTTCTCCGGATGCGGATACCAAGCCAACCTCGACGGCGTCGGGTTGGGGGGCGAACTCGAGCATCGTCTGAAGGCACATGCCGCAGGGTGGACCGCCGTTTTCGGTGGCGACGACGACGCGGCGGATCCTCCGCTCGCCCGCGCTTGCCATGGTCGCGATGGCTGCGCGTTCCGCGCAGATCGTCAGGCCGTACGAGGCGTTCTCGAGGTTGGCTCCCGTCCAGATGTTGCCGTCCGCATCTTCAATGGCGGCGCCCACGGCATAGCCGCTGTAGGGGCAATAGGCGTTCTTCCGGGCGGCGCTCGCCGCCACGATGAGGTGTTCCAACCCTAAGACGGTACCCGCTACGACTTCAGCCGGTTCGCCCGGTCGCGCGACATCCGGCTGTTCCAACCGCGAAGGACCAGCGATTCGTTGGGATGGGTGCAACCCTCCTCCACATCGTCGTCTCCCGCGTGCATCTGCACCAACACCGTTTTGCGCGCCCGGTTCGACCGGTTGGGCATGGAACCGTGGATGAGGCAGTAGTGGAAGAACACGACGTCGCCGGGTTCGGCTTCCAACGGCGTGGCGTTCTCTAATGGGTACTTCGCCAGCAACTCCTCGGTGCCTCCCATCGCGCCTTGAATGCGTCCGAGTTTGTGGGTGCCCGGATAGACGCGCAAGCAGCCCATCTCGTCGTCCGCGCGGGAGACGTGGATAATGCCCGCCATCATCGTGTCCTTCAGAGTGGGAAAGTAGCCCCAGTCCTGGTGCATGGGAAACGGCGCGCCCTTCTCCGGCGGCTTCTGAAAGAGCTTGGTGTGGTGCAGAACGATGTCCGGCCCCAGAATCGCCTCGGCGGCATCGAGGAACTTGGGAGAGGTGATCGCCGCCAGCCACTTGCCTGAGTACTGCTGCACGTTGTGCGTGTGGAGCACCACCGTCTCGGCCGCGCCGATGCGGTCCATTTCCGGTCCGCTCCAACGGGCGTTGATCTGCTCGCCCGAGGCGGTGAGTTGGGCGACGATGCGGTCGAAATCGGCTTCAAGCTCGGCAACCTCGGACGGCGAGAAGACGCCGCGGACCACGGCGAACCCTTGTTCGGAGAAGGACATTTCGCCGGCAGGTTACATCATCGGGGAGCCTAACAGGTACTCGGATTCGCGATCCAACGCGCAACTTTCAAACTCAACAAAAATGTCTGCTATGGACTCGGGTTAACTCGGTTTCGTGACAAATCTTGACATCGCCCAAGCGGCCACCATTCGTCCCATTCGAGAGGTTGCCCAAGGGGCAGGACTTAGCGAGTCAGATTTCGAGTCATACGGCAACTACAAGGGGAAACTCACCGCCGAGGGCATCCAAAAGCTTCAAAACAACGGCCGCCAGGGCAAACTGGTCTTGGTCACCGCCGTCACCCCCACGCCCCACGGCGAAGGCAAAACCACCACTTCTGTCGGCTTGGCGCAGGGCCTCTGCCAAATCGGCGAGCGCGCCGTACCCGCCATCCGCGAAGCCGCGCTCGGACCGGTTTTCGGCGTAAAGGGCGGCGCGGCGGGAGGCGGCTACAGCCAAGTTCTCCCGATGGAGGACATCAACCTCTTCTTCACGGGCGACTTTCCCGCGATTTCGGCGGCGCACAACCTCTTTGCCGCCCTCATCGACGCCCACATCCACAACGGCAACGCCCTCGACCTCGACGTTCGACAGATCTTCTGGCCGCGAACCGTGGACATGAACGACCGCGCGCTGCGCGAGATCACGGTCGGCCTCGGCGGCAAAGCCAACGGGTTCCCCCGCGAAGACGGCTTTGTGATCACGCCCGCCAGCGAAGTCATGGCGGCTCTTTGCCTTGCTTCTTCGTTCGCCGACCTCAAAGAGCGGCTGGGGCGCATGATCGCCGGCTTGAACCGGGCAGGTAAGCCCGTCACCGCGAAGGAAGTCCGCGCCGACGGCGCTATGGCGGCGCTCCTGCGAGACGCCATCCGCCCCAACATCGCGCAAACCATCGAAGGCGGCCTCGCCTTCGTCCACGGCGGACCGTTCGCGAACATCGCCCATGGCTGTTCGACCCTTATGGCCACTCGCTGCGGTCTCGGTCTAGCGGACTACACGATCACCGAAGCGGGCTTCGCCTCCGACCTCGGCGCCGAGAAGTTCATGGACCTCGTTTGTCCGTCGCTCGGCCGAGGACCCAACGCGGTGGTCTTGGTCGCCACGGTTCGCGCCCTCAAGCACCACGGCGGCGGCGACGATCTCGAAGCCCTCCACCGAGGCTTGGAGAACATGCGGCGGCACATTCGGCACCTTAAGAACTACGGACCGCCCGTCCTCGTCTCGATCAACGCCTTCCCGACCGACACCGCCGAAGAGAATGAAGCGATCATCGCCGCCGCGACGGCGGAAGGCGTCAGGGCCGTTTGCGCCAACCCGTGGGGCGGCGGCGGCCCCCAGTGCACCGAGCTTGCCAAAGCCGTGAAAGAAGCCTGCGAGAAGCCTTCCACGTGGACCCCGCTGTACAGCCGCGAGGCGTCGTTCACCGAGAAGGTGGGCGCGATCGTGCAGAAGGCGTACGGCGGCGAGGGCGTAACCCTGAGCCCCGAAGCCTCGAAGCGCCTGAAGTGGTGCGAGGACAACGGACTGGGCAACCTGCCGGTTTGCGTTGCCAAAACTCAGTACAGCCTCAGCGACGACCCGAAGGCGGTGAACTCGCCGACCGGGTTCAAGGTGAACATCCGCGAGATCCGGCCGAGCGCCGGCGCGGGCTTCCTCGTCGCCGTGGCGGGAGACATCATGCTGATGCCGGGCCTGGGCAAAACGCCCGCCGCATTCGGCATCGATGTCGATCAGGACGGAAAGATCACCGGCCTGTTCTGAGAGCGATTTGAGCCGCCGCCCGTGGGCGGCTTGAAAAACACCGAGGAGGGTGTTGAGCGTACATATGAATATTGCCGTGCCGAAGGAATCGGCGTTAGGCGAACGAAGAGTGGCGTTAACGCCAGATGGTGCGAAGGAACTCGTATCCAAAGGCGTTAAGGTGGTTGTAGAGGCCGGCGCCGGAGCGGAGGCCTTCTACCCCGACCAGGCCTACTCCGACGCCGGGGCGGAAATTGCATCCGACCGCAAGCGTCTTTTCGCCGATGCCGACATCGTCTTAATGTTGACCGGGCCGACCGATGCCGGTCCCAGCGACGAAATCGAACTGATGCGGGAAGGCGCCGCGTTCGTCAGTTTCGTTTTCCCAACCTCCAATCCCAAGGTCGTCCAGCGCCTCGTCGACCGCAAGGTCTCGGCGTTCGCCATGGACCTGATCCCGCGCATTTCGCGAGCCCAAACCATGGACGCCCTCAGCTCCATGAGCACCATCGCTGGCTATAAGGCCTCGCTGCTCGCCGCGGACTACCTTCCCAAGTTCTTCCCGATGCTGATGACCGCTGCGGGCACCCTGCCTCCGGCCAAGGTCTTCGTCCTCGGCGCGGGCGTGGCGGGCCTCCAAGCCATCGCCACCTGCAAGCGCTTGGGCGCGCGCATCGAGGCGTTCGACGTCCGACCCGCCGTCAAGGAACAGATCGAGAGTTTGGGAGGCAAGTTCATCGGCCTTTCCGAACTGGCGAACGAGGGTGTGGGCGAAGGCGGCTATGCGAAAGAGCTTTCGAAGGACACGCACCAGAAAGAGCTCGACCTCATCGCTTCCCGGCTTCCGCAAACCGATGCGGTCGTCACCACCGCCCTCATCCCCAACCGGCCCGCGCCCATCTTGATCACCAAGGAAATGGTGAACCTCATGAAGCCGGGTTCGGTCATCATCGACCTCGCCGCCCCGAACGGAGGCAACTGCGAGTCGACGGTCAAGGGCGAAGTGGTCGTGCAGAACGGCGTCACCATCGTCGGCCGCACCGACCTCATCACGGGCATGGCGCACGACGCCAGCCGGATGTACTCGAAGAACATGACGACGTTCCTCGCCCTGCTCCTGGATAAGGAAGGGAACCTGAACGTCGACATGAGCGACGAGATCATTGCCGGAACGCTGGTCACCCAGGACGGCAAGATCGTCCACGAAGCAACAGCGAAGGCGCTGGGGGGCAGTTAATGGAAGCAGACAAAGTCCAAATCCTTATCCTGGTAATAACGATCTTCGTTCTGGCGGTGTTCGTCGGCCTTGAAGTCATCGCGAAGGTCCCCCAAACGCTGCACACGCCGCTGATGTCGGCAACCAACGCCATACACGGCGTCATCCTCGTCGGCGGTGTGATCGTGCTTGCCGAGGCGAACACGCCCATGGGCTACGTTGTTGGATTTCTGGCCGCGTTCTTCGGCGTGATGAACGTCGTTGGTGGATTCGTGGTGACAGACAGGATGCTTGAGATGTTCAGCCGCAAGCCCAAGAAAGAGGTGGCCAAGTGAAGAATCTCATTGACATCGCCTACCTCATCACGGCTGCCACCTTCATCTTCGCGCTCAAGCTGATGAACGGTCCCAAGACCGCGCGCCAGGGCAACCTCTTGGCCGCGGCAGGCATGGGCCTCGCCCTCGTCGCCACGTTCTTCCTCTCCACGCCGGGGACGACCGAGAACATCATGTTCAAGGACGGGAGTTTCAAGTCGATCAACTTGATTCTCCTTGTTGCGGCTCTCGTTCTCGGAACCTTGATCGGTGGGCTTTCAGCGCGCAAGGTTCAAATGACGGCGATGCCTCAAATGGTGGCGCTGTTCAACGGTTTGGGCGGAGGAGCGGTTGCGCTTGTTGCTGTTCTGGAGTTTGGGAGGATCATCGAAACCAGCCCAATCGACTTCGTTCAGCTCTCGACCAGCGTGCTGAGCCTGGTCATAGGCAGTATCAGCTTCTCTGGTTCGATGATCGCCTTCGCAAAGCTCCAAGAGCTCATGACGGGGCGACCCATCGTGTATCCAGGGCAAAAGGTGGTCAACGGACTCCTCTTTGCCGGTGCGTTGGCTCTAATCATAATGCTGATTGCCACAACGCATTCGATGCCGCTCTTTCTTGTGCTCTTCGCGTTGGCGCTTGTGGTCGGTATCGCATTCGTGCTTCCGATTGGAGGCGCGGATATGCCGGTCGTAATCTCGCTACTCAACTCGTTCACGGGCTGCGCAGCGGGCTTGGCGGGATTCGTATTGACGAACAACTCGCTGCTCATCGGCGGAGGCTTGGTTGGCGCCAGCGGCTTCATTCTCACCGTGCAGATGTGCAAGGCGATGAACCGCTCGCTCAGCAACGTCATCTTCGGCGCGTTCGGCTCGGTCGACCAGACCGCCCTCGCTGCCGGCGGCGACGGCCCCAAAGGCACCGTCCGCAGCTACAGCGTGGACGACGCGGCGATCATTTTCGCCAGCGCCAGCAGCGTGGTCATCGTCCCGGGATACGGCATGGCCGTCGCCCAGGCGCAACACGTGGTGAAGGAGCTTGCCGACAAGCTGCAGGCCAAGGGAATCGACGTCAAGTACGCCGTCCACCCCGTGGCGGGCCGTATGCCGGGCCACATGAACGTCCTTCTTGCCGAAGCCGACGTTCCTTACGAGCAGCTGTACGAGCTCGAGGACATCAACCCCATGATGCCCGAGACCGACGTGGCGCTGGTCATCGGCGCGAACGACGTGGTTAACCCCGCCGCCCGCTACGACAAGAACAGCCCCATCTACGGCATGCCCATCCTCGACGTCGACAAGTGCCGCACGGTCATCGTGAGCAAGCGCTCCATGAACCCGGGCTTTGCCGGCATCGAGAACGAGCTGTTCCTGCTGCCGAACACCATCATGGTCTTCGGAAACGCCAAGAACACCATCGCGTCGCTGTCATCGGCAGTCGACGCCCTCTAATCCTCGGAAATGGGGTCCCGCTCCGGCGGGGCCCCTTTATCGTTTACTTCAGCAGCGCCTTCACGTCGGGCAGAATCGCCTTCGCCCAAATCTCGTAGCCCGCTTCGTTCAGGTGGAGCCGGTCGGGCATCAGCAGCGTGCGCAGCGTGCCGTCGATCCGCACGAACGCGGGGCCGATGTCCTTGAAGAACACGTGCTTGCCGTCGTCCAGGACTGAGATGCGCTTGGTGATGTCGTTCACCGCCAGGCGGAGCGGCTCGTTCGGCTGCTCGCCGCGCGGAAACACGCCCAGCAGCAGGATCTTGGCGTTCGGCAAGCCGTCGCGCAGCTTCTTCACGATGGCGGCGACGCCCTGCGCGGCTTGCTCGGAGTTCGAGGAGCCGTGCCCGACGTTGTTGGTGCCGATCATGATGACGATGGCCTTGGGGTTCAAACCGAGGATCTCGCCATGCTCCAGCCGCCACAGCACGTGCTCGGTGCGGTCGCCCGAGAAGCCGAAGTTGCCCGCCTTCAGGGGGGCGAAGTCGCGGTCCCACGCCTTCTGGCCCTCCCAGCCCTGGGTGATCGAATCGCCCAGGAACACCACGTCGATGCCTCCCTTGCGCGTCATCTCCACGCAGCGGTCGTGCCGCTCCTTCCACCAGCCTTCGTTCAGGCGTTCGGCGGGCGTGGTCGCCACGAGTTGTCCTTGAAACATGACGAGGGCGGGAAGCAAGCCGGTAAGCATCAACCGCATTTTGCCACAGCTAGCGCGGGGCGGTCGGCGGTTCGCAGATCCCTGATCGTCAGCCCTGACCGGAGATACACTGCCGTTGGCGATGGTACGGGGGTGGATTTGATCTGGATTGCGGTTGGGATAGTGCTCGTGATCGGGCTTGTCGCTTACCTCTACCGGGTCGTGAGCGAGGATGGAGAGAGGCATCAAGCCGAGATCGACGACATGGAGTTCGAGGCGCGATTGGCGGACGAGCGCAAGCGAGGGATCCGATGAAGGGGATGCTCGAGCCCGGGGCTAAGGTCTGCCACCCTCCGGGTGGATGAGCCCTACACGTTCGCGATTCGCGTCGCCGGCTCGCTCCATTCCCCATAGCGACGCCCGCGCAGGGCGCGGACCCGCACCCACACCTGCATCCCCGGCGGCAAGGGAGGCAGTTCGGCTACCGATCGCGTGGCGACCACGGCGCCCAAAAGACTCGTAAGCTCCTCGTCGGCGAACCACCGGACCTCGTAGGTCGCCTGCGGGATGCGCTTCCAATCCGCCACCAGAACCCCCGGCTTCTCGCCGTCGCGCAGGGAGAGCTTGAGGACCTGCGGCGTCGGAGGCGGCGCATTTCGAACCCGGTCGATCGGCCGCAAGCCGAATCTCGCCTTCTCGGTGCCGTCGTTTCCGTAGAGCGCGTCCGTCACGTGGTCGATGCGGCGCAAAAGCTCGAGCGCCTTGGCGCGGGCTTGGTCTGCCGTGAACCGCTTTCCCCGCAACTCCTGCTCCGCCTTGCGCAACTCCATGTTCGCGGCGTTCAAAGCCGCCACGGCTTGCTGCACTTCCGCCAGGCTGGGAGCCCCCGGCCACGGGGGCTCGCCTGCAATGCCCGCCGCCGCGTTCTCGATCTGGCGAAAGACCTCGAATCGGTCGCGTGCGAATCGTCTCATCACCTTTGTTGACGACAATTTGAGGAGATTGGATTCAAGACGCGGTGTATTGGAAGCAAGACAGTGGGAATTCTCAGCAAGTTGCGATGTCTATGAATAGAGACAACGCTGTCAAGACTAGGGACAAGTTGCACATATCAAAAGACAAGGTGGAAATGCATGGATGTACGGTGTCTTGATACTAAGACACCGAGTATTGAACACAATACGCTCTGAAACTACTTTGTCCCGCATCCGTCGCCGGGCCCCGACCCCGAACGGGGTCGCAGACTTTAGCCGGGGGTCGCAGACCCCCGGTCAGGGGCGCTTGTTCGACTTGCACCCGGAGGGTGCCAGACCCTTTGAAGTCTGCGACCCTTCGGGTCGAACAAGAAGGACGCGCAACGACCCCCGGTCTACGACCCGGGGCTAAGGTCTGCCACCCTCCGGGTGGGGACAAGCGATCAGAAGCTCTGGATCAAGAAGCCCTTGAGCGCGAGGCGATGCGCTCCAACTTCTTGGGCAGCTCTTTGTCGGGTTCGTTGGCCACGATCCAAACGAGCGCCAGAACCGTCGCTCCGGCGAAAACGCCCGGCGAGATCAGGTAGCCCAAGATGGCGCCAAGAACGAGGATTCCCAGCGCCGGCGTGAACTGCGGGTACTTCTTCGTTTGGGGGAGTTTTACCAGGGGATCAACGCTGAGCGGGGGCCAGGTGCGGGCTTTCGCGACGTCTCTCAAGTCGCTCAGCGCAGCCAGCAGGTCCTTCGACTTTGCTAGTTCGGGTCCCTTGTAGACGTCGAAGAGGAGCCGCGTGTCGTTGTCTATCTCAACACTGGCGCCCATCCCTTCGGTGACGTGGCGGACGTCAAAGTCGAACGACGTTCGGTGCCCTTTGAAGTGGGCACCCTCGTCAATCCACACGAAGCCCACGTCACGGCCCGTCAGAACCCCAAACTGCTCAATTTCCACGGACGCCAACCAGAGGGGCTTCCCCGATTCGAGGCTGGGCGCCAGGTGACGCAATTCTTCGGGAAGTCTCCCCACGTGACCGTGCACTTGGAACGACATGAACAAGAACAGAAAGAGGCTCGCCAGTTGTGCGATACCAAGGCCTTGAGAAAACTTAGGCTGCTCGAAAGCGAGCCAAGATTGGAAGGCGAGATATACGATGCCGCAGGCGAGAAACACCCGAAGCCGCCAGCTCCGGCTTATTAGTCGCCAGTTGACTCTGCCGGGTGCCTCGCCCTCGTGCCACGTTGCCTCTTGCATGGCGGTCCCATCGTCCATACAGATCGATCCTAGCATACCAACAGCCCGTTCAGGTTCAAAGACCGCATCCTTTGACCTCCGTTGGGCGTCGTATGGGTCATGAACAAGGCGCTTCTGCTTGCCGCCGCTTCGGTCGGCGTCGTTGCCCTCCACTCGCTCCAAGCCGGGCCCATCACCGCCCCCGACCTGAAGGCCCTGATCGAGGGCATGGGCTACACCACCAAGGCCCTGAACGAGGAGAAGGGGAAGGAGAAGTACGAGTTCACCATCAAGACCGAGAAGTTCAACGTGCCCATCGCCGCCGAGGTCACGCCAAGCACGAACTACATCTGGTTCACCGCGTTCTTGGGTGCGGACAAGGACGACGCGGTCATGCACACCGCCCTCCTGAAGCAGAACTTCAAGGTCCAGCCGACCGTGTTCTACGTGACCGACAAGGGCAACCTGATGGCGGGCGTGCCGGTGGACAACCGCGGCGTGACCGCCGCCGTCATCAAGCGCGTGACCGACAAGCTCGCCGAGGACGTCTCCAAGACCGCGGAGATCTGGTCGAAGTAGCCGCCCGGGCTCCCATTCGGGCGATGCAAGGTGCCATCATAGGGCTTAGGCTCTATGAATGGCGAGCAAGACCAGTACGCGATCCTCGGCGTTCCCCCGTCGGCAACGGGGCAGGAAATCCGGTCGGCGTACCGCCAACAGGTTAGGCTCTGCCACCCGGACGTGTCAACCGAGCCCCACGCCGTCGAGAGGTTTCGCGTGGTGCGCGAGGCGTACCGCGTTCTGGGCGACCCGACGAGCCGTGCGGATTACGACGCTTCGCGCCACGCGTCAAGTGAAACGAACACAACCAAGTTGGAGCGGGCGCATCGCTTGGCGGAGGCGAGACGCATGTTTCCCGAGCTCGCCCACCTCTCGGAATCCGAACTGCTCAAGGCCGCGGACGACCATGACCTATCCCAAGTGCTGAGCACTTGGCTCGCAGCTCATCCTGAAGGGCGCTCATTGAAGTTCTCTGATCTGTCGGCTTCGTGGGCGGCGGAGGAGCGGAAGAAGTACGCCATATCGCTCAGCTTGGAGAACCTCGTGTATCTGAACCTCCATCCAGACCGGGCCACTGAGTTCAAGATCGCTCAGACTTGGCTGGAGCAGTACGAGTTTGTGAACTGGACCGCTGAGGACATGCTGAAGTTCTGGCGGAAGAAGCTGGTAGGGGCTCAGTTCCTCCTGTGGGTTTCTTGGATGGCGTTGGCGAGCGTTGCCGTGTGGGGAGTCGCCACGTTCCTTACGGTAACGCCCAAAGATTCATTTTTCGGGTTCGGTCCCCGAGAAAGCATGTGGAGAGCGTTCCTCAACTCTACGTCGGGACCTCTAATCCTGGGGCTGGTAGTCATCGCGATTACCGCGATTATCGTGATTAGCGTCGACGTGGCCGATCTGGAAGGACGCCTCCGTCCATCCAACCGGAAGTCCCCCGCCGGCCGGCGGGGGGAAACGGAGCGCTAACGGACCGCGAAGTCCGCGCCTACATCTTGTGGATGGCGTGGCCGACGGCGTCTTCGTACGCCTCCAGCATCGCCTCGCTCAGCGTGGGGTGCGCGTGGATGGTCTGCGCCATGAAGTCCGACGTGGCCTCTAGCCGAAGCGCGGCGACGCCCGCCGCGATCATGTCGGTCACGTGCGGGCCGATCATGTGCACGCCCAGCACTTCGCCGTACTTCTTCTCGGCAACGATCTTCACAAAGCCGTCGATCTCGCCGATCGCCATCGCCTTGCCAAAGATGCGGAAGTTCGCCTTGCCCACCACGACCTCGTAGCCCTTCGCCTCGGCTTCGCCTTGGGTGAGGCCGACCGAGGAAACTTCGGGCACGGTGTACACGCAGTTCGGCACCGCCTTGAAGTCCATCTTGTTCTTCTCGCCCTTCACGGCGTTGGCGGCGGCCACCGTGCCTTCCGCCGAGGCCACGTGGGCAAGCTGGATGAAGCCGCGCACGTCGCCGATCGCCCAGATGTTGGGCACGTGGGTGACAAGGGTGTCGTCCACGACCTCCACGCCGCGGCGGTGCAGTTTCACGCCGATCTTCTCCAGGTTCATGCCGTCGGTGTTCGCCTTTCGGCCCACGCCGAGCAGCACGACCTCGACCTCGACCACCTCAGTCTCCGCGCCCTTCTTGATGGTGCACTTCCAGCCGTTCTTGGTCTTCTCGCACTTCTCCAGGCCGGCGCCCGCGCGAACCTTCACGCCCTGGCGGGTCAGCTGCTTGCCCAGCTCGGTGCCCAGGTCGGCGTCCATCATGGGGATCAGGGTGGGCATCATCTCGACGAGGGTGACGTCCACGCCGAGGCCGTTGAAGACGTAGCTGAACTCGACGCCCACCGCGCCGCCGCCCAGAATGAGCATCGACTTGGGCGGGTTGCCCTGCATCGTCGTGGCTTCGTCGCTGGTCCAAACGCCGTTCTCCTTGCCGCCCGAAAGGCCGGGAACCGGAATGTGGATGACCGAAGAGCCCATGGCGAGGATGAAGTTCTTGGCGGTGATCTTCTCCTTCTTGCCGTCCTTCTCAACCTCGATCGTGTTCTTGTCGACGAACGAAGCGAAGCCCTCCACGTGGCGGATGCCGTTCTTCTTGAACAGCATGCCGATGCCGCCGCGCTGGGTGAGGACGATCTTGTCGCGGCGCTTGTTGAAGGCGTCCATGTCCATGCCCACCTCGCCGACGCCGGAGACCGCAAGGTCCTTGGCGTGCTTCACGTGGTGCAGGCGCTCGACCTGGGCGATCATGGCTTTGCTGGGGATGCAGCCCACGTTGAGACAGGTTCCGCCGAGGAACTGCTTTTCGACGCAAACGACCTTGGCGCCGAGTTGGGCGGCGCGGATGGCGGCGACGTAGCCGCCGGGGCCGGCGCCGATCACGATGAGGTCTGCATCAAAGTTCTGTGCCATGGGTTGGAGTTCTTCCTTGGGGTCGGGCGTGCGGGTGAGCTGCTCGATGATGGTCGGGGAGGGCTTCGGGACCGCCGTTTTGGTCGCCCCGGCCATCGTTTCTGTTTGCGCTGCTTGGGGCGCCCCGTTGTCCGTCATCGCCTTCCTTCAGCCTCAAAGTGTACCTTGGAGTCTGCTTTGGCGGGCACCGCATCGGGTATCCTCTTGCGCATCCCGTGGGAGACCTTTCAGGTCGCCCGCACCACAGGTGAACAACTTGCGAACGAACACAAAGAAGAACGCGCATTCGCCGCGCTACCTCGATCTCGCCACGAAGATCGACCACGACACTCTCCTCGACGTTTCTCCCGCCATTGAAAAGGTGAAGGAGACCGCTACCGCCAAGTTCGTCGAGTCCATGGACCTCGCCGTCCGCCTCGGCATCGACCCCCGTAAGGGCGACCAGAACGTGCGCGGCATCACCAACCTGCCGCACGGCACGGGCAAGGTGAAGAAGGTTGCCGTCCTTGCCAAGGGCGACCTGGCGAAGGAAGCTGAAGCCGCCGGCGCCGACATCGTGGGCGACGAGGACCTCATCAAGAAGATTCAAGAGGGCTTCCGCGACTTCGACGTCGTGATGGCGACCGAAGAGATGGCCCCGCAGATCGGCAAGATCGGCCGCGCCCTCGGCCCCAAAACCCCGAACAAGCGCAACGGCACGGTCACCAACAACATCGGCACCGCCGTCCGCGAGATCAAAGCCGCCACCCGTGTGGAGTACCGCGCCGACAAGGCGGGCGTTGTCCACCTTCAGGTGGGCAAGGTGAACTTCACCAGCGAGCAGATCCGCGAGAACATGCTGGCCGCGATCGACGCCCTCATCAAGGCGAAGCCCGCGACGGCCAAGGGCCGCTATATCATCTCCATCGCGCTCAGCTCGACGATGGGCCCGAGCGTGCGCATCGACCCGTCGCTCGCCTCCAAGGCCTCCGGCCACTAAGCGCCCAACTCTATCCATCCTTCCGAACGGCGTCGAGAGAACTTCTCGACGCCGTTCTCGCGTTTTGCGGAAGTCCCCGTGCGCCGCAACGTAGAAGGAGGGAGCATGATCAAAGTTGGGATTATCGTTGGCAGCACCCGCCCCGGCCGAAAGGCGCTCGACGTTGCGAACTGGGTTCACGGCATCGCGGCGGCCCACGGCAACGCGGAATATGAGATTGTCGATATCCAGGACTTCCAACTGCCCCTTTTGGATGAGGCGATCCCGCCCTCGCGCGGGAAATACGCCCACGACCACACGAAGAAGTGGGCGGCGCGAATCGCGGAGTTCGACGCTTTCGTCTTCGTGACGCCGGAGTACAACCACGCCACTTCGGGCGCATTGAAGAACGCGATCGACTTCCTCTACGGCGAGTGGAACAACAAGGCCGCAGGCTTTGTGGGTTACGGCAGCGCCGGCGGCGCCAGGGCGATCGAGAACCTGCGCCTCATCATGGGCGAACTGCAGGTGGCGGACGTTCGGGCGCAGGTGATGCTCTCGCTCTTCACCGATTTCGAGAACTTCACCACGTTCAAGCCCGCCGACCACCACGAGAAATCGGTGGTGGCGATGCTCGACCAGGTGGTCGCTTGGGGCACTGCCCTCAAATCTCTGCGATAGACCCGGCCAATCGCTCGATGGTGGGCCAGACGCTCTGAAGATCCGAGATCAAAGGCGTCTGGCTCCGAGCGAGGTCGACCAGATCGAGGTCGATCGTCGCCATCACCAACGCCTGTTCCTGCACCGGAGCCTGCACGAGGACCTTGCCGAACGGGTCCATGATTCGGCTGCCGCCCACAAAGCCCTTGCCTCCCTCGAAGCCGGTGAGCTGCGTGTTTACGCAGAACACGCCGTGCTCCTCGCAAACGGCGCGCAGCATCCGCTCGTAACGCTCCAGATTGCCCACCGATTCACCTGAGAAGCCGCGGCCGGGAGAAGCCGAGGGAATGAGCATCGCCTTCGCCCCCGCGACCGCCGCCAGGGTGGGCAGGATCGAATGCCAAACGTCCTCGCAGATGAGAATGCCGAGTCTGCCGAACCGCGTGTCCACCACGCCGACCTGATTGCCTCGGCTCACGAACCGTTCCTCGTCGAATACGCCGTAGGTGGGCAGAAAGAACTTCCGGTAGACCGTGTTGACCTTGGCGCTACCGCCCGAAGCCTCGATGTAAGCCGCGCTGTTGTACAAGTTGCCCGAATCGCGCTCGATGAACCCAATCAGGAGGTCGACGGGCTTCGACGCCGAAGCGAGTTTGGGGGCGAGCCGCGCCGCCAAGTCGGCTGCCGTCAGCGAAAGCTCGAGGACCCCGCCCTCCAGAAAGTAGCCGGTTACGGCGGTTTCGGGATAGACCACAAGATCGGCGCCTTCCCCCACCGCTTGGAGGGCAAGTTCGGCGATCAGGTTCAGGTTCTCTTCGATCTGCGCCTTGAGCGGAGCCATCTGGGCGCATGCGACGACGAACGACATGGCGACAGTATTCCCTAGGCGTCGCCCTCGATGACCCGAATGCCGGGCGGCGGGTTGTCGCGCTTGAATCCGATCGCCTTGGGAATCATCGAGGAGAACCGCTTTCCGTGCCCGCCTGGGTTCAAGCAAAGGCACAACCGCGACTTCGCCCGCGTCAGCGCCACGTACAGCACGCGCCACTCCTCCTCGACGTCGCGTTCCTTGCGGAGATGCTTCACCCACTGGTGGAAGAGCGGGCGCCCGCCTCCCAGCACCGCCACCGCCAAACCCATGCGCGGGTCGATCTGCACGTCGTAGAGCGATGCCGAATCTTTGCCCATGTCCCGGTAAAGGTCTGGCACGACCACGACCGGCCATTCCAAGCCTTTGGCCTTGTGGACGGTCATGATGGTCACCAGGTCTTCCTTCTCGTCGTCGGCGGGAGCGTCGCCCTCCTTGTGCTGGAGCCGCTGAATCTCGCGCACCTCTTCGGCAAACTGCGCCGCCCCGAGCTCGGGGCGGGACGCGGCGAGGGAAAGGAGCTTTCGCGCGTTCGCCAGCCGCTGGCGGCCGCTACGCCGGCTCGCCAGGTTCTCGAAGATCGGCGATTTGGCAAACACCTCCGCGATGACCTCCCAAGCGGCGAGACGGTCGGCATACTCGCTGAGCGGCTCGAACCACTGCCGAAATCGTTGCAGCTTCTCGCGGTCCTCTGCGTTGGGCAGGTCGACGGTTCGCATCGCCTCCGCCACTGGCTTCTGCGCCGCCAGCAAAACCACCGCGTCGAGCGTCAGCTCCACGATGGGGCTCCGCAACACCGCTAGAAGCGCGAAATCGTCCGAAGGGTCGGACAGCGCCTGAAGGGCGTTCGCCACGTCGCGCACCTCCATGCGCGTGTAATAGCGCTCCGATCCGCCTGCGAGCCGGGCGGGAATGCGCCGCTCGGTCAGGCTCTGCAACACGTTGCTGGCGGACCAGCCGGCGCGCATCAGCACGCAGATGTCCCGCTTGGCCACGCCCTCGTCCTGAACGAGCGAGGCGACTCGTTGCGCGATGAGATCGGTGTCCAGTTCGCGGTTCAGCCAGAACTCGACCCCGTCGAACCGCCGCTCCGTCATCTCTTGGAAGTCGATGACGTCGCCCTCCTCGTGCATCGGGCGATACGATTCGCCCCACTGGGCCTTAAAGAGCTCGTCGACGAATCGCAAGATGCCGGGCTGCGAGCGGAAGTTCTTGGGTAGGGGCAGCTGTTCGGATCGCGCCGCCTTCTCCTCGAAGAGCCGGACGTCTGCTTGCCGGAACCCGTAGATCGACTGCTGCGAGTCTCCCACCATCATCTCGACTTCGATTCCGGTGTTGGAAAGGAGGTCGTATTGGGTCGGATTCACGTCCTGCGCCTCGTCGACCAGAAGGACCTTCACTTGCCGGGCGATGCGTTGGCGGGTCGGCTCCGATTCCTTGAGCAACTTCACCGCCAGCGATTCGAGAAGGTGGAAGTCCAGAGCCTGCGACTGGAGCATTGCCGACTCGAGACGTCGCCAAGCGCGGCAAGCCAGCGAAACGAGCCCCACGGTGTACGCGGCGCTATCTTTCTCCGTGCCGTCCATTGGCTTGAGATAGGGCGGTTTTGCCCGCCCGCACGCCTTGTATGCCGCGATCAGCCCGGCGGACAGGTCTTTGCTCGGCTCTTGAAGATAGCGGGCCCGCACGTCGTCCGGCGTGGCGTCCAAGAGGTTTCGGGTCCAGAGTTCGAGCACCGACTCGGGCGAGCGGTAGGCGGTCTCCACCTCGCCCACGGGCCACCCCGAGCCTCGCAAACCGTGCAACGCCGAGTCGATAAGGTTCTGGAGCACCGCGCCCGCCCCGCTCTTCGGTCCGGCGGTCCGGCCGGCAACCTGACGCACGACCTCGCGCTCGTACTCGTCCTCGTCGGCGGTGGCGACGGCGTACCAAATCGCCTCGGAGACCGCCGCGTCGTTCGCCACCGAGATCTCAAAGTCGGGGTCCAGCCCGGCTTCCAAAGCGTTCTCCCGCAGGAGCCTCTGGCAGAAGCTGTGAATGGTCTGGATCGGTCCCGTCTCCGCCGATTGCGCTTCGTCGAGCAGCCCTTTCTCGGTCAGACTGGCGACGATCCGCTGCTTCATGTTCGCCGCCGCCTTGTTCGTGAAGGTGATCGTCAGAATCTGGTCGGGCCGGAAGCCGTCCTCCACTACGTGGCGCACGTAGCGCTCGGTGAGCACGCTCGTCTTTCCTGAGCCGGCCGCCGCCACCACGACCACGCGGCCGGTGCGCTTCTCGACCACCGCCTGCTGTTCGGGAGTGAGGCTAAAGCGGGACATCGTCCTCCCCGAACGGATCGATCTCGTCGCCGAACTCCTTGGAAGTACGGCAGAGTTCTCCGTAGTCGCACGTCGTGCAGGCGTCGCCCGGCGTGGGCTTTACCGACCCTTGGTCGAGCAAGTGGATCGTCTCCAACACCAGCTTGCGCGCGCCGCGTAAGAACTCGATGTAGTTCCCCAGGTCGAAGACGGTCAGGTTGTTCGCCACATCCGCGACGGTCGCTTGATCGCGCGGCAACACAAACCGGATGCGCCGGTCGCCTGCCATGCTGTCGATCTCGATGGCGAGAGGCGTGCCGCTCTCGTGCATGGCAAGCAGGTAGGTGCCCAACTCGAGCTGGTCGAGCTCTTCGAGGGCCTCGCCGTCTCGGGGCAACGTGTAGTTGCGCGCATCCGCCAGATGCAGCACTTTGGCTTGCCCATGGCGGCTGAGAGCGGGAAGCTCTCCCCTCAGGGCAACGCGTCCGTCTTTGCCGAAGTCGAGGTCCGGCTTCAATCCGGCGGCGCCGAACTTGGGAGCCAGGTTGAGCGAGTCGTCGTCCCTCGGCCAGGTCTTGCGGGCGGCGAACTCGCGCTGGACCCAACCCCGGATCAAGCGGTTTCCGTCCGCGCGAAGGATCGTCAGCTCGTGCGGTTGGACCTCGCCGTAAAGGGAAGCCAGCAGCTGGTCGAGTTCGGTCTGCATCGCCTCCACCGCGTCCTCCTCGGTGGCTTGCGCGTACAAACGAGCCGCGAGCGGCAGTTGGAGCAGACGGAACCAGCGGTTGCGGTCGCGTTTGGTGCGAATGCCCAGGCGCGTGGAAAACGCGAACTGGAACGGGCACTCGCGGCACCGCCGGAGATCGCGAGGCGTGTAGCCTTGCCCGGGTCTGCCCCGCACGAACGACCGCGCTTCCTCACTCGACAGCTCGTTCGGCAAGACCGGGCGGGCAGGCGAGGTGAGGGCAAGCGCAAGCCGCTTGTCGATGGGATGCTGCGCCTCGGCGAGGGGCGGGCCGAACAACGGGAAGTCCTCGCCGAGCTCTTTCCCCACCGCCCTCCGGACTTCCGCCAGGTAGAAGGCGGGCACGTTGTCCCGGTCTTCCTGGGTCATGGCGTAGCTCAGAACGAGTCGGGATTGAGGCGCGGTGCAAAGGCGATAAAACTCGTCCCGCTCCTCGGCAGCCCGGGAGTGGCTGTTCGGAAGATACTCGCGTCCGAGGCGCTCCGCCAGTTGGCGCCGTTCCTCGTCGGTCAAGATCGGGTCCTCGGTGCGCCGGCGGGGGAAGACGCCTTCCAGCATGCCGATGGCGAACACGGTGTCGACCTGCCCGAGGGCACGGGCGGAGCCGACCACCGAGATCCCATCCTGCAGAGCGGGGACGGTGCACTCCTCGGTCTCCCAAAGTTGCGTCGCCTTGCGCGAGAACGCCTCCAAGCTCCAGGGTCGCGGACCCTTTGCCATCTCGACCGACGCGCGCTGAGAGAGGGCGCGTTGGAGCGCGCTTTGGGCGTGGGAATCGCGCTCGCTAGTGGGCGAGCCGTCGGCAAACCTGCCCTGGGTGAGCGCGTCGCCCAAGCCGTCCAGCATGCGCTCCCATTCGCGCAGGCTGCGCGGGTTCTCGAGCGCCTCCTCGCGCCACGCCAGAAGATCCACGAGCCACGGATAGCTTTCCGCTTGTTCCTGCGCCCAATCCACCAGCCCGTCCCACTGGCGCTGGCTCACATAGGCTTCCTTCACCGCTTGGGCAAGGGCGGCACGTTGCTCGCCGGTCAAGCCGAGGTAGCTGGAAGACGCGATGGCGACCAACGCCCGCACGTCGGACCCTGCGCAGAACGCCAGCGAGTCGGCAATCAGGCGGGCGAGGCGATTCTGTAGGACCGGCATACGCCGGGCGATCGAGACGGGCACGCCGAATCGCTTTGCCGCGGCTTCGATGAAGGGCGCCGCTCGCTCCAGATTCCGGGCGAAGATGGCCAAGGAGGTTGCGGGCACTCCGTCCGCCATCCGCTCGGCGCAGCCGCGCAACGCCCATTCGACTTCGGATAGCGAGTCGCCGGCGCTCGCGACCTGCACATTGGCGTCCGTTTGGCGAGAGGTGAACAACGCATCGGCGAGCCCGCTCGCCTTGGGAGGCTCGGCGTCCGACCGCAAAGCGGCGGCCAGGCGGGCAGCCCCTCGGAACAGCGGTGCCCCGCCCGCGTGGGACTCGACCAAGACCGTAAGCTCAGGCGCGACGCTCTGTGCCCAGTGGAGCCAGTCCGCCAGCACCGGATGGTCGTGGTTTCCAGCCACGATCAGGAGGGCGGGCGGAGCCGCTTCGGGATCGATTTGCCCGCCCAAGCAGGCGCGCATCCGGTCGGCATTGGAGGTGCGCCCCAGCTTGCGCAACAAGGCGATCGTCCGCTCGCCGATGTCGGCGAGGGCGCGCAGCTTGCCCGCGAAAGGCTCCGGCTCGTCGCTCGCGGCCTGCCTCAGCTCGTCCACGCCCACGTTCCACTTGTTCAGCTCGTCGAGGGTGTCGCGAACTCGCCGGTGGAGACCGGGGAAGCTCTTGGTGGCAAAGAAGGGCGAGCCTTCGGGCTGGGCTTCGCAAGCGGCTTCCACGGCGGCAAGGACCAAGCCGCTTTGGGCGATCGGCAGCGAGTCGACGCTACCGCATGACATCAGCCGTCCGACCGTCTCGCCGAAAGGCAGGACGCTGACCGCGTCTCGCCCCTCAAGTTCGCCGACCAAACCGTGAATCCAAGGCAGGGCGTCGTCGTCGAGGGACGTGACGATGCCGCCGCGTCGCGCAAACTCAGCAAGATGAGGTTGGACCGCCGCGGCTCCAGGCACGATTCGGATCAAGCGGAATCGCCCAGAAGGCATCGGATAGGTTTATACCCGTCTACCTTTCGGAGCTACCAGAACTTCCATTGAGCCTGGGTGACAACGTAGATTCCCAGCGCCAGATTCGTGACGGCGTGGGCGACGAAGCATGCGAACACACTCTTGGTTTGCTTGAGCAGCAACCCGTAGGCGACCGCCGTGATGAGGGCAACCAGCCACTCGGGATGTGCTGCCGCGAACAACCCCGCGACGATGGCGAAGCCCTGCATCGTGAACTCCCCGATCTTAAGGCTCTGCCACTCGGGATTGGAGGCGAAGCGGATCAGGAACGACCGCCAGAACAGTTCCTCCATAAGCGGGACCATGAGCACCAGCCCGAAGAAGCGGAAGGCGAGAAACGCCGTTCGCAGGCCGGGATCGGTGATCTTCTCGAACGGGTTGTATGCCGTGCGCTCGCCCAAGAAGTGGGGATACGGCACGTTGTTCTCAATGCCGACCCAGAGCGCGAACACGGCCAAGCCCACAACCACGGCGGGCAACACCACCTTGCCGTTGGGCACAAGGTCTTTCCACGTGCCCCGGAAGAGCACGAGCGCGATGGTGACCACCGCCACCTTGGCGATGTAGATCAACGGATACTGGGACTCGAAGTTGCCTTCGAGCCCCGCCGTGAAAGCCATGAACAAGGCAATGGGCACCACGTAGGGTGCCCATGCCGGAAGTCGATTCTGCATCTAGTCGTCTTTCGCGCCGTTCTTGATCCACTCCGAAATCGTGCTGGTCTCGGTGTCGGAGAGAGGCGCGCGTCCCCTAGGCATTCTCGGTCGGTTCTTGCCGAGAATGTAGAGCATCAGCTCGCTGTTGTCGGGGTCGCCGGGCGTCACGAGAGACAGAATGGTGGGCCCGTCCTTCAGGTTCTTCCGGCCGCCGCCCGCGTGGCAGGGCATGCACTTCTGGGCGAGGATCGCCTTGACCGACGTGAAGGTGGCGGCAGGCGCCACGGGCTTCTCGACCTTCGTCGCGCCGGCTGGCGCTTGGAACACGAACGCGTCGGCGCCCGGCGCCGATTTGGGCACCGATATTTCCGTCGCGACGATGAGGAGTTCCTTCTTCTCGGTCTTGATGTTCGCGCCCCGGGCGAACTTGAGGGCGTCGTCGAGATAAAGCGTACCCGTGGCGCCGCCGTCGAGGGTCACCGCCACTTCGGTCACCGTTGCGCCCTTGAGGTTTCGCTTCCCGCCGACCTGCGCGCTCTTCACGCTCTTGGCGAAGTCCTTGGGCGCAAAGAACGCGGACCACGCCCACGTGCTCTCCGCCAGAACGGCTGCCGAAAGCGACGCGTCGGTCTCTTCGGCTTGCATGTAGGAGTTGGTCGCGGTCGTGTAGGTGTACACCGACTTTCCATCGGCAAGCACGAACCCGTCCGGCGTTTCCAGCTTGAGCAGATTCGGCTTGGCAAAGGTGAGCGTGTAGGGCTTGGGGGCGCCGGGCACCTCTTGCACGGTGAACTTTGCGGTCAGCGCCGGTGCTTGTTGAAGCGTGGCGACGTGGTCGGCAACGCGAGCCGGCAGGTCGCGCTGGGTGGCGGCGACGCCAAAGGAAACCGCCCCGACAAGGGCGAAGGTCAGCAACTTCATGGGTAGATCAATCCTCCGAATGGTGGCGAGTCGAAAGCCGACTTTACCAAGTTCTTTCGTATACGCGCAGACGTGTGCCGAGCGCGGCTAGAATCACCAATGTGAAGCGACTTTCGGTGCTTGTCCTCGCGTTCCTTGCCAATCTTGCCTTCGCGGGCCCTTCGGCCGACTCCGCCAGAGGGGTGTTGGAGCGAACTTTCGGCCCCCGAACCAAGGAGTTCGTACTGTCCGAAATCCCCGCCGTCAACGGCGTGGACGTGTACGAGGTCGAGGCGTCGGGAGGCAAGGTTCGCATCGCGGGCTCCAGCGGCGTTGCCATCAGCCGGGGCGCCTACGACTACCTGAAGAACGCTTGCGGCTGTCAGGTCACCTGGGACGGCGACCAGACGAAGTTGCCCGCCGTCTTTCCGGATTTCCCGAAGACCCGGGTCGTGTGTCCGGTCGAATATCGCCACTACTTCAACGTTTGCACGTTCGGCTACACGATGGCGTTTTGGGACTGGAAGCGCTGGCGCCGCGAGATCGACTGGATGGCGCTCCACGGCATCAACATGCCGCTTTCCATGACCGGACAGGAGCGCGTGTGGCAAGAAGTGTGGCGTTCGTTCGGCATGACGGACGAGCAGATCCGAGCCCACTTCGTCGGCCCCGCGTTTTTCCCCTGGCAGTGGATGGGCAACATCAACAGCCACGCCGGCCCCATTCCCCAGTCGTTCCTCGATTACGCCGCCGGGCTCCAGAAGAAGATCCTGCGTGCCGAGCTTGACTTGGGCATGAAGCCCGTCACGCCGGCGTTCGCCGGATTCGTGCCGAGGGACTTCGCCAAAGCGAACCCGAAGGCAAAGATCCGCCCTTCGGCGGCTTGGGCGGGCTTTGAGGGCACCTACTTGCTTGATCCCCAGGATCCCTTGTTCCCCGAGATCGGCAAGCGGTTCATCCAGCAGTACCGGAAGATGTACGGCGAAACCGCCCACCTCTACCTTGCCGACGTGTACAACGAGATGACCCCGCTGGTGTCTCCCGATAACAAGCTGGGCGAGCTACGCGCCGCCGCCGAGGCGGTCTATCGCTCGATCCTCGCCGGCGACCCTCAGGGCACTTGGGTAATGCAGGGCTGGCTGTTCCTGAACGAGGCTTCGTACTGGCACACGCCCGAGGTCGAAGCGTTTCTCGGCGGCGTGCCCGACGACCGCATGATTCTGTTGGACCTTGCGGCAGAGTGGCAGCAGATTTGGCAGCGGCACGAGGCGTTCCGCCGCAAGACCTACATCTGGAACATGCTCCACAACTACGGCCAGCGAACGCGCCTCTTCGGAAGGCTCGACCACATTGCCGAAGCTCCCGCCGCCGCGTACAACGACCCTGGGAAGGGCAAGCTGAACGGCTTCGGCATCACGATGGAGGGCATCCAGCAGAACACCGTTCAGTACGGATTGATGTGCGACGCTATGTGGCGCACGACGCCGATCGACCTGAACCGGTGGCTCGATGGTTGGGCGAAGCAACGATACGGGACCGACGCCCCGATCGCTCGCGAAATCTGGACCCGGATGGAGAAGCTGTTCTATCGCGAGAACCGCGAATGGAACCTGATGCCCTACCAAACGCGCTCGAATCCCGATGCGGTGGCGGACGGCACTTTGAACCCCGAAATCCGGAGGCTCATCGAGCTCATGCTTTCCGCGCCGCCCGAGCTCTTCAAGAACCCCTTATTCGTGCGCGACTTCGTGGACGTCGCCAAGGACTACATCGGCATGGGGGCGAACATCGCCATCCAGAACGCCCTCGAAGCGATGGCGAACGGCAACCGCCCTGCCTTGGTCCAGGCTCAGAAGGACTTCAACGCGCTCATCGGCGGCTTGGACGGCATCTTGGCGAACGTTCCCCAGCACCGCATGGACAACTGGATTGCCATGGCTCGCGCCTGCCTCAAAGACCCGGCGGAGAAGACCTACATGGAGCGGAACGCGCGCATGCAGGTCACCGTTTGGGGCGGTCCGGTCCTCTCGGAGTACGCCGCCAAAGAGTGGGCGGGGCTGCTGAACGGTTACTATCGGGAGCGCTGGAACCGCCTCTTCGACGCCTATCTCAAGACGGGCTCGGTGCCGGCGAACTTCGTCGCCGACCAAGAGAAGTGGGACTTTGCGTGGTGCGACCGCACCGATCTTCCCAAGCCAAAGCCTAGCGACCTGGTGACGAGCACCCGGAAGCTGCTCGAGCTTTGCAGCCAGCTTAAGCCCGTCGTCACGCCGGCAGGCATCGCGGTGGGCAAGCCCACCACCGATTCAGGCCACACCGAGCAAGGCGCCGACCCCGGCAAGGCGGTCGACGGCCGCATCGGTGGCGGCTACTGGGCGGCGAATCCGTATCCCCAGTGGTGGCAGGTCGACCTTCAGGCTGCCGAGACGATCGACCGCGTTCAGGTGGTGACCTACTCGGGCGACGGGCGCTACTACCAGTACACGGTCCAAACTTCGTTAGACGGCAAGTCTTGGACGACGGTCGTCGACTTCAGCAAGAACACCGAGGTGGCATCGGGCAGGGGCACCACCCACAAGTTCGCGCCGGTTTCGGCGCGGTACGTGCGGGTGAACATGCTGTTCAACAGCGCCAATGTGGGCGTCCACCTGCGCGAGGTTCGCGTGTTTCGCCCGGGCAGCTAAGCGGGCGTCGATTCGAGGAGGGCGCGAATGTCGGGCGGGATGCTAACCGCCTTGCGTTCGCGCCCCATCAGCACGTGCCAGGTGTAGCCCTCGGTGCACACTCGCCCGGTCTCCGGCTTGACGATCTGGTACTCGAACCGCATGGACGCGCGTCGTACCTCGCCCATCCACACCTTCACGATAACGACGTCGTCGTACTTGATTTCGCCCTTGTAACGGGCTTGGGCTTCCACGACGGGCAGGAAGTAGCCCATCTCTTCCAGACTGGCGTAGGTGAACCCGTGGGCTCGGCACCACGCTCCGCGAGCCTGCTCGAACCAGTAGAAGTAGTTTGCGTAATAGGCGTGCCCCATCTGGTCCGTTTCGCCGTAGCGGACGCGGATGGGTTCCTCGACCGCATCGGGCGGCGGAACATGGCTCACAGAACCGTCTCCAGAACGTCGATCAAGCGCTCGACCTCGCCCAACGTGTTGTAGTGCACGAAGCTGACGCGAACCACGCCAGGCTCTGGCGCAATGCCCAGGGCCTCGCAGAGCCGGTAGGCGTACATGTGCCCGTGCCGGATGCCGATCGGGTGGCGATCGACGGCGGCGACGATCGCGTCGGCGGGAATTCCGTCGTGGACAAAGCTGATCGTCGCCACTCGCGAGCTTTCGCCATGTTGAGGACCGACAACGCGGACGCCGGGCTTCGACCGCAAGTAGTCAACGAACCGCCTTTGCAGGGGTAGCTCCAAGGCGGCCATCGCGTCGAACGCCGCCGCCAGCCCATGGCCTCCGCCCAGCCAATCCAGATACTCCTTTGTCGCGAGAAGCCCAGCGATGCCCTCGTGCGATTGACACCCCAACTCGAACTTCGTGGGCGATTTGTCGGAGACGAAAAAGTGGTTGGACCCCACCACTTCGGCAGCGGCGTCCTCGCGCCCCCAAAGCACCGCAAGGTGCGGCGCGTAGACCTTGTACGCACTGAACACGTACCAGTCGACGCCCCAATCGGCAACCTGCATGGCGCGGTGCGGGGCGTGCGCCACGCCGTCCACGACCACGCGGGCGCCCGCTTGTTTGGCAAGGGCGGCGACGGCTTGCACGTCCGCGATCTCGCCTAGCAGATTCGAAACGTGGGGAAGCACGACGAGTCGCGTGCGCGGACTCAGAAGAGCCGGTAGGTCTTCGATCCGGCAGTTTTGGGCATCGGGATCGACCTTCCACCAAACGATCTTCGCGCCCAAGCGCTCGAGCCGCAGCCAGCAACCGATGTTTGCCTCGTGCCCCGCCTCCGCGATGATGATCTCGTCTCCCGGATTCCAGCGTTCGCCGTAAGCGTCGGCGAGCAGGCGCAACAGGATGGAGGACGAAGGCCCGAAGGAAGTTCTGCCTTGACCCTTGCCGCCGACTAACTCCTCGGCGAAAACCCTCGCCCTGTCGATGGTCTCGGTGGCGCGCACCGCTGCCGGGTAGCCCGCGCCAAGTTGAACGTACGATTCCAAGGCGTACTGCTTCATCGCCTCGATCACGCAGCCGGGCATTTGAGATCCGCCCGCGTTCTCGCAAAAGGCGAAGCCGGACGCAAGGGAAGGGAATCGGCTACGAACCGATTCGACCGACGGGGTCGAGGCGAGGGGGGCCATTGCCCCCCAATTATGAGGCGTCTACCGACGGGACCAGCGGCTGAGGTAGCCCGCAGCGTGGATTTCCTTCGCCGCTTGGATCAACTCGGGATACGGAATGTCCGCCACGCTCACCAAACCGGTTCCAAAGTTCTCGCCGTCGTACATCCGGCCCGCAACGGGCTGGTCCACGTACTGGAACCAGTGGCACCCGATGAAGGCGTTGTTGTCCAGCACGCTCTTCACGTAGTCCTTGTAGTGCTGGGCGCGGTCCCGCTGGTCGATGGCCGGGGCGAGGCCGGGGTGGAACATGCCGCGATCGGTGGACCCGAAGTGGAACTCGCCCACGATGAACGGCTTTCGCAGATAGGCAATGTCGGGGTACCAGAACTTGAGGGGAACGGTATTGCCGTAGGAGTTGACCGAGATGACGTCGGAGAACTGGGCGCAGGTGTCCAGCACCTCTTTGCTGTAGCGGTAGAACCGGCAGCCCAAGTACAGGGCGTTAGCGTCGTAGCTGCGCAAAGTGTCGCGCACCGTCTGGAAGTACTGGCGGGCGAACTTCGTGATGAAGTTCCGCATGTCGAGTCGCCGCGTCGCGGTGCTGGGCAGTTGGCTGAGGTTGGTCGCGCCCGCCAGCTCGTCCCAGCTCGACAGGTTATAGCCCCACGCCGAGTTCAAGGCTTCGATGGTGCCGTACTGAGCTTGCAGGTCGGCGAGGAAGATCTGTTTCGCCGCCGAGGTGCTGGCGGGTTCGGCCAAGACCTTGTAGGCAAGGGTGTAGCGGGCGCCTTCTTCGCCTTGGGCGGCGGTCCAACCCGGCTCGTTGTCGATGAACCAGCCGAGACAGTACGGGTCGCTGATCGGCTCGGGTCCCACCGCCTGGATCGACGTGTTGAGGTCCGCGACGAACGCCGGGTCGAAGGGATCGTGCATAGTGGCGCCGTCTCCCATCGGAATGCGGTGGTGCTCTCCGTAGATCTTGGTAAAGGCCACGTAGGGAATCCGCCGGCGCATCACCCACATGTCCGAGTCGCTGAAGCTGCCGATGGTGTTGAATCCCCACGACTTCATTCGATCGACCGTGCGGATGTGGTTCTGAACCTCCCATTCCGCCCCGTACTTGCGCTGAAGGTTCGACGAGTAGAAGTTGTAGGCGATGCCGTCCCGAATCGGCCCGCCAAAGACGCCCGTTACGGGGCTGTAGTGTTGCGACAGCGGATCGGACAGGCTAGGCAACCAGCTGTACATGTACTCCCGCTGGGTCACGATCGTCGTCAGCGCGGTGTAATCCACCGAGTTGATGCCGTACGAGAGGAATAGCTTTCCAAGCGGGTCGATAAACCACCACTTGCCGTTGATCTGCTGGGTTCGGAATCGGCCCGTTGCCGTGAAGGTGGGGCCATCCTCCCATCCGCCGTACTCGTCTCGGCTTTGCCCGAAAATCTCGTTGTCGCCGCCCGCGCTGGCTTGCTCCTTGGCCAGAAGATCGGCTTCGGTCTGGTCCGCCTGGACAAGCTCGTCTTGCGAATGGACTTTGCCGGGCCAGTCGGCTCGAACGAACTGGCCGAAGGGGTCCACGAACTGCTGGATAAGGTTGCCGACGCGCATGAGGCGCACGTTGCGCACGGTGAGCCGTGTATCTTGGCCCGGATATTCCAAGAAGAGGCGCCAGGAAGCGATGGTGCTGAAGTTGAGCGGGAGGCGGTTGTCGGCCATCCACACCGTGCCGGGGATGGGCGGCAGCGCGCGCATGCCGTAGTTCATGGGCACGATGCGAAGCGGCATGACCATGGTCACGGTCTGGCCCTTTTGGAGGGTGAGCCAGGCGGCGCGGCAGTTGTTCACGCCGTCCGCCAACACGCTGTCGTCAAGCCGAATCTGCGCCTTGACTTGGCGGCTCTCCGGGTTGGTGACGTCCATGGCAATGACGTCCCACTGGCTCCAGTCGAGAGGCTGAGGCGGGCTGTTGAACGAAACGAACGGATAGGCGGCGGTGCGGAATGTGATCTTCATTCCGTTCGTTCCGTTGACGTACGAACTGAAGTACGTGCCCACGCGCCCCGCGTTAATGTACGATTGCAGGTTGATGGGCAGGGTGTCCTGCGCGCGAGCAAACGCTCCGCCAAGAACCACCACGATGGGCATCAGTAACCGAAATCTCATCTTGCTCCGTTCGCGCAAACACCTATCGCCCCCGCAACAGGAGGCATCAAATGCATTATATTGCAGGCATACGCTGGGTGTTGCCACGATATCACGCCTCCAGACGAATTCCAGCAATCGCTGCGACCACGCGGGGCGAGAACTCAAGTAACCTTGATGGAGTCCGCAACCGCGGAGCCGCTTTGTTGTTGCCAAACCCATGATCGTCGAGCCATCCACCGACCGGTTGCTCCAACGATCTCAGCGCGGAGACGCCCGTGCCTGGGAGCAGATCGTGCACCGTTACAAGGGGCTCGTCTTCACGGCAGCGAAGCGGGTCGGCCTTAACGACGACGACGCCAACGACGTCTTTCAAGCGACGTTCCTCGCGTTGCATCGGCATCTGGATCGCATTGAACAGGCCGAAACCCTGCCCAAGTGGCTCGCCGTGACCGCCTCGCGAGAGGCCCTCCGGGTCAAGCGCATCCGCACCAAGCACCAAGGCGTCGACCTCGGCGAGGATCGGAGCCTGGACGACCTCGTGGCATTCGAAGAGGCCTCTGCGGAGGCTTCCGCTATTCGACTCGAACAGGGTCTCCACCTCCGCGAAGCGATTGCCGAACTGCCGGGGAGATGCCAGGATCTGCTGACGCTCCTCTATTTGGAAGAAGACGTCTCGTACGCCGAAATCAGCGAGAAGTTGGGCATGCCGTTGGGTGCCATAGGCCCAACAAGGGCGCGTTGCCTGGAGAAACTGCGGTCCCGCCTCGAAAAGGGCGGATTCTTCGAATAGGCAACGTATCAACGCCGGAAGACGTCCCCTCAAGAATAGGCATGAAGCGAGATTGTCACCTGTTTGCGGCCGATTTGGTCGAGCTGGCTCACGGCGAAGATCGCCAAGAGGCGGCATCGCATGCGGCGGATTGCGCCTCGTGCGGAATCTTGCTTCACCACTATCGCGAGGTTCTGGGCGTGGCGCAAGAGAAGTGGCACTATCCGTCGGCGGGTGTGGTTGCCAACGCCATCTCGATCTTTCCGGCCGCGCCGCGGCGTGTTGCCGCTTTGGCGGGGCACACCTTCGGTTTTGCTGGTGCCCGCCGCTCGGCCGCCGAGGCTTTCCAGCTTCGCTTTGAAGACGAAGGGGTAGCCGTTCGCGTTGCTTATGAGCCGACGGCAGGCGGTTGGACCCTGATGGGGCGAACCGACGCCCAAGCGGTCTACCATCTGGGCGAAGCCGTCCCGGTTAATGAAGGCAGATTCCAGTTCGACGTCGCCACGCTGGAAGACAGCGAGTTCGAGATTGATGGCCCCAAAGGGACCATCGTGATTCCCGCGGCGACCCAGGTTATCGACGATGAACCCGGCCGAAATCCTTGATCGGATCGAGTCGGGCGAATCCGTCGCAAGGGTTGTAGGCAGTTCTCGGCCCGCCGGGTTGGGTTCCGCGTTCTTCGATCGCATCGCCGGCTACTCCGGTAGCGACCCCCAAGCGGCGCTCCGCCTCGCCTCGAACGCCCCCGCGCTAAAGCGCGTTGCCGACGACCCCGGGTTGGTCGTGCGCGGCCAAGCCGTCGCTGCCCGTCTCAAGGGAAAATGGAACCAGGCGGCCAAGCTCTTTAAACTCGCAGGTTCTCTTGCCCCCACGCCAGAGACGCGCTTGGTCTACGCCATCGGGGGCGTCGACAGCCTTGCGCGCGCCGGCCACACCGACGAGGCGCTGCGTTTGGGGCGTAGGTTGGTTCGCGGGCTCGGCAAGCTGGGGCTAGACGCCCAGGCGGGCAGGGTCTGCCTCAACTTGGGCAACGCCCTGGTCTGGGCAGACCGCTACGACGAGGCCAGTCGGTACTTCCGGCGCAGCCTGGCCAACCTTGACGAGAGCTACGAGGTGGAGCGTGCCGCCTGCCTCGTGGGTCTCTCGACCTGCCAGCTTTTTGGCGGCCGTCCCGCGCAAGCGGAGCGGCTTGCCGAGCAAGCCCTCGTCACTCTTCGGGATTTGGGCCTTCACGCCCACGCCGAGCAGGCTGAGATCAGCCGCGCTTACGCGAACTTGTTGTTGGGCAGAGCCGACGACGCCTATCTGACCCTTCGCAACCTGCGGGCGGACGTGCGGGACCAAACCGCCGACTCGCGACTGGCAGAACTGATGGGCGATGCCGCGTACAGTCTGAACCTGTACGAGGAGTCTCTGGCGGCGTTTGCGGAGGCTCGAAGCCTTGCCGATACTCCGCTTAACCGCGCCAACGCATGGTACGGCGAAGGCATCGCGGCGGCTGGTTTGGGCGATCTGGCGCGGGCGGAACGCGCCCTTCGAGAAGCCGCCCGCCGATACGGACGGGTGGGAAACCACCCGTGGCGCCTTGCATCGAAACTTGCCATCGCCAAGCTTGGAGAGCGCTCGCCCCGGGGGTTGGTGGCTGAGGCTCGGCGCATCGGCTCGCCCTATTGGCTCGCCGAAGTGTTGCTCGAAGTTGCTTCCCGGGATCACGACACCCGGGCCTTGGACGAAGCCGCCGCGATAATCGGCCGCTGCCGCTACATGGACAAGCGCTGGCGGGTGGAAGCTATCCGGGCGCAAATGACGGCGGAGCCTCTGCCCGCGTACCGGAAAATGTTGCGCCACATCTTGGTGGACCGTCTGCGGGCGCGATCGACTTCCGCTCGGGCGGGCTTCCTTCGCGACAAAGAACAGCCACTTCGCGCCTTCCTCGAGTTTCTGTTGCGGACCGGACGCCACCGCGAGGCGCTTGCCGTGGTCAGCCAGACCCGGGCGGTCGCCCTCATCGACGAGATCTTGTCCGGAATCGAAGCGGACCCGGCGTTCGTCGCCGAGTTGGAGCGCCTACGTAACTCGGAGGAAGGCGGCCCGAATCTTCCCGGCGCCCGCCTTGTGGGAACGGCTACCGATTCGCGGAGCTCGCTCCGCCCGTGGGATCGGCTGCTCGACCGGATCGCGCCCATCGTGGTCGCGGCGCCAGACGTCACGTCGCTCGTGGAGACCAGTCGCGCTGTCTTCGCCGTCGATGCAGGCGGCAGCCGCGAACTCGCCAACCTGAGCGAGCTCCAGAGCCTCCTTCGTTGGTTCCATTTCGAAGTGCAAGAGCCGTTGCTCGATCGTGACGCCGACCCTACCGAAGCGCTTTGTCTGCTCGATCGGATCAAATCCCTTTTTGAGAGACTGCCTGCCGAGCTGATCAGTCCCGACCAAGTCACCTGGGCGGTTCCGTGGGGCGCTCTTGGCAAAGAAGTCGCCCTCTCGCCGTCGTTCCGCGGCCTATCTGTGCCGCTCGACCGAACGCGGGTTTTGTTGGCGCGGGGAAAGACGGCGGACTTGCCGTGGGCGAGCCGCGAACTCGAAGCGGTTGCCAGCGGCTTCGAACAGGTCACGCTCGTGGAAACGGCGGCCGAGTTCCGAGAGGTTCTGGCGGGCGGCGAGATTCCCTGGTTCCACTTTGTGGGCCACGCCCGGGCTCAGTCCGACAACCCGACGTTCTCCGCGCTTGAGTTCGAGGACGGCCCCGTCTTCGCGGTCGAGATCGCTCGCTCGCAAGTGCGCGTCGGGGTCGCGGTGCTCTCAGCGTGCGACACGGGACGCGTCTCGACGCGCATGCGGCACGAGCCCGACGGTTTGGCAAGGGCGTTCTTGGCCCGCAAGGCGCGCGCCGTGGTTGCCAGCGCATGGCCCTTCGACGACGAAGCCGCCTTCATGTTCACGAGCAGTCTGTACGCTTCGAAGCCGTCAGAACTGCGAGATTCGGTGTCGCAAGCTCGAGACGTTTGCCGGGAATGGCGCAAACATCCCTATTTTTGGGCTTCCCCAACGGTATTTTCCGGTTTGGGCGAATCCTCTTTGTACAATGAACCTCATGATCCGTAGTTTGTTTTGCATTGCCGCGGCGGCGATGTCCGGGCTTGCGCTTGGGCAGTCGCACATCATCGCGCGTTTGCATAACCCGGCGGATGCCGCCGCGGTTGGGCAGACTTTCGGCATCACCCTGCGCGATCAAACCGAGAACGCCCCCTTCGCCTACTACGAAGCCCCCACCGGCTCGAACCTGGAGGCGATCGAGCACGCCATGAAGCTGGATAGCCGGGTGGTGTGGGCAGAGGACGAGCACGACACCTCGCTCCCCGAATCGGAGGGTGGCGGCAAGGGCGGGACCATCGCCGCCATCGGCAACCGCGAACTCCTTTACACCTACAACTCCAACGCCTTCAAGCAGATCAGTTTCGACCGCACGGTCGCTGAGACGCAGGTTCGTCCCGTACGTGTCGCCGTGCTGGACATGGGAATCAGCATCCTCCAGCCCAGCATTTGGTCGCGAGTGGTCGCCAGCAAGAACTTCGTCGAGAAGGGCCAAACGGCATCGGACTGGCCTCGCCACAAGGACACCAACGGAAACGGCATTTTCGACGAGGCGCTTGGGCACGGAACGATGGTTGCTGGCTTGATCTACCAACTCGCCCCGATGGCTCAAATCATCAATGCGAAAATCGCCGACACGGACGGCTACTCCTCGGCGTGGCTCATCACCAAGGGTCTCGCCTTCGCCGTGAACAACGGCGCCGAGATCGCCAACATCAGCTTGGGGGCCGCCAACGAAATCCCCGCTCTGGACGACGTGATGGAATGGGCGATCGAAGAGCACAACATGGCGGTGGTCGCGCCCATCGGCAACAACGGATCCTCGATGTGCCTGTCGCCTGCCAATCTGAGCGGCGTTACCTGCGTGTCCGGCCTATCTCCCAACGACCGCAAGGCCCCGTTTAGCAACTGGGCCAACGACGCCGACGTTTCTGCCCCCGCCACCGGTGTGCGGAGCTTCAACTACGATGGCCGGATGGCGTACTGGTCAGGAACTTCGTTTGCCGCGCCGATGGTGACTGCTGCCGCCGCAAACGGCCTTTATCACCGAACAACGCCCGTAAACGCGAGGGAGTTGGTGAGCACGATCCACAACGCCGGCGACACGCTGGTCAACACCTTGAACCCGCTCTACACGGGCAAGATGGGCTTGCGGCTCAACTGCCGACGCCTCTTGCTCCGCATTGCGGCGATGCGGCAGTTCGGCCACTAAGGATCAACGGCGATATCGCCCCGTTCCGAGTAAGCCATGATGCGGCGGTATTCGCCCATCACCCTGCCGCGCCCGATTTCCGACAAGTGCCACCGGTCCGCCATGACGGCGACGTCGCCGTAGAAAGCAACTTGCACGTGGGCGGCAAGCGAAGCCGTGGGCAAGAAGCGGCGGAGCGTGCGTTGGCATCGTCCCGAGTGGTGCGCCTTTGCGGCGAAGGTCACCGACGTGGCGCCCTCTAACCACGCCAGGCTCATCTCAACGTCCTCCAAGGTGTTCATCGAGTCGCACTGGAGGGTGATCCGTTCCGGATCGACCCCCCGACGAATCAGCTTGTGCATCATCGCCGCCGCGATCGGCTCCCCTTGGTCGTACCAAGTGGGCCCTAGCCGCCCCGCCAGAACCACCGTGCGGTATTCCTCCCGCAAGATGGACTCCGCCAGCCCGTCCCAGTCCGCCTGAACGGTTCCGAACACGAGCAGCACGTCCGCCGGGCGCGGCGCATGGGGCATGAAGACGGCTTCGGTGACCCGCTCTACCTCGTCCTCTTCCAGCCAGCCGACCGCCGGCTCCCGGGGGATGGCGCTTACTTCTGGTTCTTCAGCCACGCTTCGATCTTCGCAAGCTCGTCGGCGTTCATCTTGCTCGTCGTCTTGAGCACGGACATGAAGTGCGCGATCTCTTCCGGCGCGGCGGGGTGGCCGATGTTCTCACCGCCTTTGACGCGGTCCGAAGGGCGCTTCGAGTTCACGATCGCTTTGCCCTTGCCATCGAGAACGGCGAAATAGGGAATGCCCTGGTTGGCGCCGCCGAGCTCGTTCATCACGTCCATTCCGCCCGGGTTCTCCAAGTTCTTCTTGTCGTCGTTCTCCAGCACGTCCAGGCGGACGATGGCATAGCTCTTCGCGAAGAGCGGCTTGAACTGGGGCTGGTCCATGAAGCCCTCGAACTTGTGGCACCAGCCGCACCAGCTGGCGTGAAAGATCACCATAACCTTGCGGCCGTCCTTCGCCGCTGCCTTCTGAGCGTCGGCGATGAGCTGGCGGGCGGGCGCGGGTGCTCGGGCCGGAGGCGCCGGGGGTACGGGCGGTTGCTGGGCGAACGCCGAAACGGCGAAAGCGAGGGCGGCAAAGGCGACGATTCGTTTCATGACGTCATTCTACTGCCGCTCGCCGCAAACCGCTCCCGGTCTGGTATCCTTTCACCCGCGTCGGGGCGTGGCGCAGTTTGGTAGCGCGCTTCCATGGGGTGGAAGAGGTCGCACGTTCGAATCGTGTCGCCCCGACCAGTTTTTCAAGTCCATTTCTCGGGTTGCGCCGTACCTCACTGTATGGTCGCCGTACTTCCCCTTCTCCTCTTGCCCGCGCCGCAGAACGTCTACGACGGCCAGATCGGCAAGTTCTACAAACTCGGCCCCCAGGTTCGCGTTTCCGGTTCCGGCGAGCCTCTGGAGGTGGGCAGGCAGCGTCTCGTCGCGCTCAAGTCGGTGAAGACGTGCCTCTCTTTCGCCACGAAAGAGGTGAACTGCGTGGCGGGGGAGGGCAAGCTGCTGGTGGTCGTGGAAGCCACGATCAAGAACTTCGAGAAGGCCCCCATGCGCGTGGGTCCTGCGGACTCCTTCGGCCTGAGGATTTACGACCAGAAGTTCGACCCCGCGGCGCACCGCTACTTCGGGACGTTTGGCCGGGACCTCAAATCGGTGAGTGCGCAGCTGAAGACCGGCCAATCCGTCGACGTGATCCGCGTGAACGAGTTTCCCGCGCAGATGCCGCACCTTCGAATCGGCATCTGGTACGACACCTACAATAAGTCGCAGACGCCGAAGTTCGACGTCACGGCGACGCTTCCCAAGCCGGCATCCGTGTTTGCCGTCTCGCCGCTCAACGTCACGGGCAAAGCCGAGGTCTCCGCGGACCACGCCTTCGACCTCGACGGTCTGAACTTCAAGGTGGTTGAAGTCGCTCCGATCGAGAACGGGGGCTACCGGGTGCGCGTGAAGATCGAGAACCCGATGCTCCTGCCCGCCAACTGGGGCTGGCAGTACGCCGAGGCGTTCGTGAAGAACGAGTCGGGGAGGGAGACCAAGTACTACCCCGATTTCACGCCAACCACCGAGTTTGCCGGATGGCGGAACGAGGTTCCGCCCGGCGGTTCCGTCGTGGGGGATTACAAGTTCTTCTCCACCGAGGGCAAACCAACTTCGTTCCGGCTCACCACGAACAACTCGAAGCGGACGGTAACGGTCACCGGGATCTAGCCGGGAACTTTAAGAAGCATCATTATGTAATGATATATGTGGCACGAGCCACACAGGAAGACCAATGAAGTTTCTTAAAGCCCTCTCTCTTGCCGCCGTTGCCTCCCTCGTCGTCTCGGCGTCCGCCTTCCAGTCCCAGAAGGACATCGTGGACACCGCGGTCGGCGCCGGCCAGTTCAACACCCTCGCCAAGCTCGTGACGGACGCCGGCCTTGTCGACACCCTCAAGTCGAAGGGTCCGTTCACCGTCTTCGCTCCCACCGATGCGGCCTTTGCCAAGCTGCCCAAGTCCCTGCTCCAGACCCTCGCCAAGGACAAGAAGCTGCTCACCTCGGTGCTGACCTACCACGTCGTCAGCGGAAAGGTGCTCTCGACCGACCTCAAGGACGGGATGCACGCGAAGACCGTCCAGGGCGAGAACCTGAAGGTTCGCATCAAGGGCGACCACGTTCGATTCAACAAGAGCGGCCTGGTGAAGGCGGACGTCTTGGCGTCGAACGGCGTGATCCACGTTATCGACACGGTTCTGCTTCCGCCGAGCGTCGCCAAGACCCTCGCCAAGCAGTCTCACCACTAAGTTCGACTCATCCCTCCTCAGTCCCTCCAGCCCCGGCTTGCCGGGGCTTTTTTCTGCGCCTAAAGGGCGAGTCTCGCCAAGACAACGAGGGCGATCGTGTAGCCGGTTTCCTGGAATCCCACGATCTGGGGCCGCACCGTGCGCCGCCAGGGCGAAACGCCCCAAAGAGACCTTCCGGCAAGGAGCAATGCCGCGAGCAGTAGCGGCCACGCCGCCCAGGACGCCGAAACGGTGGCGCTTGCCAGCACGAGGACCGCGAGGGCTAAACCCCAAACGGGCCAAAGCGGCACCGCTTGGCCGCGCGAAAGGTCGAGCCGGGCGGAGACGTACGTCACCGCCAAGAGCGAGTGCGCCGCCAGAACGGCGGTAAGCCGCCAAGCCAGAAACGCCGTGGCGCCGCCGCGAGCACGATGATGGCGGCGAAAAGCGATGCCGCAACGGCGCCCGTGACCTCCGGGAAAAAGGATCTGCCCTTGCCCGTGGCGTCGAACCAGAACTGCACGCAAGCGAGGGCCCCCAACAATCCCAACGGAAGTCCGATCGGTCCCTTGCCCCAAGCGCTCAGGATGAGAAAGCCGGCGACCGCCAGAAACCCGAGCCCGAAACCCGCCGCCCAATCGGTGCGAGGATAGCGTTTGCGTTGAAGCAGGTCCTTCGCCGCGATCTTGAGCGGTTGGCGGGCGAAGAACAGGGCAAGCGCACCGAAAGCGACCGCGAGGCCCGCCCACGAGAAGCGCGCCAGCAGGCCCAACGCGATGGGGGCCCCGATGAAGCTCCAACCGCCATGCTCGGCGGGAAGCAACAGGGGACGCAACCGGACCTTCGGCACGAAGCCAGCATACACCTGGCCATCCGTGCCCAACCGGAAGCCGCCGAGTTGTGTCACAGTAATGCGCAACATGCAGCGAACGCTCACTCTTCTTGCCCTCGGCCTCGTGGCGGCTTCCGTCCAGGCGCAATCGGACGACTATCGCGGCTTCTTCGGCGTCCGGGTTGGCGCGTCGTACTTCACCAACTCCGACATGCGCGATTACTTCGGTAGCGGCAAGATCGCCATCGGCTTCGGCCCCGTGGCGCCGGTGACCGCCAAGGACTGGAAGGTGGGCACCGATGTCGACCTCCAGTACGCCAACGAGAACGGCAACCGCGTCCTGCTCATCCCGCTCACGGTGGGAATCAGCCGCACCTTCGGCAAGTCGAACAACGGCGGACGCCCGTACATGGCCTTGCGCGCTGGCGCCGCCTATCTCGACTACGCGATCACCCCGGTGGTCGGCACCCGCATCAGCGAGCACAAGGTGGTTCCTGCCGCGAACGCCGAGGTTGGCCTGGTGTTCGGCGACCGCATGAAGCTCTCTGCGCGGTACGACTATTTCGGTCGCACCCGAGGCTTCACGTTCGACGCTGTCCAGTTCAGCCTTTCGTACGGCCTCGTCAAGTTCTGAGCTTATGTCAAAGAGCCTTGTGAGTCGTGGCCAGCCCGAACGAGCCGTTCTGGTCTACATCAACGACGACGAGGCGGACGACCAGATCGTCGAAGACGAACTAGAAGGGTTGTGTGAGGCGGCGAACGTCGAGCCGGTGGCGATGATACGCCAGCGGCTCGAGTCGCCCATCAAGTCCACTTTTCTCGGCAAAGGCAAGGTTGACGAAGTGGGCTCGCTGGTCAAGGCGACCGGCGTCGACGTCGCGATCTTCGACGGTGAGGTGAGCGGCATCCAGCAGCGCAATCTGCAGGACGCCATCGGTTGCCGCGTGGTGGACCGCACCCAACTTATCCTGGACATCTTCGCCCGGCGCGCCAAGACCCGCGAAGGCATGTTGCAGGTGGAGCTCGCGCAGCTCACCTACATGTTGCCCAAGCTCATGTCGGTCTATACCAAGTTCGAGCGTCAAAAGGGCGGCATCGGCATGCGCGGCCCGGGCGAGACGAAGCTGGAGAGCGACCGCCGCTTGGTCCGCGACCGCATCGCCCGGTTGGGCGACGAAATCGAAGAGGTCAAGCGGCATCGTGACCAGCAACGGGCCAGCCGCCGCAAACACCCGTTTCCGTTCGCTACCATTGCCGGCTACACCAGCGCCGGCAAGTCGACGCTCATGAACCGCTTGGCGGGCACCGACCTGCTCGCTGACGCCATGCCGTTCGCCACCCTCGACCCCACCACGCGGAAGATCGACCTGCCCGACGGCTACAGTCTGTTCTTGACGGACACGGTCGGGTTCATCCGTCACCTGCCCACCAAGTTGGTGGCCGCGTTCCGGTCCACGCTCGAGGAGGTGAACTTCTCCGACTTCATCATCCACGTGATCGATGTGAGCCATCCGGGTTGGGAGATGCAGCACGAAGCGGTCATGGAGACGCTGGAAGAACTGGGCGCCCAAGACAAGCCGATCCTGACCGTGTTCAACAAGACCGACCTGTTGGTGAAAGGCACCGATCCGTTCGCCAAACGTGCCGCCGACGAAGTGGTCCACCGGCTTCTTGCCGAGTTTCCGAACTCGGTCGCGGTGAGCGCGGCCACCGGAGAGGGCGTCGACCGCTTCATGCAGGCGGTCGTCCGGCAGGTCAAGGATTTGCTGGGCTTCGTGCGTGCCTTGGTGCCGTACTCGGAGTCTGCGCTGGTGCAGGACTGCTACGACTACGGGCGGGTGCTGAAGACCGACTACCGCGAGGACGGCATCTACGTGGAAGCGGAGCTGGTCGCCGAGATGCGCGCCAAGCTGAGCCGCTTCGCCCAAAGCGAACCCTGAAACGGCATATAATGCCGTTGTTTGTCAGAGGTTCTCATGCGTCTTTTTCGTCACGTCACTTTCGGCGTCGTGCTGGGCATCGTTGCACTTGCTTCTGCCCAAGGGGGTAAGCCCACCAACCAAGTCAAAGGGCAAGGCCAGCTTGCCGGGGCGGCGGTGGAGTTCGGCACGGTCTACAGCTTGAAGAACCGGTTCAACTTCGCGATCCTTTCGGCGGCTTACTCGGTTGAGCCCTACGATGCTTACGAGACGACCTTCCCGAGGGACAACGAAAAGCTCTTCGTGATCGACATCGCGATCAAGAATGCCGCCCCGGAAGACAACTTCTTCGATGTTGGACCGCTGATGACGATCGTTGACGAAGCCGGGCAGCTGTACGAAGGAGGAAGCTACGCCCTGACCAGCAAGGGCCACGAGGCGCCCAACTTCAATCTTCGTCCGGGCCAGGGGTTGGGCCAGGCGGCGCTGAAGGATCCGCTTCGCGTGGCTTTCCGCATTCCCGCCAAGGTTCGCATCGAGAAGATCATGATCAACCAAGGGCGGCTGAACTCCAGCGAGCAGGTGCTCCGGTATCTCTTGGTGCCTGCGCCTCCCAAACCTGCGGCAACCCCTGCCGTCAAGAACTTCGCCGCACCGCTGCCCGAAGGCGTGCGGGATGCCAGCGACCCATGGGGCGCAAAGGCGCTTCCCGAAGGCAAGGCGAAACTTGGCCAAGTTTGCCCGAGCGGCGTGTTTACGATGGCGGTCAAAGAGACCGAAGTCGATCCCGACGAGAAGTTCAACGGCGAGATGGCGGAGGAGGGTCGAACCTACTTCGTGATGACCGTGACCGCGACCCAGATGGTGACCGAGCAGAACAGCTTCTTCGAACTCACGGGTGGCGACAATCCGGTGTACATGATCGTGGACGCCGACGGCGAGAAGTACCATCCGATCGGATACCGCAAGGCGTCGTCTGATGAAGAGCCCGAGCGGACCTTCGAGAAAGGTGAGAGCTTGACCTATCGCGTCTTCTTCAACCTTCCCAAAGGAGCCAAGCCCGTGAAGGCGAAGTTTGGAGCTGGCGCGGGCCGGGTCTGGATGCTCGACCTCTGAAACGTGGATCTCGACGTTCAGATACAGCGCTTCCTCGACCATCTCGCCGCCCGGAGATCGGCGCAGACGGTGCGCGCCTACGGTAACGACTTGGCGCAGCTCTCGGTGTTCGCGGGCGACGACCCGCAGGTGGACGCCGATCTCCTCAAGGCGTATCTGCGCAAGTACGGCGTCTCGCCGGTCACCCGGGCGAGAAAGCTGTCGGCCCTCCGCACGTTCTTCAGGTTCTTGGTCGATCAGGGCGAGGCGGAGCTCGACCCGACCGAATGGCTCGAAGCCCCGATCCGCCGCAAACGCCTCCCCAAGGCGCTGAGTGCGCTCCAAACCTCGGACCTGATCGACCAAGAGGCGCCGACCAAGTCTCCCCTTCGGGACCGGGCGTTGCTGGAACTGATGTACGGCGCCGGCTTGCGGGCCAGCGAGACGGTCGGTGTCGACCTCCAAGACCTGAATCTGAGAGACAACAGCCTGCGGGTTCGCGGAAAAGGGAACAAGGAGCGGATTGCCCTGTTCGGTAAGGCTTGCCAAGAGGCGCTGGAAGCGTATGTGCGCGAAGAGCGGATCGAACCGGTCAAGGATCGGCCCCTGTTCACCAACCCGCATGGGGGCAGGCTCACCACCCGAACCGTGCAAAACGTGGTCAAGCGATGGGCGAGGCAGGTTGGCTTGCCGCCCGACGTCTCGCCGCACACCTTGCGCCATAGCTTTGCCACCCATCTGCTGGACGGCGGGGCGGACCTGAAGACCGTGCAGCAGCTTTTGGGGCACGAGAGTTTGGCGACCACCCAAATCTACACGCACGTCAGCATCGAGCGGCTGAAGGAGACGGTCGCCAAAGCCCACCCCTCGTCGAAACGCCGCGAGCCCTCATAATCAGTCGCGTGAAGCGGGCGATTGTGATCGTTTTGGATGGCTGCGGGGCAGGGCACGCCCCCGATGCAGCCGAGTTCGGCGACGTGTTCGAAGCGTCCACGCTCCTCCACGTTTGGCAAGCGGTCGGTGGCTTTCGCGCTCCGAACCTCTCCCGGCTGGGCTTTCTGGCCGCCGGCGGCATCGAGCCTGCCCCCGAAGGCGCGCGGTTTGCCCGCTTGCGAGAGCTCTCGAAAGGCGGCAAGGACTCGGTGACCGGGCACTGGGAGATGATGGGCATCGTCACCGAGAAGCCGTTTCCCACCTATCCCGACGGCTTTCCGATCCCGCTGATCAAGGCATTTGAAAGGGAAATCGAGACGCAGACGCTGGGCAACCGCCCCGCCAGCGGAACGGCCATCATTGCCGAACTTGGCGCGATGCACGTTGAGACGGGTTTCCCGATCGTGTACACCAGCGCCGACAGCGTGTTCCAGATTGCCTGCCACGAAGCGGTGGTGCCCATCGAGCGCCTGTATGAGATGTGCGAAATCGCCCGTCGACTGTGCGTTGCCCCAAACGACGTCCAACGGGTGATCGCGCGGCCGTTCGAAGGCGATGCCGCCACCGGATTCAAGCGCACCGAACGGCGCAAGGACTACCCGCTCGAAGCCCCGAAGAACCTCTGCGACAAGATCGGCGACGTCTACGGCATCGGAGTGGTGCCGGAGCTGTTCGCCGGGCGGGGATTCCGCCATACCGCCCGCACGCAGAGCAACCCGGAGCATCTCCGCGCCCTCAAGGAAGCGCTGGCCTCCGATGCCAAGTTCATCTTCGCGAACTTTGAGGACTTCGACATGCTGTACGGCCATCGAAACGACCCGGCGGGCTTTGCCAAGTGCCTGGAAGAGTTCGATGTCATGCTCGGCGAAATCTTGACTACGCTCGGACCCGACGACCTCCTGTTGCTTACCGCGGACCACGGCAACGACCCCACCTCGCCGTCGACCGACCACTCGCGAGAGTTTGTTCCCGCGGTCGTTCATGCGTCTGGTCTGGAGGCGGCGAACCTCGGCGATGTGGACGGCATGACGGCTATCGGCGCGACGGTAGCCGGTTGGCTGGGAGTTCCGTGGAACGTCGGTCGCGACCTCTGCCAAACTATCCGAACATGAGCGCTGCGCTTCGCGCGTTGCTGGACGACATCATCGACTACGCAGGTCTCTTTCCGCCGGCCAAGCTGCCGGTGGACGAAGCTGTCGCGCAGTACCTGAAGCACCTTCGGGGTTCCGAGTCTTGGTTGGTCAGCCGCTTTGCGTGCTCGGCTGGCAGTCTGGGCGCGCTTGCCGATCAACTCGCCGTAACCGAGGTGAAAGAGCAGGAGGTTCCGATCGCCATCACGGTTATCGGTGCCCGAACCGCCGAGCCCGCCGAGTTCGCCAAATCGGTTCAGCGCGACCTCGACCAGATGCAGGAGTTCATCGAGCGGGCGTCCGATACCGCCGAAATCGAAGCCTACGAAGTCCGCAAACCCGTCGGCCTGGCGACCAAAGACGCGATTCGCGTCCTGAAGCCGCTCGGCGTCATCGACGTGTTCCTGGAACTCGGCTGGGACGACGACCAGCCCGCCGCCCTCGCCGACATCGTCGAGCAGGAGTGGCTTGGCGCCAAGGCTCGCACCGGCGGCTTGACTCCGCCCGAGTTCCCGTCGTGCCAAGACCTCGCGGGGTTCATTCACGATTGCATGAGCCTGGACCTCCGCTTCAAGCTGACGGCGGGCATGCACCACCCGCTTCGCCACCTCGATCCCTTGCTGGGAGCTCGCCAGCACGGCTTTCTGAATGTGGCGGTCGCCGCTGCCCTCATCGAGGAGCACGACTTTAGCCGCGCCCAGGTTGCCGAAGTCTTGGCGGACGAAAACCCATCCCATTTCGTCTTTGGGGTGGATAGTTTCGCCTATCGCGACTGGGAGGTCCAGTTGCCGGCCATCGAAGATATGAGATCGCTTTACCTTTCCTACGGTTGTTGTTCGGTCGAGGACCCCATTCTCGGGCTCGCCACGCTGGGTCTGGTGGAGGTCGGCCGATGATCGCCAAATCGTGGGTTCCCGTCGCCGCGGACTCGCACTTTCCGCTTCAAAACTTGCCCTTCGGCACTTGCGACACGCAGGACTCGGACGGGGCCGCGGTGGTGCGTATCGGCGACTTTGTGGTTGATCTGTTCACCCTTGCCGAGGCCGGCCTCATCGACGTTCCCGAGGATGTTCTGACCGTCACCTTGGAGGAGATTCTGGAGGTGGGTGGCCGCGAGGCAGTGCGCCAAATCCGGCGGGATCTGTACGAGCTACTCGTCGAGGAGAACCCGACGCTTCGCGACGACGCGGAGTTGCGCGGCCGAGCCCTGATCCCCATAAACAAAGTCGAAATGCGGTTGCCGCTCGGCATCCCGGCGTTCGTCGACTTCTACTCGGGCATCAACCATGCCAGCAACGTGGGTCGCATGTTCCGGCCGGATATGCCGCCCTTGCTGCCCAACTACCGACATCTGCCGGTGGGCTACAACGGGCGGGCATCCAGCGTCATCGTGAGCGGCGATCCGGTTATTCGCCCCAACGGCCAAACCAAGGGCGCGAACGACGAAATGCCCACTTTCGGCCCCTCGAGGGAACTGGATTTCGAGCTCGAGATGGGGTTCTTCGTTGCCGAGGGCAATGCTATGGGCGAACCGATCTCGGTGAACGACGCTCCAAGCCACATGCTGGGCATGGTCCTCGTGAACGACTGGTCCGCCCGCGATGTGCAGCGGTGGGAGTACCAACCGCTCGGCCCGTTCCTCGCCAAGAGTTTTGCCACCAGCATCAGCCCCTGGATCGTGTTGCTCGACGCCCTCGAGCCGTTCCGCACGGCGGGGCCGCCGCAAGACCCTGAAGTGTTGCCCTACCTTCGCCAAGCCCAACCCTTCCACTTCGACGTTCAGTTGGAGGTCGCCATCAAGACGCCGAAGATGGCGAGCGAGCAGGTGATTTGCCGAACCAACGCCAAGGAACTGTACTGGTCGATGGCGCAGCAGCTGGCGCACCAGACGTGCAACGGCACGCCCGTTGAGATGGGCGACCTGTACGCCAGCGGCACCATCTCGGGCTCCGAACCCGGCACGTTCGGCTCGCTGCTTGAGCTGACTTGGCGCGGCCAACAGCCCATCACGCTGGAAAGCGGCGAGAGGCGGACCTTCCTCGAAGACGGGGACATCCTTACCATGCGCGGCTGGTGCCAAGGTGAGGGATACCGCGTCGGCTTCGGCGAGGTGTCGGCTCAGATTCGTCCCGCGCCATGATCGCCGCCCTCGCCCTTGCGCTCCAAATCCCCGCGCTAACGGTGGCCAAGGGCGAGGTTGATCTGACCCCGCCGGAGCCGTTGGCGCTCGGCGGCTACACGGCCCGCCAGGGCAAGCTCTTTGAGCCGGGCGGCGAGCCCTTGCTCGCCCGTTGCCTGGTGTTCTCGATGGGCAAGATGCGGCTCGCCCTGGTCAGCGTCGAGATGCTGACCGTGCCCGAGAGTCTGCAACGAGAGGTCGCGAAGCGCCTGCCTTCCGACGTGGCGTTGTTCCTCGTCGCCACCCACACCCACTGTGCGCCCGATAGCCAGATGCTCAACGACCGGATGACCTTTGCGCTCCCGGGCATCGCGAGCTTCCGCGAAAAGTGGCTTGGGTGGTACGCCGACAAGATCGCCACCGCGGTGACGACCGCCAAGCCGTGGGCCAAGATCGACCGCATTTGGACCGAGGAGCGGCGGATCGACGCGAACCGCGGCCGCCGGAAGTTCGCCGAGCCCGACACGACCGCGACGAAGGTGGTCGGGTTCGGGAGCCAGGCTTATCCCCTGATCTTCAACTACGCCGCCCACGCTACCGTCTACGGGTCGGAAGAACTTCACACCCGGCCGGATTGGCCGGGCATGGTTCGCGGCTGGGGCCTCTTCTTGCCGGGCGCGATCGGCGACGTCTCGCCCAAGGCGGACGGACCCACCGTAAAGGACAAGCTGGAAGACATGCGCTCGCGGCTGTACGCCCGGGTGCCGTACTTCGAGTCCACGGTCTACGCCGGCAAGCAGCGCTCGTTCGCTTACGTCGAGACCCCGATCGCCCTCGGAGCCGTCAAGGCGCACCCGGATTTCGCCAAGAGCAACCGCATTCCCGATTCGCTCGCCCAGAACCTGGTCGGTCGGTTCGCCCCGAAAGAGGCGCACATAACGAGCTTTCGGTTTGGCAAGCTCGTCGTGGTCGGGGTGCCGGGCGAGCCGACCTCCGAACTCGGGCGTCGGATTCGCGACGCCGGGCGGCGAATGGGCTTTGCCCCGGTTCTCGTGGTCAGCCACGTCAACGGTTGGATGGGTTACATTCTTGCCCCCGAAGACTACGACCGGGGCGGGTACGAGGCAACGCTGAGCTTCTACGGTCGGGAAGAGGGCAATCGCGTGGTTGACGCCGCCATCGAGTCGATGAAGGCGCTGGCTACGTCTAAGGATCGTTGACATGAAGAGGGAAAGGGACGATCAACTTCTGAGCCGCCTGATGGGCTTTGGCGTGCTGGGCACGATTGTGGGCGGCGGCGGCGCCGTGTTCTTTTTGATCGGCAGCATCATTTTCGGCGGCGGCGCGGTGGTCGCTGCCGGATTCTGCGCCCTCATCCTCATCCTGAGCTTGCTCACGCTGGGCGGCGCGGTGGGCTACGGGATGTGGCTGAACAAGGAGATGGAGACCTCGGGCGAGGTGGCGGTCATCCCCGACTGCCGCGTGATCGCCCGCTTCGCCGTGAACGACATCGGCGAGACCGTGTTCTCGGACTTCGACCCCGAGGAAAGCAAGCTGTACGTGAAGCTTCAACCGCCCGACGGGCGCACCCGGGAATACCGGACCGCACTGCCGACGTGGGAAGCCGCTCTCGAAGGCGCAAAGGGAACCGCCCATGTTCAAGGCGACTGGCTGGGCCAGTTCGAAGTCCAGAGGCCGTCGCCCCCTTCGGCAGATGCCGACCCTTACCGCCGCTAGGCTTCGACGCGGAACGTGGTGCCGCCGAAGCGCACCGTGTCTCCCGGCTTCACCACCGCGGTCTGAACCCGGGCGTCGTTCACAAACGTGCCGTTCGTCGATCCCATGTCCGTGATCGAAAGCCCGCCCGGCACCGGATTGATCGAGGCGTGCCGTCGCGAGGCCATCGTGTCGAAGCCCAGCGCAATGCCGCTGGCTTCGCGTCCGATTTCGAACGGGCCGTTCACCACGAACCGATGCCCGGTCACGGGGCCGGAGAGCCCCACCAGCGACAGGGCGGCCGGGGCTTGGGCGGGCATGGCGACGGTGGGCGAGGGCATCGCCATGGTTGCCGCGCCTGCATAGGGTTGGGGTGCCGCCTGCGGCATCGGGCTCTGGGCTCGCAGCTGCTCCGCCGCCCGCTGGGGAGCCGAGCCAACCCGCATCTGGAACTCGAGCACGTGCGAGCCGACTTGGATGACGGCGCCGTGGAAGAGAGGTACCGACTGGATGCGTTGCCCGTTGAGCAAGGTGCCGGTCGGCGATCCGCCGTCCATAAGGTGGTAGGCGTTCCCCTGCCGAACGATACAAGCGTGGTTTGGCGCCACCGAGTTGTCGCCGAAGAGCGGAATGTCCGCGCCTTCGTTCCGCCCGATGAACGTCTGCGCCTTGTCGACGATCCACTCCTTGCCCTCGTTGCGTCCAAGTCTCTGCCGCACCCAAGCGGACTTGGCGACCTGACGAACGAGGCTGGTGAACAACCCGATTCCCGCGCCGATGATCAACGAGGTGAGCGCGCGTCCCACGATGCCCGTTTCGTCGCCGCCCCGCAGCGCGTGGCTGAGGTCTTGGGTGGCAAAACCGATGATGTCAAACGTAGCTCCGCCTGCCGCTCCGCCCAGCGCCCCGCCGATGATGCCGAGCACCACCTGCCTTCCCGAGCGAGAAGCTGCGCCGACGACCGCGCCCAAGATGCCCCCGAACAGGACGAAGACGACCGAGCGGGCGAGCACCTTGACCGGCATGGCAAGGGCGCTGGTCTGGGGTTGCGAAAGAACGTCGCCGAAGATGCCGTACGCCACGCCGCCGCCCAGCCGCATGCCGATCGAGCCGCCCAGGGCGCCCAGAACCAAGCCCAACCCCAGGCCGCGAAGCACATGGATGCGACTGCCTTGGGTGTAGCCGAGCAACCCGCCCAGTGCGCCGCCGATGAAACCGCCGAACAGCAGCGAGAAGTAGGTCTGCCACGCCACCCAACCGGGATCGTGGAACGCGGCTGGAGCGAACGGCTCCATCACCGCCCACGCCGCCAGGCCGCCAAGCCCTCCCACCAACGCCGTCAGCAAAACGTAGCCCATGTCGTTAGCCTTCGTAGCGGAGCCTCACGGCTCCGAACTGAACCGAGTCGCCGGGGCGGATCTCGATCTCCCCATCGAGCTTGACGCCGTTGACGAACGTGCCGTTCGTGCTGCCAAGGTCCTTGAGGCGGACGCTCTCGCCCTGCCGGGCGATCTCGGCATGTCGGCGCGAGACCGTGGACTCGCCCTCGAGAGAAACCCCAAGTCCCGGCTCTCGGCCCACTTCGGTCACGCCATCTGCCACAGCGAAGACCGCGCCTGATTCACTGATGAGTCTTGGGTTCGTCGCCGTGGGGGCGCTCATGGCAACCGCGGAGGACGGATCGGCATCGTCCAGCACGATCTTCTGTGGCGGAGCAGGGGCGACCGGGGCGGGTGCCGCCGCCGATGCCGCCGTCGCGTCGTCGCCCGGTTCGGGGATCGCCACCCCGAGGTCGGTGAGCTTCTTGGCGAGCGCGTCCTGGTTCTTCTTGGCGTAAACGAGCAGGTAATACGCCGCCCCGGCCACTGCGGCAAGGGTCGCCAAAGTCGCGATGATCCTGCCGATCGGATTGCCCGAAGGCTGAGCCGGCGGCGTTGCGCCGCCCGTCGTCGAAGCAGGCTTTCCGGCAGGTTCGGAGACGGTTTCCACCGGGTCCGAAACCGCCACCGTGAAGATGGGTTCCGCCTTGTCTCTCGCCAGAGTGAGCTTGAATGCCTGTTCGAGCGGCGTCGCCTCGTGCCCCTCGGATCGGTAAGACACCTTGACGCGCATGTCGCCCGGCTCGATCGCATAGAAACGCAACTCGCCGTTCACGCTGGGGTCCAGAAGCTGGGTTTGCGTTCGGTTGCCGGTCTTGACTTCTACGTTGGCGGCGGCGACGGGCTTGCCAGAGTGCTCCACCCGGACCAACACGCTCCCGATGAGCTTGTAATCGGCAGCGGCGAGCTTCCATCCTGCCTTCGCGTCGGCAAAAGGCTTGGAGGCAAGGTTTCCGCTGGCCTGGTCCCACACGAAGATGCGCGTGGCGGCGGTTGGCGCCTTCGCCTCGAAGTCCAGTTTCGCCTTGTCGGTGCGGACGGCGTCCTTCGGCCAGGCGATGGGCAGTTTGTCCGCCGCCCAAACGTCGCGAGTGCCCGCACTGCCGAAGTCGAGGGCGATCTTGTCGGCGCTCGCCCATGCGGCGAGCGCTAGCCCGGTAAGAATGACGAGGAAGCGTCGCACGATGCGGTGATTTTAGCCCGTGCTTGCGGCAAGCGGTTCGCAACGTCTCGGGCGAGGAAACCGATACCCCCGATTTCATCCGCCGCGAGGTCTGCCGCCAAGCCGTGCCAATAGACGCCGGCAACCGCCGCCAGCGGCAGCGGAATGTCTTGAGCGAGCAAGGTGCCGATGAGTCCCGAAAGGACGTCGCCCATGCCCGCCGACGCCATGCCCGGGTTGCCCGAAGAGTTCACGCTGATCGGCTCGTCTGGGCTTCCCACCAGGGTAAACGCCCCCTTGAGTACGACGGTCTTGCCAAACCGCTCGACCGCAGCGCGGGCGGTCTGCAGCCGATCGTTTTGGACTTCCGCCACGCTGGATTCGAGCAGCCTGCCCATCTCTCCCGGGTGGGGCGTCATCACGCACGGCGATGCCGGCAACGGCACGCCCTGGCTTACCGAGTTCAGGGCGTCCGCGTCGATTACCGACGGCAAGGTCCACCGCCCCCAGACCTCGGACAGCAGGTTCAGAATCGACTCGCGACAGGTAAGCCCGGGTCCGAAGACGGCGGCATCCGCCTTTTCCTGGGCCTCTAGCAACGTTCGAGCCGCGTCGGGGCTGATGGCGCCGAACCGCTCGGGCAAGGGCAGAAGCAGTGCTTCCGGCACGTTCGCCGCCACCGCGTGGCAGACGCTCGGGATAGAAGCGACCGTGACGAGGCCGATGCCCGCCCGCAGTGCCGCCAACGCCGCCATCGAGGCGGCTCCCGGCATGCCTTCGCTTCCCGCGACGATCAGGAGCCTGCCGTTGTCGCCCTTATGGCTGGCGCGCATCCGCTCGGGCAAGATTCGCCCGACGGCGGCGGGACACACCATCTTGACCCCGGTTGGCTCATGCAAGAGGTTCTTTGGGAAGCCAATGTCCGCGACCGTCCAGTAGCCGCTGTGCTCGAGCCCCGTGCCCTGAAAGAGGCACGGCTTGGGCAAGCCGAACGTCACGGTTCGCAGCGCCCAAATGCTGTCTCCGAGTTCCTCGCCTGTGTCCGATTGAATGCCGCTCGGGACATCGACCGCCAGCACCGGCACTCCGCTTTGGTTGATCGCCTCGATACATGTCTTGATGGCGCCCGCGACGTGCCCGCGCGCACCGGTTCCCAGCAATCCGTCCACGATCAGGTCGAAGCAGCCGAGCCGTGCAAGGTGGCGCGCGAACCGCGCGTCCGACGCGTAGATGGGCTCCACGCCTTGGGTTTGGGAAATATGCCGCTGTTCGTCGGCATCGGGGCTGAGTTCTCCGGCTTCCGCGGCGACAAGGCAGACCACCGAATATCCCGCGTCCAAAGCGGCGCGCGCGGTGACAAAGGCGTCGCCGCCGTTATTGCCCTTTCCGCAGAAAATGGCGAGTTTGCCTCCCTCGGGGAGCATCTCGCGGACGACGTCGAACACCGCCAGTCCGGCTCGTTCCATTAAAACGCGCGTCGGGATTCCAAACTCATCTCTGGCGCGCCGGTCCATTTCCCGGGCGCGATCCGCGGTAGCGATCCACATAGGGCTTCCCGATACTACGATCCAAGTTCATTATGGTCGGCAAGCCGCTCAAACGCGAACCGAATCGGTCCCCCGCAGTCTCGGTGAACGTACCGCCGTCGACGCGGAAGGCGTCGCGCCTTGACGATCGACGCGCCACACCGCTCGCAGCGGTACACCACTTCGCTTCTACGGGAGTTCCGCACCACTTCGTAACGGTGGCGAACGGTCGGTTCCGCGCCCAGGTCCTTCATGGCTTGTTGCCAGTGCGGCCCGTGGTTGGCGGCCTTCCGCCCGTGGCGGACGACGGCAAGCAGATGCGCGTACTCGTGGACCAGGGTGTCCTTGAGCCGGTCCTCATCGGTGAGGAGCAAGCGGCTCAGTCCGATCATGCCGTCCCGGTAGAACGCCTGTCCCGCGCTCACCCGCAGGTTCTTCCACACCACTTTGGGCCGATAGCCGAGCGGGTGGCTGGCGCAAAGCTCGTCGAGCAGAGCCTCGGCGAGAGCTTCGAGGCCCAAGGCTAGAATCCGCCCCCGGCCGTCATCACGCTGCCGCCGCCCACATTGCCCTGAATAGAAAACCACTTGCGCGTCTGGTACTTCTCGCAAATCTGCCCGACCATCGCGTCGGTCTCCGCCGCGGGAATGTCGATGGTCTTCTTGTGGCTGTCGAAGATGACGTTCAGCTTGGCGATGAGCTCGGTGGGGTCGCCGCCCGACTGGGCGCCGTCCAGGATCGAGTTGATGTCGGCGATCACCGCTTGCGTCTCCCGCAGGGGCTGGTCGTACTTGTCCCGAATGGGAACGCACTCGGCGGGAGGATCGACCGATCGGAAGAACTTGAGGATGTCTTGCCAAGGGCTCCGAAGATCTTCCGTTGCCTGCTCGACCTGCTTGGTCGGCGGCGAGGGGTCCTCTCCGTTCGCCTCGCCCAGAAGCCCTTTCATCACCGCGCCCACGCCGCCCGCGCCCAAGCCGGCTTTGACCACAACCAGCTTCATAATCTGGTCCTTGGCGAGGCTGGTCCGCTTCTCTTCCGTCTCGCGCAGGTGCTCCAGCCAAGCGCGCACGTCGTCGGGCATGGTGACCCGCGCACGGTCGGGCTCAGCCATCGTGGGTCCGGTGTCGCTGCCTCGCGCCTGCAGAACAGGCACGTCTTCGGCGCCATGTGCCTTCAGCGCCGTGTCGGTATCGGTTCTGCCGAACCGGAGCACGCCGGTGGCGGTGAGTCCGGCAAAGATGATTCCGGCGAGCGCCACGGCGGCGACGGTGCCCCACAGCGCAGCCTTGTTCTGGCGCGTTGGATCGGGAAACCCGGGGCCGGGATTCGGAGGCGGGGAAGCCGCCAAGGCCTGCCCGCAATGCATGCAAAACGCCGCTCCCTGAACGATCGGCTTACCACAGCGCGGGCAGAACATAACCTTTAGACGCTTGACCAATACCTCGCAAGTTCCGCGAATTCCCGCAACTGTGATTGGGCGAAGCACGTCAAATCGATCCAAAGACATAGAAAGACCATTGGGAGCCCATCGAAATGCCTGACGGAATCGACCGCGAACACCCGATTCGAGACTTCTTCTGCGAAGCCGTCCATGTCGCGATCAGCGACAAGCTTGGCTTGAAAGACGTCGACGACGTCGAAAATTATCTCGCCGAACTGCTCGTGGCGTTCACCCACGACGACCGGGTTTTCGCCATTCGCGACGGCAGCGGGCGTACCGTGCGCTCCGTGGCGGAGATGATCGCCGAAGGCGACATCCGCTTGCGGGCGGACTCCTTCCGACGTGAGCGCGAGGTGCACAAACACATCGGCGACTTCATCTTGTTCTGGTCGGGCGTCTATCCCGAGTTCCTCGAGCGGTTCCGCCGCGCCGATGGGCTCGACTCGCTCATCGACTACCAGGAACAGGGTCGCGAGAGCTACTTCATCGTGAGCACGTTCGACCACGGCGAGTTCGCGCCGGAGGCGCCGACGTTCCGAAAGCTGAGCTCGGAGTTCGAGGCGTTCCGCATCGGCTTGAACATCGTGCGGACCAACCTGCCGGGGTTGAAGCACTAAGCCCAGCCCGACAAAGCAAAAAGGCCGGCGTAAAAGCCGACCTCGAAAACAGTTGGTGGGCCCAGCTAGATTCGAACTAGCGACCTCACCCTTATCAGGGGTGCGCTCTAACCAACTGAGCTATGAGCCCACGAGCCCCGCTATGATACCCACTCGTGCCGCTCACGGCAAGAGGGGCCGAAGGTACATCTTGTAGAGTAGCTTCGGCAGGGCGTCGCTGAACGCGACGACAATGCGCGGCAGAGCGAGTCGGTCGTCGCTTTCCTTCGCCATCCGCTTGCCCAAGGCGAGCCCCACCATGTGCCCCGATGCCTGCACAGCGACCATCGCGGCGGCGTTCAACGAGCCGTAAGGGTAACAGAACGACGCCGGAGCCAAGTTGTGTTCTTCGAGGGCCGCCCGTGCCTCCTGGGCCTCCCTTAGGCACGCATCGGCGTCGATTTCCGCCATGCGGGGGTGGGTCATCGAGTGGTTGCCCACCTCGAATCCTTGCGCAGCGAGGGTCGACAACTCACCCCAGTCTGCCAATCCCCTGGCTTTCTCGCCGTCCCAGTCGCTCGCGCCCCCGACGTGGCGGGGAACCGCATAGAACGCGGCGGTCGCCCGGTGCCGCAGAAAGATGGGCGGCGCCAGGGATACCGCTGAAACGTAGGCGTCGTCGAACGTGAAGCACACCGCGGGTTCGGTCGGCCAAGCCGCCAGCTCGCGCGGAAGAACGAATCGCCGCCCTCTTCGGGCGAAAAACCGAACGTGCGATTCCAAGCGCGCCGGCTCGACGTTCAGCCACCGCCCTTCTTCGGATTCGGGCCCGACCTTGTGGTAGCAGAGGATGGGCAGGGGACGCACGATCGTCGAAGATTATGGGAGAAACCGTTACGACTGCCTCGTTCAAACCGTCTCAAGAACAAGGTTCCGTAGACATCGGCGCGGATTCGCCGCTAAAATGGCGCTGAGCCGAAGTTTCGAGGTTTATACGAAAAAATGCGAACGATGCGCGTTCTAACCGTCGGTCTTGCCGCCATGGCCGTTTCCTCCGCTTGGTCCCAGATTACGGGGCCAACCCCGCTTGCCTGGCGCTGGGTCCAACCCACTAGCGTCGCTCCCTCGGGCACGCCCGTCGTGGTGGGCGATACCGCCTACGTCGGCGTGGGAAGCCGCCTGTTCGCGCTGGATCGCGAAACCGGCAACCAGAAGTGGAAGTTCCCGCTTGCCGATCCCATCGACGGCTATTTCCGCACCGGCGTCATCGTGAGCGACGGCTTGGCGATCGCCGCCGGCGACAACAAGACGATTTACGCGGTGGATGCAACCAACGGCGAACTGAAGTGGCAAACCCAGCTTCAGTCGGCGGTGGTCTGCGCCCCCGTCAAGTGCGGCGCGGTCGTGGTCGCCATGCTGAGCGACAACACAATGCAGGCCTACAAGATCGCGGACGGTAGCCCCGTCTGGGAGAACCCGGTCCGCCTCTTCGACGGCGTGCAAGGCAACCCGATCGGCATCGACTCCAATATCGTTTTCTTCACCCAGCGCAACGAACTGGTGAGCTTCAACACCGTGAACCTGAAGTCCGATTGGCGGCAGCGGTTCAACCAGGTCACCCCGGACGTAACCCCGGTGCTGTTCGGCGACAACCTCTACGTCTCGAGCGGCACGTTCGTGACGGTGCTGAACGCCGCCCGCGGCAGCCTCCGCTGGCAGAAGGACCTGGGCGAGACCCTGGTCTTCAACCCTGCCGTGACCGCCAACGGAATCGCGGTCGCTTCGCGCGAAGGCAACCTGCATTTTCTCAATCTGAACGGCAACATCGTCACGATGAAGGACGAGAAGGGCCGCACCAGCCCGGCGCTGATCGACCTGCAAGGTCCTCCGGCGGCTGCCCCGTCCGCCATCGGAAAGCTCGTTGCGGTTCCCACCGCGGTTGGCGCGATCAATCTCTACGACCCCTCCAACATGGAGTTGAAGTGGAGCTACACGATTCGCCCCTACACGAGCGGCCTCAAGATGCGGACCACCACTTCGACCCGTACCGGCGGCGGCAACACCGGCGGTAGCCCCTCGGGCGGCAACTCGGGAGGGAACACGGGTGGCACGACCGAGGAGAAGCCGCTTGTCGCCGTTCCGGCGGCGGGCCCCGCGGTTTCCGTCGGCGACTCGATGATGGTTCTCGTTCTCGACGGCAGCCTGCTCTCGTTCGACAACAACTTCGGCGTGGACGTGACTGCTCCGGAAGTCAAGATGGCTTGGCCGAGCCCCGGCGCCCAGGTGAACGGAACCCAGCTCGACGTGGTCTTCCAGATCGACGACGAGGCGACCGGCATCAAGGATTCCTCGCTTAAGGTCGACGTGAACGGCCAGCCGTGCAAGGTGGAGTTCGGCCAAGACGGCATCGCCGTCATTCGGTTCAACGCCTTTGCCAAGAACCCCGCGCTGAACAACGGTCGCGCCAAGTTCACCGTTAGCGTTTCGGACTGGATGGGCAACGCCCGCTCCAGCACGTTCTCGCTGTACATCGACAACACCCTCAAGCCGCTCGGCTTGCCGAAGGACCAGCCCGGCGGAGACCGGGGTGCCGGTGGAACCGGCGGTGGTCCCAGCACGGCGGGCAGCGGCGGCGGCAAAGTCGGTGGCGGCGGCCGCTAGCCTTTCGCCCCGAGTCGAACTCGCGGCGAGGCTCCTCGCCGCCGACGTCGGCGCCTTTCGGGCCCGAGAGCTGATCCAAGCTCTCGGGCCTTCTCCGTCTCTGGGCGAGTTGCTCCGGCGTATGACTCCCGCCGAGCGAGAGCGTGCCGAAGCGGCAGACCTGTCGCTGGTCTCGCGCGCCCTGGCAAACGGAGCCACGATCGTCGATGCGGCGGGCCTTCCGAGCGAGGAGCACCTCCCGCCCTACCTTTTCGCGTGGGGTCAAATCGAGTCGCTGCAAGCGCCGCGCATCGCCATTGTGGGCACCCGCCACGCCAGCGCCTACGGCCGCGCGGTGGCGCAGAAGTTCGCCGAGGCGTTTGCCCGTGCGGGGGTCACCGTGGTGAGCGGCGGCGCCCATGGAATCGACGCGGCGGCGCACAAGGGCGCATTGGCGGCCGACGGCATCACCGTCGCCGTCATGCTAACGGGTATCGAGCGGGTCTACCCGCTCGAACATCGGGGGCTGTTCCAACAGATTCGGCAGAAGGGTTGCCTGCTCAGCCAGTTCGCCGTCGGCGCCCAGCCCGGGAAGTTCCGCCCCCTCATGCGAAACCGAACCATCGCCGCCCTTTCTCAGGCGGTGCTCGTAGTGGAGGCTCCCGCGAAGTCGGGCTCGCTCAACACGGCAACCGCGGCGGCGGAAATAGGGGTGCCCCTCTTCGTGGTCCCGGCGAACATCGACGCCGAGGGCTTCCGTGGTTCCCATGCCCTCATTCGAGAAGGGGCGACGCTCGTCGAGCACCCGGACCAGGTGCTGATGGACCTCGGCATCCGGACCGTGGAACAACCCAAACTCCTCGCGGTGCCCGAAAACGAAGTTCAGGCAAAGATCCTTGCCGTCCTGAGCACCGACCCCATGAACTCGGAGAAGATCGCCCAAACCGCTGGACTATCGCCCGACGAAGTCCTTAGCGAGCTCACGATGCTCGAACTCGACGGGCTGGTCCTTCGGGATGGCGCGGGCTACGTGATCAAGCCCTGAGACAGAGAGGCGGCTTTACGGCAACTCGCTCCACTTCTGAAGTAGCGCCTCGATTTCGTTGGCGAGGGCAAGGACGGGAATGACGCCTAGACCGGTCAAAGATCGCACTGCATCGTAGGCCGCGAGGTTGTCGGGGTCGGACGATGCCAGCCAAAGGCTGTTGTCCTTTCTTTGGACAGGGACGACCTGATGTTGGACCAGCATCGCCAGGGGTACGACTGATCTAAGACCGGTGTCAACCTGGATTCGGGCGAGGTCAACGTAGGGCATTCCCAACTTAAGCGCCCTTGCCATCTGAGCTTCGCGGTCACCGAGGAAGCCGCGATCAAGGAGCACGCGGTCGAGTGGCACCTTGTTCTCCTGCTGCGCCGCTACAAGCGAGTTAAGCGTTGGGAGCCGCTGCCGATGCATCGGCGGCGCGATCATCGTCGATAGGTCTCGGAGGAACTGCTTGATCCGAAAGACCGCAACCCTCAGGAGACGGGCGAACCACTCCACACGCGTTGGACGAGCACGCGACTCGGTTCGTTCTCGGTGTCCTGCAGTGGGCTGAAGGCTGACGGTCGTGAAGCTGTCGCTCAGCCTTGCGAGTGTTCGGCTATTGGATAGAGCGCGGCGAACACCTCTCGCCCGATTCGCTGGCAAATCGTTTCAAGCGAATCCGCGGAGAGTCGGTTCTTCTTGACGAATGCCTGCCAGCGCCGCTGCACAAACTCGTCATTCCAAAACTGCTCGGTGAGGCCGACGGGGAGTGCGCTTGGAAGCGGCGTATTTCGGCGTTTGAAGGTTCTCCGCAGGGCTTCCGAGAGACTTCGCTGATCAATCTCGCCACCGCTTAGCAGGAGATCGAGGTCAAGATAGTCCTTCATGCGACTGTTCGCTAGGCCCAGTCTGACGAGTGCCTCGAACTTCTCCGCCACCACGGTCTCAGGCGTGTAGGCTCTCAAATCGCGTCGAACTTCGTCCTCGAGCAATCTGGGGAGTTCCACAACCTTTGGTTCAGGAGTGACGTCGTCGCCAAATCCGACGTCGAGTCGAACCTGGAGCCGGGCCGAACCAAGTGTTGCCTCGATCATGCAGCGTAGACCTCCATACGCCGTCTCTTCACGAATCCTTTCCACTCGAACCGAAGCGGATTCGAAGCACAGCCCGTCCTCGTCAACTTCTTGCGTACACACCGACCGTATGACTTCAGCAAGTTTCGCCTCGTCAGCCACGCCAAAGCCGAGAAGATCGATGTCGCTTGTCGGACGATGCATTGATCCATGCCAGACGAGGAACATCGTGGCTCCCTTGAGGAGGAAACTGTTGGCGTGTTCCGAGGCGGCCAGTCGAGCCAGGAACCTCAAACCTACGTACCGAGTGAGCAACTGGTTGTAATCCTCGCCTCTCGACTGGGCAAGGTTGAGGATACGTTGCCTGACGGATGCCGCTTTGCCATCGCTGGTCATAGCATCGCCTCGAGGTATGGCTCGATAAGTCGTCGCGACCTTAGATGATCCGCGAGTTCTGTCAGCGTTGACACATTGATTTTCTGTGCTCTGATCGATTCTCGTAGTGCTTCGACAGCGACTTCGTGGCCGATCAAACGTCTGAGGCGGAAGCAGTCAATGATTGTCTTTTCGAGGCCGTAGACCTTGACCCTCACTCCTTCGAACGTGTGTTCCTCCGTTCCAAGTTTGAAGTTTGCGCCTGACATCGTTACCGCTCTCATTCGAGTTTGACGGGTGGCCGGGATACGCCGTCCGCGGGGAATCGCCACCCAAACCTCCCAGGGCATCTGAGTTCCGATTCCATGAATGTTCAGAGCAGAAAGGAGACAGATCACTCCGTCAGGGACGGCCTTGGCGACCTCGACGTAGCTGTGGTGTTCGGTGGCCTCGAAGCCAGGGTGTCTGTAAAGACCCCTTCCGAGCTTTTCGAGTTTGCCAAGCTTCGCGAGCTTGTTCAGGTTCTCGGGAGCGAGACCAAGCGCTCGCACGTCGGCAGGGGTGATCACCCCTCGCCTCTTCGCAAGCTCCAGAACATCGTCCCAAGTGCGTCTCACGGTTAGATTATGCATACAATAACGCAGAATCGTATGCATTATCTAACCTCCACGTGACGAAACGTAAAAAAGCCGCCTTTCGGCGGCTTCGAAACTTGGGTGCGGGTCGTGAGATTATTCAGAACTATGGGGCGCTGACCGTTGAGGTCGAAGTCCCTCGATTTGGTCGAAAGCCACGAAACAAGGGTGGTCGCCCGAGCAAAAAACCCGCGCGACTGGTCTCATAGCTAGATGCGAACGCGACTGAACTGGTAGGAGTGAAGCGAGAGCGTCTCGGAGTCGAGTCTCTTTCTTTCCAGAATCTCCATGATTATTCTGGTGGCTTTGACCCACTGGTCTAGGTCACGGTCATTTCCTCCAGGCATGAGGTCTGCGTCGATTGCGATTGGTCTGGCTGTCTTACTCATGCTTTCTTCATCGTATGATTTCAACCGAAAACGCAAATCGCCCCCCGGTGGCTGAAATTCTGGGACTCCGAAGGCAAGGGGTTGCCCCCTCGCCGATTTTCCGAGTCCCGAATTCTGACAGTCAGAACTTCCTCAAATCCCTCGGATTTGGCATAGAAAATTGGATTGATAAGCAATGTTATCAATCGTTCGGTGCCCAATGGCAAACACCTCATATCCCATCGTTGTGAGCAGCCATCGCCAATCGCCCGCACAGGCATCGAGCGACTCGGACTTGGTCAGACTGTGGCTACACGGGCGACCGGTCAACACCCAACGGGCATATCTCCGCGAAGTCGAGCGCTTCTTCAAATTTGTACAAAAAGACCTAAAGTTGGTCACCTTGTCAGACGTTCAGGAATTTGCCGATTCGCTCTCGACAATGAAGGCAAGCTCAGTTTCCCGGGCGCTTGCGTCAGTCAAAAGCCTGATGTCGTTTGCACATCACGTTGGCTACGTCCAGTTCAATGTGGGTACTGCCGTGCACCTTCCTGCCGTGAGGAATCGGCGTGCCGAACGAATCCTCACAGAAGAGCAGGTAATGCGGATGCTGGCTCTCACTAAAAGTCCGCGCGACCATGCCTTGATTCGGCTTGCTTACGCATCGGCTTTAAGGGTCTCTGAGTTGGCGTCGCTCTCCTGGGGTGACTTGACTGAGCGCGGAGATTCCGGTCAGGTCTCGGTTATGACCAAGGGAGGAAAGACGCACGTTGTTCTCCTATCGGCTGGTACATGGAATGAATTGCTTTCCCTGCGACCTGCGGGTGTGACCTACGAGTGCCCCGTCTTCGTTTCACGAAAGGGGACAAGGCTTTCGACGGCACAAATACATCGTGTCGTGGTCGCTGCAGCGCAACGAGCAGGGATTTGCCAAACAGTATCGACCCACTGGCTACGGCACGCACATGCCAGCCATGCCCTTGACCGTGGGGCTCCCATTCACCTTGTGTCCCAAACGCTCAATCACTCGAACCTTGCCACCACCTCGGTCTACGTCCACGCTCGCCCGACCGAAAGCTCTGGGAAGTACCTAGGCATTTGAATGGGCGCTGACGAAACGAGGCTGAAACAACTCGCTCTGGGGAAGGAAGCACCTGTCAACCGGTCGCCAGCTTGACATCGCATAATCGCCCAGGGGACGTTTCCGGCATCCTCAGCACCCCCTCTTGAGCACGGTATATCTTATTTTCCCAAGTCCTAATGAGCGTGCTCAACTATCCGGAGCAAGCGTCGGTCAGAGTTGACCTCGCCGAAACAAGCCGCATTGCCGGACGAGGAGTTGTCAACCGGACCCCAGCACGACGAATCGCATAATGCTCGGGGATGCGACCGGCGTCCCCAGCAAACTCAGCCCTATGCCTTCTTGCGGACAGGCTTCACCGGCTCGGCGTCCTTCACCTTGTCCTCGTTGATGGTGATGCGATTCGCGTCGGTGAAGATGCAGAGATTGACCGCACTCGCCTTGCCATCTTTGGTGTTCCGGTTGTAGCCGTTCAGCTTCCCGAGAATCTGCATGAGCCCGATGTGGAGCTTCAGCGCCTCTTCAAAACTGAGGACGACGTTAAATCCTTTGGGCGTTCCCTCTGGCAGCGGCGGGCTGAAGTGGTCGATGCGGACAGTTCCGAACGTCGATTTGGTCTTGATTTCCTTCGCCATGCCTCATATTGAAGTATCGAGTGAAGAAGGCATCGTCTCAAATCAGTCGTCTAGTGCTCCTCCGCGCTCGGCAACCGAGCCGATGACCGCTTGAGCGTGCTCCAAATACATCCTCAGGACGCCCAGCAGCTTGAAATCCTTGTTCGCGCTGAAGTCGTGGACGGTGAGTTCGCCGTCCACGCAGTGATAGGACATCGACTGACCAGGAGTGAACTTTCCGTGCTTCTGGTTCTTGCCCGACAGCTTCACGTTCGGCTTCGCTCCGTGCATCTGAACTGTCACGCCGACTCCGTGCGATGACGTGAGTTTCATCGGCTTGTCGGGGTTCGCGACCCACATTGTGGAGATGACGTTGGGTCGCAAACTGGAATCGGAAAGCCGTGAATGTCGTGGTTCCGAACTTCCTCGATGAGCGCGGCGAAGGGCAAGTCGACGGTCGCCTTTCTCAGTTTCTCATCGTTTTCCGGTTCCCTGTCCGCCAACACCTGAAGCGCCTCACGCAGTGATTGGCACGCATGGACACAAAACGCAGTCAGCATTGCGCGGATGCCAGGGTCGGCTTCAGGATTGCATGCGTTGTTGAATGCGAATACCGCTCGCTCGTAATAGCGATTGACTGCATCCGGCTCGATGTCGGATTGCCGCTCGGGTCGAACATCATCCGCTTCAATCCGGCAGTGCAGTGGCAATCTGGACGATGGCATTGTCCAGCACCTCATTAATCTTCCCAGTCAACTCCGTGAAGGGGGAATCAGGCATTCGAACTGCCGCTCGAACTAGCCCCTTCCAACAGTCATCTTCGCTCTTGCCCGTCCTTTCGTGAAGCCTGTAAGCCATGTCCTTGGGTTCGGCAAGGGCAACCAACTCATCGACCAGAGCACTCGCAACAGCGTCGTTGCACATAATGACCTCCGAAAAGGAAGTCTTACCAGCATCAGAGTTGAGAACATCAATGACCGACTGCTCAGGCTTTACGCCCAATGGCAATCGCCAAAAGTTAACTCCATTGGCTGGCACGCCCCTATCAACCAGTCGGTTCTTGAGCCAACCTTTGATGGCTGCGTCCGTCACCTCTCCATCCCAGAGAATAAGTGCCTTCGCAGCATGTCCTTGCTTCAGGTGGATGTAGCGAGCACCAGCAAGTTCGCTGTCGGAGCCAACGGCTACAGGCAGCACGCGCTTTCGCGTGTCCATCGGCAAGACCTCATCGAGAATGCTGACGGCGACGTTATCCTCGCAGTAAATCACTAACTCGGGTTGCGCAAGACCGCTCATGTCACCCACACATAGCCGCGTGGTCGGGGACTCGGTGACCTCAAGGTCAGCGCCACACCGAGATAGAAGGACTCTTGCTTGACGGGGCAACTCATCGAGGAAGATTTCGGAATGAGTTGACACAACAATTTGAAGCTTCTTCGACCTGGCGATGCTGATGAGCGCCCTTGCCAGCCGCCGAATCGCCTCTGGATGGAGCCCTAGCTCAACTTCCTCAATGACAATCAAGCTGCCGTCCGGAGACGAGCAGACAAGCGCTAACATTTCGAGGACGACATCCTCGCCAGCACCCATGTTGAAGCCGCTGTATGGCTGTCCGGAGGTGCACTTTCGAAGGGCGTAGGATTTCGAGACAAGGGTCTCGGCGGCAGTGTATGTCCTTCCCAAGACTTCGCTCGCTCTCGTCAGGGCATCGGCTGTTACCGCAGTTGCTGCCAAGCCTGCCTTTGTGTGCACGAAGTGGCTCCTCAGCACGTTCTGTTCAATGGCAGGAACACACCGGCTTATCCCAAGATAGTGGACGGGGCGCTTGGGTCGGCGGTCGTAGTGCATCCACTTTTCGGTGCCCTTGGTTATCTTAAGGTCGGTCTTACCCGCCCCCGATTCGAAGTGCCAGGTGATGTTGAGACCGGTGATGTCAGGGTCGCTGACTCCCCGAAAGATGAAGTCACGAAAGGTGTAGTAGGCGTGACCCTTTTTGAGACCAGCTTTGGCGTTCCTCGATTTGTGGTTGGCGGGGGCATGGTAGGCAAGGGCAGTTAGAGCGAGCAAGGTTGATTTCCCGGTGCCGTTCTTTCCAGCAATCGCGACAACCGGGAAGTTGAAGTTCAAGTTGAGTTTCTTGATTCCGCGAAGACCGGGGTCGCCCTCAATTGATATCCCCCGAAGGATGGGGGAGGGAAACGCGCCAGGATTGTTCCACTTGGCTTCCAGGTCTTTCTCGTCGGCGCTCAGTCTGGTTCCAGGCATGATGGTATATCCTCGCCAAGTTGGGCGTCGTCAATCTTCAGGACGGTTTCGAGTCGGGTCAAGATGCTGTAATCCTGGCTTACTCGGCTTCTGTAGCTCAACCTTGGAATCATCGAAGGTGAAGCTGCTCGCCGCCCATCTTGAAAATCGCGGTGCCTTTGATGGACTCGCTCTCTCGGGCTTGGGCAAGGAGGGATTCGAGTTCACCGGGTTCCTTGAACTTCTCTGGGGAGATGTTCAGCACGTCCACGCCTTGGGTCGGGTCGGCGGAGCAGCAGCAGAAGCAAGTGAACGATGTCAGATGCTGTACGACCGTCAAGTCGTCTGATTTAAAGGACTTGACCTTGACCTTGCTGGTCGGTATCAGGTGCATGAATCCTCCACCACAGAGCCGATACCCATCCTCAAAGTCGGACACGCATGCGTCGAGCCACGAAACGCAGCGCCACGTCGGAAGAATTGGGGCGTACACGCAGAAGTGAGCATCGACGTTCCATGCCTTTGCGGTGGACTCCAACAACCTCTTTTGCTTCAGGCTGACGGCAACACTCCAGTCAGGGTCGCCATTCCAGGGCTCAACGATGCGTTTCGCCTGAACGAGCATCGGCACCAACTTGTGACCGAAGTCGAGAATCCAGAACCAGTCTGCTCCGCTTGCAGTTTCAGCAGACCGGGTAAATGTCTCTGCTTGGACTACATCACCGAACATAGCTGAAAGGCGCACGAGCACCGACTCAGTGATTGTCTCCTCCTGGGTTCTAAACGAGGACGACAGACCGCTCAGAGCTTTCTTGTGAGTGCCTTGAGTTCGCAGTCCTGCGGTCAGTTCGAAGTGGAAGAAATCTTCTACCAAGTCATCGGCGTAATGAGCCGCTTGGCAAATCCTGGTTCGAGGCTGGAACGGGTAGCAGCGCATCAGTCGTCCAGTTCCTCCCCCGTGCCCAGGCGAATGTTCCGGTCGTAGTTGCGAATAAATGCGCGTTCCTCTTCTGAAAACTCGTAAATTCTTCTGCGGTCAATCCATAGTGAGTTGCCAACAGCACATCTATGCGCCTGATGTTCCACGGATTGGCGTGGGTAAAACTGGTCGTATTCGACTTTTCCAGTTGCAGCGTAAGTTGCGGTTAAGCGAGTCGAACGATTCCTCATATCCGACATGAGGGCGCGAGCTTCCTCTTCAAGAGCGCTTCGCAGTTCCCCTTCCTTTGGCGGGGAAAATGGGAATGATTCGACCGCGAGCCTGCCAACCTGACTGTCGAAGAAAACTTGCCAATAAAAGTAAAGAAGGAACTGTTAATAGTCGCCAGAACGACTTGAGAGTCTTCTCCAAAAGTGATATTCCTTGTAGTCCTCGGATTTTTTTACGCCTTCCCCTGTCATTGCGAAAATAGGGAACGAAGTCAAAACACTTGATATAGTAGTGTGCGATTCGATGCACCAAAGACTTTGACCTGACGACCTCATTGAGTTACGTAGAGGAGGCTGCATGAAGAGTTTTTCGATGGTGATGCCTCATTTGGTGACGAAAGCTTTGGGAATCTATTGCGAACAAATGTTTTTGGCTCTTCACAGTAGCAAACTCGCTCGAAAAGGGAGAGCCGTTCGTCGGCAAAACGATATTGGTTAGTCACCCAATGCCTAGACTGCCAATTCGATGCGAAAAAGCAATCGACACATTCTGCTTTACCTGTTCAAAGGATTGTCCCGGATTGGAATCACTTTCAAGCTAGAAATCCATAGCGAACCACATTTGCGATACGGTTCTTGGATTGGCGCACATCGGTCAGCGCAAGTTAGACTCATGGGGACAATAAGTCCGGTGCGCCCATGTTTGCTAACCACTTTTAAAGCCCTTTCGCACACAAATGCCCACAGATTGTTTGTCGGGAGTGTTGATAGTGCCAGTAAGTCGTAGCCTTCCTTAGAAGTGACTTAAACTCAATCAGGAGGATTTCCTACAATTACATCGAATCCTCCTAGAGCCTCGATGGAAGGGAAATTCCAGCAACCAGTGAAAAGGCTCATGAGTCTTCACAAACTCTTTCTGCGTCAACTCAACTGATTTAGGTTTGCCACTTTGAGTCTTCACCTGCTTTGTTGCAAGCCCGGCAGTTCTATAGACCCTCCAAATATCTTCGTTCAGGTCAGGGCGAACACATTCCACAGCTTTCAAAACCTGCTCTTTCGAAATTGGAGCCACGCTAGAGTCACCTAGCTGTTGGTGACGCCGAAAACGCCAACACCCTGCCGTACTCCTCTACCAAAGTTGTAAGACAGGAGTGGTCTTTCTCAAATGCCAAAGTCGAAGTGCCAAGTTCGACCTCGTGCCACATACGGTCGATATCGTCAACGCTTGTGTACCCAACGAGAGTGTTTCCGTGCAGAATATTGAAGTCGATATCGGGCAGCGGTTCTACTCCAAAGTTGTACTTAGCATCATCGCGTTCTACGGTGGCGATGAGGGTGAGGAACAGGCGGAGTTTTGCAGATTTCGACCGCCTCCTCCATGATGTCAACCCCCGAAAAGGTTGTTGACGATGATGGATTTCTTTATAAAGTATTCAGCACTCGGGTGGTCGTTGATACGTTCCGCCCGGTTCCGTAGCTCGTCCAGCACCTTGCTTCCCGTGCCTCCCCCTTGCACCAAGTCAACCAGGGTGCTGCCGTCAACATCCAGGTCGTCGAAATGCAGCCGACCGGCCCAGTTCACGATATCGGGCTCGTCACCGGTCGCCTTGCCCACCAGGTAGCGCATGCGGCTGAGGCAGGCGTTGTAGAGCGGATAGAGGATGATGAGCGCCTCGAACAGGAACGCCCCCGAACCGCACGTCGGGTCGAGCACGGTGATTTTCTGGAGACCCTTGAAGTAGAAGGCGTGCAGCACTTCAGGGTCTTGGATGTTGCTGACGAAATCGAGCGCCAGCTTTTCGATGTCGAGGTTGTAGGTGATGAAGTCGTCGATGCCTTGAATCTTCTCGGCGTCGAAGTCCTCTAGGATGCCTTCGTATCGCTTTCGGCGCTGCTCCTGTTCGTAGTCGGTCTCGGTCGGGAGCTTGGCTGTCTGCTTGACGCTTGGATAGACGTAGCGGTCGATTCCCTCGCCATCGCTGATGCCCCGACCTTCGTTCATGTAGCTTGGGTGCGGACCGATGGGAAGGGGGCGCACTGCCTTTGAACCCTTTGCACCGGTGTCGGCAAGCATGTCAAACAGTCGCGGGATGATGGTGTTTCGGCAGATGTATCCAGTGATGTCCTCCTTGGTGTAGTAGGCACCCATCTGCTTCTGGTTGATGTACTTCTCAAAGATGTAGCCCAGGATGTGGGGCGAGATGTATCCGTCGTTTTCGACCTTATCCTCGTCGAGAGTCCAACGCCACTTGTCGAAATAGTCGAACCAGCGCTTGAACTCGGCGTCGGGGATTTTGGCTTCGGCTGGGAAGACGCCCTTTGCGACGGCATCCTTGTTCAGCCCAAGTTCACGCTCGACTTGGTGGACGGTGAAGAGCCCGCCATCGAGATAGAGCACGTCTTTGAACGTCTCCTCGAAGCGACCTCGGGCACCTCTTTTTTCCCCAAGTCCAAAAAAGCTGAGCGGCAGAAGGAAGTGGGTGTAAAAGGTGTCGGGTCCGTTGTCGCCGATGTTCTTTGCGAGGCTGTTTGTGAGAAATGCCGTTCCGCCTGGGAGGAAGCCCTTGCCGCCCAGGAAGTAGATGAACATGAGGCGGTTCAGAAGAACGGAGCAATACCAATCGCGCTTTGACTCATCTTCAATCCAATCCAGGAACTTGACAAATGCCTTGCGTTGGTCTGAGAACTCTTTGAAGAACCTCTTGGTGACCCGCTCGGCAAGCAGCGCCTGGTTGACCCTTGCCGCCACCTGGACGATGGTCGTGGTCTCCGATTCTTCGAACGAGAACGAGAGCTTCTGGATTCGCCGCGCGAGGTGTTCGACGCCCTTGCCCTTGAAGAACGGGATTTCGCTCGTGCCCTTGGTCTTGCCGTCCTCGCGCTTGGGCACTGCCCAGACCTGGCGCGTGTTTTCTCGGTCGATGAAGACGATGAGATGCTCGTGGTGAAGTTTCTCTACTTCTCGTCCGATTCGTTTCCTCTCCGCTGAACCTGGGAAGGGCTGACTTGGCGCTGGCTTGCAGACGAACGCCACGAGACCACGCTTCTGGGCGACGCCTTCGACTTCGAAGAACTGTCCGTTGACCTCAAAGGCATGCTTCGCCCGGAAGCCTTCCCAGAGCAGGCGTTGGGTGAACAACTCAGGGAATCTGAAGTCAGTGAGGCAACGGCGGACTTCTTTCATGCGTGGGTTCTCATATCAGGACGGTCCTGGGACTGCCTCTGAAGCTCCGCAACCATAGCCGTCAGGTTCTTCTTGGCGGTTAGCTCCATTTGGCGTGCTCGCTCGCGGCTGACATTCATTCTGCTGGCAACTTCATCGAGCGTGCACTTCCAGCCGTAGTGTTCGGGGTGGATGCCAAAGCGGAGTAGCAAGGCGTCCTTGTGTCTCGGTTGAAGCTTCTGCATGAGCATGTCCAACGTGTCGATTTCAGAGCCGAATGACTCATCAACCGTGAAGGGTTCTTCAACCAGGTCATTTGCTTCTGCTACCGCCTCAATATCATCATCCTCGATGTCGATTCGAGCAGGAGTCTCCATCATCAGATTGAGCGTTCTCCAATCCAAGTCGTCGAGGTTCATCCACTCTTGGATTTCGAGTGGATAGGGTTCGCGTCGAAGCCTCTGAGATAACTTGTCCGCTTCAATGGGGAACTTTCTGATGTGGGGAGCGAAGTTGCCTTCAACGTAAAACGGAATCGCGATTTCGCGAAGGAGGGCAAAAACTTCCCGGTCTATCTCCCTCTGAACCCAAAGCGAGGCGTATGTCATGAATCGGGGAGCTTGGTCGGACTTGAAAAGGCGAATGGCATTCAGCAGCCCAATCATCCCGTGGCTCACGATGTCTGCAAGTTCGACACGTCCTTCCAGTTGTTTCTGCTGATACGTGCGAAGAGCAATCTTAAGCGGGATGTATAGGTGGCTCCGAAACAGGTGCCACTTGGCGGACGATGACCCCTCTCTTGCCTGCTCGAAGAGCGCCGATTCTTCGTGCCTGTCGATGCCACGGTGCTCATCGGCGAGGTCTGCCAACTCAGCCAACCCGTTTCCAAACTGCTCAAACGTGAGAGCCGTATGACGACTCCGGTCGAAAACCCTCTTTTGCCTCTGGTAGCTCAGCGCGCGTCGAACCCGCTCACTGACCTTGATGCTTGACACACCTGCTATTCGCTCTTCGAGAGGAAAGCGCAGACTTTCGAGCCTTGGCAGAAATTCCACAGCATCGGAGTGCGAGTCAAGGCGGTGCTCAAAGAAAGATGGTTTACCGCCGCTACTCGCGACGAGTTGCCATACCTGGTCACGGTCGTTCGGGCACGAGTAGATGAGGATGGGTTCGTAATGGATGTGACTGACTCTCCTTCCGATGGAACATCGTCGGAGGTAGTCGGGCATGGAGCGCTCATCCGCACACTCGATGACAAAAACAACCTGACCACCGAGGCGGGCAACTCCTTTCAGATGGTAGTTGATATGGCGACCGGTCGCCTTCATCCAACGTTCTTCGCGAGTTAACCAACCCTGGGTGAACTGACCGGGGGCAGACATCGAGACGGTCAGTCGGTTCGAGAATCTGTCCCACCCGAGTGTGTCGATAAAGAGCCGCTCAAAGTTCTGGTCGATAAGGAGTATATCGCTGCTCGCTGTCACTGCTCATCCCCCTATTGCCCCGACACCAAACCGAGTGAGCAAATGATTTTCGGCTCTCTTCTTTCGGCTTCGTCCGAGATGATGCAGAGCCGTTCTTCACTTCGGAGCGAGATGCAGAGTTCGGACAAAGCGTCATCGTTGATTCCCGCCTTGAGTTGACGATTCAGCGTGTCGGTTGCGGATTGGCGCAGCGGATACCGATAGATGTCCTCGATGACCCGGTGAAGCTCGTCGGTGGCAAGCAGGGTGCCCTTGACGTGCTCGGCGTAGCCCTTCAGTCGCTCGTAGGTACGGAACCGTGCTCCCGAGGGCTTACCAAGTTGCCCACCGATGCTCGACTCCTCTTCAACCATCCTCTCGACGCCCTTTCGGACGATTTCGTGATGGTTCTTGGCTTTGGTTCGTGCCGGAGTTCCTGGCTCGCACTCCGCTGCTCTTAGGACGGCAAGCGGCGATTCCGAAACCAGGTCGCCCTTTTCATCGACCCAAGACAGAGCGTCGTTGCCATCAGCGGCTCGCATGTAAACCAAAGCGCCCAGCGGCTTTTGGGTTTGGGGCTCGAAGTCCTTCGCCGAGAACACCACGTCGGGCATGTCTTCGATGATTCCCTTGAGGGATGGGTCGGCGTCGGTCGCGTTCTTCCAAATCTGGAATGCCAAGGACGACAGGTCAACTTCAGAATCGTCGTCATTGTCGAGAATGCCCGCCTTCTCGTTGTACAGGTCTCGATACCGCTCATCGACCTTCAGGTCTTCAAAGAACTGCTCATCTGCTCCAACGACTTCGGCGTTCTCGGTGAGGCGCTGGCGAACTCGACCTCGAAGGTTGATGATTCGGTCAACTCCATCCATCGGGTAGAAGCTGTAGCAGATGATTTCGGGGTGCTGCTGCCCGATACGGTCAACACGACCGGCTCTTTGAATCAAGCGAATGATTGCCCAGGGAAGGTCGAAGTTGACGACCACGAAGGCATCTTGGAGGTTCTGACCTTCGGACAGAACATCGGTTGCAACCAAGACTCGAAGCTCGTCTTCTGGCTTGACCGAATCGCGTTTGCCGTTGCTAACGGGGCTGAACCGATGCGCGAGCTTCGTGGGGTTTTCGCTCTGACCGGTGACTCCTTCCAAGTTCTTGACTCCACGTCGTTTCAACTCTTCGGAGAGGTACTTCACCGTGTCAGCAAACTGAGTGAAGATAAGCACCTTGTCGTTTGCGTGAGTGGTGGTGAGGAGTTCAAAGAGCTTCGCGAGCTTTTTGTCGTCGCCCGGATTCCAAGTGCCGTGCTTCTCCAAGATGGTACAAAGCGAGTCGCAGTCGGCTTGTAGGTCAGTTTCAAATCGCTCGACAAAGAGCCCCGGTCGGAGCCACTTGAAGCGCTTCTTGAAGCTCGTCGAATAGAGGTCATAGACTTCCTTAGCTCGCTTGCGGAACTCCGCCTCGGTGTACATGGGAACGTGAATCGACGGCGCATCCGAGTCGATGAAGTCCTCATTCTCCTCGTCAAAAATGCTGCCCGTCACACCGGTGTCGTCGGAGTCTTCATCAAAGGAGTGGACATCGAGCATCGAGGGGTCGGTGGTTCCAATGGGAAGGGGAAGACCGTTCTCGATGGCGTGCAGGAAGATGTAGTTTCGAAGGATGTGTCGCTCAACGGACTGGATGAAAGCGAGCCCACTGCTCTCCAACCGCTTGAAGAGGTTGGTGCGGCAGAATCCCATGAGGCGCTTTCCGGCTCGACCCAAGTCCTGCAACACCTTGGTTTCGGCTTGAGTGGGAGGCGTATCAGGCTGACTGGCAACGTAGTTTCCGAGACCGTAGCGCGGAAGGTTTAGGGCGTTGACCTGATTGACAATGGACTGGTTGAAAAGCCTCGCGTAGGGGTCTTTGCCATCGGTCTCGTTGATTTCGAACTTGATGGTTCTCGGCGTCCGCTCGGGGAAGAACGTGTTCGTTCCATCCGCCAGAACCAGGTACTTGCGCCCAGTCTCTTGGTCGGTTTGCGCGTAGTTTTCCTTGATGAACCCTCGGGTTCGACGCACCATGTACAGTCGCATCAACTCCCGCCAGTCATCGGCATACGGACTCTTCTCAAAAGCCGCGAGGCTCTTCAGCGGGCATTGGTGCTTGGCTTGAAACTGGATTTCGCCGACCTCTTTGATGTACTTGTCCGGTCGAACGCCAAGGTCTTGAGTCTCGGGCACGAAGAGCCTCAGTTGTGCACCCAGGTCAGTGTATGCCTTGTTGTAGGGCGTGGCGCTCAGCAGGATGCAGCGGCACTCGTTTTGGCTGATGTACTCGTGAATGGCTCGATATCGACTGCCTTCTCGATTTCTCAGGTTGTGGCTTTCGTCAAGGATGACGAGACGATATCGACGGAGGTCGGGAAGCTCCTGGATGGCTCGTGTGACTGAAAGAACCTTTGCCCGAAGACGGTATTGGTGGGCGTAGTCCTCCCACATCTCGACGAGGTTCTTGGGGCACAGAATCAAGGTTTCGAGCCCGAGGTCGTCCTCGAAAATTCGAGCCAGGGCGGTCGCCATGAGGGTCTTGCCCAAACCGACCACATCACCTAGAACAACACCTCTGCGGCGCTCATTGTTTAGATGGTGAGCGGCAATCTTCACGGCTGCCACCTGGTACTCAAAGAGCTTGTTCCCGAAGTCCTTTGGAATTCGAAATTCGGAGAGTCCGGCGCGAGCTTCCTGTGCCAAATGATAGGCAATCTTGAGATAGATGTGATAGGGCGGAATCGGAGTCGGTCGAGCCCAGCTTTGCTCGATGATGTCAGCCAGTTCTTGGGATATGTCGAGACACCACTGGTCCTCCCATCTGTCCTTGAACCACTTCGCGAGCTTTCTGGATGCATCGTCATCGAGGACATCGACGTTCAACTCGTACTGCTGCATGAGCCCAGCGAAGGTCAGATTCGAACTTCCGACGTACCCTACGACCTCTGAACCAGGCACATCTCGATGAACCAGGTAGAGCTTGGCGTGAAGGCTGTTCTTCAGGAACAGCTTGACGACCAGCTTGCCATTGCGAAGTTGGCGGGCAAGCCGCTGAAGGTTGTATTCGTCGAGGTCGCTGGGTGCGCCGATGGTCAGTTGGTCTCGAAACTGCTCCGCCATGCGGCGCTTGAACTGAATCGCCTTGGCAGCGTCAAGCCCATCTTCCTTGATGAGGCTGTATGCACTCCGAACCTCGTCCTCTGGGAGAGACTGCATGCCCACAAGCAATCGAGCCTTGCTTGTGCCTTCCCCGGTGAATCGCTCGTCAACGACCTTGCCGAGCCTATTCCAGCCGCGCAAGTTGAAGTAGCCGACGCAGAAATCGGCGTGCGTTGCCGTTCCGAGCATCTCCTCCAGGGAGGGTAGGAACGGCAGTTCAATATTGTCGAAAATTCGTGGCACAGCAACCTGGATTCTAACCGATTGAGGGCATGCTCTAGAACTAGCTGTTGCCTATCGTGGAGGGATGGATTCGCCAAAGCCGGGCGACGCCAGAAGAATCCTCAAAGCATGCTGGGGCGCATAGGTAAGGGTGGACACCCATAACGGACCTCACCCCAAAGCTTCTCGTCAACTGAGGACATCCCCATGAGTCTCTTTGAAAGACCCCCGGACGTTCGGTCTTGGCTCCTGGGGGCGACCGTCGCCGATGTTCGGAGCGTTCTAGCGGGATATCTCTACGACGGCGCGAAACTCGACGAGAGTGACGTTGCTGACATTCGTAGAAGGGCGGTCTGCGATTCCGTCATCTTGGGTCTGAGCGCCCCGAGCTACATGCTGTTCGGTGTAGCGCAAGTATCCCGGCACACGATGAAGAAGGAGATTCCGGGCTACTACCTGGGTGTGATGGAGCGGTGCCTCAACACCCGTGTCCCACCGTTGTCACTCATGCAACTGCCCGTGCGAATCGCGGCTCACTTGGCATACGAACTCGACAAAAAGGTCGAGAAGCAACTTTACAGCACGATGCTAGCCGTCACCATCCTGGAGACGGTGAACCTCAACACCGATTTTTCCTCAACTGACGGCGAGCGTGAGTAGATACGCATGCCATCGACCTATGAGAGAGTCACCGAGCGAATCGTCAAAGCGCTGGAGTCCGGGAATCCATTGCC
>JAXLTH010000069.1:0-4926 GCA_046330155.1 Fimbriimonadales bacterium | reverse complement strand
GTCTCGCCCCCGGGGCGGACCAGGACAACTTTGCCGCCGGGTAGCGACTGAGCCAGTTGCAGCTCCAGTTTTCCGTCGCCGATCACCAACACGCCGACTTCGCTTGCCGCGCTCGCCGAGGCGAATCGGGAAATCGGCAGAAGGGTCGTCTCCCAGACATCGGTCTGGAATGGGGCGATCCCCGCCGTGCCTCGGCGAAGAACGCCGCCTACGGGCACCAAACTGCCGGGGGGGAACGACGCCACAACTCCCGCCGACGCGTTGCCCAAGACATCGCTCGGAAACAGGAGCCCGGCATCGAGGGGTACCTGGGCAAACGTCCGGTTATGGAGGCGGAACTCCAAGTGGATCAAGGCTTGGTCCGGTGCCAAACCAACTCGTAAGCGCCAAGCCAGGCCCGTTCCGGTGGCAAGCTCGTAGAGGTCGATGAACGCGGGCTCATCGTCATCGTCGGCCGGGACCAGAACGGCCTCGACGGGTCCTAGGGCGTTGCGCCTCTCCCCTTGTCCCTCAGCATCGAACAAGCCGATCTGGATTCCGCCGTTCAACTTCGCGCCGCGGGGTCCGCCCGCAACAATGCTCCCCAACTCCGGTAGCACGGCCGTGTTGGACCGCTTGTCGAGGAACTCCACGATTCGTCCGCCGAGGTCGGGCTCCACGGCAACCCTGACGTAAGGGTTCTCAAGCACCAGAGTGCGGAACTCGAGACGGGCTCGGGTACCGGAGGGCTCCAGGAGCGGAAACGGATAGCACTCGGCCGACCCGATCTCTGGGGTCAGCGGAACTGCTTCCAGCCGTTCGATTTCAAGTTCGATTGTCGACTCGTACGCACGCACCATAGGTTCAATCCGAAGCCGCAAGGCTACCTTCTGCTAAAATGCCCGGCGATGGCGGTAAGACCGTCTTCTTTGATCTGGCTGGTTGTGAAGTGGATGGCGGTGCCCATCCTCGTCGGGCTTTTGGGCTACTACGTTGTGGCGCCCCGTCTTGGTGCGCCCGCGGCACCCCCATCGGCGTCTTCGACCGAGGAAGTTCCTCAAACCGAAGCCCCCGAGGCGCCTAAACTCTCTACGAAGTTCTCGGGCGAGCCGATCGTCGAAGTGAGCGTCCGCAAGCCGGAGCGCAGCAAGAAGATCCGTCGGGGAAGCAAAAAGAAACCAGCAGAGGAGACGCCGTCCGACGCTCAGCCGCCCGCGCCCGAGTCGCCCGATCCCGCCCCCTCGGACAACGGTTGATCGTCTCCCCTCCCTGGGTAAGATAGTATCCCTACGTCTACCATGGGACAGGACAAAATCGTCGTCGTTGGAGCCCGCGAGAACAACCTGAAGAACATCACGGTTGAGATTCCTCGTGACAAGCTGGTGGTGATTACCGGGCTGTCGGGCTCCGGCAAATCTTCGCTCGCCTTCGACACGATCTACGCCGAGGGCCAGAGGCGCTACGTTGAGTCGCTGAGCGCCTATGCGCGCCAGTTCCTGGGCCAAATGGATAAGCCGGACGTCGATCACATCGATGGTCTCTCGCCGGCGGTTTCGATCGACCAAAAGTCGACATCCAAGAACCCGCGTTCGACGGTGGGCACCGTGACCGAGATCTACGACTACCTGCGTATCCTGTTTGCCCGCGCCGGGGTTCCGCACTGCCCGAACGGTCATGGACCGATCGAGCGGCAGTCCACCGATCAGATCGTCGATGCCATTCAAGCGTTGCCCGAAGGAACCAAGGTGCAGGTCTTGGCCCCGGTGGTTCGCGGGCGCAAGGGCGAGTACAAGAGCGTGCTTCAGGACGTGAACAAGGCAGGCTATGTTCGAGTTCGCGTGGACGGCGAGACGTACGAAGTGACCGACGACATCCCGATGGACCGCTACAAGCAACACACCATCGAGGTCGTTGTCGACCGAATCGTCCTGAAGGAAGGCATCGATCGCCGGCTTGCCGACTCGGTCGAAGCAGCGCTCAAGATGGGTAAGGGACTCGTCGGAGTCAGCTACGAGGAACCAGGCAGCAAGAGCGCACGGGAACTCCTCTTTTCCGAGTCGTACTCCTGCCCGGAGTGCGGGTTTAGCATGCCCGAACTCGAACCCCGGATGTTCTCGTTCAACTCACCGTATGGTGCATGTCCCGAATGCACGGGGTTGGGAACCAAGACTGAGTTTGACCCTGTGCTTTGCTGCCCCGACCCCTCGAAGCCGTTGAGGGATGGGGCGATTGCTCCCTTCGTCTACAAATCCGGCGAGACGAAGGACTGGTGGCCCGACATGCTTGATGCCGTCGGCCGGAAGTGCGGATTCGACGCTCACCTTCCGGTTAAAGACCTCTCGGAAGAGCAAATGAGGGCGGTCTGGTTCGGCCTTGAGGAGCCGATCGAGGTGGCCATGCGCTACGGGCGCCACGAACGCAAGTTCCAAACCCAATGGGACGGCGTTATTGCCTCGCTGCGCAAGCGCTACGAGACCACCGAAAGCGAGTGGGTCAAGCAAGACCTTGAGCAGTACATGAGCACGAACCCTTGTCCCGTTTGCGCGGGCAAGCGTCTGAAGCCTGAAACGTTGGCGGTTAGGCTGCCAGGTGGCGAGGCCGGGGTCAGCATCGCGGACCGTACGGATCTGCCCGTAGAAGACGCACTGGGTTACTTTCGCGGACTGCCCAAGGCCATGAGCAAGCGCCAGATGGCGATCGCCGAGCGAGCCGTCAAGGAGATCATCGAGCGGCTTCAGTTTCTGAACGACGTAGGCCTCTCCTATCTGACGCTGAACCGGACGGCCCGCACTCTCGCGGGCGGTGAAGCCCAGAGGATTCGATTGGCGACCCAAATCGGTTCCGGGCTCATGGGGTGCCTGTACATTCTTGACGAGCCGTCAATCGGCCTTCACCAAAGGGATAACGGCAAGCTGATCGAGACGTTGAAGCGGCTGAGAGACCTGGGAAACACGGTGCTCGTTGTCGAGCACGACGAGGAGACGATGCTCGCGGCCGACTGGCTAATCGAGCTCGGTCCCGGGGCGGGAGAGCATGGGGGGCACATCGTTGCCCAAGGGGTCGTAGCGGATTTTCTCGCCCAGCCCTGCGAGACTTCGGACTACCTTAGCGGGCGAAAGGCGATTCCGGTTCCGGCGAAGCGCCGAGAACCGAAATCGCCTTGTCCGGTCTAGCTACTGGCTCAGTTCGTCGATCGCCGACTTCACTTCGCGCTTGGCAAAGTCCGAGAGATCGGTGCGCGATTCGAGCTTGCGGAGTTCGGGCAGCATGGCCTTGTCTTTCGTTTCGCGAACGACCTTGACCGCCGCGCTTACCACTCCCGATTGCCGGGACCCCATCGCCCGCGCCACGGCGCGGCGAGTGCTCTCGGTCGGCTTGGCGTAAGCCAGGCCTCGCAGCCCGGCGAGCACTTGCGAAGTCCCGTTTGCCTCGGCATCCTTTAACGCTTGAGCGGCAGCGGCGGCGTCACCCAAGGGGCAGAGAGCCTCGTAAGCCCAGGAGTGGACTTGATCGTTCAGCGAGTCGATCGCAAGCGCCTTCTTCGCCAAGGTGGCATCGGTCTTGGGATCAGATCTTCGAAGGATAGCCATCACAATGCGGGTCGGCGTTGTGTTGTTCACCATCTGGTCAAGCCTGGCTTTGTCCTCTGCATTCGGGGCAAGCGATAGCAGCGCGTCGACCGCCGTCGCCTTTCGGTCCAGGTTCTGATGCGTCAACTCGGCGCGCCAAAATGAACGCAGTTCCTCCTTGTCCAAACGCATTAAGGGCCGAGTGTTCTCGATGGCCGGATACATGCCCACGTCGGCACGGAGGATCCGCGTGACGAAGGCGAGGTCCACGTTATCGCCTCCCATCAGGCGGTTCATCGCCGCCTGCCGATCAACCGCGTTCGGGGCAAACTCGGCGATCGCCGGCAACTCCTCGGGAGCGAAGCTGTGCTTCAGCTCGCGGAGAAAGTCGTGGTCGGGGTCGAGGATAACCGCGTCGGGTTTGGACGCCAGATCAAATTCCACGGTCGTCTTCTCGCCCTGCAACGTGATCGGGAATCGCACCAACTTGCCCTTGCTGATCGCACCAACTTGGGCGGGAATCGTGTAGAGGGGGGCGCCCTTGTCCGTCTTCTGAGTTTGGGAGACGTCGACCTTTAACTTGCCACCTTCGTGGGTCCACGTGTACTCCAGCACGGGGTGGCCCGGTTTGTAGATCCATTGGTCCCAAAACGCCTCGCAGTTGATGCCCGTGTACTCGGTCATCGCGCGGCACAGTTGTTGGCTTTCGACCGGCTGGTGCCGGTAGAGCGTCAGGTAGTACTGCAATCCGCCGAAGAACGCCTCGTCGCCCAGCCACCGCCGCAACGTGTGGAGCACGGCTCCCCCCTTCGGGTAGGTGTGCGAATCGAACATCGCATCGCCGTTGGGATACATCTTCGTCGAGATGGGGCGTTGGTAGCGGCGCGACTCTTGGAAGTAGCTTTGCATTGCGCCTTCGACCTCGCGGTCATAGCCGAATGACCCCTGGGAGTGCTCGAAATAGATGAGCTGCATGAAGGTGGCGAAGCTCTCGTTGAGCCAAATGTGGCTCCAGTCTTTGCAGGTCACCAGGTCGCCGAACCACTGGTGCCCGAGTTCGTGCGAGTTCAGGCTGGACATGTTCCAGGGCCCGTTCTTGCCGTCCGTCAGGGAGCCTTGACCCAGCGTCGTGGAGGAAACATTCTCCATACCGCCGCCGAAGTCGTACATCGCGTTCTGGGCGTACTTGGGCCACGCGTACTTGACGCCAACCTTGCTGGAGAAGAAGGTCAGCATGTCCTTGGTGTCGCCAAAGGAGGTGTCGATCAGGTGCGCCTTGCCCTTCGGCACGACGCACCAAAGGTCGACTCCCTCCCACTTGTCCTTCTTGATGTCTAGCGGGCCGCCCACCAAAGCAATGAGATAGGTGGCGTGCGGC
>JAXLTH010000068.1:0-5586 GCA_046330155.1 Fimbriimonadales bacterium | reverse complement strand
CGCGTAAATCGTCTTCGCCTCGTCGTCCATGAGGATCGTTGGACCCTCGGGCATGATGAACCGATACTGGGGGGCGACGTGGATCTTCACCACCACCTCGCGGTAGGGTTCCTCCAAGTCGTTCGAGTAGATGAAGAACCGTTTCTTCAGCGAGCCCAGAAAGTCGTACGTGTTGACCGAGCCCTGCACGATCGCGCTCTTGCCGGCGGGCAAGACCGGATCGTAGCTCGCCGCCAGGCATCCGCAGTCGGGCTGCACGCGGTAGTACAGCGGCGCGTTGCCCAGGTTGTTCACCTGGATGCTGAACCGAACGTCCTGCCCTTGGACGGCATCGTTCAAAACCACCTCGAGCGGCTCCACCACCAGTTTCGGCTTGGTGGCGCGCAGCTTCTTTTTCGCGACAACCGCGTCGGTCAGCGTCTTCACCACGTCGCGCGTGTTCTCGAAGAGCCGAACCTCGGCGGGCGCCAGCCGAACCTCGCCCACCCCGGCGGGATCGTAACGTGAGGTGAACGTGCCGGAGAGCTTGGTTTCACCCAACCCGAGGTAGGAGGACACGGCGTACGCAACCTCGTTGTGGATGTCGCTCACGTCGGCGGCGCTTCTTACCCCCGGCGCCGTTTTCACGCTTGGCAGAAAGCTCCCGCTCCGGAACAGGCCGATCACCGTCTCCAAACGCGGATCTTTGGGATCGTCGCTCCAGAACTGAACCGCGCCCGGAATGTACGCCTGCCCTTCGATGGGCGGCAACTCCTTCTTGAACCGAAACACCAGGTCCGCCGGCTTGGCGGCCACGAACTTCAGGCTGGGAGCCGCCTGCGCCCAAGTTTTGAGCGCCTTGTCACGGGCGGTGATGTAGAAAGGCTTCTCGGAAGCGGGCACCCCGGTGTCGTCCCACTCGTATCGGATCGTCGTCTTCGGCAACAGCCTCAGATCGGCTTTGGCGCCCGCAAAGTCGCCCTTTTCGAGCTTCTCTTCGATGCCGACCACCACCCGCTGGAAGGTTTCGCTCAATCCAGCGGGCAACACGGGGCCCAACGGAACCGTTTGGGCAACAGCAAGCAATGCGACGATCGCGACCATCGTTTAATCCTTACGCTCACTTTACCGACGTTCGTACCGCCCGCCGGTTCCCGTTGGGGCGCAGATCAGTCTTTCCAGTCGGCGACGAACACGTTCGTCTCACCCCGCACCGAACCGTTTCGGTTCGAAGCGAACACCAGGTGCTTGCCGTCTCGCGTCCACATGGGGAATCCGTCGAACTCGGGCGACTTGGTGATCTGCTGCAGGTTGGTGCCGTCCACGTTGATCGTGAACAGGTTGAACTCGCGGCCCTTGGGGTCGCCGTAGTTCGAGCAGAAGATGATCGTCTTGCCGTTCGGGTGGAGGAACGGGGCGAACGAGGCGCAGTTGAGGTTGGTCGCTGCTTGTTCGGAAGCCGTCGCATCCATGATCCAGATTTCAAGCTTGCTCGGCCGCACCAGGTTCTCCTTGTGCAGTAGGCGATCGACATAAGGACTTCTGCGATCTCGGCATCGTCGGCGTTGATCTTCGCTGTCATAGCTCCACCAAACGGCCCTCGTCGTGGTAACCTGGGTCAGCACCTTGATGTCGAGGTTGCCGTCGACATCGACCTGCAGGCGGATAATCCGGTATCGCCCTCGGCGAGGTCGCCCCGTGGACGTTGGCCAGGCTGCCAGTTCGAATGCCGTCGCTTCCGCCACGTAGCCCGGCTTCGAGATGAGGGCGTGACGCCCGACCCGTCCAGGTTCGCGCGGTACAGGGTGAAGTTCGGGTTGACCATCAAACGTAGCCCTTGGACATGTCGACCGGCTTCTGCGGGCCGGGATCCTTGGCGTGCGTGCTGCTGAAGTAAATGTGCTTGCCGTCCGGGTCCAGGTAGCTACAGGTGCATCGGCCGAGGCCGGTGCTGGCGCCAGGCGTTTGCCCGAGCCATCCGCCTTCATGTTGAAGATCTGCTCGTCCGGAAATCCGGGCTGCCGGCTCTGGAACGGCTCGATCATGTCGCCCTTCAGATTCCAGTAGGCCTCCGCGTTCCTGACCGCCAGGTAGGCGGATATTGACGAGGTGGGCTCCTCCAGGCAGCAGGGGATCGCCTTGTTGTTGGACCAGCCCTGGAACACGTTGGCTTGCCCAGCGAGAATGGCGACAGTGGTAAGCATCAGCTTAACTTCTACCACGTAGTCGCCAGGGTTACTTGCCGTATTTGACGCCACTGCATTAGCTTTAGCAGTTTTGCAAGCGGTTTGGAGTGGGTTGAGCACGAGGTTGTCCATGAAGTACTCCCACATCCGGATGCCGTTGATGCCGGAGATACCCTTGGTCCGGCCGGAAGAACAATCGATAATCGAAACTCTTGCCCGCCCGTTGAAGCGCTTGCACCAGTTGGTAGGTGTTTCGCCGGGTGCACGTTGTTGTCCGCGGTCCCATAGAACAGCATCAGTTTGCCCTTGGATCCTTGGCGAACTTCATCGCGGAACCGGCCAGTACCCTTCCTTGGTCGCCTCGCTGGGCAAGCCCATGTAGCGCTCCAGGTAGCCAGATCATGTCGTAGTTCGCCCACTGCATGCCGCCGAGCTCGCCGCCGCCGCGTGGAACACGTCGAGGACATGCCGCAGGATCGCCATCGCCGACGAGTACCCGCCGTACGGATGCCGTTGATGCCCCGCCGCGCGTCCGCCGTCCACGTACGGACGTTGCGCTATGCCTTCACCCGCCGCTTGGTCGTCGATCTCCACGATGCCGAGCTTGCCGTACAGCGTCCTTGTGGAGCCCTTGCCTCGGCCGCTCGTTCCGCGCCCGTCGGTCCACACGATCAGAAAGCCCAGTTCGGTGTACGCGTTGGGCATCTGGAAACGGTCCGAGCCGCCCCCCGACTCCAGGCCGCCGTAAACGTCCACGACTACCGGGTACTTCTTCGTCGGGTCGAAGTCGCTCGGCTTCATCAAGGTGCCGTAGCAGTCCGTCGTGCCGTCCGCCGCCTTGAACTTGAACCGCTCGACCTTCTGCAGCCCCAACGCGTTGAACTTGTCCAAGTTGCTCTTCGCAAGCGTCGCGATCGGCTTGCCGTCGGCGCTGCAAAGCTGGGTGGTCGGAGGCGTGTCGAGGGTCTCAGAAATGTCCGTGAAGTACTTGCCATCGGGCGAGAGGTTCACCGTGTGGTGGAACTTCGGGTCGGTCAGACGCTTCTCCCCTTTGCCGTCGAGGCCCACCCGGTGCAGCTGCATCCGGTACGGGTTCTCCCCGTCCCGCGCCATGTACCAAAGCGTCCTGGAAGCCTCGTCCAGCCGCACGATTCCGCCCACTTCGAAGTTGTGCTGCGTGATCGGCGTCAGCGGCCGCCCGTCGATGTTGCCCAAATAGTAGTTCTGAAAGCCGTTGCGCTCGCTCTGCCAAACGAACTGCTTCTTGTCCGCAAGCCAGCGGATGTCGGGCGAGTTGTCGGTCCAAGACTTCCGCCACTCTTCGCGCACGACCACCCTCGACTTCGCCGTCGCCGGGTCGTAGGCGCAAAACTCCATCACGTTTTGCTTCCGGTTGGTCCTGTTGAACAGTAGCTCCGAACCATCCGGAGACCAGCGCACCGCGTAAACGTAGTGCCCGTTTTCCGGGTCGCCGAACTTCGTATCCACCTCCACCGACTTCTTGGCGGCGAGATCGTAAACGAACAGCGTCACCACGGGGTTCGGCGCCCCGGCTTTGGGATACGCCTCCACGTCCAGCGCGTCCTGAACGCGGGTCACGTTCATCGCCAGGTAGTAGTCCGGCACCTTGCTCTCGTCGAAGCCGTAGTACGCCAGCTTCTTGCCGTCGGGCGACCACCACATCGCCTCCCGCACGCCTAGCTCCTCGCCGTAAACCCAGCTGGCGATGCCGAACTTCGTCCGCTTCTCGGCGGAGCCCTCGGTCGTCACGGCGACCTCGTCGCCGCCATCCGCCTTGCTGATGTAAACGTTCCGGTCCCGGTGGAACGATTTGAGCGCGCCGTCGGGCGAAAACGCGGTGTCGAACTGGCGGCCGCGCGCCGGCGTGCCGCGATTCCGGCCCTGCTGCGGGTCGGCGGCGTTCAGCACCGCGGCTTCGCCCTCGGTGATCTTCCCGGTGGCAAGATCGACCTTGTAGGTCTTGCCCTGCCAGGTGTAGGACATCGTCTTGGCGTCCACCCAGTTGGGCGAGACCTCTCCCCGCACCACCGAGCCGCTCATCTCGCGACGCACGCGCTCGAGGCGGTCGTATCGGGGCATTCCCGCGAGGCGGTCTTGGGCCTGCGCTAGCGGGACGGCAAACAGGACGAGCAGGGCGAGTCTGCGCACAAACGGCATTATAGTGCCGGTTACGCCAGAAGTTCCCCTGCCATCCAAGTTTGCGCAACGAGGTTGCCTCCGAACCAATACGGCAACTCTCGATAGTCGCCGGCATCCCACGCCACGAAGTCCGCATCCTTGCCTGGCTCGATCGAACCGATTTGGTCTCCCCGGTCCAGACTGTGCGCCGCGTTCACGGTGCAGGCGGTGAGCGCTTCGGCGGGCGTGAGCTTCATATGCACGCACGCCAAGCTCATCGCCATCGGCAGGCTCGGCATGGGCGAAGATCCCGGGTTGAAATCCGTCGCCAGCACCACGGGGAGTCCGGCATCCACCATCTCCCGCGCCCGGGGATAACGGTCCAAACCGAGCGCATACACCGAGCCGGGAAGCAGCACGGGCATAACGTCCCCTGCCAAGAGGGCGGCGATCCCATCCCCATCGGTCTGCTCGAGGTGGTCCGCGGTCTTGGCGCCCAGTTCCGCCGCCAGCGCCGCGCCGCCGCCGTTCGAAAGCTGGTCCACGTGCATGCGCACCTTTAGCCCCAACCCCTTCGCCGCCCCCAGAATCCGTCGCGCCGCCTCCGCGCCGAAATACCGCTCCTCCACAAAGATGTCGCACCACGCAGCGAGCCCTTCCGCAACCACGGCGGGCAGCATCTCCTCCACCAGCAGACGGACGTAACCCTCATGGTCCGAGGCGAACTCCGGCGGAAACGCGTGCGCCCCCAAGAACGTCGCCGACACCTTCTGCCCCAGCCGCCGATACACGCGCAGAATCTTCAGCTCCTCCGAGAGCGAGAGTCCGTAGCCCGACTTTGCCTCCACGGTGGTCGTGCCGTGCCGGTGCATCCTTTGCAGCCGCGAAGCCGCCGCCTCGTAGAGGGCATCCTCGCCCAACGCCCGCGTTTGCCGAACCGTCGAGGCGATGCCTCCGCCGCCCGCTGCGATCTCCTGATAGGTGGCGCCCGCGATGCGCATGGCAAACTCCTCGGCGCGATTCCCACCAAACGCCAAGTGCGTGTGGGCGTCCACCAGCCCCGGCGTCACCAAGCGTCCACCCACGTCCGTCTCCACCGCCTCGGCAGACGCCGCCGCCCGCACGGCTTCCTCTCGCCCCGCCGCCGCCACTTTCCCATCCCGAACGAGGATCGCCGCCCCCGAAACCAAGCCCAGGTCGGCCATCTCGGGACCCCGGCGCGCACGGGGAGGCCCCGCCAACGTCGCCAACTGCCCGATGCCCACGACCAACCGTTCCATTG
>JAXLTH010000067.1:0-5825 GCA_046330155.1 Fimbriimonadales bacterium | reverse complement strand
CTGCTGCTCCAGGAAGGCCGTGATCTGGTTGTAAATCGTGTTGTCGCTTTGGCTGCCGTCGATGCGGCCTTCGACCACCGTCTCGCCCGTTCGGTAAAGCATCGGGTTGCGGTAGGGCCGGAGGGTGAGGGCAACGAACTCGCCTTGGAAGGCGTTCAGCGCCGAGTAGGCGATGAGCACCAACTCGTCGCGCTGGCCTGCCATTGCTTGCGAAAGGGCCGCCTCCTGCTCCTCGATGGTGATCACGCGGCCGTCGTCCGCCTTGCGCGAGAAGATGCCCGCCGAAAGCGTTCCGCCGGGCACGGGGCGAGCGCCCCGCGTGTCCGCAGCCGAACTCGCTTGCAACTGAACCCGGCGGACGGCGGCAAGAGCCTCGCCTTCCAGGAGGCTGTTCGGCAAGGGCAGACGCGCGATCTCCTCGTTCATGCCGAAGATCATCGGGCGCGTCCGGCTGTTGCCGAGGTTGATCTCCAAGCCTTGGCGCGTGCTCTCCAAGATCCCTTGCAGATCCGTGAGCTGCTCGTTCTTGACGGCGAGTTCGCCTTGGACCCTCTGCGTCTCGGCTTGGGCGGCCGCAAGGTCCTGTTGGGCTCGCTCGATGCGCGAGTTCAAGTCGGTGAGCTTGTTCTGGAACTCCGCAATCTCGGTCCTCAACTTGTTGTTGCTGGCGTCCAAGCCCAGATTCTCGTCGGTGAGCTTCTTGTTCTGGTCGTAGGCGGCTTTGAGGTCGTCCTGTTGCAGCTTGAACGAGCGGGCAAGTTCGGCGCTTGCCTTACGCGTTTCTTCGAGAGCCGACTGAGCGACCACGAGGCTGGCGGAAACCTTGTCCAACGACGCCCGCTGGCGGGCAACCTCGCGATCCAGACGGTCCGATTTTGCCTGGGCGACGCGCGTGCGCTGCTCTGCCAGTTTGGCGGCGTCCAAGCTCTCCTTCACCTGAGATTCAAGCTCTTGAAGCCGCTTCTGGGCGCCCTTCAGCTTCTCGTCCAGGCCGTTCGCCTGTTGCGTCTTCTTCTCGATCTCGGTTCGCAGGCCGCTGACGCGCTCGGAGAGGATCTTGGATTCTCGAATGGCGGCGCGCCCCTTGGTCACCCACTGCCGAAACTCGGAACTGGCAACCGAAAGGGTCAGCACGGTCAAGAGCGGGATCAGCACGCCCGCGCCGACGGTGAGCGCGGTGGCGGTGTGGCGGGGCCGCATTCCGAACAGGGACAGCCGTTTTTTGCCCAGCTTACGGCCCAAGCCGTCCGCCAGGTAGGCCACCAAGCCGCCCAGCAGGACCACCAGTCCGATAAAGCCGAAGCTAAGAAGATCCATCTATTTAGCCGTTCCGTTTCCTGATCAATACGGATGCGAACACCAATCCGATGGCGATAGGCGAGAAACTTGCCAGCCAGGACGGGAACACGCCTCCTTGCGCATAGACCGCCATGAAGTTCGCCAAGGTCATGTACCCGAAAATAATGACGACCGAGAGCCAGAAACCGGCGGCAGCTCCCGTGCGGTGGTTGCGAATACCCAGCGGAGCCCCGACAAGGCCGAAGATCAGCGCCGCCAAGGGCAGGGCGATCTTGTTGTAGTAGCCGTATTCCAGGTTCGCTACTTGCGATGCGCTGATCGCCTGCGGGGTCTTCTTGGCCTGCTCGATCACTTCTCGCATCTTCCCCATGCTAAACGAATCGAGATCCTTGAGGTTTCCCGCCAAAAGGTCCTCGGGCTTCTTGTCCAATCGGGCAACCTGGCTGGGCCACACGTCGCCCTTGAACTCGCCGATGGTGTCCCCCGTGAACGAGAAGAGCTTTGAGCCGCCGTAGATCCGCCACTCCTTGTCGTTCTCGTACACCAGCTTGGGGGCGTAGAGGATGAAGCTGGGCTCAAGCTCCTTGGTGTAGGTCATCACCCACACCTTCTGCAGGGTCTTCTCCTTGAGGTTGAAATCGGCGGCTGAGATCATCGCCGCGAGCTTCCCCGTTGTCGGGTCGTTCATGGTGGTGAAGATCGACCTCCAAGACGAAGAGCTGAGCTGCTTCATGATGTCGGCTTGGATAGCCGTCGCCCGAAGCGACGCCGCGGGCACCACCTTTTCGTTCAAGAGGAAGGCCACCATCGCGACAACAAAACCGAAAACGCCAACCGGCACCATGATTCTGCCCACACTGGCGCCCGCCGCCCGCAGGGCGACAATCTCGCTATCGCTGCTGAGGCGGCCGAACGAAAGCAGCGAGGCAAGCAGCATCGCCATGGCGAAGGTCTTCACCATGATCGCCGGAAGCAAAACAACGGACAGCTGCAGAACCGTCGCGGGGCTGATGCCCTGCACGATGTAGTCCGTGATTTTGAAGAGGTACGTGCCCGCCATGATGAGCACGGTGAAGATGCCGACCCCGAACACCCAGGGCCCGGCGAGTTCCCCTACAATCAGGCGGTCGAGTCGCTTCATTCGAGGCCTTCGTCCTGCTCGTCCGGCTTGGGGATTTCGGGCCGGTCGTATTCGCTCATGAACTGCTGGCCCAAGTAGTGCTTGCGCACATGGGGATCGTTGGTGATGGCGGCGGCATCGCCCTCGGCGATGATCTTGCCATCGACCAGGATGTAGTTCCGGTCCGTGATGCGCAAGGTCGCCGCCACGTTGTGGTCGGTGATGAGAATGCCGATGCCGTGGTCCTTGAGGCGGAAAATGATCTCTTGGATCTCCTCGATCGTGACCGGATCGATTCCCGTGAACGGCTCGTCGAGCAGGATGAACTTGGGCTCGACCGCCAACGCGCGGGCGATCTCCACGCGGCGCCGCTCGCCGCCCGAAAGCACGTTGCCCTGGCTCTTCATGATGCGGCCGATGTGCAACTGCTCCGCCAGCCGGTCGATGCGCGCCTGGGCTTCCTTCTTGTCAATGCCTCGAATCTCGAGGACCAGACGGAGATTGTCCTCCACCGTCAGCTTGCGGAAGACGCTGGCTTCCTGGGGAAGGTAGCCGACGCCCTCGCGCGCCCGCTTGTACATGGGCCAATGCGTGACGTCGACATCGTCGAAGTGGACCGTGCCCTCGTTCGGCCGGACCAGCCCGGTGACCATGTAGAACGTGGTGGTCTTGCCGGCCCCGTTCGGGCCCAACAGCCCCACGATTTCGCCCTGGGTGATGCTGAAGGTCACGCCGTTCACGACGCGCCGTCCGCGGTAAGCCTTTGCCAAATGCTCCGCCGAGATTCTCATCCGCCCCCCTTCCGCTCCTTCAAAACCGTCTCGCCCGGACCATCGAAGTCGATGCTGGCGATCTCGCCCTTCGCATCGAGCGTGATCACCGCGCGGGAAGCTCGAATGTCTCCCCCGAACATGGGATCGTCGCCCGAAATTCGGACGTCTCCGGTGAGCGTGATCGTGTTTTCGGCGGCGGAGTAGACCAACTTGCCGCCCTTGCCCGTCACCGTGTAGGGCGCGTGGACGGTCTTCTTGGTCTTCTCGTCCGTCTCCTCGCGGACGCCCTTGAGCGTCATTTCGATCGGGCCTTCGAGAACCGCGCCCTGCACCGCCCCCTTCCCGGTTTTGGCAAGCGTCACTTTGCCCCGAGAGCCTTTGGCGTCGAACTTCTGCTGCGTGCCCGGGTCGTGGCTGGCAAGGCTCAGGGCTCCGGGCGAAGTGACCGTATTCTCGGCGGCGTCGAAGTCGGCGGTTTGGGCGAGGATCGTTGCGGTTTGCGGCACCTTGGACTGCGGGTCCGCCGATGGACGCGTGGAGACGGTTTTGGTGCCGCCGCCCATGGAAGCGGAGAGCAGATCCATCGTGCTTTTGGCGCCAAGTTTGGCGGTGCCCCTCAGCGTCGTTGCTTCGATCGTGAGCCCTTGCACTTTCCATTGGGCGAAGAGTTGCTTGCCGGCTTGGGCCCGGGCGGTGAAACGTAAAGTGGCCTTGTCCACGCGCTCCACCCGCCACGGCCCCAGGTTTCTCAGAAACATGTTCCCCGACCTGTCCAGGAACGAATTGGGCTCAGTGTCTTGCCGCCAAGCCGGGGCGGCCGCGGCGCAGAGGCAGAGCAGGGCGGTGATTCTAATGGCCATCGTTGTCCTCAAACATGTCGGGGGTCGCCACCCGCGAGAGATCCGGCTTTGCGTATACCCGTTCGAAGGGCCCCATCTGGTAGAGCTCGGTTTCCACCCGCACTCCGCCCAACGCTTCCACGCGCTCGATCATTCCGTCGTAGCGCATGGAACGGCAGCTTAGGCTGCCCTTTGGCTCGCGCGCTTTCACCACCACCTTCCCCGACAGCTCCAAAGTGTTGTCGGCCTTGCTCGCCGTGGCGGAATCGGCCGTGAAGTCGCTGACGGGCTTACCGTCTTGGAAAATCGTGCCCGACACCGCCTCCATCGTGCCGCCAAAGCGGTTGTCGTCGGTGTACTCCAGCTTCGCCGACTTCCAAGCGACGCTCCACAAGGTGCGCTTCGACGCGGGGTCGCGGCGCGCGATGCTGCCCGCCTCGGTGTTCAGTTCGCGGGTGACCGGCTTGGGCGGCGGGGGCGCCTTCTTGCTGAAGTCGGGGCGCGGACCGCAACCCGCCAACGCAAGCGCTAGGATGAGAGCACCGGCAACGCGGGTGATAGCGCCCTCCTGGCAAATCGTCCATGGTGCTGGCCGGCAAGCTGGCCGCACGCCGCCGCGATGTCGTGCCCTCTTTCAACCCGCTCGGTCACGTTGACGCCCCGCGCCTCGAGCTCCTTTCGGAAGGCGCGGACCCGTTCGCGCGAAGGGCGTCCGTACCCTTGCTCGGTCTGCACATAGTTGAAGGGGATCAGGTTCACGACGCTGGGCAAGCCCTTGATCAGACGGGCGAGTTCGATCGCCTGCTTCGGCGTATCGGTCAGCTTGTCGATGAGCAGGTACTCGAACGTGACCTTGCGGCCGGTCGCCTTCTGGTAGGTGCGCATGGCCTGCATGAGCTCGGCCACGGGCCACTTCTTGTTGACCGGCATGAGGGGGCCACGAACCTCGTCCAACGGCGAGTGAAGCGACAGCGCGAGGTGGATGGGGAGCTTGAGTTCCGCGAGCTCGTAGATCTGGGGGACCAAGCCGACCGTGGATACCGTGATGTGGCGGTGGCTCAAGCCGACCTCGTCGTGCAAGATGCCGATGCCCTTGAGCAGGTTCTTGAGGTTGAGCAAGGGCTCGCCCATGCCCATAAACACCACGTGGGAAATCCGGCGCTCACTCAGGCGTTGGAGCATCAGGTACTGGCCAACGATCTCACCGGCTCCGAGGTTGCGATCGAAGCCGCCCAGACCGGTCGCGCAGAACGCGCACCCCATCGGGCAGCCCACTTGGGAACTGAGGCAGCAACTGACGCGATCCTCGTACGGGAGAAGCACGCACTCGAAGACCTCGCCGTCGCCTCCGTGGACGAGGAGTTTGTCCACCCCGTCGGTGGACTTGGCGTGGCGAGCCACCGTGAGCGGCTGAACCTGGAACCGGGCGGCAAGGTCCTCCCGAATCGCCTTCGGGACCTCGCGCATGGCGTCGTAGTTGTCCGCCGCCTTCCGGAAAATCCAGTGGGACACCTGCTTCGCGCGCCACGACGCGTCGGGACGATCGCCAAGCGCCGCCCGAATCTCGTCGGTAGTCAGCCCAACCAAGCTGGGCGCAGGCTCAAACACAACCCTGAGTGTACCGGGGGCTCAGGTATTGATCGCCTTGGCTTTCTCGATGTCGATGTTCGACGGGATGCGGAACCAGAAGGTCGACCCGACGCCGATTTCCGATTCGCACCAGATCTTGCCGAAGTGGACCTCTTCGACCAAGTGCTTGACCAGGTACAAGCCGAGGCCCGTGCCGTAGATCTT
>JAXLTH010000066.1:0-5971 GCA_046330155.1 Fimbriimonadales bacterium | reverse complement strand
TAGCCAGCAACACCCACGGAACCCACGAGAGGTAGATGCGCTCGAACCCGAGCCGGTTGTCCATATCGAGAAACCCCGTCACGACGGGCGCGCGCAGGCCCTCGTTGGCGATGAGACCGTTGACCGCCTCCGCGAACCCTTCCTTGGGGCGCACGTCGGCGTCCATGAAGAGCATCCAAGCGTGGGGCGAGTCTTCGGCGGCAGCCAGCGCAAGCTCGTGGCAGGCTCTGTTCTTGCCCGTCCAGCCCTCGGGCAAGGGTTCGCGGGCGCGAATGACCACGGCTCCGTGCGAGCGCGCAACCTCCGACGTCCCGTCGCTTGATTCGTCATCAAAGACGTAGACTCGAAGTCCCGCCTGAACCAGAATCGGAAGAAGCTCCCTTAGGTTCGACTCTTCGTTTCGCGCCGGGATGAGGACGGAAAACTGGGCCGCGCCCGCGACGGGCTTGGGGGACCGCATCAAGATCAGGTTGGAAAGCGATACCAGAAGCGGATACGCGTAGAGTATGCAAAGGAAAACGATCATGGGAGTTGGTGCGGCTTGACTACCCTATCATCAACGAGCGCGGCGGGGCAAAAGACAGCCGGCTTATGGTTCCGGCTCAATCTTGGGCTCATCATATTCTCGTGCTTCGGAACGCTCGCGTCCCGGCTTCTCCACCTTGATCCTGGGATCATCACCCCGGTCGCGGCTGGCTTGGTCATTTTGACGGGTGCCCTTGTCGCATTGTCAGAGATCGCGGAGTGCCACGGATGGAAGACCGCGCTGCTGGGCGGATTGGTCATTCTGGGCATTGGGGCGGGATTCGAGTTGCTTGGCGTCTACACCGGTTTCCCTTTCGGGAAGTACGCCTACACCGGAGCGTGGCAACCGAACCTGGTGTTGCCAGGATCGACCAACTTTCCGCTCCTTCTTCCCTTCGCCTGGCTGATGGTCGTCGGCTCTTTGTTCGTCCTTCTCCGTCACGGGAGCGTTACCGGGACGGCATTGCGCGTGGGTCTCGCCGCCGCGACGATCGACTTCTTTATGGAGGGCGTTCTGACTTCGACGCTCCGGTACTGGAAGTGGTTGGAACCGAGCGCACTGCCGGGCGGTGCCCCCCTCGCCAACATCGCCGGTTGGTTCGGAGTCTCCTTTGCGGGTGCGGTGATCGTCGCCAAACTTGCGCCGAATACCGGTTCTCGACCTTGCCGGGCCGGCTATTCGCTTGCCGCCTATCTTGCCTTTCTAGCCCTGCTCGCAGGGCTGGACTCAGGCGCCCGTGCCATCGACACGGTGGGGCCGGCAATCCTTGCGCTTTGCGTCGCGTTCCTCTCTCGGAAACCCCTGCGCTAATCGTCGGCCTTCTCTCTGAGTAGAAGACCGAAGATGTCCTCGCGGAACTTTGTCATCGTTGGAGCTGGGCTTGGCGGGCTTGCGCTCGCCCTGCGCCTGTCCCATCGCGGACATCGGGTTACCGTGCTCGAGAAGACCGGAGAAGTCGGCGGACGAAACCGCCGCGAAGAGGTTGGGGCGTGTCGGTTCGACGGCGGACCAACCCTCATGATGATGCTCGATCCCTTCGAGCGGCTCTTTGCCGACGTGGGAGAGCGGCTGCGCGACCACTTGCCGCTCACTTTGTGCGACCCCAGCTATCGTGTCTTTTACGCCGACGGCTCGCGGATCGACGGGACCCCGAACGTCGCCTCGATGCTTGCCCAGATTCAGGACCTTGCGGGTCCCCGAGACGCGAGCCGTTACATCCCTTTTCTGAGCAGCCTCGCCAGCCTCTATCACGATTGCATCCCGAACTTCGTGCGCAAGAACTACCGGAGCGTCTGGGACTTCGCGAACCCCATGCAGTTGGCACGGGTGGCGAAGCACCGGATGCTGGGGAACCTTGCCAAGCGAGTCGAGGCGACGTTTGAAGACCCTCGCCTGCGGATGCTGTTCAGCTTTCAGACGATGTACCTCGGCTTGTCGCCTTACGACGCGCCCTGGGTGTACGGGACCCTTGCCTACATGGAGTACGGAGAGGGCATCTGGTATCCCAAGGGCGGGCTCCCAGCAATCTCGGAGGCCGTTGCGAGATTGGCGGAACAGCGTGGGGCGGAGATTCGGCTGAACACGGCGGTGGAAGGCGCCACCGCGACAACCGTGACGCTGAGAGGCGGCGAAATACTGAAAGCCGACGCCGTCATCCTCAACGCGGACTTGCCCTACGCCCAACGAGAGCTTGAGCAGGCACCGTCCCGCCGCAAGCTCAGGCACTCCTGCAGCGCCTACGTGATGTACATGGACGTCGAAGGCGACTGCGCAGACCTGCTGCACCACAACGTCTTCTTCGGGCCCGATTTCAAGGGAAACCTCGACGCGCTCTTTAAGAATCCCAAGCTCGTGGACGAACCCGCCTTCTACGCTTGCGTGGCGAAGCGCACCGATCCCTCGACGGCGCCCGAAGGGCACACGAACTTGTATGTGCTCGTGCCTTGCCCCAACTTGGACTATCCATTCTCTGCCGAAGACGAGGATCGAATCCGAACCTCGGTGTACCGGAGACTTGGGGAGGAGGTCGGATTCGATCCCGCTTGGATCAAAGACATCAAGGTCCGGACTCCCCACTCTTGGCTGGGGGAGCTGAACCTCGACAAAGGCGCCGCCTTCGGACTCGCAGCAGATACCTTCCAGTCGGCGTTCATGCGACCGGCGAACAAGCGAGGCGACATGCGATACGTCGGCGCTTCCACGGTGCCCGGCAACGGTCTGCCGATGGTGCTGATTTCGGCGGAACTCGCCGAGCAACGGTTGGCGGAGGACGGCCTCCTATGAGCCAAAACGTTCAGGACGAGGGCTTCGTGGGCCGAATGGTGGGCAACCTCATCCGGCGTAGCGTGAAGAAGCACTTCCGGACGGTTTACTGGACGCCTCCAGCTCAACCCGTTCAAGCGCCCGCGGTTCTCTTCGCGAACCACCACGGTTGGTTCGACGGCTATCTTCTCTACCATGCGGTAACCCGCCTCGGCGTGCGGTGCGTGGACTGGATCCAAGAGTTCGACGCGTTTCCCCTCTTCGCCAAGGTCGGCGGGATGCCCTACCGGCTGAACGACCCTTCGGGCAGGGCGGCAACCATTCGCCGGACGATTCGGCTGATGCAACGGGAGGCGAGAAGCCTGGTGCTGTTCCCGGAAGGTGTGCTCCACTATCCCCCGACGATTCTGCCGTTTGGCGAGACCTTTGAACTCTTGGCGAAGTCAGTGCCCAATGCCAGCTTTGTGCCGGTCGCGATCCGATACGAGCACGCGATGCACGAGCGTCCGGAGGCCTTCCTTCGGTTCGGACCCCCGATTGCTCGGGGCGACCAGATGGCCGTGCGATCCGAAGAAGCGCTCCAACAGCTTCTCGAAGGAGTCGTCTCCGATGTGCGGGAACGCCCGGAGACCTTCGAGGTTCTGGTGCAAGGCACGCCGTCGATCAACGAACGCTGGGACTGGAGGAAGTTCAGGCGATGACCCCATTTGCGAACGAAGCCGATTACGAACTTTGCCGGCAGTTGCATCGCCGGTTCGGAACGACGTACTACGCCAGTTCCCGCCTTTTCCCGCCCTCCATTCGACGTCGGGTTCATGCGCTTTACGGCTTTGTCCGGGTCCCGGACGAGTGGGTCGACAACCCAGACTCCACGGACGTTGACGAGATTCGGGCACGGCTGGAAGGCTGGCGGGCTGAAATGGATAGGGGAGTGGCAGGAACGGAAGCGCCGACGCATCCGGTGCTGAGGGCGTTTTGCGATGTGGCGCGAGAAACGAGGCTGCCCCTTGCAGAGGCGCACCGATTCATCGATGCCATGGCAATGGACCTCGAAACGACCCGGTACGCCACCTACCGCGACTTGGAGAACTACATGGCGGGCAGCGCCGCAGCGGTCGGCGTGATGATGACGTGCCTGGTGGATGCGCCAAGGGACGAGGAGACGCTGGCCTGTGCGAGAGCACTGGGCAACGCCATGCAACTCACGAACTTCCTGCGAGACGTCGCCGAGGACGCGGAACGAGGCAGAATCTATCTTCCCCAAGAGGATTTGGAACGGTTCGGAGTCTCGGAAAGCGAGGTCATGGACGGCGTCTTCAGCGACCGGATGGAAAGGCTCATCCGTTTTGAGATCGCGCGCGCCCGTAACCTGTACCGGGACTCGCATCCCGGGATTCGCAACCTCTCTGGTCCTTCCCAATCCGCCGTCCTCTTGGCGCGAGTCCTGTACTCCCGAATCTTGGACCGCATTGAAATGCAGGGCGCCAACGTGTTCGTCGGAAGAGTGCGGACGACCACCCCGGAGAAGCTGTTTGTGGCGGGCCAGGTACTTGTTCAAGGACCGGCGATGTTGGATCGCATGGAACGATCCCCTATGCTATAATCTCACTCGCCCGCGCAGGGGTATAGCTCAGTTGGTAGAGCGACGGTCTCCAAAACCGTAGGTCGCGGGTTCGAGCCCTGCTGCCCCTGCCATTTCTCCGGCGTATCGCGTCGCGGAACCCCGCGAGGCGCTGCGCCTAGCGGGATCCCTTAATCGTTTCGGCGACCTTGCAGAGGTCTTCGCGGCTCCGATTGCCGATCAGCGTGACGCTCCAGCCGTTGTCGTACCAGACGACCGCGTTGGCGTCGCCCATCCGAAACATCTTGTAGCAACCCATCGTGGACTCGCAGTCGGTGACTTCGCCCACGTTTGCCATCATCAGTTTCATGCGGCCTTGGTCGTCCCGAAGGTCGTAAGCCACCACGTGGTAGCCGTTCACAAACCCTTCGCCCGAGCCGAGGATGTCGATGCGGTCCGGAGTGACGTTCGGCGCGTCCGAACCAAGCTTTTCAAGGTAACGGCCGGACTGGCCGCTGGCAAGCGGAACACTGGAAGCCATGTAAGCCAAGTCATTGGCGCCCACGGTCGAGGGCTTGGAGCGGTTGAGCATCGCCGCGCCTACGATGAAGACGAAGAAGATCGAGCACAGCGCCCAGGCGTAGCGTCCGACGATGTTCTGAACCCGCTTCGCCCGATCGACCTCGTCAAGCCGAGCCTGGCAGGATTTCCACAGCTTGGCGCAGTCGTGGCTCTCACATTTTGAGAGCGCACCCTTCACCGCGTGAATCGAACTCAGCTCTCGCTGAAGTTCGGCGGACTCGCCGACTTCGCGGGCGATCTGGGCTTGGGCGTCGGCGTCGAGCGCCCCATCGGCTAATGCGTGTAGTTCGAGATTCTCGTTCATTCGAACGACTCCTGTTTGATGTAGCCCTCTTTCATGGCGTACTGCATAAGAAGATGCCGCAACATGGCGCGGCCTCGCGCCAAGCGGCTACGAACGGTCCCAATCGGAACGTCCGTGACATCGGCGATTTCCTGGTAGCTCAAGCCCTCCAGATCGCTGAGAATGACCGCCATGCGGAAATCCTCGGGAACCTTGGCAAGCGCTTCTTCGACCTCGGCCCCGACCAGTTCGTTGAGCAAGATGCTGTCCGGCGTCTCGTCCTGGTCCGCCATCGGCTCCACGACCCCGTCCTCTTCAAAGGAAGAAATCTGAGGACCGCGCTTGCGCTGGCGGTAACGGTTGATGTAGAGGTTCGTGACGATGCGGAGCATCCACGCTTTGAAGTTGGACCCATCGAAGCGATCGAAAGCCTCGTAGGCCCGGACGATCGCCTCTTGGGCGAGGTCCTCGGCATCCTCTTTGGATCGGGTCAATCGCAACGCGGTCCCGTAAACGGACGGAAACACCTTCTCCGCCTGTTTCTCGAACGCGTCGCGCGCGCTGCGCTTCCCGAAGAGCATGGAAGCGGCAGTGTACCTCTGGGTTCGCGAGGGTGCCAAAGCCCCTGCGTTCGCTGTGGTTAGCCCCATTTTGAGGACATGAATGCTCATCGCTCTGACTCGTTCAAACAACTTCCCGCGCCTAAAGTTCCCGCCCTTCAAGAACCCGCAAAGTTGTTGGCTCCATGCTAGGATGA
>JAXLTH010000065.1:0-6139 GCA_046330155.1 Fimbriimonadales bacterium | reverse complement strand
GCGGCTCCGCCGCGCCGTCTCCCAAGCTCGAAGTTAAGCCCGCGGCTCCCACCGTCGCCGGTCCGGATCAAGAGCTCGTCCCTTTGCTCGGCATGCGCAAGATGATCGCGGAGGCGATGACCCGCAGCGCGCAGGTTCCCACTGTGTCTACGTTGACCGAGGTCGACGTGACCACCATGGTGAAGTTCCGCGAGGCGAACAAGGAGAGCTTCCAAAACACCTACGGCGTCAAGCTCACCTACACCCCGTTCTTCCTCAAGGCCATTACGGAAGCCCTCATGGAGTTTCCGCTGGTCAACGGCGCCCTTATGCCGGACAACAACATCGTGATGAACAAGAACGTCCACCTCGGTGTTGCCGTTTCGCTCGGCGCGAAGGGCGACGAGGGCTTGATCGTCCCGGTGATCCGGGACTGCAACAAGAAGTCGCTGATCGACCTCGCAAAGGACCTCGAGACGATCGCCGCCAAGGCTCGCAGCAACGCGCTCAGCGTTGCCGACGTACAGGGCGGGACGTTTACGGTTACCAATCCCGGCTCTTACGGCGCCGTCTTGGGTACCCCGATGATCAACGCCCCTCAGGCAGGCATCCTGGGAACGTACACGATCAAGAAGGTCCCCGCAATCATCGACGACATGATCGCCGTTCGATCGGTGATGAACCTCGTGCTTACCTACGACCACCGAATCGTGGACGGTGGCTTGGCAGGCAGGTTCCTACTTTCCGTCAAGCAGAAGCTCGAGAAGTTCGACTTCTTCAAGTAGGAACGAGAGGCGTGTTTCAGGGGTCGGGATCCGTCGGGATCCCGACCCCCAGCTTTTCTGACTACTTGCTCAGCTCTTCGATTGCCGTTTCGAGGATGCCCACGCAGTCGCGGATGGTCTTGGCGTCGAAGGCGAACTTCGCGCCTGCCGCGGCGAACAACTCGGGCAGAGGCTTCGTGCCTCCAAGCCGTAGCATCGAGCGGTACTTCGCCACCGCCTCCTCCTGGTTCTCGCGAGCGTTGCGGAAGACCTGGCACGCGCCAAGTGACGCCATTCCGTACTCCACGTAGTAGAAAGGCACTTGGTAGATGTGCAGCTTTCGGTGCCAACCGGTGACCCGAGCGTCTTCAAGGCCAGACCAATCGACGACGGGCATGAACCGGCTCCACAACCTGCCCCACTCGGCGTCGCAAGCCGATGCATCAACCGCCTGATCGGGATTCTCGTACGCCCAATGCTGGAACCCATCCACGACCGCCATGTACGGCCAGAAGAGGATGGTCGTTTCCATGTGCTTGATACGTGCCTTGGCTGCTTCCTCCGGCGTGTAGAACGCTCCCTCGGCGGCAAGGTAAGGCGCCGCCAAGAGCTCCATACCCATGGAAGCGACTTCGGCGATCTCGGAGGTGTAGGCGAGTTGTTGTTGGTACGGGAGCCCAGCGGTTTCGTACACGTGGAACGAGTGGCCCGCCTCGTGGATGAGCGTCTGCACGTCGTCGTGCGTCCCCACCGCGTTCATGAAGATGAAGGGCAACCGAACCGCGTCGTAGTTGGTGCAGTATCCACCCGGCGCCTTGTTCTTTCGGCTTTCCAAATCAAGCAGCCCTCGAGCGTGCATGTCGGCAAAGAAGCCGCCCAGTTCGGGATCGACGTGGTCGAGCACCGTTTGCGACTTGGCGATCAGGTCCGCGCCGTCTGAGAAGGGCTTTAACGGAGTTCCGCTGACGTCCACCTCAAGATCCCACGGGCGCAAGGAATCGACGCCCAAGGCTTGGCGGCGCCGCTCCAAAATGCGAGCCGCAACCGGAACCACCTCTTGCTCGATGGCTTCGCGAAAGTCCGCACAGTCGGCGGGCGAGTAGTCGAACCGAAGCAGGTCTCGCCAGATGTAATCGCGAAACGAACCCAAGCCCGCGTTAGCTGCGATCTGCCCGCGCAGTCCAAAGATCTCAGCCCAAAGGCGATTGAGCCGCTCGCGATCCTGCAGTTTTCGATCGATCGATGCTCGCCAAGCTTGCTCTCTTCGGGAGCGGTCAGTTTCCTGCAGCGCACGGTTGAGGAACGGGAGAGGCACCTCCTCCCCGTCCCAAACCGCCGTCTGGGATCCAACGATCTCGTCGTAGGTCTGGCACAGCTTGATCTGTTCGGTCAGAAGCGGAATGTTCTCTTCGCGATAGAGTTCGGCCTCCGAGCGCATGTTCCTGAGCGGGATCTCGAAGCCGGGTACGGCGAGTCCCGAATCTAGAAGCTTCTTCTTGAGCCTCTGGTTTGCCTCCTTGGCGTTCGGATAGATGTCTTCGAGGAATCGGTCGTAAAGACCCTTGGCGTTGGCGTCCGCCGTGTTCACGGTGGTTGCCACGTAGAGCCTATTGTCGACTTCGGTGACCAGGCTGGCGAGCTTCGACCAAGACGCGAGCCAGGACTCAACGTTGTCGCTACTTAGGTCGACTGAATCCAGGGCGTCATAGTGGGGACGAATATCGGCCCAAGTCCACGATTGGAACTCGATGCCGTCGCTGGGCAAGCCTTGAAGCATGCCCCTGAAGGTACCCGACGCCTTAGCAACTGGCACAAAGGGCCGAGCAACCGCACGGCATGGCGCACTTTCGGCGGGTTTTCTCCAACCGCTCGCGCATCAGCTTGTGCGTTCGGTGCAACCGGGAACGAATCGTGCCCACGGGCTTGTCCATGATCTCGGCGATCTCCTTGTAAGGCAACTCTTCGACGTCTGCAAGGGTCACGAGCAGACGTTGCTCCTCGTTGAGCGACTCCATCACGATTTGAAGATCCTCGCTCAGATTGGATTCAAGCAACGTCATTTCGGGATTGGGCTTGTCGTCTGCCACGTCGAGCCTGAGGTTCTCGTCAACCCCATCGAAGCCCAAAGGCGCATCGAGCGACATCGCCTGCACCCGCCGCCTTCGGTTTCGGAGCAGATCTAAAAACAAGCGAGTAACGATTCGAAAAATCCAGTTCTCGAACGGCCGGTCGCCCTGGTAGTCGGAGAACTTCCGATAGGCGCGGACAAAGGCTTCCTGGGTCAAATCCTCGGCATCCGTGCGGTTGCCGGCGAGACGAAAAGCCATGTTGTAGACCTTCTTGTAGGTCTCTTGCATCAGCTCGGTAAACCGCGCCTGATCGTTTGCCTCAATCGTTAGGGTCGCCATGATTTGTCCTCCCGGGAATGCCCGTACAAAGACAGAACACGGTAAGGGCACCTAGGGTTCCCTAATCATGACATATTTGTAAAGTTTATTTGAGCCTGGGCTAGGCCGCCGTTCGGAAGTTCTTCGGCAAATGGGACGGGAGGATCAAGTCCTCCTCAGGTTTGCAAAGGACAACCGCCCGTTCGATCGTGTTTTCTAGTTCGCGCACGTTGCCTGGCCAGCGGTAACTTGCCAGGAGGTGGCACGTTTCGTCGTCGATGCCCAAGTCCGTGTGCCCGTTCTCAGCCCCGAACTTGGCGGCGAAGTGCTCGGCAAGCGGCACGATATCCTCGGGCCGTTCGCGCAACGGTGGAATGTGGATCTCCACAACTTGCAGTCGGTACAGCAGGTCGAGACGAAAGGATCCCCGTTCCACCTCCAAGCTCAGATCCCGGTTTGTTGCGGTGACCAGCCGGACGTCTACGCGAACGGGTGTCGCAGAACCGAGCCGCTCGAACTCGCGCTCCTGCAGTACGCGTAAGAGTTTGACTTGCGTCAGCGCAGGAATCTCGCCGATCTCGTCCAGGAACAATGTGCCCTCGTTTGCGAGTTCGAATCTTCCTTGTTTGGCCTGGTCTGCTCCGGTGAATGCTCCCTTCTCATGGCCGAACAGTTCGCTTTCCAAGAGGCTGTCGGGCAATGCGGCGCAGGACACCGCGACGAACGGCTTGTCCGACCGGTTGGAATAGGTGTGGATCGCCTTCGCGACCACCTCCTTCCCCACCCCGCTTTCTCCCGTGATGAGCACGTTCGCCTTGCTGGGCGCCACCTGCATGGCAAGTTCCATGATCTCGCGCATGGCCGCGGAAACGGCAATGAACCCTGGCGCGCCTGTTCCTGCCGGCTTCCTCTTGGGCGACACGGTCTTCTTGCTGGTGGCGGCCGCCACGACGCGTTTGAGTTGGTCCAGATCGAACGGCTTGGTGACGTACTCGAACGCGCCGTTTCGGATCGCTTGAACCGCTTGCGGAATCGTCCCGTAGGCGGTCATGAGGACGACCGGGGTTTCGGCCCAACGTTGAGCGATGATCCCTTGGAGCTCGTACCCGGACATTCCCGGCATCGTCACGTCGGTGACCACACAGTCCACCGTTGATTCACTTAGAATCGAGAGTGCTTCTTCCGCCGATGCGGCGGTGGAAACCTTGTAGCCAGACTTGGAAAAGGCGACTTCAAGGATGCGCCGAATGCCAGGTTCGTCGTCGACGATCAGTATTTGCCGCTGTTCCTTCATGCTGCGTTCGCCCAAACCTTGAAATCGATCTTGAAACTCGTTCCTACGTTAGGCGCGGATTCGACGGAGATGGACCACCCGTGCTCTTCCACGATCCTGCGAACGTTGCTCAAGCCCAACCCTGTTCCTTGCTGCTTTGTACTGTAGAAGGCATCGAACAACCGTCCGATGGTCTGTTCATCCATCCCCTTACCATTGTCGGCAACCTCAAGCCCGGTTTTCAGGACTCGAACGGAAATCGTGCCGCCACTCGCAGTCGCTTGCATTGCGTTGCGAACAAGATTTCGAACGAGTTGTCGGAATCGGAGGGCGTCTGCTCTCAACCAAAGCGACTCTCCCTCCACCTGCAGGCCGACGCCGTGAGAGCGGCACTCCAAAGCAGCCGACTCGCAAATCTCCTTGGCCAAGGCGTATGGATCTACAACCTCCAGGGCCAACGTTAGGGGCTTCGACAAGTTCAGGAAGTCGTCGCAGAGCGTATCGAGGACCCTTGCCTCGCGCTCGATGATCTGGGTCATCTCGTCCGCCAGTTCAGGTTCTTCGCGGATGGTCTGGGCAGCGGCGATGATGCTCGTGAGCGGGTTGCGAACGTCGTGGGCGACGGAGGCGGCAACCTCTCCCAGAAGCGCCAGGTGTCGATGGTGCGCAGACTTGCGGATTTCGTCGGCGTACCATGCGTTCTGGACGGCCAATCCAACCTGCGCGGCCAAAATGCGGGCTCTCGTGAGGTGCCACTCGCTAAAGCGGGCACCTTTGTCGCGGGAGATGTTTAGAACTCCAACCACCTCGCGCGTGCCAAGCAAGGGGACGACCAGGGCCGATTTCGACTTGCCGTGGCCCTCTGCGCCGAATTCCGAAGGGTCGTTGACCAGCGAGGCCTGCCGGTCCGCGATCGCCTTGCCGGCAACTCCCTTGCCGGGCAAGATGGCAGTGTCCGCAGGCAAGCCGCTCCGGAGCCCAGTCGCCGCAATCAGCCGAAACTCTTCGCCTTGCTTGAGGAAGAGCGTGCAACTCGTCGCCCGGAACTGCTTGCAGCACGCCTCGGCAAGGGCCCGCAACCAGTTCTCAAGGGAGCCTTCACGGTCCAGCGCCGTAAGGTCGAACACGTCCACACAGTTATTGTCGGTTCGTGGCCGGTCGTTGGTACACTCCAGTCATGGGACGGCGCGAGCGAGATACCTGGATATGGCGCGTCGGAGGCGACGTGGGCAGGTTGTCGGGCGACGTGGAGTTAGGCCACATGGCGTCCCTGCGACGTCGCTTTTGGGAACCGCGAATCGACCTCTACGAGACCGAGTCAGCCTTTGTGGTCAAAGCTGAGCTAGCCGGAGTGAGCGCGGATGCGGTCCAGATTTTCTATGTGCCCGACAAGCACTCATTGCTGATCAAGGGAGAGCGAGAGGCAGAACAACCTTGCGAAGAAGTCGTCCGCAGTTGTCACCAACTTGAGATTCTAACCGGCGCCTTCGAGAGAGAAGTCGCGCTCCCTCAAGTACCCATCCTCGAGGGCGAGATTCACGCCCGACTCCACCACGGGTTCCTGACCGTATTCATCCCCAAGGGGACGTTCGTGGAGCGAAAGATCACGTTGAACATAAGGAAGGTTTGAAGTTGGCTGAAATTGAGTTCCCCGTTGACGAGTCGCTGCCCGAACCCAAGGACCTTGAGATTTCCGAGGAAGGCGTGGACGAAGAGTCCAGACCGGATATTCCCTC
>JAXLTH010000064.1:0-6265 GCA_046330155.1 Fimbriimonadales bacterium | reverse complement strand
AATCGAAGTTGCCCGCAATGGTCTGGACGAAGATGAGTTCACCTTGGCGGCCATCGACGCGGGCGCCGAGGACGTGGAGACCGACGAGGAGACCTTCACGGTGTACACCGGCGCGGACAGCCTGCACGCCACCAACGACGCCCTTGAGAAGGCCGGCTACAAAACCAGCGAAGTCGCCCTCACCTACAAGCCGTCGAACATGGCGAACCCGGCGGGCGACGACATTGCCAAACTCCTCAAACTGCTCGACGCCCTGGAAGACCTGGACGACGTGCAGGAGACCTACGTGAACGTAGACATCACGGAGGATATGTTCCAAGAGGCTTGAGCCACTCCCACCCCCGCCCTCCGTACGCAACGCTTCTTCTCATTGCCGCTTGCATTGGGTCCGCGTTCTTGGTGCTGGCCGAACCTGACATGGTGGACCGTCTGGGCTTCTCGGCGGCGGAGCCGTCGTTGCCCGGAGCGTTCACCAGCATCTTCCTGCACCTGAACCTGATCCACCTTCTGGGCAACATGGTGTTCCTTGCGGCGGTCGGGCCGGCGGTCGAGATCGGGGCGGGCACCATCCGGTTCCTGTCCGTGTTCTTGGGAGGCGGTCTCGCCGGAGTGGCCGCCCACTGGGCTCTCGCGCCGAAGATGGGCGGAGTGCCGCCCCTGATCGGCGCCAGCGGCGCGATCGCCGCCTGCGCGGCGTACTACTCGCTTCGCTACTACCGCCTGAAAGTCCCGATCGCCCCGAATCTGGGCTTGCCCATCGTCGCCATCGCCGGGGTTTGGCTGGCCCTGCAAGCCGTGGGGGCTTTCGTCTCAGCGGGCGGGCCGGTTCCATCGGTCAGTTATTGGGCGCACCTGGGCGGATTCGCCTTTGGTTTGCTGGCGGGAGCGGTGTTCGGAGCGCCGAAGCTCGCGGACCTGGAACTGGGCCACGAAGCGCTGGATCGGCTGAACCAGCGAAGCCCCGCCGCCCGCCTTTCGGCGGCGAAGCACCAACTAGAGACCCACCCCAACGATGTCCGCGCCCTGCGCGAAATGGCGGAGGCTTACGCCGACCTCGGGGACGTCCAAGACGAGGCCTCAACGCTCCTTCTCTTGCTCGACGCCCTGCCCGAGATCGAACAATCGTCGGTGCTCAAGCGGCTGCACAACCTGAATCGGCTCGAAGAAGTCCCGGCGTTGCGCCGCTCGCTTTTCGCCGAACGCTGCAAGGAAACGGACCGCGGCCTCGCCCGCGACCTCCTCCAGAGTGTCGCCGCCGAGCCGAACGGCGATCAGCGCCCCGACGCCCTGCTCGCGCTTGCCGCACTAGAGCGTGAGGAGCAGCCCCACCGCGCCAGCGCTCTGCTCAAGGAGCTCCTCGACGAGTATCCGATGCACCCGGCCGCCGAAGTCGCCCGCAAGCGGGGGTGGGCATCGTGAAGGCTTGGTGGCGAAGGCAACGCCCCTTCCTCATCAGCGGGCTGGTTTTCTTCATCGCGCGTACCATCGGCCGTAGCCTTCGCATCAAGGTCGTCGGCTTGGAAGAGTCGGAGAAGTTGGACTGCGGCGCCATCTATTGCGGCTGGCACGGCCGTTCGTTTGTGCCCGCCATGACCTTCTTTGGCCGCGGCTTCTGGGCGATTATCAGCCATTCTCGCGACGGCGAAATGCAGACGCGGATCTTCACCAAGTTGGGCTTCCGCGTCATCCGGGGCAGCACCGGAAGGGGCGGCGAACGTGCCCTTATCGAGAGCATCAAGGTCCTTCGAAACAAGGACCGGATGGCGATCACCCCCGATGGCCCTCGCGGGCCTAAAGGCATCGTTCAACCCGGAGTGCTGATGATGGCGAAGAAATCCGGCGCGGCGTTGTTGCCCGTAGGTTCCGCCGCCCGTCCCTGCAAGCTCATGCCCACATGGGACGGCTACATGGTGCCGTGGCTCTTCGCGAGAGCAACCTTCGTGATCGGTGAGCCGATCTTCGTGCCTTCCAACGCCGACGAGGAGACGATCGAGAGGCTCCGCCTCGAACTGCAACACCAGATTGAGATCAAGCAGGCGGAGGCGGAGGCGATGCTGGCTTGAGGCTGGTCGACACGCACTGCCACCTTTACATGGACGCCTTTCCCGACCCTGAGCCGGTCGTGGAAGAGGCGCGTGCCGCCGGCGTCGACCGCATGATCGTGGTGGGCATCGACCAGGCGACCTGCGTCCAGGCGATCCAACTCGCCGAGCGGTTCGAGGGCGTCTACGCGATCATCGGGCACCACCCGAACAACGCCGCCAAGTTCTCCCCGGACGATTTGAAGTGGATCGAAGACCTTCTTGCCCATCCCAAGGCGGTCGCGTTGGGCGAGATCGGTCTCGACTACCACTGGGACAACGCCACCAAGGAGCAGCAGTTCGCTTCTCTCGGAGCCCAGTTGGACCTAGGGGTGAGGTTGGGCAAGCCCATCGTGTTCCACTGCCGCGAGGCGTACTCCGACTTGCTCGATTTCCTGCAAGCCGCCCCGAAGCACCCTCATCTCATTCACTGCTTCGGCGGGACGCTACCGGATGCGCGGCGGGCGGTCGAGCTCGGCATCTGGTTCGGCGTTGACGGGCCGGTGACTTACAAGAAATCGATTGAGCTGCGCGAGATCGTGGCGGAACTGCCCGGCGACCGGATCGTCCTCGAGACCGACAGCCCCTACCTTTCGCCCGAGCCGTTTCGCGGCAAGACGAACTCGCCGGCTCGGATTCCCTACATCAATCGCATGGTGGCGGCGTGCCGCGGCATCTCGGAAGAGGCTTGCGCGGAGCTCACCACGCAGAACGCCCAATGCTTCTTCGGGCTCATTTAAGGGCGTTCAGCGCCTCGCGGATTCGGCCTTCCGTCTCGAAGTCTTGCTTCTCCTCCGCCAGGCTGAGGGCGCGCTCGAACGTCTCCCTCGCCTTCGCCGCGTCACCTGCATCCCGGTAAACGGAAGCCAAGCAATAGAGATCGATCGGTTCCGCCCCGCTTCGATCCAACCGCTGCGCGATCTCGACCGCCAGCTTGGGATTGCGCTGGGAACCGTCCTTCGCGGTTACCAGCATCGTCGCGTAGTTCATCACGATGGAGCGGAGGTTGGGATCGACGGCGAGCCCCTTCTCAAAAGCGGCTGCGGCTTGCGCGTACTGCTCTCGCTCAAGGTGGAAGATGCCCAGGCTGGCGAACACCGCCGGCTCCTGCGCCTGCTCCTTCTCCAGTTGGGCGTAGATCGCCAGCGCCTCTTGGTCTTTCTTCTCTGCGGAGAGGCTCTCGGCGATCGCGATCCCCGAAGCGACGGAATCGCTGCTGATGGCGAACGCCTTGCGATAGGCTTCCATCGCTTCGGCTTGGTGTCCCTGTTCGGCGGCAAGGTTGCCCATCGACTCCAGGGCAACCCAAGCTTTCGGGTTTCTCTCGGCGATGGTCTGCCACAGGTTGGCTTCGTCGCTGTAGATTCCGGCTTGGTTCAGGCTGAGCGCCCCCGATACCAACGCAGCCAAGGAGGCAACGCCAACGCGGGCGATTGAGGGCACCCGCGCCGTCACGATCGCGCCCAAGGCGGCGATCGCGGGCAGAGCCGCGAGGTCGGCGTAATACTGGAAGCGATCCGCGACCAGTGAGAACGACATATACGGGAAATAGATCAAGCCGAGCACGGGTGCGAGCGCGACGACGAAATAGGCGCCCACCGCGAACGGTCCGCGCCCAAGCCTCGCCCGGAAGATGTAAAGGAGGGCAACCACCACGACCCATAGGAGCCCGAGAAGGCCAATGCTGGGCCAGGGATAGACCAGGGTGCAGTTAACCGGCGCCAGTAGCTTGCCCACGTAGTGCCAAGGCGCCGAGCCGGTATCGGCGATCTTGTCGACAAAGCTCTTGGCGGCAAGGCTCGTGGAAGGCTGGAAACGCTGCTCCATAGACCGCGTGACCAACGCGAGGAAGCCGCCGATGGCAAAGAACGGGACCGACGCGCGCCAAGCCGCCCGGTCGATGCGGCCAAAGCGGTACCAATCCAAGAGCAGGAGCCCCGGCAGCACCACGATCGCCTGCGTCTTGGCGAGCAGCGCCGCCACGAACCAGGCGAGGGCCGCGACATAGGTCTTCCGCGTGCCGCTTTCCCGGTAGGCGACCCATGCGCCGACGGCAAGCACGACGAAGAGGCCGGACAGTACCGTCTTGCGCTGGCTGATCCATGCCACCGATTCGACGTGGACCGGATGAAGCACAACCAACGCGGCGCCGAACCACGGCGCCTTCCACTGGAGGCGAGCCGCCAACCGGTACAGAAGCCAAGCGGTCACGCCCAACAGAAGAACGTTCACCACGCGCATCGGGACGGGCTGGAGAAGGCCGAACCGCGCCTCTAACCAGTACGTGGTGTGGGTCAGCGGATAGTATTCGGCGAGGGCGCCGGGCTTGAACCAGATGTCGAAAATGCCGCCCGGGGTGGCGAGCTGTTTGTTGGCGACGATCAGCGTTTGGTCGTCCCAGAAGAACGGCCCGCCGTAGCTGGGCAGATACACCAGGAGCGCCAGCAACACGAGCCAGAGCCCGGCGGGGATCCTATCGTTTAACCGGGCGGCCGCTCGTATCATAGCTGTCGAACGAGAAGACGTACTTCCACCAGTTGTTCTGCCGCTTGTCGTTCTCGCCGGGCGCCTTGGGCAGTCGGGCGAACCACCACTTCAGGTAGTTCCGCTGAAAATCAGGGCCGCCCCAGTTCTCACGGCTCACGGGCTTGGGCTCTTTGTCCACCTTGGGGAAGTTCATCCACCCGTCGGCGTTGGACCACACGATGCGCAGGTTGTCGTAGTCGTACTCCTTCTCCGCGTTCGGCGGCCAATGGCAGCTTCCCACTCCCGCAAAGCCTCCCGACCGCTTTTCGGAAGCCGCGAACTTCGCCCAAGGCGTGTCCAGTCGGTTTTGGTCCCACCCGCCGCAGATGCGGGCCATGGTGGCTTCGGTGCGGTGGGCTAGGTCGTGGACCATCTCCGCAACGCCGCGTTCGTAGTTGAATCCCATGATCGCGAACGGCCGCTTGGAAGCGAACTTGTCGTAGACGCCGCCGTTGATTTCGAACGACCTCGGTCCCGCCATCGCGCTTTCCCAGAAGCCGAAATACGGTCCGCCGAAAAGCCACACCTCGTCGATCGTCTTCTCGTCCACGAGCTTGGCGACGCCGTTGGCGTCGAGGATTTTCTCGTAGTCGGCGCCGTCCGGGTCGTGCCACTTCGTTTCGCCCTTCTGGGCTGAGAGGTACGACGTCGGGGTGTAGATGAAGCCGTCCTTCTTGGGCGGAAAGGCGTCGAGGTCGCGCCATTCGATTACCTTGAACTTGATATAGCCGCCGCTGGCCAGATTGACGTCGGCCATGTACTGGTCGGCAAGGGGGCGCGGATCGTTGTAGCCCAGGGTCTCGCGCACGGTCCTTCCTTCGGCCTCGGTTTTCGGGTCGAAGTTCAAGACCAACACCTTCACCTCGATTCCCGGTTCGAGGCACTTCGGAAAGTCCATGATGGGCGCCAGCTTCTGCCCACCCAGGGCGAGCGCGGCAACGACGGCGGTGATCATGATGGCTAGTATGGTCTACGCGTGCGCGTAACGTGCGCAGAGCTCCGGCCACGATCCTTGTTCGATCGCCTCCCGAATCTCCGCCATCAGCCGCGCGTAAAACGACAGGTTGTGTAGCGTCGCCAGCCGCGCGCCGAGCGGTTCTCCGACCTTGAACAAGTGCCGTAGGTATGCCGCGGAGTACCTTGCGGTGGCGGGAAAGGCGCTCCCGGGGTCGGGAAGCTCGTCGACGTCTTCCCATTTCTTCGCCGCGATGTTCACCCGGCCGTTCAACGTGTACAAACAGTGGTGGCGCGCCATGCGCGTCGGAAGCACGCAGTCGAACAGGTCCACGCCGCAGGCGACCGCGTTCACGATGTCGTTCGGGTGTCCCACCCCCATCAGGTAACGCACCTTGTCGGCGGGTAAGAGGGGGGCGGTGAGCCGGACCACCGGGTGCTGCATCTCGGTGGGCTCGCCCACGCTGACCCCGCCAATGGCGAAACCGTCGAACGGCATGCTGCCGATGGTTTGCGCCGATTCGCGGCGCAAATCCTCGTGAACGCCTCCTTGGACGATGCCGAAAACCGCCTGCCCCTCGCGCTTGGCGGCGAGGTTTCTCGGCGCCCACAGGTGGGTGCGCTTCATCGCGGCGGCGGCTTCGTCGCGGGTGCAGGGGTAGGGCGGGCACTCGTCCAGCATCATGCTGATGTCAACGCCAAGT
>JAXLTH010000063.1:0-6342 GCA_046330155.1 Fimbriimonadales bacterium | reverse complement strand
GAACGTGCGACGATCGACCAGGAAGCTGAGCGTTTCCGGCTCGACCAAGAAGTGCAGAGGAGGCAACCCCCGACGGCGCAGCCAACTATCGAGGACTTGTCGAAGCTCCCGTGAATCTTGGGCGCGTTCGGTCCCCCACTCCGTTACGACCACGCCTTTGTTGCGGGCCCGGTTGAACTGGTATCTCAGGGATGGCCGCCGCGTGGTCCTCTCCTGCCAGTCTTTGGGTTGCCACACCGGTTGGGCACCTAACGACACCACACCCGCCGCACGCTGGGTGCGCAAGATGTCCACGACTCGATCACCGGCGCCAAAGTACAGCACCGGCCCCGCCTCGCTCGATTCGAAGTCCGCCAAGACCTGGGGGAGTGACTCGACCGGACACACCGGGGCGCCGGCGACGACGCGGCGCCCCCTGGCGCGTACGAAGGCGACGACCGAGTCGGTATAGGCTTGGAAGTGGTATTCGAAGATCGGATTGACGATCTGGTAGCAGGTCGCATTCCAGCCATGGCTCATCACCAAGTTTCTGACCCGGTCGCGAACCGGATCTTCGGAAACCGGTCTTCCATGCCGCATACTTCAGTTTAGCGGTGACCCGTCATTGACAACACGTCGTGATTTCCTCAAATTCGGGCTGGGAGGCGTGCTTTCCTCAAGCCTGGTCCATTGGTCGCTGGAGTTCCCCATGTCTCAACAAACGCCTTCTCCGTCTCCTCGCGTCGCCGGCTTCGAGAAACTCGCCTTCGGAATGTTCGTCCACTGGGGGCTCTACTCGCAGCTCGGTCGGGGCGAATGGGTGGAGAACATGGAGCGAATCCCCCGCGACGAGTACCTCAAGCTGATGGACACCTTCACCGCGAAGGATTTCGACGCCCGGAAGCTTGCCCGAGCGGCGAAACGCGCAGGCATGAAGTACCTCACCCACACGAGTCGGCACCACGAGGGGTTCAGTCTGTACGACACCCGCGGGCTTTCCAAGCTTGATGTGACCCATACACCCTGCAAGCGGGACCTGATTCGCGAACTCGTCGACGCGTGCCGCGCCGAGGGCATCGTTCCCATGCTCTACCACACGACCTTGGACTGGAACGATCCCCGATTCGAGTCGGATTGGGACGGCTACCTCGCCTATCTGAGGGACAGCGTCGAAATCCTCTGCACCCGATACGGAAAGATCGGCGGTTTCTGGTTTGACGGCAACTGGAGCAAGCCGAAGGCGGACTGGAAGGAGTCCGAGCTATACGCGGTAATCCGCAAGCACCAACCCGAGGCGTTGATCATCAACAACACCGGGATCGACGCGATGGGCCGTGGCGGGCACCCGGAGATCGATAGCGTGACCTTTGAGAGAGGTCGACCGACTCCTTTGGACCGAAGGGGTGCTCCGAAGTACGTGGCGGCGGAAATGTGCCACACAATGAACTTCCATTGGGGCGTCGCTCGGCACGACTTCAACTACCTCTCCCCGGCGCACGTCATCGAGGAGTTGTGCTTCGCCCGTCGTGCCGGAGCCAACCTTCTGATGAACATCGGCCCCTTGGCGCAAGGCGGTTTGCCCGAATACGAGGCGGCGGCTTTGGCCAAGGTGGGCGAGTGGATCGAGCTCCACGGCGGCACCAACGGCGTAATGTACCGAGGCAAGCCGACGATCGTTCAAGCCGAGGGTGACGACTTCGCGCTGGAGATGGACGGCGATCTGTACCTGTTCGTTACCGACCTAACCCCAACGAGCAACACCCAGGTTCACGGTCCCAAGGGTCGAGGTGCCGGGGTGCGCAAGTTCAGCGGCGTAGAGAAGGCCTATGCCAAAGCCTCGTGGATGGACAACGGAGAACAGCTGAAACTAGAGCAAAACGCCGCGGCGCGAGAGCTCACGCTTCACGCCACGGCGTATCCGTACGGGACCAATACGGTGGTCCGGATCGCGCGGTTGACTTCCTAGCGTCGTCGGCGGATAAGGAGTAAGGCTCCCAGTCCGAGCGCCGCAATCGTGCCGGGCTCGGGAACGGCGACGGTTGCCGCGAACGAGTAGCCGCGGTGCTCGCCCGCCCCGACGAGGTTCTGCAAGACACCGCCGATCGGAACATCGGTGCTCTGGTCCGGCCAGTTCGTCCAAACGTAATCGCCAGCGTTAAAGTCGAAGGCGATTACGCGGGCGCCGTAGATCGTTTGGTTGTACCGGAATCCAAGCAAGTCGCCTGCCTGCACGGAAATCTGGTCTGGCTCCGCTACGTCGATGGTCTGGGCACCAAGACTGCCAATCGAGACGGTGTTCGCGCCGATGAGTTGGTAACCCGGATTGACGGGTCGCCAGATCTGGAACGTGACATCTCCGGTCCCCTTGGCGAACAGGTGCCATTGCACGATCTTGCCGTTGGTGGGAGCCAGGTGTCCGGTATCGATGAACGTGATCTGATGGGCGAAATCCACGTTGGGCCGGTCGATGATCGACCCGCCGAAAGTCTGGGCGCCTGCAACGCCGGCGAGAACCAGCAACGCGATCGGAGATATCGCTCTCTTCATTTCTCCTCCTAACCGTGTCACGGAAGTGACACCTCAAGTTTACAGATCCGAAAGACCGCCAGAACCGGCATTTCTGCCGGAACATAGGCGGGATGCCGGGCCCATCAAGTTCAGCGTAGAGTCTCGAAGCCAGAGATGGGTTTTGGCTCCGTCTGGTGCAGATCGAGCACGATGATCTCGTTCTGCCCCTTCTTCATCCAAGAGGCGGGACAATAGAGTCGCTGCTGTGGCCCAATACTCCAGTAGCGCCCGAGATTGTGTCCGTTGACCCACACCACCCCTTTTCGGTATCCGCTCAGATCGAAGCAGGTGTCAGCGGCGGAATCAAGCTCGAAGTGGCCGCGGAAGAAGCGGGCGTACGCCGCCCCCGGGGTTGCCGATAGCGATCGAATCCACTTCTCGTCGAGCGGCAGGGGAAAGGCCTGCCAGTCCATCAGGGTCATGGAGTTCAGGGTCACCCGGTCGGTGATCCCCTTCCGGTCGATGATCTCTTGGGCGAAGTTGATCCGTCCCATCCCTTCCACGAGGATGTCGAGGACGGGAGTTTTGGATCGGGACTCCGGCAGATCCAGTGCCATCTTGCCCTCTCGCCGGTCCAAGGTTCCCACGAACTGCCCATCGACGAACACCGTGGCGTAATCGTGGAGGTCGTGGATGGCAAGCCGCCCCTTCTTGTGGCCGATCAACCGGGTGCGATACAGCATCATCCCGGAGTCAAGGCCAATGGCTTCGAAGGGCTTCGGCTGGACCATGGCGACGGCTTTGGGCAGATGATCTCCCAGGCTCGTGAAGGGCGTCATGGCGATCGGCGGAATCGGGCGAGCGGGAATTGGTGCCGGGACCTCAGGCAACGTGCGGCCCTTTCCAATCAACTCGCGCAGCGCCATGAACTTCGGGGTTGCGCGCCCTTGTTCGGTTATCGGCGCATCGTAGTCGTAGCTCGTCAAGTCCGGTTCGTAGCCCTTGCCCCCGCTGTTGGCGCCAGCGGTGAAGCCGAAGTTGGTGCCCCCGTGCACCATGTAGAGGTTGAAGGACTTCTTATTGTCGAGCAGAAACTTGACCTCGCCTACGATGGACTCGGTCGACGTCTCCGCCCAGTTCTCACCCCAATGGGTGAGCCAACCCGGGTAGGTCTCGCTACTGAACACGGGAACGCCTGGGTTCATCTTTCGAGCGAGGTCCCAGTGGGCCAACTCGCTCCCCGAATCGAGCCCGACCGCGCATCCGGGAAGCGATCCCGCTTCGAGCATGTACGTGGTGGGGCCGTCGCCGGTAAAGAAGGGAAGCGTGAAACCCTTCTTTCGCCAGAACGACCGAATCCACTCCATGTACGTGCGGTCGTTTCCGTAGCTTCCGTACTCGTTCTCGATTTGGAGCAGCAGGATGGGCCCCCCGTTGGACACCTGAAGCGGACGAAGCACGTCGGCGAGCTTGCTCAAGTACCTTTCCGCCGCTCCGATGTAGCGTGTGTCCATGCACCGGACTTTGAGATCCGGATACTTGAGCAAGTAAGGCGGAATGCCTCCGAAGTCCCACTCCGCACAGCAGTAGGGCCCCGGGCGCACGATCGCCCACATGCCTTCCTCTTGGCAAATGCGGAAGAACTGGGCGATGTTGTGGTTGGTCGTGGAGAAGTCGAACTTGCCTTCGGACGTTTCGTGGTAGTTCCAGAAGATGTAGGCGGCAACGGTGTTGAGGCCCATTGCCTTGGCCATCTGGATTCGGTGGCGCCAGTACTCCGCCGGGATGCGCGCCGGGTGCATCTCGCCCGCCATGATCTGGAACGGCTTGCCGTCGAGCAAGAAGTCGTCGGTTCCGAGTTCGAAACGATGGGCAGGGTTGGTGTGCGAGGCTAGCATGCCTGCGGCAAGGAAAAGGGCGTTGAGCATGATCCGTTCGAGTCGCTAATGGAAAGTCGGCACGTAGCTTTGAAGGGTCTTAAGGTAGTTCGCTCGCTCGAAGGCGTTGGGGTCGGCGACCTTCGCTTGGCTCATCGAGCCGCGCATCTGTTCGACCGAATCGTAACCCTGTCGTTCCATCCACTCCTTCATGCCGTCGAGCATGGTGCGCAGATGACTGGCGCCGTGCTGGAGGAGGGCAGAGGTCGCCATCACGGCATCCGCACCCGCCATCACATACTTCACGGCATCGGCGCCGGTATGGACGCCGGTGGTCGCGGCAAGCGAAACGGGAAGCCTTCCGTAGAGGAGGGCGATCCAAAGCAGAGGCAACCGCATTTCGGCGGACGTGCTTAGTTCGAGGCTGGGCACGACTTCGAGTTTGTCGAGGTCGAAGTCCGGCTGGTAGAACCGGTTGAAGAGCACCAGTCCCGCAATGCCTGTGTCGCAGACCCTCTTCGCCATGTCGCCGAACGCGCTGAAGAACGGGCTGAGCTTCATGGCGACCGGAATGTCGACCGATGAGCTAACCGCTTTGGCGACGTCCAGCACCATTTCCTCCACGTCCCGACCCGTCAGGCTGAGGTCGGCGGGGATCGAGTACACGTTCAACTCTATGGCTTCCGCTCCCGCTTCCTGCATGTCGCGGGCGTACTCGGTCCAACCGGTGTCCGTGACTCCATTGAGAGAGCCGATGATCGGAATGTGGGTCGCCTCCGTTGCCTTCCGGATCAACTCCAGGTAGGCGTCGGGTCCGACTTTGTAGTCCGACATCGCGGGGAAGTAGCTGAGGGCTTCCGCCGAACTGTCCGAACCGTAGCGGGTCAGAAAGTCGTAGGCTTCGTTTTCGTACCGCAACTGCTCCTCGAATAGGGAGAAGAGGACGATGGCGGAAGCGCCGCCATCCTCCAGGCGTTTGATGCCGTCGAGCGTTTTCGACAGGGGCGAGGCCGAAGCCACGAAAGGGTGGTTCAGCCTTAGCCCGAGATACTTGGTCCTAAGATCCATGGTCGTTTCCTTGCCTTAACCGAGGGAAGCCATCTCCTCGTACAGCCTGTACCGCCGGTCGATTGCCGCCTGGGCGAGTTCCATGAGGTGGTCCGCGTCCTTCGGATTGGTCTGCTTCAACATGCGGTAGCGAAGCTCGTTTTCGGTGAAGTCGCGCAACTTCATGTTCGGGCGCGGGGAATCCAGAACAAACGGATTCTCGCCCGCGTTGCGCACTTCCGGGTTGTATCGGAGCAGGGGCCAATAGCCGCTGTGCACCGCGCGGTGCTGCTGGTCCAGACCCTTCTCCATATTGATGCCGTGGGCGATGCAGTGGCTGTACGCCAAGATGATCGACGGTCCGTTGTACGCCTCTGCCTCCCGGAAAGCCTGCAACGTCTGCTGCGGGTTCGCCCCCATCGCGACCCTAGCCACATAGACGTTGCCATAGGCCATTGCCTGCAACGCAAGGTCCTTCTTGCCGACCTGCTTGCCGGCGTTGGCGAACTTGGCGACGGCGCCGAGCGGAGTCGCCTTGGAGGCTTGGCCGCCCGTGTTCGAGTAGACCTCGGTGTCCATCACCATGATGTTCACGTCGCGGCCCGACGCCAAGACGTGGTCGAGTCCGCCCGAGCCGATGTCGTAAGCCCAGCCGTCGCCGCCGATGATCCAGACGCTGCGCCGAACCAGGCTGTCGACCACGGTAAGGAGCTGCCGCGCGGAAACCGAATCGTCTCCCGCCAGTTGCTCCTTGATTCGGGCGACGCGGTCGCGTTGCCGTCGAATCTCCGACTCCAGCCTTTGAGGCGCGTTCAGAACCTCATCGACGAACTCCACCCCAAATCGAGGGGCTAGTTCCTGAAGAAGCTTGGCGGCCATCGCGTAGTGCCGGTCGGCGGCCACCCGCATGCCAAGTCCAAACTCGGCGTTG
>JAXLTH010000062.1:0-7020 GCA_046330155.1 Fimbriimonadales bacterium | reverse complement strand
GATGACGGGCTACGGCAAGCAAGATGTTCTTTGGCTCGACGGGGGCGCCGTGCGGCCTCCAAACGCCGACATCGATATGGACGGGATGGCCGCGATGGCTCGGAAGCACCAGCCCGGCCTCATCGTCGTCGACCGCACGGTGGGCGGCGTAAACGAGAACTACGTGACGCCCGAGGGTGAAATCCCCGACCACTTCCTCCCTTACCCGTGGGAAACGTGCATGCCGATGGGCACCTCGTGGACGTGGAAGCCGAACGACGAGTTCAAGAGCGTGGGCACGCTCGTCAGGAACCTGTGCCGCATCGTTGGGCGCGGCGGCAACTATCTGGTCGGCCTCGGCCCGGACGGCAACGGCGAGTTCGACCCGATCGCCTACGACCGGCTCAAGGGGCTTGGCGCCTGGCTCAAACGCAACGGCGAGGCGATCTACGCGACGCGCCCCGTTCACCCCTACGAGCTTGCCAACTGCGTGTTCACGCTCAAGAAGGACGGCACGGTCTACATGATCGTGCTGGCGGAGGACGATTCCGCCGGCCTGCCCGCCAGCGTGCAAATCCCCGAGGAACTCGCTTCCGGGGCGGCTCGGTTCGATCTCTTGGGCATGGGCCGCCTCAAAGTCGGTGCCGGCCATGTCGTCCACTTCCCGGAGGAGTTCCGAATCAAGTCTCGCGGCGGCCTCGCCTGGGCGATCAAGCTCACTCCGAAAGGTGAATAGAACCGTGCTTATCTCGCCGGATCTTGTCGGATCGCGACCGGGACATAGCCGATCTCCAAGCCCTTCGGCGGCTTGACGAGGATCGCCGAATCGACCGCCGCCAGCCGCCCGCTTCGAGGGGGAGCCATGTACTGCTTGTCGGGCGTCCACGAACGGTGCATCTTCTCCACCAACGCTTGCAGCTTCTCCTTCTCCGACATGCTCAAGCCGGCATGCTGCAGCGCGGGCTGGTCGATGAAGCGATACCAGGAGTAGGTCACTACGCTACCGTCGACCAACCGCACCTTGAACGGGCCCGCCGATGGCCCCGGCTTCGCCCAGACCCCCTGGCCGTTCTCAGACGGCTCGTAGGAACGGGTGACGTCGGGCGAAGGGAACTTCGCCGACCTCAGGCTCGCATTCGGGACCGCCGACTCTGGAATAGCCTCGACCGTCGCGCCCTGGTGCTTGAAATAGGCGGGGAACTTGCCCATTTGAAACTCGTTGGACCACGGCTCGAGCCGATCCTTCTTCCACTCGAGGCCGAAGGTGAAATCGTCGAGCGTCGTCGTCCTCACCCAGTCTTCCACCCTGGTCGCGCGCTGCTTTCCGCCCTGCGTGACTTCCAGCGGGTTTGCCGTGACCTTCGAAACGAACGCGCCCTTGGCGTCGAATCGCCCGCTGGGCGTCGGCCCCCCGCGCATCCAAGCCTCCACCTGGTTCCAAAGCGCCTGCTTGGAATAGGAAGTCATGTTCTGCATGAGAACCGTCTTGCCTTCGCGGTCGGCGGGAAACCGAAGTTGGGGAATGCGATGGTAGCTCTCCCCGGAGTTTTGGGTGCCGACCAGTTCGGGTACCCCGCCGATTTCGATGGCGCCGCTGCTCGCCAAGCCCGGCAGCGCGTCGAGGCCTCGCCCGACGGCCGTTGGGTACGTCTGGGACATCTTGGACCAGATGGAGGGAACGTAGAACGCCACCGGCCCGCGGAAGTTCGCAGCGTTCACGAACAGGGTCCACGTTTGATTCCCGGTCTTGACCGGCTTTTCGCGCGGCGAGATCAAGGGGAGCGCCATCCAGGCGTACCCAAACATCTCGCCCAAGGTGTTGGCCGCAAGGGTCATGCCGTCCGGCGGCACCAGCAACCTCGGGCTGAGTTGGGCGATGCCCATGTACTCGCCGGGGAGCGGCCTTCCGTAGAAGTCCCAACCCGGAGTGGAGACTTCGTGGTTGTAGCCGTCGATGCTGCCGTTCATGCGGAACTTGGCGGTCGGAGCGAAGTACCGGTTGCTCTGCCAGAATCCCAAGCCGCCCTCGATGGTCTGGAAGACGGTCCAGAAGTTCGGACCGCGCTCCGGCATCGAATCACGGGCAACCGTTCCTTTCGGTACCAGGGGCTCTGGAAACGTCCGGTTGTCCGGGAGGATCCAGGTAGACGCAAGGCCGATCTGGAATCCCGCCACCGGCTGTTCCAGAAGGGGCCAGGCGGCTGAGTAAAGGCTGACCCCGTAGCCATAGTCGGCAGGGGGCTTCTCGATGCTGGCGTTGATGTAGCCGTGAAGCCCGCTACCCCTCAAGGTCGGGGCGGAGTCTTGAAGGGTAGCGAGCAAGAGCAAGGACAGCACGTCGGCATTTTACGCCCGGGCTGTCCCCGCTCGGTGTCAATACAAGAACATCGGCTTGCCCGCCACGTGGCGGACCTTGGGCCGATAGGTCTTCGCGTCGTAGAGCTCGTCCACGTCGACCCGCTTCACGCCTTCCCGGGTGACCGAGATCGGCACGTTTGTGTATGTGCCGCCGCGGAGCGCGACCATACGCCCGCTCGCACCCTCCAGCGCCAACTGCGACGCCATGACGGCGTAGTTGGTGGCAACCATCAGGTCGAGCGAGTCCGGCGCACCGGAGCGCATCAGGTAGCCCACTTGTTGGTAGACGATGTTGTGCCCGGTCCGCTCCTTCAAGAGCTCGCCCGTCAGGAGCCCGATGCCGCCCAGTTTCTGGTGCCCGTAGGCGTCTTCCTCGCCGCGCTGCAGGATCTCGCCATCCTTGAGGTGCGCGCCCTCTGAGATCGTCATCATCGAGTAGTGCGACGGGTTGTCGGCTTTGTCCTTGATCAGCATCTCGCCGAGCACGTCGATGTCGAACGGCACTTCTGAGATGATCGCCCGGTCCACACCCGCAAGGTAAGCGGTGATCAGCGATGTCTCGCCGCTGTTTCGGCCGAAGAGCTCGACCACGGCGATGCGCTCGTGCGATCCGGTGCTCGTTCGCAGGTTGTTGATGAACTCCACGCCGCGCGTGACCGCCGTTGAGAAGCCCACGCAGTAGTCCGTGCCGTGCACGTCGTTGTCCATCGTCTTGGGAATGGCGTTGACGCGGACTCCCTCGTCGTGAAGCCGTAGACCGTAAGACAGAGTATCGTCGCCGCCGATCGGGATCAGGACGTCGATGCCCAGGTGCTCAATGACCTTGAGCACGTGAGGCGTGAAGTCGTAGGGACCCTCGCCGGTTTGCGTTCCCTTCAGAAAGTCCGGCTCGGTACCGGGCTTGACTCGCCCGGGATTTGTGCGCGAGGTATGGAGCACGGTGCCGCCGGTGCGGTCGATGCGTCGAACCGCATTCCGGTCGAGCGGTTGGGTTAGCTCCGTAATGGTCTCCGGCTCGTCCGGGTTGATGTTGAGCAGGCCGCCCCAGCCACGGCGAATGCCCACGACCTCGTGCCCGAGGTGGGCAACTTCGTTGACGACGGCTTTGATACAAGCGTTTAGGCCGGGGACGTCGCCGCCGCCCGTTAAAATTCCAATCCTCATGGTGTTCACGGTTCGGGTGAGCCGCGCGGGGCCGCGCACTCGCCGTTGAGGGGGCAGGGTACGCCCGAAAAGACCCTGCGCCAGGCTCCCCTAGTTTATCCTGAACCCGCCTTTCCGGGGTTGCCGCAAAATCCCATGAAGGAAATGGACCGCTCGCGTGTCCTTATCCATGAGGTGCGATGGATGACCGCGACCGCAAGAATGCAGCTACGATGGACCGGCGCGCGCTCTGCCGCCTCCGTCGCTCTGCGCTCCCATGCGTTTCGGCTTGCCCTCGCCATCGTGAACGACCGCGACCTCGCTGAGGACATCGCCCAAGAGGCGATGATCAAGCTCCACCAGAATCCTGGGGTTGTCGCGCCCGAGGCGTGGCTCCGAAGGGTCGTCACGAACCTGGCGCTGAACGCGCTGAGGTCGCAAAGAGAGGTGAGATTGGAACTGGATCGCCCCGCCCCAGACCCCGGGCACGAGGAGCGGATGCAGGTGGAACGCACTCTCCAGCGGCTTAGCCCAGAGCAACGCGTGGTCCTTGCCCTCGCGTTAAGGGAGGGACTGACATACTTCGAAATCGCCGAGACCTTGGAGATCCCCGAGGGAACGGTCGCATCGCGGCTAGCCGCCGCCAAAGACGCCTTCAGAAAGGAATGGGACCGATGAACGAACCCCTCGAGAGTTTGCAGCGCTACTACGGCTCGCTCGACCGTGTTGAGCCGCGTGTTCGTCGCCGAACCCCACCGGCGTTTGCCCCCGTGGCGGCGGCCTTGGCGGCTTACCTCTTCCTGAACTGGTGCGCCCTTACACCTGAAGCCGTGCCCAGCCGTCCCGTTGCATCCCCCCACCTGGAGCGCCAAATGGCAGATGCGGGACTCGTTGTGGAACCATCCAAGTCCTCGATGGCGCAGTCGGGGCGGCGGACGATATGACGATTCGACGCTGGTTAGCGATGATCGTCGCCGTCGTCTTGGTGGTCGCGGTGGCGCCGGTTTCAAGTTGGATCTTCCGCAACCAGGTGCGCCTGGCGGCGGGCGACCTCATCGGGGAACCCACCGTGCCCCTAACCACCGGGTTGGCGGACGAGGACGCCATGATTCGGGCGATCGACGACAAGCACACCCTGGCGTATGCGCAGTCGCGCCCGAACGATCCGGTGGCGTGGGCGGTTGCCGCTCGCTACGGGGTCCAGGGCGTGAGACCTTTGCCGCCTGCCCAAAGCGGGGGTCGGACGCCCATCGAGCAGAAACGCGACCAGCAACGGCAAGCGGATCGGAGGCGAGCGTTCGAGGAGGTACGCGCCATCTGCGGGCACGGCGAGCAGATCGACCCTGAGAACGGTTTCTTCCCCATGGTGTTGGCGGCGGTCGAAATGATGTCGGGTCGGACCGGCGAGGCAAAGGCTGCCTACGAGCGGGTGGCGCGGGCCGCGAGATACGACTCCTACTGGATGCGCGAAGCGCAGGCTCGGGCGGCAAGGAGGGAGAAGTCACTGGGCTACGACGGAGAGATGGGGCGGGCGATGCCGTACTTCGCCGTGCTTTTCCCCGAGTTGTCGGTGATCGGAGGGGCTTCCAAAGAGGTTCGGAAGTCTACGGACGACGCGCTCCGGGTAGCGGCGGTTCGTGCCGGAACCACCATGATGCGCCATGCCGACACGCTGATCGGCATCTTGGTGGGCGCACAAGTGGTCACCCAGTCGGTTTTGGAGTCCTCCATGTCCGAAAAGGACGCCACGGCGGCATCCCAGCTTCGGGCGCCCGACCAAAGCACTCGGGACGCCGAGACGCTGCTGTCGGCGCGAAACCTCGACCAGCGGATGCCGGGAGCGTCGGCGGAGAGGGCGGTTCAAGCCGTCCAGCAGGCGCGGAAAGTGCGCCTCGAAGAAGTGGTCGGTATCAACTGGCCCTACCGCACCCAGATCGGAGTCTCGGTCGGAGCGGGAATCCTGGCGTGCCTGATGCTCATGGTGGTCGCCGGTATCGTCCTGACCTCACGATGGGGTTCGTCGGCTTTGTCCGACGCAAGCCGCGCGGCCTTGCGCCATCTCTACACGGCGCTTCTTTGGCTGTTCCTTGCGGTCGGGCTCGTCGCCAACGAACAAGCGGCGATTCTGTGGTTCATCTCCATCGGCCATGTCATCCTCGCGCTCACGTACTCGGATCGACGTCCAGTTCGCTTGCTGGCCCTCCTCGTCACCGCTATCTTGTTCGCGCTGTCGCTCATCGCGGTCGTCCAAGCGTTCGCCCTTGATGCGCTGCTCATCGGCAGTCTGGGCTTGTTCTATGTGCTTTGGGCGGAGCACCAAACGGTGGAGCGGCGGATGCGCAGCGGGTTCCTGGCGGGGTTGGGAGTGTCGGCGGCTGCGATCGTCGCCTCCAGCGGCGCGCCCGAAGGATGGCTGCCCCTCTTGATCTTCGCTCTCTCCGGTCCCGCCCTGAAGGCAGGGGACGGCTGGTACGTCAAGGGCTGGCGGTGGCTGTGGCTGTTCCTCTGGACGCTGGTTCTCGGGGGAGCTTTGGCTCTGGACACTTCACGGGAAGCCATGGGCCTCCGCGCAGAGTCGACCGCCAACCACGTTTGGATTGTGCTTCTCGTCATTGCGGGTGCCCTTCTCCAAGCGCACGCCTGGCGGTCGATTGCGCCGGAGCGCCGGATGCGGCCCTGGAGCGCGATGGCGGTTGTCTTTCTGCTCGCCTACGTCGGCTCCGTGGGTTGGTCTCTCCGAAGCAATGCCGACGATCGGGCGATGTTCCAGGCTGAACTGGAGTCCGCAAACCGCATGCGGGACCGCATTACGGACCTTTAGTTGTCAAACCACGTAGAATTAGGTTCCATGGCATTCGCGACGATCGACGAGGCGCTTGAGGACCTGAAGCGGGGACGCATGATCATCGTGGTCGACGATCCGGACCGCGAGAACGAGGGCGACCTGATCATGGCGGGCGAGGCGTGCACGCCCGACGACATGAACTTCATGATCAAGTTCGGGCGCGGCGTGCCGTTCATTCCCACGACCGCGGAGCGGCTCGCCGAACTGGGCATCCCGATGATGACCAAGCAGAACACCGCACGCTTGGGTACCGCCATGGGCGAAACCGTGGACGCCTTGCACGGCACCACCACCGGCGTTTCCGCCGCCGACCGCGCCAAGACGGTCGAAGTGTTCTGCGACGACAACGCCAAACCGACCGACCTCGGGCGCCCCGGCCACATCATTCCGCTTCGGGCGGAGAAAGGCGGAGTGTTGCGCCGCGCGGGCCACACCGAAGCGTCGGTCGACCTTGCCGTCATGGCGGGTTTCAAGCCCGTTGCCGTGGGGTGCGAGATTCTTGAAGACGACGGCACGATGATGCGGGTCGACGGTCTTCTGAAGTTCGCCGAAGACCACGGGCTGAAGATCATTACGATCGCCGATCTCATCGCCTATCGTCGCCAGCACGAGAAGCTGGTTGAGCGCAAGGCGGGCCCCATCGACTTCCCGACCAAGTTCGGCCACTTCACCCTTTACGGCTACGAGCCCACGGT
>JAXLTH010000061.1:0-8753 GCA_046330155.1 Fimbriimonadales bacterium | reverse complement strand
TGGACTGGGGCAGGCGATCCCAGACTTTGTCCGCGGCATAGGGGCTGTTGAGCAACAGCGTCGCCCCCGGAGCGGCGTACTGAAGCACGTCCATCCGGTCGATGAAGTTGAAGCAGTGGCAGCCGACGAAGTTGGCAGAGCGGATGAGGTAGGTGGAACGGATTGGGTTTGGTCCGAACCTGAGGTGCGACACCGTTTGCGATCCGCTCTTCTTGCTGTCGTACACGAAGTACGCCTGCGCGTGGAAGCGCGGGTCCTCGCCGATGATCTTGATCGTGTTCTTGTTGGCCCCCACCGTTCCGTCGGCTCCCAAGCCGTAAAAGATGGCGCGGTGGACCGAGTCGGGCTCGATCGAGTAGTCGGGATCGTAGTCGATGCTCGAATGTGCCACGTCGTCCACAATGCCGACCGTGAAGTGGTTCTTGGGCTTGGTTTCCAGAAGCTCGTCCAAGGCGGCTTTCACCATTCCAGGGTGGAACTCCTTGCCCGCCAGGCCGTAGCGGCCGCCGATAATACGCGGCATGGCGCGGTCGAGGGCATGCTCGGCGAACGAGTTGACCACGTCCAGGTACAGAGGCTCGCCCGAGGCGCCCGGCTCCTTGGTACGGTCCAACACCGCCACGCCCCGGACGGTGCTCGGCACTGCTTCAAGGAACGCCTCGATCGCAAAGGGACGGTAAAGATGCACCTGCACGGCGCCGACCCGCTCGCCTTGGAGAGCCAGGTGCTCGACCGTTTCTCGAACCGTCTCCGCGCCCGAACCCATGACGACGAGGATCCGCTCCGCCTTCGGATGGCCGTAGTAGTCGAACAAGCGGTGTTGCCGCCCCGTAATATCGGCGAAGCGGTCCATGACCTCTTGCACGATTTCCGGGCACCGGCCGTAGAACGGATTCACCGTCTCTCGAGCCTGGAAGTACACGTCGTTGTTCTGCACCGTGCCCCGAATGTCGGGCTGGTCCGGGTTCATCGCCCGGCGTCGGTGCGCCAAGATCAACTCCTCGTCGATGAGTTCCAACATCTGGGCGTCTTCGATCAGGTCGATCCGGTTGACCTCGTGCGAGGTGCGGAACCCGTCGAGGAAGTGGAGGAAGGGAATGCGCGACTCGAGGGTTGCCGCTTGGGCGATGAGGGCGAAGTCGTGCGCCTCCTGCACGCTGCTGCTGGAGAGCATCGCGAACCCGGTCTGGCGAACCGCCATCACGTCTTGGTGATCGCAAAAGATGGAAATGCCGTTTGCCGCCATGGATCGGCTTGCCACGTGGATCACGCACGGGGTGAGCTCGCCCGCGATCTTGAACATGTTCGGAATCATCAGCATCAGCCCTTGCGAAGAGGTGAAGCTGGTGGCAAGGGTGCCGGACTGAAGCGCGCCGTGTAACGTGCCGGCGGCGCCAAGTTCGCTCTGCATTTCGACCACGTCCACGACCGAGCCCCACAGGTTGGTCTTTCCTTCGCTCGACCATTGGTCGGCAAGCTCCGCCATGGGGGTCGCGGGAGTGATGGGGAAGATGGAGCAGACTTCGTTCACGCGGTACGCCACGTGGACGCAGGCTTCGTTGCCGTCGATCATCACGGCATGGGTCTTGGGTGCTTTGACGCGGGTGGGTTTTGGTTTGACGGCGGTTGCCATAGCCATGGGTCCTGCAGGCAGGAATAGGCCCGGAAATGAGTCGGAATGAACTCCGGGCGATGAGGCGAAGGTGAAGCGTTCCGCGTGGCGACCGTAGGTCGTCGGAGTCCGGAGGCGGAATCGCTGAGGTTACGCTGACTTTTCGCCAGCATGGACTTCTCCTATTCCCTATGATACACGTTACGCGGGTCGGGCGGGCCGAATGGGATTGCCGGCTTTGGAGATCGGGCGGCGCCGCCCCGGGCAGAAGATGAAGGGCGCCGCTCCAGTCCTCCCATTTCGACCTTTGCGGCGCCTAGCTTGCCTTGCTGACTTATGTCAGTATATCATCTGAATATCTGATTTGCAAGGTCGTATTGTTGCGAGATGACGGAAAGCAACAGTATCGCGGAACATGGCGCATAATGCAGTCATGCGGCAGCGCGCGCCGGCGAAGTTCGAGTTCGACTTGCTCGCCTTCTTGGGCGCTCACGACGGCTTGACCGTACGCGAGGTCCACGAGCAGTTCGGCGCGCCCCGAGGGTACGTCCGGGGCACCATCGTCAAGGGGTTGGACCGGATGATGCGGAAACATCTGGTGGAGAGAGAACTGCGGGGTGCGACATACGCCTACCGGTCTACCGAAAGCACGGAGGTCCTGGAGAGGCGGCTGGTGGAGTCTTTTGTGCAGGAACGCCTCACCGGGAGCCTCGCTCCGCTGGCGGCGTACTTTGCCAGCGAAAGCGCGCGCGCGATACCCAACGAGGAACTGCTGGCTCTGAAAGAGGCGATCGAAGGCGCCTTGAAGTCTGGGGGGATGGATGAAGAAGTGGATTTGGCTGGCGGCAGCGCTGGCGACGACTCTGGGAACTAGTTCGGCGTTCCAGGCTCAGGACGTCTATGCCGATCAGAAGGTGAACGGTCTCCATGCCAAGCCCAAGGACAACCTTGGCTGGTCGGTGGCGATGGACGGCAGGACCCTGGTTGCGGGGATGCCCCACATCGACGATGATCAGGTGGGAGAAAACGTAGGTTGTGCCCAGGTCTTTGTTCGCGAAGGCGGCTTGTGGCAGCTTCAGTCGACTCTTCGCGCGGACCAGCCTCTTTCGAAGGACCAGTTCGGCTACGCGGTGGCCATTTCGGGCGACACGATCCTCGTAGGGGCAAAGTCGGACTGGGATTACGGTCGGAACAGCAAAGGCCTCGCCTACGTGTTTTGCCGGGTGGGAAGCGAGTGGCGAAGCCAGGGCGTGCTTGAGGCGGCTGACGGCAAGACCTACGACGGCTTTGGCTACTCGGTGGCGTTGGATGGAGACATCGCGGTGGTCGGAGTTCCCGGAGACGACGAGCGTGCCCGAGACCAAGGCTCGGCCTATGTGTTCGAGCGAGAAGGCGATCGGTGGATCCAGAAGGCGAAGTTATTGTCGCCCCACCCCGAAAAGGACGACTACATGGGCTACACGGTGACGGTCTCGGGTGAGACGGTGGCCGTGGGAGCCTACAGCGCCGACACCGATGGCGTGTTCAACAGTGGAGAAGTGTTCGTCTTCGAACGCGGCAACGGCACCTGGCCGTTGAGGGCAAGACTCAAGGCGCCAGACAACGTTGTCGGATGTTACTTTGGCATGTCTTTGGCGATGGACGGCGACACCATCGTGGTCGGCGCCATGTACCGGAGTGCCAACACCGAACCCGGTACGCCGCCGGCGAAGATCATTCCCCAAATCGGCAAGGCCTACGTCTTCGTCCGCTCAGGCTCAGGTTGGCGGGAGCAGGCACGAATTCTCGCTCCTCACCCCCAAGCCGAGATGAACTTTGGGATGCCCGCCATCTGGCGAGACCGCCTAGTCCTTGGGGCCACGGGCGAGACGATCGAAGGCAAGGCTCGCTGCGGTGCCGCATATCTTTACGTACGCAAAGGCGGACGGTGGACTCTCAGGTCACGTTTGCTCGCGAGGGATGGTGACGCTGGCGATGGATTGGGCGGTCCCGCGATTTCCGGAGACTCGATCGCAGTTGCCGCGCGGGACGAGAGTAACGGTGCGGGCGCGGTGTACTTCTTCGGCAATGGAAGCACCGATCTTGCTAGGATCGAAACGGTGAAGCCTGGACTAGGCAAAGTCTTGCTCACTGAGCCAGCACCGAAAGATGGCGCTACCATCAGCCTTTCCGCCACGGGGGCGACGGTGCCAAGCACGGTCAAAATCGCCGCCGGAGCGACGGAAGCCGAGTTTCCTATCCAAGGCGGTTCCAACTACGAACTGACGGCGACTTTCGGGAGCACGGTGGCGCGTAGCCCCAGGAATCTGCCGGCGGCCGTTAGCGGATCTCCGAGGCTCGAGTTCCGCAGTCTGCTTGCCTCCGGCTGGCCAGGATTGGTCGAGCTCTTAGTACGCAGCTGCGTTCTACTGTTGATCGGGCTCGGCTTGGCTCGGATCTTTCAGCGCTATCTAGCTTTCCGATCTGCGCTCTGGCTCGCGGTCAATGTCGGGCTGGTCGCCTTGTTCTTGCCCGTGCCCAGCTTTGTTCGTCCGCCAGCGGTTTCCAATGCGCGCCCCGCCGTCTACGAAGTCACGTCGGGCTTCAGCGTCGAGAGCCTTCGCGTTTCTCCCTTCTCGGGGTTCGATCCCGCTTGGCTGGTCGGCGTGTTCGCCGCGGTCGCCCTCGTCGCGTTGGGCGCGAAGCTGATCGCCACATGGCGGCTTGTACGCAGCGCCGAGCAACTCACCGACCCTGCCTTGGTCAACATCGTCTACGAAACCGTGGATCGGCTGGGACTTCGCGATGCGCCCGTCGTCCTCGTTTCTGATCGGATCGGCTCGGCGTGTTTGGTGGGAATCCTGAACCCATGCGTCGTTCTCCCTTCGCAATGGCTCTCCCAGTTTGGCGTCGAGGAGTGCCGGGCGGTCTTGGTCCACGAACTCGCCCACTTGGCTCGGTACGACGGGGTGCGGCTGCTGCTGTTCTCGATCGTTCAGTCTCTTTACGCCTGGAACCCGTTGGCGCGGCTCGCCCACCGAGACGCCATCCTTGTCATGGAGATGCGGGGCGACGAGTTGGCGCAGACGGTCTTGCCCTCCGGAAACGAGACGTACGGCAAGGTGCTCCTCAGCCAGCTTGTTTCGCGAGCTTTCGCATCGCAGCTTCCGGGCGGTGGCGTCTTGGAGCGGGTTCAGCGGCTCGGCACAGAACGGGCTCCAACCCCCATCGCGGCTTACCTCGCGTTGGCCGCGGTGCCTTTGGGATTGGCTCCGGCCGCCTGGCCGCAGGGTCACGAGTTTGGAGCCGAGGCCATTGGCCGAGACGAGGTCGTTTTGGCACAGCCGGCCGATGGACGCCTCTTTAGGGTGGGGCCCAATGGAAGTGGTCCCATTCCTTTGCCCGACGCCTTTGTGGGCGCCAAGTCTGTCGCGGTCGCCCCCGACGGGAGGCAGCTTGCCTATCAAGTAGAGCGTGGCGATCACAGCGAGATCTGGTTGGCGGACGTCGCGGCAAGGTGGCAAAGGGTCGTCGTTGAAAGTCCGGCAAAGAACCTGGATCCCCAATTCTCACCGGATGGAAAGAAGCTTCTCTTTACGTCAAATGACGCTGTGAGTTCGCGCTTGGCGATCCTCGACCTCGCCACCGGGGTGCAAAGCACGATTCCCACTCCCGATCTGCAGATCGTCCGGGCTCGATGGCATCCTACGGGCCAGCGGATTCTCGCCATAGTGGAAGAAGAGGCACCGAAACCGGTCGAAGCGACTCGCCCGGCTGGCAAGAGAGTGGCGGAGAAGAAGAAGCCGCTGATGTCGGCTGTTTCCTTCGACCTTGACGGTAAGAACCGGGTCGTTCTGGCGAAGAAGCAAGCTTCCGAGCTAACCGCCAGCTACAGCCCTGACGGCCGCAAGATCGCCTACTTGGGCATGGGAACCCGCGGTTATGGGGTGTACGTCGTCGACCTCGAATCGCGAGCGGTCGAATATCTAGCTGAGGTTCGCTATGCGACAGACCTTCGTTTCTCGTCCGACGGAAGATCGGTGATCGTCGAAGTCGAGGCTCCCCGAGGATCACAGGCCCTTCGGGTGCCGCTTAGTGGCGGGGAAGTCGAAGTGCTGAATCCGACCTTGCCCTAAAACCAAGACGCCCACCCCGGAATCGGGGTGGGCGCATGTTGCCTTTCCAGTCGTTACGGGGTGACGGTGACGACCCTCGCCCGGTAGACGCCGTTTCGGTTGGCCCGGATGGAGACGTTGGTGGTGGACGCCACGGGGGACGTGGTGATCGCGAACGTCTTGCTGGTCTGGCCCGCCGGAACGAACACCACGCTGGGGACGCTCGCCACCGCCGGGTTCAGGCTGAGGAGTTGGACGTTGGCCCCGCCCGCCGGCGCCGGCAGCGTCAGGTGGACGGTGCCCGTCGTGGCGGTGCCGCCTTTGACCGTGGAGGGGCTGATCGTGACCGAGTCCAAGGTCGTCGGGTAGAGGAACAGGATCGCCGCCCGCTGCACCGAGGAGCGCCGCGCCACGATCTGCGCCTGCACCGGGCCGGTGACGGCCTGGGTCTGGATGTCGAAGGTCGCGAACGTGGCGCCTTCGGGCACCGTGACGGAGACCGGGATGTCGATCAGGCCGGTGTTCTTGGTCAGGGTGACCACGAAGCCGGCGGGGGCGGCCTGCTCAGTTCACCTTCCGATCGAGGGCAGGCTTCCGGCCTGGATCTGGGGGTTGAGGGTGAGCGAGGTGAGGATGGGCGCTCGGACCGTGAGGGTCGCGGTGCGGGAGATCGAGTCGAGGGTGGCGGTCAGGGTGACCGCGGTGGGCGACGAGATCGGGGACGTGGTGATGGCGAAGTCCGCCGAGGCAGAGCCCTCGGGAACGAACGCCGACGCCGGCACCGAGACCGCCGCGTTGCCGCTGGAGAGGGAGACGATGACGCCGCCCGGGTCAGCCGCTTCCACTAAGTGGACCGTTCCGGTGGAGCCCGATCCGCCCGTCACCACGCCAGGACTGACCGTAAGGCTGTCCAGGGCGACTCCGCCGAAGCGGTTGACGAAAACATCGAGGGAACCGTTGGTGTCGTCGGCGACTAGGTTCGAGGCTGCCGACACGAAAGCCACCATCTTTCCGTCCGCGCTGATCGTCGCCCAGTTGCTGTGGTTGTTGCCCTCAACGCCAGCGGTAGAAGTGGAAACGCGGATCGTGGTGTCGGTCTGGCGGTCGTGAACAAACACGTCCTCCATGCCGTTGTTGTCGTTGGCGACCAAGTTGCCCGAAGACGAGTAGAACGCCACGTATCGACCGTCGGCACTGATAGAGCCGATGTTCGCATAACCGTTGCCCTGCTGGCTACTCGAACCCACCGAAACGCGCTCCGTAACGCCGGTCTGACGATCCTTGAGGAACACGTCCCAGAACAGGTTCGTGTCTCCTGCCACCAGGTTCGAAGAGCTGGAATAGAACACGACGTATCGGCCATCCGCACTGATCGAGGGGTAAGAGCTGTGGCCGTTAGCCTGAGCATCGGCCGAGGTGGTCGAAACGCGCGTCGTCGTGTTCGCTTGGAGGTCGCGCACAAACACGTCGGTCGTGCCGTTCGTGTCGCCCACCACCATGCCGTTGTCGCTGGTTACGAACGCCACGTAGCGTCCGTCGGCGCTGATCGAAGGAAATCCGCAGGCAACGCTAGCCTGCTGCCCGGTCGATGAGATGCTGACCCTGACCGTCGTGTTGAGGAGCCGGTCGCGCACAAAGACGTCGTCGACGGTGTTGGTGTCGTTCGGGTCGAGGTTCTCGCCGCCGGATCGAAACGCCACGTAGCGCCCATCGGCGCTGATCTGTGGCTCGACGCTGGGAAAGTCGGCGGGATCACCGTTCGTCGCCAGCGAGACCTTGCTGGTCACGCCCGTCTGCATGTCGTGGACGAAGATTTCGGGACCCGTGATGTCCAACCCGGTCGAGAAGTTGCTGGCGGACGATTGGAAGGCGACAAACCGGCCGTCCGCGCTGATGGACGGGTTGTCGCTCGCCCCGTCGCCGATCACGCCGAGGGTGGATCGGGAGATGAGGGTGGTCGTGCCCGTCAAGCGATCGCGCACAAACACGTCGGAGACGCCGTTCGTGTCATCGGGGGCAAGGTTGGAAGCGTGTGAGCTGAAAGCAATGTAGCGTCCGTTCGCGCTGATCGCCGGACGCTGGCTGTCGTTACTGATTCCATTTCCCTCTACGCCCGCAGTCGACACCGACATCCGAGAGGTGATACCTTGGCCCCAGGAGAGTGCGGATAGACCCAGCACGAGAGTACCAAATACGGATTTCGAAAATATGTTCATGCGCAGTACCTTCCAACCGGCCCGCCCTGCCGGCATCGCTTCCATGGTATCACCAGACTCGTGCCAACCGACGCTATGTTGCGATAAGCCGGTTGAAGTGCTGACGGTAGTTCGACGGTCGGCACTTCTGCCTTGTTCTACGGCGAAAACCGCCAATCGACATGGCCGGCGTAAGCCATTGTCTCGTCGACCAAAGCAAACAAGGCGGGATCGTACGCGCGCAGATCTTCTCGAGTACGGATGGGGTGGTCCGCGCCGGCGGGTACGGAGTCCCCTGAGGCAGCATTGAAGTACGCCATGACGGCCGCGGTCCACATCGCTTCGCGCGAGTTCGCCGCGGAGGACTCCTTCCACAGCTTGCTTGCAATCGCCGAATCGTACAGTTCCTTCAGTTTCTCGTCGAACTGCACGTCGAGCCGTTTCACCCTCAGTTCGTACTGCTGAACATCTCGCCCCCGCTTGTCCCAGTTGGGATCCACAGGGCGGAACGCGCAGACTCTGTAGAGGGCGTCCGCAAACACGCGGATCACCTCGGCTTGCGACTCCTCTCCCACCACGAGCGTCTTGGTCGGGTTGTAGCCGCAGACTCGGGAGAGCAAGTCCACGTCGGACCGCCCCCTGAACTCCGGCAGGTCCGCCAGCCTCTCCTTCTTGCCCAGTACCACCAACTTCACCCCGTCGGAGATGAGCGCCTTGAGGATGTCGTGCCGATAGGCGAACATCTTGCGGATCGTGTCGTTCGCCTTGAGCAACGAGGCGTCTTCGGCGCCCCGACCGACCACCGTGAACTCGCGCGCCCAGGTGAACTTGGTGTAGTACTTGTCGACCTTG
>JAXLTH010000060.1:0-8994 GCA_046330155.1 Fimbriimonadales bacterium | reverse complement strand
AAGCCGCAAACCACGCGGCGGCGGGTGCTGGGCATCGCCCAAACGGACGATTACCAGATCGCGTTTATCGATACGCCCGGCATCCACGAGCCTCACACTCGGCTGGGCAGAGCGATGGTGGAACAGGCGCGAACCGCGCTTGCCGACATCGACCTCGTCCTCTACGTCGCGGATGTGAGCAAGCGCCCCGACGACATCGACCGGCAGATCGCCGAGCTCGTGCGGGATGCCAAGGCGCCGGTGTTGCTCGCCCTCAATAAGATGGACTTGTTGAAAGCCGAGTTTGTCGTCGAGCACGTCGAGGCTTATCAAACGCTCTTCGGTACCGAGAACTCGATGCTGACCACGGCGACGCGCGAGCAAAACCTCGGAAAGCTGCGCGAGATGATCCTTGCCGCGTTGCCCGAAGGGGAAGCGCTGTACCCGGACGACGAGTACACCGACCAGTCCACGCGATTTCTGGTCGCGGAGTTGATCCGCGAGAAGGTCCTTATCGCCACCCGCCAAGAGATTCCTCATGCCACCGCGGTCCACGTGGAAAGCTGGGAAGAGGATGAGGACGGCACCCTGCACATTGGGGCAGAAGTGGCGGTCGAAAAGGCTGGACAACGGGCGATTCTGATCGGGAAGGGCGGGCAGTTCATCAAGGACGTCGGCACGAAGGCGCGCGCCGAGATCGAGGCGCTTCTCGATCGGCACGTGTTCTTGGAACTTCACGTCAAGGTGCGGGAAGGTTGGCGACAAAACCCGCGAATGTTGAAAGACCTCGAGTTGATCGATTAACGGTTGCGCCCGATCATTCGACTCGCCGATAATCGTCTAGGAGAAAGGCGGTCGTTTGGACCGCGAGAATTGCCGTGAGCCAGTCACCCATGGATCCGAACAAGACCGTGATCTCGGGGCCGCCGTTGAGTGGCGACCCCAACCGTACCCAAGCGATCGCGGGCGGCGACCTGAACCGCACCCAGATGATGGGGGCGGACGACGCCAACCGCACCACGGCCATGGGCGCCATGAAAGCGCTTACCGCGGAGATCGTTCCGGGTCGGGCCGCCACCATGGCGAACGGGCCGGCGCGAGAGCAGTTCCTCGTCGAGTTTCATGCGGCGGGCACTCAAGGACTGGGCGCCCATGCGGGTGCGCGTACCCCGCTGAACTTGTGCTTGGTCATCGACCGGTCGGGCTCGATGGAGGGTCCGCCGCTCGAGTACGTCAAGCAGGCTTGCAGCTATGTGGTCGACCTGCTGACTCCCAACGATGTCCTTAGCATCGTCACCTTTGAAGAGACCGTGGACGTCTTGATGGCGCCCCAAAGGGTGACCAATCGGCAGTTGGTGAAGGAGGGCATCCAGCGCCTCGTTCCGGGCAACACCACCAACCTCTACGACGGCGTTTCCCTCGCCGCCCAGCAACTCGCCCAAGTTCAAGAACACGGCCGAGCTACGAGGATGATCGTGCTCAGCGACGGCGACCCAACCGCCGGCATCAAGGACTACTCCGCGATCGTCAACCTCGCCGCCGAAATCAAATCGAAAGGCATCACCTCGACCTTCTTGGGCTTCGGGCCGGACTACAACGAGGAACTCCTCGCCGGCATGGCGAAGAAGTCGGGCGGCAACTACTACTTCATTCCCCGCCCCGAGTTGATCCCCGAAATCTTCCGGACGGAGTTGGAGAAGCTCATGACCGTGGTTGCCCGTAACCTCAGGCTCGAACTGAAGGTGGCACGGTGGGTTACCTTGCGCTCATCCCAGGCGGGTGCCGGCAGGGAGATCACTATGCCGCTCTCGGACCTTGAGCGTGGGACGAGTTTGGAGCAGGTGTTCGACTTTGATTTCGCGAACCACCCGCTGGGCCACTATCGGGTGGCTTCAGGCAAGCTGGTCTACGACGACCTCATCAGCAACCGTTCAGAGTCCATCGATTTGGACTTCGTGATCGAGTTCACGGCAGACGCCGCTCGCTACTCGGTTCCGGTGGACCCCCGAGTCTCGCAGGCGGCGGAGATCAGCGCGGCTTCTCGCCAAGTGGAGAAGACCATCATGGGCCTCAAGTCGAATCAAATCACGATGGCGATGGCCGTGGCGGATCTTCAGAAGACCCAAGCCCTGTTGCTCAGCCAGGGCAGGACTTCCGACGCGAAAGAAGTCACGATGGCGCTTCGGGCGATCCAGGCTGGCGATTCGGGAAGCGCCGAAAAGACCCTGATTGGGACGATGCTCAACCTGGATCAGGGCAAGAAGTAGGGCCTACTGGTCGCCGCCCGGATCGTACGGCTCGACCGTGCCGTCCATAGCGTCGATGGCGACCTCTAGACCGTCACGGGCTTCGTCGACGACTTGGTGAACGCGGATCAACGCGCTTCGGTTTTCGCCCTTGGCAAAATCTGCCATGCCCAGTAGCACCGACTCGGCCTGCCGAATCTCGAAGATCGAGTCGTTGGCATCGTTGATCGCCCTTTCCCGCCATTCCTTAAAGGCCTTTGGGTTCTTGTCGACATCTTGCAGCGTGGGCGGATCTTCGGCTAGATCGACCACCCGGTGCCCGGCGCCGTCGATTAGTTCTGCCGCGTCCCGCACCGAGGTCAAATCATCTCCCTTGAACAACTTCTCCAAGGTGCGAACCGTGTTGTAGGCGTTCGCCAATTCGTCCGCGGAGAGGGAGAACTGATAACGTCCCGCGCGCACCTGCTCGAACAGGGCGCGGTTGGGAGAGGCAGACGTGGTCGGAGTCTTGGGAGGTTGAGGCGAAACAGCGGTCGTTGGCTTGCTGCACCCCAAGGCGAAACATAACAAAGCCACGGCAATTGCAGCTCCCACCGCTCCAGCCGTTGACATCCTCCCCCTTATTCTCGAACAATCAAGCTCTATGAGCGTAATGACGGCTTTCGCCCTAGGTTTGGTCGCACAAGGCGCCGAACCTGACGCGCTTTCCCTTCCGATCGGGACGCCCGGGGCCGTTCAGGCCCTCCCAAACGAGATTGTCGCGACCCGAAGCGGTAAGGCAGTAACCCTCGATGACCTTGCCGCGGCCGCCGACGGAACGCGGTGGGTCTACGTCGGCGAGTCTCACGACAACGCCGACCATCACAAAATGCAGGCTGCGGTCATCGACGCCCTGATCAAGAGAGGTCGTAACGTGGTCGTGGGTTTTGAAATGTTCACCCGCCCCGTCCAACAGAATCTGAACGGGTGGACCCTGGGGTGGTACACGGATGAGGAGTTCGTCGCCAAATCCGACTGGAAGACCCAGTGGGGATTCGATTACGCCCTGTACAAGCCGATTTTCGACACGATCAAGGCCAACCGCTTGCCTATGGTCGCGCTGAACGTGCCGCGCGATTGGGTGCGCACTGCTTCCCGCCAAGGCTACGACGCGCTTCCCGCCGACGCGAAGAGCCAACTGCCTGAAATGTTCTTGGGCAACAAGGACCATCGCTCGATCTTCGAGGCGATGGTGGGCGGCCACGCCGGCGGAGCCGTGGACGGCATGTACCGCGGCCAGGTGATGTGGGACGAAGGGATGGCGGACAGCGCCCTGAAGTACATGGACGAGTACCCGAGGTCGCCCAAGACGGTGATGGTCGTGGTTGCGGGCTCCGGCCACGTGATGTACGAGCAAGGCATCAACTGGCGCATCGAGCGCCGGACCAAGGAGAACGGCGTCACGCTGGTGATGATCGACGGAACGGAGTCGCGCAAGGTGTCCAAGGGCCTGGCGGACTTTGTGTACATGGCGCCGCCCGCCAAGTCGAACGGAGGAAGTTGAGCGGCATCGTTCTGGGCGTCAGCGGTTCCGTAGCCGCGTATCGAGCCGCCGACTTGGCTCGGGACCTGATGCGCGCCGGCTACACCGTCCGCGTTTGTCTTACCGACGCCGCCCAGAACTTCGTCACGCCCGCCCTCTTTGAGGCGCTCACCGGCCAACCGTGCCTCATCGACACCTTTGACGAGCCCGAACGGGGACGGATGGCGCATATCGACTGGGCGCGCCAAGCCAGCGCCCTGGTCATCGCTCCCGCCACGGCGAACACGATCAACCGTCTCGCCTTCGGCATCGGCGACGACATGCTCACGACCCTAGCCTTGGCGTACACCGGGCCGATCGTGGTCGCCCCCGCCATGAACCCGTCGATGTACGCAAACGACTCCACCCAGGAGGCGTTGCAGCGACTCTCAGACCGGGGTGTCTTGATCGTCGAGCCAGCGGAGGGCGATGTGGCTTGCGGGGAGAACGGCCAAGGCAAGCTGGCGCCCAACGTCCGCATCGTCGAAGCCGTGTTGGAGGCTTCCGAGCAGAGCCGTGCTCTGCAAGGCAAGCGAGTGCTGATCACTTCAGGCCCGACCCAAGAGCCCATTGACGACGTGAGGTTCCTGTCCAACCGCTCCTCGGGCAAGATGGGAGCTGCCCTCGCCCGGGCGGCGCTCTCGATGGGCGCCGAAGTCACGGTCGTGACGGGACCGGTTTCGGCGGCGTTGCCTCCTCAGGCTCGAATCGTACGGGTGCGGACGGCGGAGGAGATGCGCGATGCCGCAGCACCGCTTGCCAAGGACGCGGACTTCGTGATCGGTTGCGCCGCCGTGGCAGACTTCCGTCCCGCCCACAAAACGGCCGGCAAGATCCGACGTGGGGAAGGCGGCTTGACGCTTGAGCTGGTGCCGAACCCCGACGTGATCGCCGAGCTTGCCGCGAACTGCGCCGGCACCACGGTGGCGTTCGCCGCCGAACCGACCGCTGACCTGGAAACCGCCAAGGAAAAGATGCGCCGCAAAGGGGTCCGCGCGATCGCCGTCAACGACGTGTCGAAAGCCGGAATCGGCTTCGAGGGCGACGAGAACGAACTAAACCTGCTTTTCGACGACGGAAGAACGGAGTCCAGTGGAAAGCGCACCAAGCTAGGCTGCGCCCGTTGGCTGTTCGAGAAGCTGTTGGCGTAGCCGAATTTCGGGTATGCCTGGGATCGGAACCGCCGGTGCGAGTTGCCCGGCTTTTCCGTCTTTGCCTGTGGGGTTCAAACGATGACTATGCGAACTTGGATTGGGTGCGTCGCGATGGCGGCGGTTTTGGCGGGTTGCGGAAAGGGCGACGGCGCGTCCGCCGGAACGACGGGGGCGACGACGGGCGGCGATCCGGCAGCCGCGAACAAAGTGGAAGTGGTCGCTTTTCAAGGCGGTTACGGAATCGACTTCTACCAGCAGGCGGCCAAGGAGTTCGGTAGCCAGCACAAGCTGGAGATCAAGGTCGACGGCAGCCCCAAGGTATGGGAGCAGCTCCAGCCTCGCTTCGTCAGCGGCGACGTTCCCGACCTGGCATTTCCCGGATGGGGATTCGACCATTGGAAGGCGGCGTACGAGGGTCAGCTGATGGACCTGACGTCGGTGATGGACGAACCGGCCGGCGATGGCAAGGGCCGCTGGCGCGACAACTTCATGCCCGCCATCCTCAAGCTGGGAGAGTACAACGGCAAGCAGTACGTGTTGCCGTATTACGTCAGCGTGGAAGGCTGGTGGTACAACCCCAAACTCTTCCAGCAGAACGGCTGGCAGGTGCCCAAAACCTACGAAGAGTTGCTCGCCCTCTGCGAGAAGATTAAGGCCAAGGGCATCGCACCCATCACGTTCCAAGGCCAGTACCCCGACTACATGCTTGAGGGATTCCTCGTGCCGTGGATTCTCAGTGCGGGCGGAAACCAGGCGCTCGACGACTGCCAAGCCTTGAAGGCGGGCGCGTGGAAGTCTCCTGCAGTGCTTACGGCAGCCAAGTTGGTCGCCGACCTTCGATCTCGCGGGTACTTCCAGCAAGGTGCCACGGGCATGAACCACACCCAAAGCCAGACCGAGTTCGTTCAAGGTCGCGCCGCAATGATCCCATGCGGATCTTGGCTCTACGCCGAAATGAAGGACAAGATGCCGGAGGGCGCGGAAATGGAGTTCATGCTGGTGCCGGGGTTAGAGCGCGGCATGGGCGACAAGTCGGCGGTCGGCATCCGCATCGAGCCGTGGATGATCCCCGCCAAGGCGAAGAATCCGAAGCAGGGCATCGAGCTCTTCAAGTACATGACGACACCCGACAAGGCGCGGCAGTTTGTGGAAGAAAAGGGAACCCTGATGGCGATCCAAGGCAGTGCGTCGGCGAAGTTGCCGAAACATCTGCTTGCGGCGGCGCAGGCGTTTACCACCAGCAAGGCCGTTTGGAGCGCCGAATACCGCTCCTGGTACAAGGACTTCAACAAGGAGCTTGAAGGCGCGATGGCGTCGCTCCTGAGCGGCGAGCTCACCCCCGAAGGATTCTGCGAGCGCGTCGAGAAGGCGGCCCAAGCCGCGCGCGACGACGAAGACATTGTCAAGCGCACGTATGTCCGATAGGCCTTCGATGAGGGAGGCGGGGTGAAACGCCCCGCCTTCGTCCTCGCCTACCTGGCGCCTGCGGTAGTCCTGTACTTCCTCTTTGTGGGCTGGCCGCTGCTCCAGGCGTTTGCGCTTTCCACCTTCAAGTGGAGCGGGCTCAGCGACCAGAAGACCTTTGTAGGGGCGGGGAACTACGAGAAGCTCGCCCGAGACGACGTCTTCCGGCAATCGGTAAGCCACAACCTCTGGCTACTGGTCGTGTGCGGCGTCGCCATCCTGGTGCTGGCGGTCGGCTTGGCGCACGCCCTGCAGCAAAAGGGCAGGCTTGCCGCCTCCTTGCGCTCGCTCTTCCTCTTTCCCCACGTGATGTCGCTGGTCGCCGTGTCGATCATGTGGCGATTCATCTTCGACCCCACCCCCGGCGGACTGCTGAACGGGGTTTTGGGGCACCAAACCGACTGGCTGGGGAGGAAGGCGACCGCACTCCCCGCCGTGGGCACGGCGTTCGTCTGGTATTCGGTTGGCTTCTACGTCATGTTGTTCATGGCAGGGCTTCGTCAGATCGACGCCGAGGTTATCGAAGCCGCCTCGCTTGACGGCGCTTACGGCTGGCGGCGGTTCCGCACGATCACATGGCCGTTGCTCTGGTCGATCAAGCGCATCTCGATCATCTACCTGGTCATCAATGTGCTGAATATCTTCGCCTTGGTCTGGGTGATGACCAGCGGCGGCCCCGACCGGGCGACGGAGACGATCCTGACCTACCTCTATCAGGTGGGCATCGGCCAGTCCAAGTTCGGCTACGCCTCCGCGGTCGCGGTGGTGAACTTCGCCTTGGTGATGGCGCTTTCGGGCGTGGTCGGATTGATGTTCCGGAGGCGGCATGCGTAGGGAAGGAGGGTTGAGCCACTGGCTGGGCCGAGCGCTGCTCCTCGCCTACGGCATCGTGATCGTGTTGCCGCTTGCCTGGGTCTTGGTGAGCTCGGTGAAGAAGGGTGCCGATATTCTCGCGTCGCCCTGGACCTTGCCTGCCAGTCCGCAATGGCAGAACTACGTGAACGCTTGGGCGGACCCCCAGCGGCCGCTTGGCCCCGCCTTCGTGAACAGCATGGTGGTCAGCGTGTTCACGTTGCTCTTCCTGCTGCCGATCGGCGCGATGGCGGCATACGTCTTCGCGAAGTACCCGTTCCGAGGCTCGAAGCTGCTCTTCGGTTTGTTCTTGGGCGGCATGATGTTCCCGCAGTTCCTCACCATCGTGCCCCTCTTCAAGCTGATGCAGTCGATGCACCTGCTGAACACGATGTCGGGCTTGGTCATCGTGTACATCGCGTACTCGCTCAGCTTCACCGTCTTCGTCCTCCACGGGTTCTTCGAGGCTCTCCCCAACGAGCTGATGGAGGCGGCGGCGATCGACGGATGCACCGACCATGCCACCTTCTGGAAGGTGATGCTGCCCCTCGCCAAGCCCGGGCTGATCGTGGTGGCGATCTTCAACGCGATCGGCTTCTGGAACGAGTACTCACTTGCCTTGGTGCTGTATAGCCACGGTGGGCAGACGACCCTGCCCGTGCGGATCGCCGACATGGCTACGGCGAGGCAATATCAGAGCGATTGGGGCGCCTTGTTTGCTGGCATCGTCATCGTCGTCGTGCCGATCCTGGTGGTCTACTGGTTGTTCAAGGACCGAATCCAGCAAGCGATGACCGCAGGTGCGGTCAAGGGCTAGCCGAGCTTCGGATCGCCGTATTTCTGGAAATAGGCGGTCTTCTCGATCGGCTTGTCTACGACTTGGGCGATCTTCTCGGCGAGTTCGGCGGCGTCCTTGGGTTTGGCAAACGACTTAAGGCTAAGCGGCTTGCCCGGTCCGGCAAGTTTGACCAAGTACATCCGGTTGTTCTTTCCGGTCACCCCGTCCAACTGCACCGCCGTCAGTTCGTTGAAGGACCATTGGGTGAACTTGAGCCAGGGGCCGATGCCGCGGAGAATCTCGACGCGCTTTAGGATGGGATCAGCCTTGAACTCGCTGCGGTAGAGCAAGAAACCGACCGCGATCGCGACGAAGACCAGGATCGCGGGAAGCATGAAAAGGATGGGCGTCTTCTCGCCGCGACTCGGCATGAACAGCGCCGTGCCCAGGATAATGAGCGCCATGACGCCCTGAAAGATGCCGACGAGGCGCATTTGGGCGTGGGCGGTGAACTCGTAGTGGCTCGATGCGGGCTCCCAGACGAACATGTCCTTGAAATACGCCATTGACCCGGTTACTTTACCGAACCCCCTTCCGCGAACTCGTGAAGGTAAAACGCTAGGGTGAATATCGACCTATTGCGCCGCCTCACCGAGGCGCACGGCGTTCCCGGACAGGAGGACGCCATTCGCACCATCGTCATGGAAGAGCTCAAGGGCATCTGCGAGTTCGAGTCCGACGCCATGGGCAACCTGTTTTGCCTCCGCCGGGCTAACAAGGCGAAAGGCACCCCGAAGAAGCTGATGCTCGCCGCCCACATGGACGAGATCGGGTTTGTCGTCAAGTACATCGACGACAAAGGCTTCCTGAGGCTGAACCCGCTGGGCGGATGGGATCCGCGGCAGATGAGCAGCCAGCGCGTGTTTGTCCACACGCGGAAAGGTCCGCTCAACGGCGTCC
>JAXLTH010000006.1:0-120079 GCA_046330155.1 Fimbriimonadales bacterium | reverse complement strand
CGGCGAAATCGTCGGCCTGCTGGGACCTAACGGAGCGGGAAAGACCACCGCCTTGCGGTGCATCGCCGGGATTCTTCGTCCCACCGCCGGTCAAGTCCGCATTAACGGATTCGACCTGCTTGCCCAACCTGGTTTGGCAAAAGGAAGGCTTGCGTTCGTGCCGGAGATGCCTTCCCTTTACGAGCTTCTCACGGTGGACGAGCACCTTCGTTTCGTGGCGATGTGCTTCGACTCGTTGCCGGTCTACCAGGAGAGGGGGCAAAGCCTTCTGGAGCGTTACCATCTCTGGGAGAAGAAGGACGACCTCGTGGCGACCCTAAGCAAAGGCATGAAGCAGAAACTCGCCATCGCCTGCGCGTTCATCCACGAAACCAACGTCGTCCTGTTCGATGAACCCCTGATCGGCATCGACCCGGCTGGCGTGGCGGAGATCAAGAAGGAGATGCAAAGCGCGAAGGACGCCGGTTGCGCCATCCTCGTTTCCACGCATCTTCTGGACACCGCCGAGAAGCTGTGCGACCGCGTGATCATCGTCGCCCGCGGACGCAAACTCGCCGAAGGCAGTTTGGACCAGCTCCGAGCCGCTAGCGGCATGGAGCAAAGTTCGCTCGAAGAGGTGTTCCTCAAACTAACCGATGAGCCCGTACAAGCCCCTCCTGTTCCTCACGGTTAGAACGCTGGTCAACGGGGTCAAGCGGGCACTCACCACGCCCCGACGCCTCATCAGCTTCCTCGCGTTCATCGGCTATTACTTCCTGGTATTCATGAGGCCGGCTTTCATGCCGTCGCGGGCTCCGGCGCTCCCTATGGGAACGACTCCGCAGTGGGACCTCCCGCCGATGGTGGTGCTCGACGCCGTCGCCTTTGGCTTGTTCCTTCTGCTCTCCCTGTTTATGTTGATGGGGGTTAGCAGTTCCACCGGCAGCTTCAAGCCCGCCGACGTCGATGTACTCTTCAGCACGCCGATCTCACCACGCATCATCCTCGTCTTCCGGATTCTGCGCGACTACCTGATCACCCTCGTCTTCCCCTTCGTCATCGCGCTGTTCACCATTCGCCCCGCCAAGTTGGGGTGGGAAGCCCTGTTCCGAAACTTGCCGCCGGGCACCTCGAGCGGATTGACGCTTCGGGCGATCTCGATCAGCTGGATTCTGATGGCGATGGCGTGGGTTTGCATCGGCTACGCCACCAGCCTTTTCATCAATCGGAGCGACCGTCAAAGCGATCGCAACCGGAAAGTGCTCGGCTGGGGGATCTTTGCGGTCGTTGTCTTTGTTGCCGCGTTCGCCGGGATCTCACTGCGAACCTACGAACAGCCCTCGGATCTTGTTGCCCTTGCCGAGTCGCCCGTCTTAAGGGTCCTCTTCTTTACGGCGAGCTTTGCCACCATGACGACCATGGCACCCCTTTCGGGGGCGTGGAGCATGGGCGCGATCGGGCTGCTGGGCCTCGTCGCCATCATCGTGGTGGCGGTAAGGGTGGCGATGACCCAAGCGGAATGGATGTACGACCAAGCCGCCGTGAAAGGCTTCTCCACCGCCAAGTTCCGAGACCTTCAACGAAGCGGCGACGTTATGGCGTTTCAAGCCGAACGGGCGCGCGAGGGGAAGTTCAAGTTCCGGCGGGCGCCTTGGATCCATCGGTGGAAGCCCAAAGGCGCCCTTTCCTTGGTGTGGAAGGAGTACCTGCTTCTCACGCGGGGCATGATGGGACAGTTCGTCATGCTGCTTCTGGTCGGGGTGGGCATGACGGTCATGGTGGTCCTGATCCCCGCGAAGCGACCTCACCTGCTGGGCCCAATCATGCTCGGCATGCAGATGATGGGCCTGTTCATGACCACCACCTCGGTCTCTCAAATCGGGTTCTTGGAGACCCTGCGGCGCATCGACCTCACGAAGCCGATGCCGTTTTCGCCCGCGGTGACCGTGTTCTCCGAAGTGTTTGCGAAGTCGCTTATCGGCGGCCTTTCCAGCCTCTTGGGAGCGGCGGTGGTGGTGGCGATCAAGCCGATGCTCTGGGAATGGGCTTTGGCGGGCTTGGTGGCGGCTCCGGCGATGTCCCTGTTGCTTTCGGCGACCGGGTTCCTTATCGTCATGCTGTTTCCGGATCTGGACGACCCTAGCCAGCGACAGTTCCGGGGCTTGATGTTCTTGCTCGCCACCGTCATCTTCGCGGTCTTCCCCATCGGCGCGTTCTTACTGCTCACCATGGTCCACGCCGCACCCGTCGTTGCCGCCTTGGTCGGGGCGGTCATCGCACTGGGGATTGCGGTTGGACTTTGTTTCATATCGGGTCAGCTCTACGCCTGCTTCAATCCGTCAGAGTAGGGTTTCGTTTTTGCCCGGTATTTGTTACACTTGAGTCGCCATGTTCGCACGGTGGAACCAACCCCAGCAAATTGCCGGTGTTCTGTTCGGTCTTCTCGCCGTGTTTGCGGTGTCCTACTTGGGTGCCCAGAGTCTGCGCAAGCCCGCAGCCGTGGAGTTTAGGAGCGCCGAGTCCGCCCCTTCGAATCAAGTCAACTCCCTGCTCTCAGCACCGCCTGCCTCCGCGCCCCCGACCACGGCAAAGGTCGTCGTCCATGTGGCGGGCGCGGTGAACCGGCCCGGCCTTTACGAGTTCGCGCCGGGCTCGCGGGTGAACGATGCGCTCAAGGCCGCGGGCGGAGCTGCCAAAGACGCCAGCCTGGACGACATCAACCTTGCGGCGAAGCTCGTCGACGGCGATCAGCTCCATGTGCCGCGCAAGGCAAAGGACGGCAGCGTCGACACGACCAAGGTTGCCCAAGTCTACGCAGGCGGCGAGAGCGCCGGGAGCGCCTACCGCACGAAGCCGGCAAAGAGCGCTTCGGGCAAAGATCCGGCTCCCGGGTCGATCTCGCTCAACAATGCGGGGGCTTCGGAGTTGGACCGCCTGCCCGGGGTCGGCCCCTCGACCGCGGCCAAGATCCTTGCCTATCGGCGGGAGCACGGCGGATTTGCCTCCATCGACGAGTTGCTCAGCGTGAAAGGCATCGGTCCCAAGAAGCTGGCGGCGATGCGGAAGTTCTTACGCCTGTAATGAGTGCGGGATTTGCGGTGGTCCCGCTTCGTCGGCAGGGTTCTTGACTCACCATAGGATCATGGTCATCGGCACTATCCTCGCCCTCGGTTTGCTCGGCCCTGGCCGAATCGTCGACGTAGAGCGGCACGAGTCTTTCGCCGGGAAACTCGGCCACCGCGTCGAATACCGACTCACCATCGAGCGAGACGGCAAGCGCTATCAGGTGTCGGCGGGGCGCCATCACACCAACCTGGCGGGCAAGAAGCCCGAGTTCCAAGTTGGCGATACTTTCGATCCTCGACGGTTCTAGCGCTTCTTGGATTTCTTCCGAGCCGCCACGGCAAGCGCCTTGTCGACCCAAACCCGAAGCTCTTCGGGCGACTCCAGAATGCCCGGCGGCAACTCCCAGTAGCCCATGGGCGTCGGCGAGTCGTACGGGTAGAACGGCCCCATTCCCGCCGCCTCAAAGTCGGCTCGGTTCAGGTCGTCGACCTTGAAGTACAGCTTGTCTTCGGCGATCAGCGCGAAAATGGCGCCGTCCGCGTAAATGCCAACGCCTCCGAACATGGCGCGCGTCGTGATCGGAGCCACCGCTGAGAGCTTCTCTTCGACCTCCACGCGATATTGCGGCGTGAATCCCATGGCGGCAGTATGCGCCATCGCGCATACTGCGATTCATGGCCAACCTGTCCCGTCGCCAGCTCTTGGCGGCCTCCAGCGCCGTCGCTGCCGCGCCGATCGCCAAAGCCTTTGGCGCTCCCGCCATCCACGTTCCAAGCGCGGTCAAGCCCGTGGTCATCGCCTCGGGCAACGGCCACAGCGTGAAGAACGGGGGAGACGAAACCTGCGTCCAGAAAGCCTTTCGCATGATCACGGAGGGAGCCGACGTCCTCGACGCGCTGATCGCGGGGGTGAACATCGTGGAACTCGACCCGGCCGACGCCAGCGTGGGCTACGGCGGGTTGCCGAATGCCGACGGAGTCGTTCAGCTGGATTCGTGTTGCATGCACGGCCCCAAGAAGTGGGCGGGCGGGGTAGCGTGTCTAGAAGGCGTGCGGACGCCCTCGCTCGTCGCCAAGGCGGTCATGGAACAGACCGACCACCATCTGCTGGTCGGCAAAGGGGCGCAGGAGTTCGCCCGGGGCGTGGGCTTTACGATCGAGCCCGACCTTAACACCGAGAACTCGCGACGGGCATGGTTGGAATGGAAGCGGCGCATCGACAACCAGCACTATCTGGACCCGAACAAGCGTGGAGGCGGCGGTCTTGAGGTTGCGTTACAAATGGCGCGCGAGGGGCTGATCGACCCCGACCACGTCTTTGGAACCATCAACTGCGACGGCATCAATGCCAAAGGCGAGCTCTGCGGCGTCACCACCACGAGCGGGCTCGCGTTCAAGATTCCGGGGCGCGTGGGCGATTCGCCCATCTTGGGCGCCGGCTTGTACGTGGACGGTGCCGTGGGGGCCGCGGGCTCGACGGGGCGCGGCGAGGCGAACCTCTACAACCTATGTAGCTTCCTGGTGGTTGAGGAACTGCGTCGAGGCGCCCATCCGAAGGATGCCGGCCTTGCCGCCCTTCGGCGGGTGGCGGCGAACACGGAGAAGCGCCTTCAGAACGACAAAGGGCAACCGAACTTCGGGCTTCAGTTCTACGTGCTCGACGCCCAGGGACGGCATGCCGGCGTGACTCTGAACGGACGCGCCACCTACGCGGTCTGCGACGAGAAGGGGCCGCGCCACGAACCTTGCGAATCCTTGTTCGGCTAAGGCGCCGCCCACCAATGCAAACGTCTTCAGGTCGCGGTTGAAGCCGTCGCCCAAAAATCCTGCGAACGGAGAACCGGGACGATTTCGAACTTGACGATGTCGTCCCATGCCTCGACCCAGGGCCGCAAGTCCTCCAAGGAAGCGGCCTCCATCAGTTGGTAACACACTCTTCCTTCCTGCGATATCCAACTTGAAAGATATTCGATTCCCGCCGGCATCATTCGGCCCTTGTTCTTGAAGCGCTCGAAAACCGGCCCGGGCTCTGGCTGAAGGAATGTCTCGACGACCATGACCAGCATGCCCCATCTTACTTGCCCGTAGGCTCGGGTTCGCGGCTTGAGACGAGCGGCACTGCTAAGGGATAGAATGCGCGCATGAGCGGGCGCATTTTTGCCGTCGTCGGGCTTGCCTTCGGTACAGTGGGAGCGATGGCGCAAGAGCTGTTCCAGATTCCGAAGGGCGTCAAGACCGCTTGGGCGAGCCCCGAAAACCCGAAAGCCAAGCCGGGAGAAGGCGGGATGGCGAACCGAGGCGCAAAAGGACACGCCTTCGATTTCCTCCCCTCGGGCAAGAGCGTCACGCTGCTGGACGAGAAAGGGGCAGGCGTGGTGCGGCGCATCTGGCTGACCGTTGAGCATCGCAACCCCGAGGCGCTCCGCTCCCTCCGCATCGACATGTTTTGGGACGGCGCCAACGAGCCTGCCGTAAGCGTGCCGCTCGGAGATTTTTTCGGGGTTGGCTTGGGGTTGCGCACTCCCTTCCAGAACGCCTTCTTCGCCGATCCTGAAGGGCGGTCGTTCATCTGCACGATCCCGATGCCGTTCCGAAAGGCCGCGAGAATCGTCGTCACCAACGAGTACGACAAGACCCAGAAGATCTTCTTTGACGTCAACTTCACCCGGGTCGAAAAGCTCCCCGCCGACTCGGCGTACTTCCACGCCTACTGGAACCGCGAGCGGCGCGTGAAACTGGAGCGCGACTACGAGATTCTGCCGCGCGTGAGCGGAAAGGGCAGGTTCTTGGGGACGAACTTGGGGGTCATCACCGATCCCGCCTACGGCGACTCTTGGTTCGGCGAAGGCGAGGTCAAGGCGTACCTGGACGGCGACGCCGACCATCCGAGCCTGGTGGGCACCGGAACCGAAGACTACATCGGCTCGGGCTGGGGCCAAGGCACTTACGCCCAGGCGTTTCAAGGGTCGCTTGTCGCGGACAGCAAGGCAGGCCACTACTGCTTCTACCGCTACCACGTGCCCGACCCCGTGTATTTTGAGAGCGCTTGTCGAGTCACGATTCAGGACATCGGCGGCACTTTCCGTGATGGGGTGAGGAAGCTCAAGGCAGCCGGGGCGGAGCTCAAACCGATCTCCGTCGATACGGGTCCGGAGTTCATCCGCATCTTCGAGCGCCGCGACTGGCTCGATGTCGACATGCCCGCGTTCCCCGACGGCTGGGTCAACTTCTGGCGACGGGACGACTTCTCGTCGACAGCGTACTTCTACCTCGACAAGCCCACCAACGGCTTGCCGATTCGGACCTTGACAGACCGCACCGAAGCCCTGCCCAAGGGCGGGTAAGGAACCGGACCGACGCCCGCCCTCGTTGCACCGATCAATGGCGGATTCGACCCGGAGTATCCCGCTCCCAATCCTGGCTCGGTGCTACGCGGGGCCGCTCACGTTCATCGCAACAATCGCGATGCTAAGGTTCGTTCTTCCCGACGACGTGACCGCATCGGTCATCAGGGGTATCGGATCCCTGATCGCTGCGTCAGCTGCCGTCGGAATTGCCGCGTCAGCGAGAAACTTGCGGTCGATGCGACGCGTCGTTGCTCTGCTCGTGAACAGCGTTCTTCTCTGGTGCGGAGCGTTTATGTTCCTTCTGGCCGACTTGGCAGCGTTCTGAACTGCGCCTACTTCGCGCCGGCTAGCGCTTCTTCGCCCATGATCTCGCGCACAACCTTGTTCTGGTTGATGCGGTACTTGCGGGCGCGAGGCGCGATGAACCGGCAGTCCACGGGCTCGAAGTCGAACGTGGGTCCCGTCGGAGCCCAAGTTGCCAGTGTCGTCTTAAGCCAGTTGGCGTCGTCGCGGTCGGGCGTATCGAGCTTGAAGTGGGCGCCGCGCGACTCGTCGCGAATAATCGCTCCGCCCACGATCGCCTTCGACATCTCGATCATATGCTGAAGCTGGCGCGTGAACGGCACCGACTGGTTCATCCAGTTCGAGTTGTCCAGCAAGTCGCACTTGCGCGCCCGTTCGGTGAGTTCGTCGAGCTTGTCGCGGGTCGCCAACAGGTCCTTCTGCAGCCGCCAGATGCCGCAGTTGTTCCACATCACGTCCGTCAGCTCTTGATGCAAGCCGTAGGGGTTCTCCGAACCGTTGGATTTGCGCAGACTGTCGAACGTCGCCTGCTCGCGGGCTTGGGCGTCCGCCGCGAGGCCAGCGGCGCTGTCCGCGGCGGCGTCCATGGTCGGCAGGTACGCCATGACGCCTTGCGCCGTGATTTCGCCGCCGTAAAGGCAGGAGAGTAGCGCGTTCGCGCCCAGACGGTTCGCGCCGTGGTACTGATAGTCGCATTCGCCCGCCGCGTAGAGGCCGGGCACGTTGGTCATCTGGTTTCGCGGGGAGGCGACGTCGATCATGCCGTCGCCGTTGGTCTCGTAGTCCACCCAGAGGCCGCCCATGGTGTAGTGGACGCCAGGATAGATGCGCATCGGCGTCTCGATGGGATCCTCGCGCATGAACTTCTCGTAGATCTCGAGCACGCCCTCGAGCTTGTCGTTGATGATCTCGCGGGTGTGGGGGCCGCCACGGCTCTGGTGAAGCTGGGTGATGTCGAGATACACCTGCTCGCGCCCTTGCACGCCCTTGCCCATGCGGCAAACGCAGTAGATCGTGAAGCTGACCAGGTCTCGGCTGAGCAGGTTGCCGTAAACCGGGTCCAGCTCTTCGCAGAAGTACCAGCGGTCCTTCTCGGGGATATCGACGGGCTTGCGCGAATCGTGTGGGTCGCGCGGAGTCCACAAACGTCCGCCCTCGCCACGGACCGACTCGGAGATGAGTCGGCACTTGTCCTCGCCCGGGATGGCGGTGGGGTGGATTTGCACCATCTCCGGGTTGCCGTACTTCACGCCCTGCTGGTAGCAGATGCTGACGGGAGAACCGGTGTTGATGATGGAGTTCGTGCTGCGGCCGAAGATGACGCCGTTGCCGCCCGTGCATATGACCACGGCATCGGCGGGGAACGCCTCGATTTCCATGGTGCGCAAGTTCTGAGCGGTGATGCCGCGACAACGGCCCTGCTCGTCCTTGATCACGCCCAGGAACTCCCAGCCTTCGAACTTGTCGACCAAGTTGGCCACTTCCCAGCGCCGTACTTGCTCGTCGAGCGCATAAAGGAGCTGCTGGCCGGTGGTGGCGCCCGCGTAGGCGGTGCGGTGCTTGAGTGTGCCTCCGAACCGGCGGAAACTGAGCACGCCCTCGCTGGTGCGGTTGAACGGCACGCCCATGCGGTCGAGAAGGTAGATGATGGCGGGCGCGCGTTCCGCCATGCGCATCACCGGGGGCTGGTGGTTCAGAAAGTCGCCGCCCGTGATCGTGTCTTCGAAGTGCAGGTAAGGCGAGTCGCCCTCGCCGCGCAGGTTGACCGCGCCGTTGATGCCGCCTTGGGCGCACACGCTGTGGCTGCGCTTGACGGGCACGATGCTGAAAAGCTTGACCTTGACGCCCGCCTCGGCTAGCTTCATGGTGGTCATGAGGCCCGCGAGCCCACCACCGACGACGACGACCGTTCTTTGCGCTGCCATAGTCTGACCAGTTCTACGAGCCTTGAGTGTACTCAGTCAGTCATGGGCTAGACTGCCTCTCCGTGGGCGAGGCATCGGTTCGCACGGCGAGAATCCAAATCGGCATCGCCGTGGTGTGCACCTCGACCGGTTCGATCTTCGTCCGCTTGGGCGAATGGCCTCCCTTGCTCGCCGCCCTCGTGCGGGTCGTCTTCGGCACGCTGCTTCTCTCGGCCATCTTGGGTTTCCAGCGCTCGAAGACCGGTTTGACGCCGCCGGCACGAAGGCTCGCCGCTTTCGGCGGACTGGCGCTCGCCGTGCACCTCGCCAGCTGGATCGCGTCGCTCAGCCTTGTCTCGGTCGCGACCGGGACCCTGCTGGTGAACACCACGCCCATCTTTGCGTTGGTGTTTGAAACCGCGCTAATGCGGCACCGACCGCGTTGGCCCGAAATCCTCTCCGTCGTCATGGGTTCGGCGGGCATTGCGGTCATCGCGCTGGGATCGGGCGAACAAGGCGGACAGCCGCTGGGCATGGCGCTCGCGCTTCTCGGCGGCGCAACCACCGCGGTTTACGTGCTTTGCGCCCGTGCCGCGGGCCGAGGGCAGCCCACCGAAGCCGCCCTGCCCTATGTGCGCTCCGTTTACGCACACGCCACTCTGTTTTTGGCGCTCGCCGCGGCGATCACGATGCCCCAAGGCGCAACCGCAAAGGGCTTGCCGTTCATCCTCGCCATGGCGTTCTTCTCGCAGGGCGTTGGCCACACCCTGATCAACCTCAGCGCGAAGAAGCTGCCCGCCGCGGTCGTGGGCATCGTCTTGCTAGGCGAACCTTTGCTGGCGACGATGTACGCTGCCGCCCTATTCCACGAGGTTCCTACAACGGCCTTTTGGTGGGGAGCGCCGCTGGTCGTGGCGGGCATCCTCCTTTGTTTCACCCCCTCCACGACCGCCGAAAGCAATCCAAGCTAGAATCATCCGGCATGCGCATCCTGGTGACCAACGACGACGGTGTTTTCGCCCCCGGCCTTCGCGCCCTGATCGATGTGGCGAGGGAGTTCGGCGAAGTCAAAGTGGTCGCTCCCGACCGCGAACGAAGCGCCTGCGCCCACGCGATGACCCTCCACGAGCCGCTTCGCGTGCGCCCTTTCGACCTGGGCGACGTCGAGGCTTATCAAGTGAACGGCGTGCCCGTCGACTGCGTGAACGTGGGCCTCACCAACTGCTGGCCCGACGGATGCGATCTGGTACTGAGCGGCTTCAACGCCGGCCCCAATCTGGGTTTCGACGTCACCTATTCCGGCACCGTGGCGGGCGCGATGGAAGGAACCATCAACGAGATCCGGTCCCTTGCCCTTAGCATCGCGATCTTCGTGACCGACGCGCCGCCCCACTTTGAGACCGGCGCCCGCTGGCTTCGCGAAAACTGGGAACTGCTGACCACGGCGCCGTTGTCTCCCCTGACATTCCTCAACGTGAACGTCCCCTCGATCTTGTACGAAGAACTGAACGGCCACCGCATCTGCGGCATGGGCAAGCGCGTGTACCAAGACCGCGTAGAACGTAGGAACGACCCCTGGGGGCGAGCCTACTACTGGCAGGGCGGAGTCGTCGTTATGGACCCGGACACCCAGCCCGGCACCGACGTGGAAGCTGTGTCCCAAGGCTACGTCTCGATCACACCGGTCTCCCTAGACTGGACCGACCACAAGAGCATGGGACGCTTGGACGGGCACTTCGGCGCTTCGGCGAGGAAGTAGCCCTTGCGGTCCATCGGCATCGCCCTGCTCGCTCTCGTGACGGGCGTTTGCGTGATGGCCGCCTCGGTGGCGCTTCAGCGCTTCGGTCCAAGCCCCTGGGCCGTCTGGCTCCTGCTCGTCGCGGTGCTTGCCCTGCTCGGGCTCGTGCCCGACCTCCGGGCCGAGCGGGTGCGGCTAGCTACTGGAATCGGATTCGGTAGCGCCTTCTTGCTCTTGTGGATCAAGTCGGGCGACGCAACTCTCGGCAACTTCGGCGCCGCGATGCAACGAGCGCTGATCCCGGCGCTCATGGCGGGCACCGTTGTGGGCTTCGTCGCCTCGGTTTGGAGCCTTCGCCATCGTCCCCAGGTCACAGCGTGGCTTGCCGCCACCCTTTTCTGCGGCTTGGCAGTGGCTTATTTCAGCAGTTCCAAGGGCGGGCCGGACCCGATGCACGCCGCCTTCATGCGGTGGTTCTCCCTGGACTCGGCTCAAGCCGACTTTGCCGTCCTGGCGGTCCGCAAGACCATCCACTTCTGCTTCTACGGTGTGACCGGTTGGCTGGCTTGGAAGACCGCACGGTGCGGCGGTGCTGAGGTTGTCCCTGCCCTTTGGGTGGGGCTGGGCTACGCGGCGAGCCTTGCCGTGTTCGACGAGTTTAGGCAAAGCAGTTCGCCCGTCCGTTCCGGCTCGGCGTGGGACGTTCTTCTCGACCTTGCCGGGGTGGCGTTCTTTCTCTGGCTAGCGCGGCGCGGCGCCCGCCAGGTACTCCTCAAGCCGGAGGCATGAAGCCCGTCCCGGATCGCGGAAGACGTCGATCGCGTGGAGGATGGCGGTGGCGGTGTCGATCGACGTCACGCACGGCACACCGGTCTCGATACACGCGCGGCGGATGCGGGCCGCCTCCAACTCCGAAGTCGGATCGGCGCTGGGCGTGTTGATCATCAGGCTAACCCCGCCCGCAAGGATGCGGTCGAGAATGCTGGGGCTGCCGTCTTTGATCTTGTTCAAAGGCTCGCTGGCGATGCCGGCTGCCTTGAGAGCGGCGGCGGTGCCTGCCGTTGCCCCGATGGTACGGCCCGATTCCACCAGTTCGCGGGCGATTTCGACCGCCTTGGGCTTGTCCGGGTCTTGCACCGTCATCAGCACCATGCCGTCTCCCTTGAACTGGATGCCGCTGGCAACCAGCGCCTTGTAGAGCGCCGCTTCGTAGGTGAAGTCGACGCCCATGATCTCGCCGGTGGACTTCATTTCTGGTCCCAGGCTCGGCTCGACCTTCGAGAGCTTTTGGAAGCTGAAGACGGGCGCCTTCACGGCGTACATCGGAGGCTTGGGAAGTTTGGCGGATCGGCTTACGAAATCGGCTTCGGGCATCACGCGCCCTTCTGGCCACGGCCACCAGAGGCCGCTCGTGTACCCAAGGTCCGACAGCTTGGCCCCCATCATGCACCGGGTCGCCAAATCCACCATCGGGATGCCCGTGACCTTGCTGAGGTAAGGCACGGTGCGCGAGGCGCGGGGGTTCACTTCCAGCACGTAGGCGATGCCGTCCGTGATGACGAACTGGATGTTCATGAGCCCCTTCACGCCCAGGGCGCGGGCAATCTTGCAGGCAGATTCCACCATCTGCGCCTGAAGATCGTCGCTGAGGGAGACGGCGGGATACACCGCCATCGAGTCGCCGCTGTGCACGCCGGCTCGCTCGATGTGCTCCATGATTCCGGGTACCAGCGTGTCCGTGCCATCGCTAATGACGTCCACTTCGGCCTCCAGGCCCAGAAGGTACTTGTCCACCAACACGGGCTGGCCTGGGTTGGCGTCCTCGGCCTCTCCGTAAAAGTGGGCCAGATGATCTCGGTTGTAGACGATCTCCATCGCGCGCCCACCCAGCACGAAGCTGGGGCGCACGAGAACCGGGTAGCCGATCTCGTCGGCCACGGTGGTCGCCTCCGCCAATGAGCGCACGGCTCGGCCTGCCGGCTTGGGGATGCCCAAGCCCGAAAGGAGGCGCTCGAACTGGTCTCGGTCCTCGGCCGCTGCGATGGCCGACGGCGACGTGCCCAAAACGGGAACGCCCGCTTCGGCAAGGCCTTCGGCGAGATTGATCGCGGTCTGCCCGCCGAACTGGCAGACGACGCCGATCGCGCTCTCGTGCTTGACCACCCTTAGCACGTCTTCAAGCGTCACCGGTTCGAAGTACAAGCCGTCGCCCGTGTCGAAGTCGGTGGACACGGTTTCGGGGTTGTTGTTGATGATCACCGCGCGGTAGCCGAGTTTCTCGAGCGCCCACACGCAATGAACGCAGGAGTAGTCGAACTCGATGCCCTGGCCGATTCGAATGGGGCCGGAGCCAAGGACAAGAACGGTGTCGGGCATGCCGGGAGACAATTGTGACAGGTCTTAACGGCGCAAAGCGCCCGCGAGGTCTTCACGGGCGCTTTGTCGACTGGCGGGCTTAGCACGGATCCGGGTCAGCGAGCCAGCGGCAAGCCGTCTTCCGGACAAAGGATGTCGGCGCCACCTTGGTTGTAAGCGCGCTTGCCGTACTTCCAACTTGTGCAGCCGACCGTTTGAGAGACGCGAAACCACTTGGCATGGCCGTCGGCAAAGGAGTAGTTGTTGCCCTCCGTATAGCGTCCGGCGTGCGAATACACGATGTGTGGGTAGGCGCCGCTCCCATAGGGAATGTTGGGCTGAATGGCGAAGAGGGCCTTTGCTGCAGCCCAGGAAAGCCCATAGATCGGCGAGTTGTTGGTGCGGCTGGTATCGTACGGCACCGTTCCAGGAGCGTCCAAGGCCAACGCATCGAAGGGCCGGTGAGACTTGAACGCGACGCCGCCGGGACCACCCCCCGACACCGCGTTAAGATAGTCGGTAAAGGGGGCGATCGCGATCGTATCGGCCACTTCCTCAAGGCTGGTGGCGCTAACCACGTTCTGAGGCTGTCCAATCATCACCCCGCCGATTCCTCCGCGCGGACGAGGCATGAGTTGCTCGTTTGCGGTGTAGCTGAGCCTAGGCGCCTGGTTATCCTGGATGTTCGGGTTCGTGGCCACGGCACCTGCCGGGCACCCGAAGCCTCGGTTGTTCCCGATGAAGTTCGTCGGACACTGTCCCTCGATCTTGTCCCCCGGTGCAACGAAGATCTGGAGGTTCTTCACGTAAGGCGAAATCACACCCGACCACTGGTTGATGCCGGTGGCATCAAGATTGCCGTTTGAAGTCGGATCATTGTAGTAGTACGCGGGCGGGTAGACGTCGTCGGTATCGCCCAGATACATCGTGATCGCCGTACCGATCTGCTTGAGGTTGGAAAGGTCGGCGGTCTTCTTGGCCGCCAGTTTCGCTTGGGCAAAGACGGGGAATAGAATCGCGGCCAAGATCGCAATGATGGCGATGACGACCAGAAGTTCGATAAGGGTGAACGCTCTTCGCATGGGTGGGACCTCGCGGCTCTAGGTGAGCTCGCCTCAGTCTCTTCTCCCAGCCGGCGTCTTCGGGTTAAGGCAACGCTTCCTTAACCGAGGCTTTGCGAGTCCTTAACCGCCCGCTCTTACGGCAGAAGGTGACCCAGCTTTTCCTTTTTGGTTCCCATGTACCGCGCCCGCTCGTCCACCTTCTCCGCCACGATCGGAACGTGCTCCACGATTTCCAAGCCGTACCCTTCGAGACCCTTGACCTTGGCCGGATTGTTGGTGATCAACCGTAGCTTGCGCAGGCCAAGGTCGGCCAGCACCTGGGCTCCGAAGCCGTAGTCGCGAAGGTCAGCCTTGAAACCGAGCGCCTGGTTCGCTTCCACCGTATCCAACCCCTGGTCTTGGAGTTCGTAGGCACGGAGCTTGTTGATCAGCCCGATTCCCCGACCCTCCTGCGCCACGTATAGGACGACGCCTCGCCCCGCCTCCTCGATCATTTGAAGAGCCATGGCAAGTTGGTCGCCGCAGTCGCAACGCAGGCTGCCCAAAAGGTCGCCGGTGAGGCAGCTTGAGTGCACGCGGACCAAGACGGGATCTTCGGTGCAAACGTCGCCCTTCACGATCGCCACGTAGGGGACCGGTTGCACGGTGGGCTCGTAGCCGTAAAGGGTGAAATGGCCGAACTTGGTCGGGAAGTCGATGGGGCCCGCCTTGCGCTCAACCAGCTTCTCGTGCTGGCGACGATAGGCGATGAGATCGGCGATCGTAATGATCTTCAGCCCGTGGTCTTCGGCGAACTTCAGAAGACCGTCGACCCGCATCATCGTGCCGTCGTCTTCAAGAATCTCGCACCCCACGGCAACGGGCTTGAAACCCGCCATGACGGCAAGGTCGACCGACGCTTCGGTGTGGCCCGCGCGGCGCAACACTCCGCCTTTCTCCGCCCGAAGCGGAATGATGTGGCCGGGGCGCCCGAGGTCGGTCGGTTTGGCGTTGTCGTCGCAGAACACTTCGACCGTCTTGGCGCGGTCGGCGGCGGAAACGCCGGTGGTGGTGCCGTGCAAGGCGTCCACGGTTTCGCCCATGGCGGTACCCAAGCGTGCGGTGTTCTGCTTGGTCATCATCGGGATGCCCAGTTCGGCGAGCCGCTCCGCGGTCGTGGGAATGAACGGCACGCCGCGCCCGAACTTGATCATGAAGTTCATGTCGTCGGGCGTGCACGCCTCGCCCGCCATGATCAGGTCGCCCTCGTTCTCGCGGTCCGGATCGTCGACCACGATGATCATGCGTCCCCGCTTCAGGTCTCCAGCTCGTCGATGTCCGCGAGGCCATGCGCTGGGCCTGGTCTACGTGGTTTGACGCTTCAAGGTCATGGCCAGCACCGCATGCGGTTTGCGGACTCCAGTTCAGCCTGGAACATCGCCCGATCGTCGGCATTGCTTCGGAGAGACCAACCCACGGAGCCGACGTAGGCGAGCAGAAAAACAACCGCCATCGCGCTCCAGGGCCGCATCCGGCGCTCCGGCGCAATCGACCGCCAGGCGTGCGCTTGGAGAAGGGCACCCGCAATGACGAGAAGCACAATCCAAACGTGGTTGCCGGTCGACTCTGCGCGGAGGCCCATGGCTTCCCGTGAAGTGTCCAGAGCCAAAGCTCCCCCGAGAACCAGCGTCCAGAGGAACAGCCACAGCCACCGCCAGCCCTTGACGTACCAGCCGTCCCCTGCCTTCAGGGCGGGACCGGAGAGAGCGAAGATCAAGAGGGGCAGACCATCCTTCGGGCGCGCCGCTGGAGGCGACGATCGCAGCCGCCGACACTCCCAACCCCGCCAGGAACCCGCTGCGCATCCGCCGCTCCACCGTTTGGTGCTCCGCCGAAGCGCATGAGAACAAGCCCAGACTGCCGATGGCCCGCATCAAGGGCGAACGCTTGGACGACCGCGATGAGCGACAGCGCGAACAAGATAGCGGTGACGAGGAGGGCCAGCAAGCGAACTGGACGTCGATCCGAGTACGTGAGCGCGAGGATGACATGGCCGATGGAGATGAACCACAGAATCGCCGCTTGTTCGTTGGCGACGAGCCCGACCGCAAGGAACAGCCAAAGAAGCGCCGTGTAGAGATGGCGCAAGGCCGCGCGGCTTGCGTCGGACAAAGCCGACGAACCCCATCGTGAGGTCAGGACGATACCGGCGACCACCATGAGCATCAGGCACGCCAGGATTCCCGCTCCGACCGAGACTCCGATCTGGGTGCGGTAGGGCCAGTTGATACCGACCACTTCTTCGAGGCGCACTTTCCGCGCCTGCTGGACGGCTTGAACCGCCCTCTCCGCCGACGCTCCCGGCATCCGCTGGTCGAGGTTTCGCGCCGACAGCAGCGTCTCGGCGTCCCGAGTGCTTTGGTCGGGCGCCCGAAGCTGGGATGCCGCCGTGGCGTCCTTTTCGGACATGGAGGACTCCAAAACCGACTGGGTGACCACTTGTGCGCCCACCAAGATGCCGATCAGCGTGTCGGCATGGCGCATCATGGTGGTTCCGGCACGAACCGCCGCTACCCGGAGCGCGTCGTCCGTAGACTTCCGAACCTCTTTGGAAGCCCCTCCGATCACCGACAACTCGGGGAAAAGCACGGCGAAGTACGGCATCGCCCGCCCCATCTCTCCGTCGTAGCCCAGTGACTTCTCCCTCCTTGCCGCCCGAGCCTGCGCTTCGCGCATCCAGTAGGAGTCGTATCTCGCGGCCCGCGCCACCCGCTCGTAGGCAGCCTTTGCCTCGCCGGTCCGGCCCGACATCATTTCGACCGCCGCCAACACCATGGGGAAGAAACCGTTCTCAGGGTCGATCTGCTCGCCGTGCCCGCAGATGGCGCGTACCTCCTCGAACGCTCGCCTCCGATCCGCTTGCCGTTGCTGGTCGCGTTTCTGCTCGATGGGCGTCCGACCCCCGCTTTGGGCAGGCGGCAAAGGTCTCACGCCCTGGACCCCGTAGCGAGCGGCAACCGCCCACGCCACCGGATCGTTCGGGCGCGACTGCGCATACGCCAGGGTGTGCTTGTCGTCGATCGCCCGAATCATGGCGTCCTCGTCCGCCAACCCGGTGGTTAGGGGCACGGTGGGTTCCCCGATGAGGTCGCCCGCCGCCAGGCGCACCTGGTTGCGGAAGATCCAACTTGAAACCGGCGCCACCGCGACCACCAAGACGACGGCGACGATCATCGCTAACCAGCGTCGAATCGTCATATCGTCCGCCGCCCCGACTGCGCCATCGAGGACTTGGATGGTTCCACAACGAGTCCCGCATCTGCCATTTGGCGCTCCAGGTGGGGGGATGCAACGGGACGGCTGGGCACGGCTTCAGGTGTAAGGGCGCACCAGTTCAGGAAGAGGTAAGCCGCCAAGGCCGCCGCCACGGGGGCAAACGCCGGTGGGGTTCGGCGACGAACACGCGGCTCAACACGGTCGAGCGAGCCGTAGTAGCGCTGCAAACTCTCGAGGGGTTCGTTCATCGGTCCCATTCCTTTCTGAAGGCGTCTTTGGCGGCGGCTAGCCGCGATGCGACCGTTCCCTCGGGGATCTCCAAGGTCTCGGCGATTTCGAAGTATGTCAGTCCCTCCCTTAACGCGAGGGCAAGGACCACGCGTTGCTCTGGGCTAAGCCGCTGGAGAGTGCGTTCCACCTGCATCCGCTCCTCGTGCCCGGGGTCTGGGGCGGGGCGATCCAGTTCAATCTCACCTCTCTTTGCGACCTCAGCGCGTTCAGCGCCAGGTTCGTGACGACCCTTCGGAGCCACGCCTCGGGCGCGACAACCCCAGGATTCTGGTGGAGCTTGATCATCGCCTCTTGGGCGACGTCCTCGGCGAGGTCGCGGTCGTTCACGATGGCGAGGGCAAGCCGAAACGCATGGGAGCGCAGAGCGACGGAGGCGGCAGAGCGCGCGCCGGTCCATCGTAGCTGCATTCTTGCGGTCGCGGTCATCCATCGCACCTGTTGAGGACAAGGACCTGGTATGATCATTTCCTCCTCGGGATTGCGGCATTGAAGAACTGGTTCAGGATAAACTAGGGGAGCCTGGCGCAGGGTCTTTTCGGGCGTACCCTGCCCCCTCAACGGCGAGTGCGCGGCCCCGCGCGGCTCACCCGAACCGTGAACACCATGAGGATTGGAATTTTAACGGGCGGCGGCGACGTCCCCGGCCTAAACGCTTGTATCAAAGCCGTCGTCAACGAAGTTGCCCACCTCGGGCACGAGGTCGTGGGCATTCGCCGTGGCTGGGGCGGCCTGCTCAACATCAACCCGGACGAGCCGGAGACCATTACGGAGCTAACCCAACCGCTCGACCGGAATGCGGTTCGACGCATCGACCGCACCGGCGGCACCGTGCTCCATACCTCGCGCACAAATCCCGGGCGAGTCAAGCCCGGTACCGAGCCGGACTTTCTGAAGGGAACGCAAACCGGCGAGGGTCCCTACGACTTCACGCCTCACGTGCTCAAGGTCATTGAGCACCTGGGCATCGACGTCCTGATCCCGATCGGCGGCGACGATACTCTGTCTTACGGTCTACGGCTTCACGACGAGGGAGTCCGCGTCAACGCCATTCCCAAGACGATGGACAACGACGTGCACGGCACGGACTACTGCGTGGGCTTCTCAACGGCGGTCACGCGCGGCGTGGAGTTCATCAACAACCTGCGAACGAGCACCGGATCGCACGAGCGCATCGCCGTGGTCGAGCTCTTCGGCCGAAACAGCGGCGAGACATCGCTGATCACCGCTTACCTTGCGGGTGTGGACCGGGCGATCATCTCAGAAGTGCCGTTCGACATCGACGTGCTCGGCGAGATGCTGATCAAGGACAAAGCCGACAACCCGTCGCACTACTCGATGATGACGATCTCAGAGGGCGCGCACCTCAAGGATGGCGAGATCCTGCAGCGCGGCGAGGAAGACGCCTACGGGCACCAGAAACTGGGCGGCATCGGGCTCCTGACGGGCGAGCTCTTGAAGGAGCGGACCGGGCACAACATCGTCTACCAACAAGTGGGCTACCTGATGCGCTCCGGTGCGCCGGACTCGCTCGACCTGATGGTTGCCACCAACTACGCCGTCATGGCGTCGCAGTTGGCGCTGGAGGGTGCGAGCGGGCGTATGGTCGCGCTCCGCGGCGGCACATACAAACGTGCCGATCTCGGTCACCCGGGAAGGCGTGAAGCGGGTCGACGTGGACGAGCTCTACGACGCGAAGACCTATCGGCCCAAGGTCCGCCACGTGGCGGGCAAGCCGATGTTCTTGTATTGACACCGAGCGGGGACAGCCCGGGCGTAAAATGCCGACGTGCTGTCCTTGCTCTTGCTCGCTACCCTTCAAGACTCCGCCCCGACCTTGAGGGGTAGCGGGCTTCACGGCTACATCAACGCCAGCATCGAGAAGCCCCCTGCCGACTATGGCTACGGGGTCAGCCTTTACTCAGCCGCTGGGCCCTTCTGGAACAGCCGGTGGCGGGATTCCAGATCAGCTTGCTTCCACCTGGATCCTCCCGGATAACCGGACGTTTCCAGAGCCCCTGGTGCCGAAAGGAACGGTTGCCCGTGATTCGATGCCGGAGCGCGGTCCGAACTTCTGGACCGTCTTCCAGACCATCGAGGGCGGCTTGGGATTCTGGCAGAGCAACCGGTACTTCGCTCCGACCGCCAAGTTCCGCATGAACGGCAGCATCGACGGCTACAACCACGAAGTCTCCACTCCGGGTTGGGACTTCTACGGAAGGCCGCTCCCCGGCGAGTACATGGGCATCGCCCAACTCAGTCCGAGGTTGCTGGTGCCGCCGGACGGCATGACCCTTGCGGCCAACACCTTGGGCGAAATGTTCGGTTACGCCTGGATGGCGCTCCCCTTGATCTCGCCACGCGAAAAGCCGGTCAAGACCGGGAATCAAACGTGGACCCTGTTCGTGAACGCCGCGAACTTCCGCGGGCCGGTGGCGTTCTACGTTCCCTCTATCTGGTCCAAGATGTCCCAGACGTACCCAACGGCCGTCGGGCGAGGCCTCGACGCGCTGCCGGGCTTGGCGAGCAGCGGCGCCATCGAAATCGGCGGGGTACCCGAACTGGTCGGCACCCAAAACTCCGGGGAGAGCTACCATCGCATTCCCCAACTTCGGTTTCCCGCCGACCGCGAAGGCAAGACGGTTCTCATGCAGAACATGACTTCCTATTCCAAGCAGGCGCTTTGGAACCAGGTGGAGGCTTGGATGGGCGGGGGGCCGACGCCCAGCGGGCGTTTCGACGCCAAGGGCGCGTTCGTTTCGAAGGTCACCGCAAACCCGCTTGAGGTCACGCAGGGCGGAAAGCAGCGCGCGACCAGGGTGGAAGACTGGGTGAGGACGACGACGCTCGACGATTTCACCTTCGGCCTCGAGTGGAAGAAGGATCGGCTCGAGCCGTGGTCCAACGAGTTTCAAATGGGCAAGTTCCCCGCCTATTTCAAGCACCAGGGCGCGACGGTCGAGGCTATTCCAGAGTCGGCGGTCCCGAATGCGAGCCTGAGGTCGGCGAAGTTCCCTTCGCCCGACGTCACCCGTTCCTACGAGCCGTCTGAGAACGGCCAGGGGGTCTGGGCGAAGCCGGGGCCATCGGCGGGCCCGTTCAAGGTGCGGTTGGTCGACGGTAGCGTAGTGACCTACTCCTGGTATCGCTTCATCGACCAGCCCGCGCTGCAGCATGCCGGCTTGAGCATGTCGGAGAAGGAGAAGCTGCAAGCGTTGGTGGAGAAGATGCACCGTTCGTGGACGCCCGACAAGCAGTACATGGCTCCCCCTCGAAGCGGGCGGCTGGCGGCTGTCGATTCGGCGATCCTCGTCAAGCCGCCGAAGGGCTTGGAGATCGGCTATGTGCCGGTCGCGATCCGGCAAGACCCGGCGAGGTAAGCCCGGTTCTATTCAGCTTTCGGAGTGAGCTTGATCGCCCACGCGAGGCCGCCGCGAGACTTGGTTCGGAACTCCTCCGGAAACTGGACGACATGGTCGGCACCGACTTTGAGGCGAAGCCATGCCCAAGAGATCGAACCGAGCCGCCCCGGAAGCGAGTTCCTCGGGGATTTGCACGCTGGCGGGCAGGCCGGCGGAATCGTCCTCCGCCAGCACGATCATGTAGACCGTGCCGTCCTTCTTGAGCGTGAACACGCAGTTGGCAAGCTCGTAGGGGTGAACGGGGCGCGTCGCGTAGATCGCCTCGCCGTTGCGTTTGAGCCAGGCGCCAAGCCCCTTGAGCCGGTCGTAGGCGATCGGGTCGAACTCGCCGTTGCCGTCCGGGCCGAGGCCGACCAGATAGTTGCCGCCGCGCCCAACGATGCGGCACAGGTTCCTGACGAGCGTGCCCACGCTCTTGAACTCGTCGTTCGGCTTCCACGTCCACGAGGTGCCCATCGGCATGCACGTTTCCCACGGGTAGGGAGGGAAGTGGTCGGGGATTTCGCCCTCGGGCGTCACGTAGTTCTCGTTTACGCCGCCCACGGTGCGGTCGACGACGATGAGGCCGGGCTGGTGCTTCCGAGCCATCGCCGCCATCCCGTCCATGTCGATGTCGGCGTTTGGAGGCCGCACGGCGCCCCCGTCGAGCCACAGAACGTCTTGCTTGCCGTAGCCCGTCATCAGTTCCTCAACCTGCTTCCAGGTGAAGTCCTTGAACTTGCGCCAGGCATCTGGATGCTGGGCGGTGTCGTAGTTGGGACCCTGGCCGCTCCCCGGCCCAAGCTCGGGAAGCCAGTAGTACGGACTATGCCAGTCGGCCTTGGAGAAATAGAGACCCGAACTTAAGCCGCGCTTGCGAAAAGCCGCCGTCATGACCCTGACCGTATCGGCGCGAGGATCCGCGTGGAAGGGAACCTGTCCCGACGTGATCTTGTAGTCGGTGAACTTGGTGTCCCACATGCAGAAGCCGTCGTGGTGCTTCGTCATCGACATGACGTACTTGACCCCACCATCCTTGAAAGCGCCCGCCCACTTTTCGGGATCGAACTTCACGGGATTGAAGGTCGTGGCGAGCTTCTCGTAGACCTGCTCGTACGCGCGGTCGTCGAGATTCGCGTATTGCTTCGGGCGGTTGTTCCAAGGGTGGCGAGTCGTGACCAAGCTCCAGGACTCGACAATCCCCCACTGGCTGTACGTTCCCCAATGGATGAGAATGCCGAGCTTCCGGTCTTGCCACTTCTGCAGGCTCTCGAGAACCTTGGGGTCCTTGGGAGGCGTCCATTCGCTGCTTGCTTGAAGCGCTCCGAACAACCCTTCCTCGGTACCTACAGGCAACACACTATCCATGCGAACCACTCCTAAACTCGAAGCGGCCGTCAAAAGGAGAAGATGGCCGATCACGACGTCGGCAGTTTAGCCCGCTATTGCCCACCAGAGTCCAGAAGAAGGTCGCGTCTCGATGCGCCCCGCATAATGCGTCCATGTTGAACGCAATCTTCCTGCTCGCGGCCATCGCCCGCTCGACCGGGACATTTGAGGCGGATCAGCGGTCGTTGCTCGCGCCAACGCCGCCGATGGGCTGGAACAGTTGGAATGCGTTCGAGGCCGACATCAACGTGGACAAGATTCTTGGCATCGCCGACGCGATGGTGAGCTCAGGCATGCGCGACGCCGGCTACGTCTACCTCGTCCTCGACGACGGCTGGATGGCGAAGGAGCGCGATGCCGCAGGGCGGCTGGTCGCCGACCCCAAGAAGTTCCCCGACGGCATGAAGGCGCTCGGAGATGCCATCCACGCACGCGGTCTGAAGTTCGGCATCTACGAGGACCGCGGCAGGCTGACGTGTCAGCAACTACCGGGCAGCCTTGGGCACGAACAGATCGACATGGCCACCTTCGCGGAGTGGGGCGTCGACTACATCAAGATGGACAGTTGCTACGCCGAGAGCAACGGCCGCATGAGCTCTGAGGGCTACGCGATCTTCCGCCAGCACCTCCAAGCGACCGGCCGGCCCGTCGTGCTCAGCATCTCCGACTTCGGCAACGGTGCGTGGGCTTGGGGCGGCAGGGAATCGGCGCAGTTATGGCGCACCTCTGGCGACATCTACCCGTGGATGGACTCCGTGTACCACTGCGCCGAGACTTCGGCTGGCGATAGCGCGATCCATCCCGCCTTCCGCGGTCTCTGGCAGTTCGCAGGGCCAGGGCATTGGAACGATCCGGACATGCTGCAGGTCGGCAACCTGAAGTACATCGAGCCCGAACGCACGGGGATCGGCGATCGCGCGCACTTCAGTCTGTGGTGCATCCTCGCCGCCCCGTTGATGGCGGGCACCGATGTACGCAAGGCGAGCAAGGACGTGCTGGCGACGCTGACGGCGCCGGAAGTCATCGCGGTAGACCAGGACCCTCGCGGCGTGCAGGGCAACAAGGTCTGGAGCGATGGACCGCTGGAGATCTACAACAAGCCGCTCGCCGACGGCACCACCGCAGTGTTGCTACTCAACAAGGGCCGCGACAAGGCCGACATTCGCGTGCGCTGGGATCAGATCGGACTGGCCGGCAGTCAGCCCGTGCGCGACCTGTGGGCACGGAAGAACCTCGGTAACTTCAAAGGCGGATTCACCGCCGAAGGCCTGGGCCAACACGAGCACCTCATGCTGAAGGTGGGGCGCCCGGGACGCCCCTTGCCCCTGCCGGCCCCGATCGCCGCCAGCAAGTACCGGGTGACAAGGAAGGGAGAGACCCCGCTGAGCGAGCTGTACTACGTGTGGAAGGCCGACAACGCGCCTGCATACAACCGTAGCTTCGACGGCAAGCCGCTCGCCGTCGGTGAAACCCAGGTGGCAAAGGGCTTCGGCGTGAAGGGGCGTTCGGCATTCATGTTCATGACCGATGGCCGCGCACGCCGCTTCCGCGCCGTCGTCGCCGTGAACAGTATCGCGAAGGCAGACGGAACCGCCCGCTTCCGAGTACAGAGCGAGGACTTCTTCGCCAACAAGGTGCTCTGGGACAGCGGGAAGATGACGGCCGACTCCGCACCGAAGGAGATCGACATCGACCTGAAGGACGTCAAATGTCTAATGCTCGTGTTCGAAGGCGAGGGAGCATTGGGGACGTGGGCTGAGCCACGAGTGATCGCCGACGGCCGCTGAGACTTGCCTGTGATCCGGTCGATGGTGGAGGCAGGGGGATTCGAACCCCCGACCCCCTGCTTGCAAAGCAGGTGCTCTCCCACTGAGCTATGCCCCCGTTGAAGACCCATAAGGATACCCCTCCGTGCGCCCAACTCAAAACCCGGTGCGCTGAGTTCGACAAAAGTCGCCGGCGAGCCCCCGATGCCCCCAATTTTGATGATCGGAACGGGCAAAATGACGAAGAGGTTCACTCATCGATGAGACGTTGGCTTCCGTCAGTTTTCTACAACACGGTCTCGATGGTCGGTATGACGATCTTCGCGATCAACCTAGGTTTGATCTTCTTCCTGTTCGCCCTGGACTACTATTCCGGTAGCAAGAACGCCTACATGGGCATTCTCACCTGGATCGTATTTCCGGGGTTCATGATCTTCGGCCTGCTTGTTGCCTTCTTCGGGCTGTTCCGAACAATCCGTCGGCAACGAAAGGGCATCGAATCCAAGCCGCTTCCCGTCATCGACCTCAACCGTCCCCGCCAGCGGAACGCGTTCACGATGTTCTTCGTGGGCGGAATCTTCCTGATGGCGCTCAGTGGATTCGGCAGTTTCAAAGCCTACGAATACACCGAGTCGGTCCAGTTCTGCGGAACCACGTGCCACATCATCATGAAGCCCGAGTACACGGCGTACCAGGCCTCGCCGCATGCCCGCGTCCCCTGCGCCCGGTGCCACATCGGTTCTGGCGCCGACTGGTACGTGCGCTCCAAGCTTTCGGGCTTGTATCAGGTCTATTCGACGATTTTCAACAAGTACCACCGGCCGATCGAGACTCCGGTTCGAAATCTGCGTCCCGCCAAGGACACGTGTGAGGAGTGCCACTGGCCCAACCACTTCTACAGCCAGAAGCTCCGAGACCGAACGTACTACCTCTCCGACGAGAAGAACACGCCGGCCGAGATGAGCATGCTGGTCAAGATCGGTGGCGAGCAGCAGGGCAACACTGAGGGCATCCACGCCCACATGTACATCGACAACGAGATTACGTACATCTCGACCGACCGCCAGCGCCAAGTCATCCCCTACGTGGAAGCCAAGGACAAGAGCGGGAAGGTCACCGTCTACCAGAGCACCGAGCTTAAGGCGACCCCCGACGAGTTGAAGAAGGGCGAGCGCCGCTTGGTGGACTGTATCGACTGCCACAACCGGCCCTCTCACCAATACAACCACCCCGAGTTCAGCGTGAACCACGCGATGTCGAAGGGTCGAATCGACACGAGCCTGCCTGAGATTAAGCGAGTCTCGGTGGAAGCTCTGGAGAAGCCGTACAAGACGGAAAGCGAAGCCCTCGCCGGCATCAAGAAGGACGTGGAGGAGTTCTACAAGACCACGTATCCCAAGCAGGCGGCTTCCATGAGCAAGCAGATTCAGGTCGCGATCGAGGACCTTCAGGGAATCTACAAGGTCAACTACTTCCCGGAGATGGGCGTAAGTTGGAAGGGCTATCCGAACAACTTGGACCACCTGCACGGGCTCGGCTGCTTCCGTTGCCACGACGGCAAGCACGTCAGCAAGGAAGGCAAGGTCATCACCAAGGACTGTAAGGCGTGCCACATCATCATCTCGCAAGTTCCGCCGGGCGGAAAGCGCGAAACCAACCGCGACGGCCTGGAGTTCAAGCACCCCGCCGACATCGGCGATGCCTGGAAGGAAACGCCGTGTAAGGATTGCCACGCGGCATCTGAAGGCGGCTAGTCAACCGCAGATGGTGAGTCAAGTGGGAGCTTCGCCGAAGGGCGAAGCTCCCACTTTGACGTTAGGTCTACAATCTTTCTGTCTATGGCGATCCCCTTCGATCCCGAGCAACATCCGCACCGTCGGCACAACCCGCTGCTCGACGAATGGGTCCTGGTCTCGCCCCACCGCACCCAAAGGCCCTGGCAAGGGGCGCGGGAGCAAGCAGCCCCCGAAAGTCGGCCCGCCCACGATCCGAACTGCTACCTTTGCCCGGGAAACGCCCGCGCCCACGGAGAAAGGAACCCCGCGTACGACTCGGTATTCGTGTTCCCGAACGACTTTTCCGCGCTCCTCCCTGCGGAAGTCGATCTCCAAGACGAATCCGGCGAGCTGTTCCGCACACAGCCCGTCCGAGGCGAATGCCGCGTCATTTGCTTCTCTCCCCGCCACGACCTCACCCTTGCGGACATGGAAGTCGGCGCGATCCGCACCGTGGTCGATGCCTGGGTCTCCCAGTTGGAGGAACTCGGACAGCGTTACCGCTGGGTTCAGATCTTTGAGAACAAAGGCGCCGCCATGGGGTGTTCCAACCCCCATCCCCATGGGCAAATCTGGGCTTCGGACCGCATTCCGTCGCTTGTCGCACGAGAACACGCCGCCCAATCGGCGTACTACGAGAAGCACGGAAGGCCCCTACTGGCAGACGTGGTGCATGAGGAGTGCCGCTTGGGCACCCGTATCGTCGACGAAAACGAAGACTGGGCTGCCTTCGTGCCCTTTTGGGCAACGTGGCCGTTCGAGACGATGGTCGCGCCCAAACGCGCCGTGCCCACGATGCTCCAGCTAAGCGAAGACGAAAGGCAAACCTTGGCGGCACTCCTGAAGTCGCTCCTATCGCGATACGACCGGCTCTTCGAGACGAGCTTCCCGTACAGCTTCGGCTGGCACGGCGCGCCAGGCGGACTTGATCCCACCCCGTGGGTCCTTCACGCCCACATTTATCCCCCACTGCTTCGTTCGGCTACCGTCCGCAAGTTCATGGTGGGCTACGAAATGCTCGCGGAAGCTCAGCGGGATCTCACGCCCGAACAAGCGGCAGCTCGCCTCCGAGAAGTCTGACCTTCAAAATTGAAAAGCCCCGCTCTGAGGGCGAGAGACGGGGCTTGGGGGGAGGGAGGAAGAAGGCTGTCTTACATCAATCTGTAACCACCAACTCAGAAGATGCGTTCCCAGACTTTTCGTTTTCTGTACATTTTTCAACGAGCGAAGTGGAATCTCCGTTACGCTGGACAAGTGTTTTTCAGCGAAATCTGCAAATCAGCGCCTCTTCGCCTTACCTTTTGAACTTGAAGAGTCGGGGTTTCCCTCAGAGCATTTGGCAAAGTTGCGTTTGCCCAGGCAAGTCCCTCGCCCAGAATTCGGGGAGCGACGAAGAGTTCGACGGCATCGTAAAGCCCCGACTGGAGAAAGGCACTGAGCACCCCGGAGCCGCCTTCGACCAAGACGCCCGTCATGCCTTCTTCCATAAGAAGGTGGAGAACGCCGGCGAGGTTGACTTGGCTACGAATCCAGCGCGTCTCGCCGCCGTCGGAAAACACGCGCTCGCTGCCCGTGAGCACGGCGTCGCCGTCAAGTACGACCCTTAGGGGCTGGTGACGAACGCGGACGCCTCGAACCGTCAGCTGGGGATTATCGTGAAGCACTGTTCCCGCGCCCACCAGCACGCAGCCCATTTCTGCCCGAAGGCGGTGAGCCGCCAGGCGCGCCTCTGGACCCGTGATCCACTGGCTGCTCCCGTCGGGAAGCGCAATGCGACCGTCTAGCCCGATCGCGGCTTTTAGCACCACATAGGGGCGTCCTCGCCGCATTGCTGTCAAGAACCGTTCGTTGGCTTCCTCGGCCTCGGCGCTCAAGAGTCCGCCATCGACCGCTATCCCCGCCGCACGCAGGACTTCAGCACCGCCCGCGGCCTTAGGGTTGGGGTCCGCCACGGCGTAGACGACCCGAGAGACGCCCGCCGCAATCAGAGCGTCGGTGCACGGAGGAGTACGCCCGTGGTGCGAACAGGGCTCGAGCGTAACGAACACGTCGGCGCCCCGTGCGTTCTTTCCCGCCTTTTGTAGCGCGACCCTTTCGGCGTGGGGGCCACCCGCAAAGGCGTGGTAGCCCTCTCCCACGATGTCGCCTCCTCGGGCGATAACGCAACCCACGTGCGGATTCGGCGCAGGCAATCCGCGGCGGCTGAGTTGCACCGCCCGCCGCATCAACCGCTCATCGAGGTTTCTTGCCATGGTCTTCCAAGGTGCCCTCAATCAGCTCCTTGAGATTCTCGAGGGACTGCTCCTGATACTCCTCACGTTGGCGTCGTGCCGTGAGCCACGCCAGTGTCGCCGTCACGAAGAACACGACGAGCAAAGCGATGAAATACTCGCTCGCCCTCAACAAGTACTGCAAGACGGCCTTTCGGTCGCCCTCGGGCTTTGAACCGACCAACCAGGGCCAAGCGACGAGCATGGCCATGCCGACGAGAAAGGAGATCGTGGTCGCGACTTTTAGGCGCATGCGCGCAAAGCCCCAACTTGGCTTTGGATGGACTCGCCCCGCATGAGGAAGCTGCCGGTGACGAAGACATTGGCGCCGGCATCCCTTGCGATCGGGAGGGTGGCGCAATCGATGCCTCCGTCGACCTCAATCGCAAGATCGGGACGCCGACTCCTCAGCCACCGCAACTTGTCCAGAGTCGACGAAATGAACGCTTGACCGCCCCAGCCAGGATTTACCGTCATCACCAAGGCGAGGTCGATCACGTCGAGCACGGGCTCCAGGACGGAGACGGGGGTGCCTGGGTTGATCGCGACCCCGGCTTCGATACCCTGAGACCGCAACGACTGCGCCAGCCGATGCGCGTGCGCGGTCGCCTCGGCGTGGAAGATGATGCGTCGACATCCCGCCTCGGCAAACGCCTCGAAATGCCGGTCCGGCGTCAGGGTCATCAGATGCGCCTCGAACGGCGTGTCACCCAAGTTACGGAGGCTTTTCACGAGGTCGGCGCCAAACGTGATGGGCGGCACGAACTGCCCATCCATCACGTCGAAGTGATCCACTCCACCCCGGCTTCCATCATCTCTTGAACCGCCGGGCGGAACTGCGAAGGGTCGCAACTGAGGATCGAGGGCGCAAGTTCACACTTCACGGCGTGGGCTCCTCCTCGGCATTCTGCTCAAACTGCTTAACTAGTTCGTTGTCGTAGTAGATCGAGAAGGTTGCCTTCTTGCCAAAGCCCTCGGTCTCCACCGTGAACTCCTCGTCGGGATCATGGGACTCTTCGTGGACCGTGCGCGTCCCCTGCTCGTCGGTAATCTCCACGCGAACGACCACAGGCGCTTGGATGCCCTTACAGATAATCTTCACGCTGTAGAGGAACTTCTCGCCGAGCTTGCTGGAGTTCTTCTCGCTCCGCTCCGCCGCAACGGTGACTCGGACGCGGGTTCCGCGTTCCACGCGTTTGCCCCACTCCGGTTCGGAGGAGACGATCATGCCCGGCGTGGCGTCGCTCACGCGTTGCTTGTCGGCGACGGGATCGAGCTCGAGTCCCACGCTCCCCAGCAACATCTTGGCCTTGTCCATGTTCAAGCCGCGGATGTCCGGAATCTCCACAAACCGACTTCCGGCGCTGACGACCGCGGTGACTTCGCTGTTCTCGTAGACTTTCTCATTAGCGGCTGGCGAGGTCTCCATGATCTGATCGGCGGGGATGTCTTCGCTGGCGCGACGCTGGACGACCTTGAGCTTGAGGTTAAGCGCGCTAAGGCGCGTCGTCGCCTCGGCAACGCTCAACCTACGAAGTTCGGGCACGTTCGCCATGCGCGGTTTGCGCATGTTGAACACAACGTAGCCCAATACCATCGATGGCGAGCGTTCCCATCAGGAACGCGATCACCATCTTCATCCAAGTTGGCACATCGCCGCTGTCTCGATCTTCCAAATCGACCTGTTCCCTAGTCCGCGTTTTGGACTCGTCTCGCACTGCGGACATCTTGGGCGCCACCGTGGCGGCACCCGGCTCGGGAGAAGGTGCGGCTCCCCCCAACGGCCAACTGAGCGACCGCCCGAATCGCATGGCATCCTGTAAAACGCGCAGATCGGAGAGCATCAGCCCCGCGTTCGGATACCGCTGCGCCGGATCCTTGGCCATCGCCTTCTTGATGATCTCGTCGAGCACGACCGGGATGGTGTGGTTCGCTTCTCGAACGCTGGGCGTGGGCTGGGTCGCGTGGCGCATGGCGGTCGCCAAAGGCTTGTCGCCCGTGTACGGCAACCGTCCGGTGAGTAATTCGTACAAGACGACGCCGACCCCGTAAACGTCCGAGCGCGCCGAAGGCATTTCGCCCGCGCTAACCTCGGGCGCAAGGTAGGGCGCCATCGAAGGCAACAAGGCGACCCCGGCGGTCTCGCTGGCGCCGTAGCACTCCCACAGGCCGCCGAGTTCCAGCTGGACCTCCTGGCTGGGCCCCACGTTGACGTTATGCGCGCCGACGTCACCGTGGACCTTTCCCGCTTCGTGGATGGCCGCCAAGCCCTCGCAGATGCCAATGGCAATGGCAATCGACGTTGGGGCGGTAAAGGGCGCGAGCTTCTTGATCCGGTCTAGCAGGTTTGTTCCCTTGGCTACCTCGCCCACCAAGAACTGGCGAGACTCGTCCGAGTCCACGTTCATCAGGCGCTGGAGGTTTGGGTGCGATAAGCCGACCCATTGCTCGACGACCTCGTTGAGGCGCTTCACGAATGCGGTCTCTTGGTCGAAAGGCGGATTAAGCACGCGGACCGAGACGTCGGTGTTCAGAACCCGATCGCGCGCCCCATACACGGTAAAGAGCGGCGTAGATGCCAGCTGGCTGGTGATCTCGTACCGCACCCGGAGAGTGGAGCCGATCATGCGTCCTCCTCTTCCTTGAGAAACATCATGCCGATGGCGGTAAAGAGGAGCAACGTTGCGAGCCACCGAACCGCCGGCTGGTCCATTTGCGCCGCGTAGACCGAAGGATTTCCGGCGAAAAAGCTCCATTGACTGAGCGCGTAGCCGCCCGCCAAAAGCAGGACGGATATCGAGGTCAGCGCCAGCCTGATCGTCTTCATCGCACTCGCAAGGCGTCCCGAACGGCTTCCGCCGGCACGCCGGTGACCAGTTTACACGCGCCCATCCTGGCAAGAAGACTGAACGCCAGACCCTTGCCCTCCACTTTCTTGTCCACCGCCATCAGCTCGAGCAGCGCATCGGCCTGGCTCAAGGCGTCGTGGCTGGTTGGAAGGCCTTCGCCTCGTAGGTCATCTTCGATCTTCTCCGCCGTTCCTGGCGGCGTCATGCCGAGCGCGGTGCCGAGCCGGGCCTCGACCACCATGCCCACGGCGATTGCCTCGCCGTGAAGCAACGGTCCGTAGCCCGTGAGGGTTTCCAGGGCATGTCCCACCGTGTGGCCGAAGTTGAGCACGGCTCGCAGGCCGTCTCGATCGAACTCATCCTTCGCCACTACGTCCGCTTTGATGCGAACGCATCGCGAGGCAAGGGCTTCCCAATCGCGCGCTTCGGAACTTCGAAGATGGACCAAGAAATCGGCGTCGAGGACGTAGCCGTACTTCCAAACCTCCGCCATTCCGTTGCGCAAGTGCCGCTCGGGTAGGGTGGACAGGCTTTCCATCGGCGCGAAGACCCTAACTGGCGGATAGAAAGCGCCTAGCAGGTTCTTGCCGCCGGCAAGGTCGATGCCTACCTTCCCGCCCACGGAAGAATCGACCATGGCGAGCAAGGTCGTGGGAACTTGGACGAATGGGACCCCACGCATGTACGTGGCAGCCAGAAACCCCGCCAGATCTCCGACCACCCCGCCTCCGATGCCGACGAGCGCGGTGTCGCGAGTCACGCGGTGTCGAGCCAGTTCCTCGGCCACGTGGGCATACATCTCAAGGCTTTTGGATGCCTCGCCAGACGGGATCACGATGCGGACGGCCGTCTCGGGCAACTTCGGTCCCCAGTGGGCGAGAACGTTGGAATCGACCAAGACAGCCGCCTTGGACGGCATCGCACTCGCCAACCCGGCCCAGGAACCGAACTCTACGGGATACGAGCCTCGAGCGTGCTTCACTTCGATCATACGGAGCTACCTCCTTGGTAGCCTTGAATCGCGGCAAGAATGGTTTGGGCAGACTCGTCGATCCTCTCGTCGTCAATGCGCACCACAACGTCGGCTCGCTCATACATGGGGCGTCGGGCAGTGTAGAGATTCGAGAATCGATCTTCCCAGTCTTCGTAGTCGAGCAAAGGACGACGCTTCTTGCCCCGGGCGACCCGCTCGCGCAAAAGGTCCTCCCTGACGTCCATGAAGACGGTAACGCCCAGACGCTTCATTTCGATCCAGTTCCGCTCCTGAGTAACGATTCCGCCCCCCGTGGCAAGAACGTAGGCACCTGGACCAAGCGCGCGGAGGATCGACGTTTCGTGCGCCCGAAACGCCTCTTCGCCGTAAAAGGCGAAGAACTCGGAAATCGGCCTTCCCAGCCGTTGGACCAGCAAGCGGTCGGTATCCATGAACTCACGGCTGGCCAAAGTCGCCAGGGCGTGGCCCACCGTCGACTTTCCAGAACCCATCATGCCGAGCAGGATCCAAGCGCGGTCCATAAAGCAAAAGTAGCGACGAGATTATCTCTCGTCGCTACCTTCAAGGTACCCGAATCTCTTCCGGCCTACGGGCCGATGCCGCTATCCTCGTCCTCGATGATGGTCGGGGTCACGAAGATGAGCAGTTCAGAGTTGTTTCGGTCGCGGGTCGTCGCTCGGAAGAACTGGCCGATGATCGGCAGGTCGCCGAGGATCGGGAACCGGCTCTGGGAGCCAACGTCCTGCTTTCGGGTCAAGCCGCCGAGCACGATGGTCTCGTTGTTCTTGACGCGCGCCACGACGCTGATCGTTTGAGTCAGGATGTCCGGTAGCTCTTGGCCGTCCGGCGAGCGTCGGAACTGGCCGACGTCGCTGAGCTGCGGGCTAAGGGTCATCGTGATCGTGCCATCTTCGTTGATACGGGGGCGAACGATAAGCGTAGTGACGATCGGGAGCTGGATCGGCTGCGTCGAGTTAATGACGTTGCCGTTTCCGATACCCGTGATCTGGTTCACGAAGATCCAGGTGTTAACCGTGTTGGTCACGGCAGCGGCCTGGTTGTTCAACGTGCGGAGGACCGGGGCTTGGACCGTCTTACCGAAACCTTCTTGCAGAAGGGTTCGCATTCGAGTCGTGATGTTGCCCGTGGCCCAGTTCACGAAGATCGGGTCTCCCGCACGAGCGAAAGATCCGGGTCGAGCACCCGCAAAGACGGAGCCGCGCTGGTAGAGCCAGTCAAAGCCGAGCGCCTTGTTGATGCTGTTCGAGGTCGTAATGAACTCGACCTTGATGATCACCTGCTTGGGAGCGACGTCGAAGAAGCTGATCGCATCTTGGATCTGCTTGATTTCCTCGTCGGTTCCCTGCACGATAATGCTGTTGTCCGTCGGGTCGAAGGTGATGTACTGGATTCCCTGGGGAATCAGGCCGCCCGAGCTAAGGGTTTGACCCTGGCCCTGGCCGCCACCGCCGCCCGCCTGGCCACCGCCAGCGCCGGCACCGCCGCCGCCTTGGAAGCCGCCACCCCGTCCGCCGCCACCCTCACCGAGGGCGCCTTGGCCAGCCGACTCGCCCGGCAGCAGGATGCCGTTGCCCGATTCGCGAGCCGTGGTCGGCTGCGCAAACTGCTGCGAGTTGATGGGAGTGAACTGCTGGGGATTTCGATCGCCCATGAGAACGATCGGGCTCGACGTGTTGAGCATCTTCGCGGAGGTGGCCTCCTTGAAGCGGTTGATCTTGCGCCAACCGTTGATCTCGTCGAACACGTAGCCGTAGGCGATCTGGTTGTAGACGTCCTCGGCATCGGCCTTCTGCAGCTTCAGCTTGCGAAGGACGACGTTCTTCTTGGCGACCGCAGGCACAGTCGTGACCGGAGGAGCCGTCGTGGTCTCGGGTTTCTTTCGGCTGATAATGTAGACGCCGTTATCGTCCCGATGGTAGTAGGCGTTGGCCGCCTGGCAGATGTACCGAATGGCATCTTCCGCCGTTACCTTCTTCAACGAAAGGGTAATCCGCGGGAAGGCCTCGCTGTCGTTCTGTTCGATGACGAACTGAAGCCCCGTTTCATTCGTGAGCATCTTGGTCGCGGCGATCATGTCCGCATCCTTGAGCGTCACGTCGATCCGAATTTCTTCCGCTGACTGCGCGAGGCTAACGGCAGGCAGGGCCACAAAGGTGCCTGCCAAAACCGCCGCCAGCGCCACTTTCGCTAAAGTTCCACGCATTAAGTTGATCCTCCAAACCACAAACTGTACCTACGCCAACCAAACCTGGGGCTGATTAGCCTCCGAAGCCACCTCGACCGCCGCCGCCACCGCCGAAGCCGGCACCGCCGCCACGACCGCCGCCGCCGAAGCCGCTGCCGCCGCTACCGAAGCCGCCGCCGCCGAAGCCGCCGCCGCCAAATCCGCCGCCGCCGAAGCCGCCACCGCCGAAACCGCCACCGCCGAAGCCGCCGCCGTTACCGCCGCCGCCGAAGCCACCCTGACCGCCGCCGCCCTGAGGCAGGCTGGAGAAGTCCTTGGTAGACAGTTCGGGGCCCGAGCCGAATCCGGCATCGCCGCGAAGGAGAAGGTAGACGAACTGCGGGTCCGCGTATCGAATCTTGAACCGATGGATTCGCGGCTTGGCCGACGGAGGGGTCAAACCGGAGTCGGTGTTGATCACGGGGCCTTCGCCCTCGAGTTCCTTCTTGATGATGTTGTAGATGCCGCCCTCGACGCGATAGGTCGCGTCGACCTGCTTCAGAACCGCGTTCAAGCAGGTCTCGAAGGTTTTGTCCTTCAAGCTGATAGTGACGGTGCCCTGAACATCCGGCGCGATCGTGTAGCTGACGCCCACGTACTTGAAGAGGTTCTTCAGGACGTCGCGGATGTCCGCCGAGTCGTACTCAAGCGAAGCGATCTGCTTGTTGCCGATGTCGTCCTGCGCCATGGCGCGGACGGGCGCGAGCGCAAAGAAACTGAGCGCTAGCAAACCACTGATGAAGAGTTTTCGATTTTCCATTTACTGGGTCCTCCGTCTACTTTGAAGGGCAATTGTACGATAAGTTTCGCTTCAAATCAATTATAGGTCCTGATTGGACTTGCCGCCACCACCGCGCGCGCCGCCACCAGGTCCTGCTCCACGGCCAGGGGCGCCTCCGCCCTGCTCGCCGCCGCCACCGCCACCAACCTGCGGACCCGCCAAGGGAACGCTGATCTCGCGCGGAAGCTTGTTGCCGGGCCGTCGCAGCACTGCCCGATCCGGATCGATCGACACCACGACCCATTCGCCGACCTTTTGGCCCGGACGAACCGTTTGCGTTTGACCGTCGCCCATGTCGATGAGCGCAATCACGCCGTTTTCACCGATGATCACACCGGCCAGCCTTCGATACGGCTGCGGCTCAAGGACAGGAGTGTCGTCCTTTTCTTCCGGAGCCTCGTAATCGAAGGTGAAGCCACCGGCTTCGCTAAGGAAGCGTTCGGCCCGCTGGGACGCCTCGTAGTTGGCCTCCACCGGAAGGAGGGCGAACGGATCGCGCCGGGAGGGCACAGACTTCGAAGCGACCATCGTCACGAAAGCCGCGGGATCGGAATACTTGAACTCCACGCCGGCTTCTGCATTCGGGCGGAAATCCACGCCGGGCATAGTGCCGCCAGCCGCTGCCGCAGGGCTACCGGCTCCAGGAGCGGGAGTCGCTCCGCCAACGGCACCGCCGCCATCGGCGGTTCCCCCGCCGCCCCCGCCGCAACCGGCGAGCATGGCGGAAGCCAAGCAAAGTCCTATGAGGGTTTTCTTATTCAAAGCACTCATTAGAGTCCACCCGTCCCGGCCTTGCCAGCGCCAAACCGGATCGTGCTGCCGCCGGGGCTAGTATTGCCTCCGCGAGCCGCGCCGCCACCACCACCGGGAGCCGCCCCGCCGCCGCCGGCGTTGTTACCACCCGCGAGCTCAGGAACCGGCGGGAACACCTGCGAACCGCGGATGTAGCCCACCATGGTGAGGTTGTAGGTTCCGGTCAGAATCGGAGACGTTCCGTCGATACGTAGACCATCGGCCACCGCCAGATAGTTCGGCATTCGACTCCAAGACCGGACGTTTGCGCAAATCTGCTCATACGTTCCTTGCACGGTCACCGCGCCGAGGTCGAAGATCACGGCTGGGAACTTGAGGAACGGGAAGTTGAAATAGTTTCGGACGATCGACGTGGCAGATTCGTCCGGAGTGGGGATCTCAGGCCCGCTGATGACCTTAACCCCGCCTTGCCGCAACTGAGCGTTCAGCGCGGTCTGGATCGAGTTTCGGTACTTCCGCGCATCAACCACGAGCTGCCAACCCTGGACGCCGATATCGATTCCACCCTGGGCAAGGGTTGCCGGCGGTGTGTGCACCGCCACCACCTTCTGCCACTTGGCGGCTTCGGCGTCGACCATCTCCTTCGCTTCCTTAACCCGCTTCTTAGCCTGCGGCATCTTGTCTGCTTCGGTCTGAAGCTGGTCGACGTAGGTTTGGTACATGCCCGACTCTTCCTTGTTGGGCATCCACATCTGGAAGAACCCATAGGAGAGCGCGGCCAAGCCGACGCTTAGAAAAATCAAGAAAATCGTGAGCGGAGACAGCTTCATATGTCTTCGTTTCCTCCCGGACCCCGACGATTGCCGCCGCCAGGAGCGTTCGTAGCCGGCTTGTTACCGCCGGGGGCTGCTGCGCCCGCGGGAGCCGGAGGCTGCGGGCCGCCCGCCGCACCAGCCGCCAAGGAGGCTCGCGGGTCAGGCGTTTGAACGTTGCGCTGAAGCGCAACGGTAACTTGGATTTCGGACCACTTCGGCATGGCGCCTCGGTTTCGAGGCATATCGCCCTCGCCGAAGCCGCCGACCCCATCGAATCCCGTGATGCTGCCTCGGCTAATGTAGTAGTCGAGTCGAGCCTGAGGGTCGTCGGGAATGGGCGCGTCGCCGATCGCCACGGGGCGACTCGACTGGTTGTCCGCGCTCAGCGGCGGCACGAACGTGTCGTTGTGCTGCCAGCCCTGGCGCGCCACACCCGTCGCTCCGGGAATGCGGAGCAGCGCGAGCATCAGATCGGCGTACTGCTGATACGTCTGGATGACACCGGTGAGATTGAGGGTCGTCACCTCACCCGCCGGCACCGCCGACATAGAAGTCACGCGGAAGTACGACGGAATGTACTTGCGAACCTCGTCGTACAAATCGGGATAGGCGCTGTTGTGAGCCATCATCGCCTCAGAAAGCTTCTGGTTGAGGATGATGCCCTTGGCCTGCTGGATAATGGCGTCCGCTTTCTTCGATTCGGTGGCCGCCGCCTGCGCCTGCGGCACAAGCTCCTCAGCTTTGCCCTTGAGATCGTCGAGTTCCTTCTTCGAGGAAGCCGACATCCAGACCGCCGCCGCGACCATCGCGGCCGCCATCAGCCCGGACAGAATCGTAGCGGTGCGAGCGGCGCTCGCCTTGCTTACGTGGGTCGGTAGAAGATTAAGCTTCATGCGGTCTTCCTAGTCGAACAGGATGTGGAGCCCATTCCCCACGGCAACGGCGAACTCTTCACGATGAGAATCCACAAAGGACATATCGGCCTTCTTAGCGCTGACATTCAGACGCCGAAGCGGATCGTAAACGTCACAGTCGAGGCCGAGGCTCTTGCCGAGGAAGTCGGCAAGGCCCTTCATTCGGGCACCGCCGCCACAAACCACCATGCGGTCGACTTCGCCTCCGCGGCTCCGGAAGTAATCGATGGACCGCCGAACCTCGGCGACGAACTCTTCCAAAACCGGCGCAATCGCATTGAACGTTGCGGAGCCCGCAGGAGTTGCCGCCGGCTCGGGCGTGGCGTCGTAGGCGGGAGCTGCAGGTGCAGGCTCCTCTTCGGGCAAGCCGGGAATCTGGGCAGCCGGCGCCATGGGCTCATCAGAGAAAGGATTGTAAGGAGTGAAACCAGCGTCCGCCCCGCCACCGAACGGGTTCGAAACATGCGAGGTGCTGGTCGCCGCGTTGGCAAGATCGAGGTCGGATTCCTTTCTTGCTTCGGCTTCCTCTCGCGAGACGCCCGCCGCATCCATGATCGCCTGGGTGAACATCTCGCCACCCACCGGAACCGTTCGCGGCATCAACAACTTGCCATCTCGGAAAATGTTGATGGACGACGTCTTGTGGCCGACGTCGACCACACAAACCGATTGGCTGCCAAAAAGATCGTCGTAGCTCGCCTTCACCGATCGAGCCAACCCGAGCGGCTCCACATCGATCGCGTAGGTCTGCTTGCCCGCCCGCTTCACGCAGGCGACAAGAGTGTCAACCGCAGACTGCGGAGCGATTGCCATCACCACGTCCATGTTCTGCGACGCGGGATCTTCGGTGCCAAGCGGCTTGTAGTCGCTGACCACCGTGCTTTCGGCGAACGGGATGTTCCGGTTGATCTCCCACTGCATGTGCTCCTTCAACTCGGTCGGCGTCATTTTGGGCACCTCGAGCGTTCGCACGAGGACGGACGCCTGACCGGCAATGGAGACCACGATGTGGCTGGACGATGCACCGGACTCGGAAATCGCTTGCTTGATGGCATCGCCCACGGCGTCGCTGTTGTACACGCCAGTGTGGTCGACCGCCCCTTCCGGGGTCGGAACAATGCCAAGAGCCGTCACGACGGGTTCCTTGCCGGAAGCCTTCACCTCGGCAACCTTGATTTGGCGGCTTCCAATATCCACGCCGAGCACGCTAGTGAGCTTCTTGGCCATAACTATCTATTCCAACTCCCCGAGTTGAATGCCTATCTTACTTATCGGTCTCCCCTCAAGTCAACGGACCGATTGATCGACAGTTCACGCAAAGGACGCAACGGGAAGGCCTTAGGGTTCGGTTTACCCGAAGAAAAGGCCGCCTTGCTGGATTGCGCGGCGGCCTTTTTCATCTTAGCGGTTCCCCGCCAGCGGTGTGAACCGCGGAGCAATCGTTTGCAGGTAGATGTCCGGGCCTGCAGATCGAGTGCTGGACCAGAGCATCCAAAGGAGCCCTGGTCGGCGGTTTGCCGGGTTGACGTTGTCGAACGGGTCGAGGAACATGCTCAGTTGTGACTCGTTCACCGCCTGCTCGATCGGAACCGGTGCCTCCAACCGCTCGGTCTTCAGTTGCACCATGCCCTGAACTTGGATGTTCGGGATCGGGGCACCTGTGGTCGCATCCGCGCCGGTGTACGTGATGGTCACGTTCCGAGCCTCGTCCGCATCGGTGAAATACACCCGTCCGTTCGCCGGATCGACCTGATAGAAGGAGGTCGCGCCGGAAACTTGGATCGAGGTGACCGTTCCGTTGCTTTGCGTATGGATCGACGTCGGCAGGGCAACCGTGAGCCGGAAGCTCTGCATGAAGGGTCGGGCGGCCTGGCCGGCGCCGGCAGCGGCGCGGCCGTAGGTCAGCACAAACCGTCCCGGTCGCACCTGGTCGCTAGGCTGGATGCCCGAGTTGTTGTTTCGAGCCCAGTAGCTGAAATCGCCGATCAGCCGGTTGTCGAATACCAACGACGGATAGACCTGGGTCGCCGTCGCGCCGCTCCCGGTCACGCGGAGGAACTTCGCCGTGTAGGTGAGCAGAATGCGCGCGTTTTGAGCCGGGCTCGTCCCGCTGAAGCGCACGGTGCCCATCGCCGGATCCACGTACACCTTGCCGCCGAGGGCGGAGTTGAACGAATAGATGCCGGTGTCGGTGTTTCGAATCCGGGTGCCCGGCAGTTCGAGGTTGGTCACCGTTCCGTTCAGGTCCTGCTGCAACAGAATCTGGGCGTTCGGGTTGAAGACCACGCCGCGGGTTCGATACAAGCCCGCCTCGCCCGTCGACTCCAGAGATTCCTGGACCCGCTCAGGGAAGTACGCCGTCGCCCGAGGCACGCCGTTCCCGTTCACCACGATGCGGCTGAGCCAAATGTCACTGTGAGGGCGTCCGATCAACTTGCCGCTGAAAGCGAGCTCGATGATCGGCGTGCCGGCGGTAAGGTTGGTGCCCGCGTTCGGGTAGCTCGCGCCTTCGTAAACCCTCGGGTACGCCGAAGGCATGCTCACGCTCTCAAAGCCCGTGCCCACGTCGATTCGCGACGGGGCGTTCCAGTTGGCACCGTCAAAGGCGGCGAAGTGGATTTGAGGTTGGCCGGTGCCGCCCGAAGTGTAGAACACCGTTGCGCGGCTGCCGACCTGGACCACCGAAGGCTTGCCCTTGCTGATCTCAGGATCGAACGGCATGCCGATCGGAGCGGTCAAGTTGCCGTTCTGATACTCGGCGATGAAGAGACGCGACTCTTCGCTTCGGCGTGAGGGCTTCTGCTTCTGCGCGTTGCCGATGAACGCCATATAGACGCTGTTGGTCGTGCCGCCCGAGTAAGGGTTGGCAAAACCGAGCGCCGGGAACGCGGGGAACCCGAAGCGAGCCGTCTCAGGAATCACGTTCTCGCCCGCTTGCGAATCGAACAGGGTGTCGAGCGGCTGGGTCGGATACGGCCCAACCTGCGGCGAGAACCACTGGTTGTTGTTCGCGGGGGTGAACCCGTTCAGGTCGCGCAGCGGGCTGGTGCCCAAACCGCCCGCCTGCGTGGTGCCCTGGAGGCCCGCCACGTAGATGCGGTTCATCGCCGCCGTTGGCGGGGCGTTCGGCTGCGGAGCCGTGAACGCCGGCCGCGGAGAGGCGAAAGCCACGGCGATGTTGCCGCCAAGGTCTCGCACCATGGAGGGCGCGCTGTTGTCGTGCTGATAGTTGCCGCCCGTGCCCAGCACCGACGGATCGTCGATCATGGGTGCGGTGTTCTGCGTGTAACTGTTGGTCAGGCGCGTCTCGCGAACCTTGAAGTTCAGCACGAAGCCCGGGTCAGAGTACGGCTCGGCGCCGTTGCCGTTGCCATCGAGAACCAGCGACTGGTTGTTGTTGCGATCCTCGATGACGCGGATGACGGACGAGTACTCGCCCGCCGGGAATCCAAGCGGCACCGAAACCGAAATGCGCGGCGCACGAGGCGCCGGCCCGTTCGGGGCAAACCAGTTGGCCGGGTCAAGCGCGTTGCCGCTGATGCCGAGGTTGGCGTTCTCGCGGCGAACCGGGTTGATGCTCAGTTCAGTCGGCACGCGGTCGTCCACGCGCGGTTTCTGCAGGAGAACCGAAGGCGGCACCGCAAACTGGGTGTCGATGTCGGAGTGCAGGTGTAGCCCGCCGTCCAGCCATGCCCGGTCGCTATTGCCCAGGCTGTAGATCTCCCACGGGCTTGAAGCGCCGCCGACATCCGTGCCCTTGGCAACCCGCAGGTTAAGCATGTTCGTGTTGCCCGTGTTGCGGACAACAAACGGCTGGAATGTGCCGGAGTAAGGACCGTTGTACGGGCTGTAGGTGGTGCCCAGCCAGGGCGCCCGCGGGTCGTAGCCCGTGCCGCCCGCCATCGAGCCAAGGTTCACCGTCGGGGTGGTTACCTCGATCGATTCGTCGATCGGAACGGACGTGCCGAGGACGAAGGAACGATAAGCCTCCCGGTTGGTGCCGGTGCGCGAGCGACGGCCGTCGCCGTTACTGTCCACGTACACCTCAAGGTTGGCGAAGTAGCCTGCGTCGAGAGCCGTTCCGCCCGAATCCAATGCCGTGCCGACGTTTGCCGGTTGATAGAGCGGCACGTCGACAGAAAGTTGGAACGGAGTGGGAACCAGAGTCCGCGCAAACGGGTTGTTCTCGTCCACGTTGAGCGGGGCGTTCAGAATCACCGCGTTGAAGAGCGGGTTCTCCGCGCTTCCGTTCGGGTCCTTGGTTACGCGCAGGTTCTCACGACGGATGTCCGGATAGTCGAGGCTGTCGTTCGGGAAGTTGATCGGCAGGTCCTCGTAGTTCGGGAACGTCGTGAAATCGATCGGCTTGACCACCCGCGTGCTACCGCCCGTCCATTGAAGGTCGGTGCGGGCCACCCGAATGTTGTCGAGGCCACGGCCGGGACCCCGGAGCAGGGTCATCATGCTGCGGTCGACGATGCCGATGGCCACGTTGCCCGCCCGGCTATGCGCAACCATGCCTTCGGTTGCCCCCATTCTCGACTCCACCTTCACCGTGGACGAGATGTCCTGAGATCCGTTCATGAGGTTCTCGGGGTCACCCGGAACCGCCGTGTAGCCCAAGCTGCGCATGGGGTCGGGGTTGCCGTTGCCCAGCGACTTCATCACCAGCGCGATCGGGTTGGCGATTCGGAACTGGCGCTTCGACTTGAGCGGGTTCGGCACGATATTGATCGTGCTGCCCGTCAGAGACGAGTTGATGGAGACCTGAACCGCGCCGATGCCCGGAGGCAGCGAGTTGCTGCCGCCACCTTGGAAGGTGAACGAGAGCACCGCGAAACCGTCGAGATCGTAGACGTCGCCGCTGATCGGATCGGTAACCGTATCCTGGCCCGGCCCGGTCTTGAACTTCCGGCTCTCGATGGAGATGTTGCGGATGTTCGTGCCTTCCACGCTGAACGCGTAGTTGATAATCGGAGGCGGCAACTGGTTACTGGCGCGGGCGTACGGGAACTTGTAGACCAGGATGTACATGGTCTCGCCCCAGTCCCAAGCGTTGTCAGGACGCGTGTACTCGGCAAGCGCCTTCATCTGGGCGTAAGTCGGAAGTTGCGCCGAGCCGTCGGGCAGTCGGAGCTTCTGATAGGTCGCCTTGTCGACGAGCTTGATCTCGGTCTCGCGCCAGATGTCGCCGACGCGGTTGTTCTCGACTACGACCTGGTCGCCCGGAACAATGCCCGGGGAGATCACGCCGCTGCCGTTGTTGAAGTTGTACAGGTAGCCCGCGCTGTCGACGGCAGACATCCAGTTTCGGCCGACCGCGATGCTTGCCGTGGTCGAGTCGCCCGCAGCGCGGTACTCGTAGCAGCGCCGGGTGCCGAACCGGTTCGTCTGAGCCGCATTGGCGTAGAGGCCAACAAACCGGCTGTCCGCCGTGGGGACCATGACCACGCTGGTGTCCACCGGGGCGCCCGCATTGTTCAGCGCGCGCATCGTGGTGAACGTCAGGTTGCCCAAAACCCCAACGCTGAGCTCTTGGGTCGTCCAAAGCAGGTTGCCGTTGGCGGCGTCGAGCGCCGAAATGTAGCGGTTCTCGTTCGCGACGAAGACGCAGTCTTCCGCCGAACCCACCAGGGTCGAAGAAGCCGTCGTCGCGCCGCTAATGAAGTCGTCCGCCGGAATGAAGGCGCCGCTTCCCTGGCTCCAAGCCGTGGTGCCGTTGAATTCCCAATCTGTGGAGCCAGTGTCGACGTTCAGGGCGTAGAAGCGCCCCCGGTCGTCGCCCGATTTCACGGTCGTGCCGAAGAAGATCTTGCCGAACTCGATGGCGGGCGTGCTCTCGATAGAGCCCAGAGTGGGCGACGTCAGAGCCGGGAACGTCCACCGAGGCGTCGTTCGCTTCTGGGTGGTTCCCCGAGCATCGAGGGCGTACAAACGGCCCTGCGTGGTCGGCGCAAAGATCGTGGGACCTTGGGCGGTGTCGGCAAAGACGACCGAGCCGCGGAACGCGCCAAGGTTGCTGCTGCGCGGGGTTGCCGGAAAGTCGTCAGGGTAGGAGAACTTTCGCCGAGTCGTTCCCGGCTTGCGAGCGGCGAAGTCCGCGTCACCGCGACCCTCCATCTCGATGCAGTACACGCGTCCATTGGCGGAGGCGATGTAAAGGTAGTCCTTACCGTCCACACGGGCGATGGTCGGGCTCGACAAGCCAAACCCGGTCGGCATCTCCGCCACTCCGCCGTCCTCGTTGCTTGCCGCATTCGGATCGGTGGTGTTGGCGTCAGGGGTCGAGGGGTAGGTCCAGATAACGTTGGTGGTGCCATCGCCGTTGCCGGTGGCATCCAAGCAGTAGATGCGGCCATTTTCAGCCGCAACCACGACGACCGCGCGCTCGACAACGCCCAAGCCGGGGATGTTCACGAACGCCTTCGTTTGGATCGGCGTAGCCGTGATGGCGATGTCGGTGGCTCCGACAAAACGAATCGTGTCGGCGTAGGCGAACCGGCCGGAGTCGGCGGGGTTGCCGCTGTAGTTCGTCACGAAAACGCGTAGCCGCGCGTTCGCCTGGTCGTGGTTGTAGCGGCGCGTGCCGATGCGCACCCAGCCTCGCGGCGCGTCCTGATCGACCTGGAACGTGGAAACGGTTCCGCCTTCGTGGATTTCGTACTGGACGGCCCGTCCGAACAAAATGCCATTGTTCGAACCCGGCAGCCAAGCGTAGATCTCGTAGTTGCCGTCCTCAAGGGTCGGCGCGTATGCCATGGCGGGCGCACTCACCGGATCATTGATGTCGATAAGGCACTGGTGGTAGTTCGTGCCCTTGTAGTTCTGCGCAACGGTGGACGTAGCCCACGGAAGCTGCGGAGTAACCGAAGCCGACGTGTTGTCGATGTCGATCGCATTCTCCGATTCGACGACCGGCGAGTAGCTCCAGCGGCGAACTCCCGTGTCGAAGTCGAAGGACGACACCTTGCCCGCTTCGACGGTCACCGGCTCGCCCTCACGCACGCCGACGGACTTCTCGTTCATCGCCGCGACGGTTCGCACCGGAGAACCCGGAACCAGCGGATCGAGCGCAGAGATGATCGGGGAAGCGGTGTAGCTTCCGAAATCAGGAATCGCCCTAACGGCGTCGGCGTACACGATGGTCTGGTAAGGCACATCGCTCAGCGTGCCGTTCTCGTTTCGGGGAACGGTGTTGTGGAGGCGAATCTGGATGGGGTCGGTTCCGTTGTAGGAAAACAGCCGGTTGGTGGGACGGCCGCCGCCGCCAAGGCGAACCCAGCCCGTGCCGGCAACGAAGGTGTCGACCACGTCGATCCACCGCTGGTTGTCGCCGTACAGGATCTCGTACACGTAGTAGCGCTGCGGAAACCGGTTCGCGCCGAGTCCCGGATCGTAGGTGGGACCAGAGGGGAGCCAAGCGTACAGCGCGTAGGCTCGCGAAATCCGCTGGGCGGGGTCTGCGGGCTGAAGGTTCCACGTGTAGACCGCGCTCGGGTCGCCCGGATTCTGCTTGATCGTCGGGTCTGAGCCCACCGCCGACGGGATGGTGGTGACGTAGCGATACGCCGGCGGATAGATGCCCGCCTGGAAGTCGAGTTGGAGAATGTCGTAACCGGAATAGGTGTTCTCCAGCGGGTTCAAGAACGTCGGGTAGAAGGAGAAACTGGCCTCGTTCTCCGGGGCTGGAATGGTCCAAGTACCCAGGAAGGAAGTCTGCGAGAGCGAAAGGTTATCGCGGATGAGCGAGATTCCCTGCTGGAAGTCGTTCGCGTTCGGAGAGAACCAACGTAGGTTCGCCACGCCAGGCCCGCTCGTGGCAGGAAGCGTGTTCTTGCCCGTCTTGCCCGTGTCGCCTTTCAGCTGGTTGAAGTCTTGCGCTCCAGCCAGGGCGGCAGAAAGGGCAACGAGCGCCGCGAGGGCGCTCTTCGCCATGGTTCGAATACCGTTCGTTTTCAACTTGCTTCTCCGTTTCATCGGCGGTCAGCGAAGACCGGCAGCAATAGGTCCCGCGCACCCTGGACCGGCGGGAGCGCAAAGCGCACGCTCAGCGACCGGAATCCGAGGTTCCTTTTTTGGAATGAGAAACCATCGGGCAATGTTCCCGTGGTGTCGATGTCGCCGTCGACCTGAATGACCTCTCCGCCGAATGTCCGCCAGGGATCTCCCGGCAGGTTCTTGCGGTAGGCGCCGTTGTAACCGTTGACCAGCAACACCTCGCCCGACTCCAGCCTGCGCGCATACGTCGCGCGCAGATCGAGGGGGTTGTCGCTGGTCGGAATGTCGTTAAACCGTCTCATCGAGCGGTACGCCTCGCGGGTGAGCATCCACTCCACCGTCCAGTCGGCGCCACTCTTCACGATCTCGTAGACTCCCGAACTGTCGGTGAACATGATCGCGAGCTGGGTGTTTCCGTTGACGAAGACGTTCCGCATCGTGACCGAGGCCAGATTGCCGATGGTCTTGGATCGTTGCGGAGTCGCGGGAGAGTTCCAGCTGGCCGTCGTATTGTCCCAGTAGACGTTCGCCGAGACGGCGGGAACCACCACCTGGTTGATCACCTGCGAGTTGGCCCCGTCGAAGATCACAATGCCGCCGTTACCGCTTTCGGTGTTGCGAACGGCTCCGGGCGTCGGACTGTCGAGACCCGTATCGGCCCGAGTCGGCAACGAGTTGCCGAGACCTGCCGCGTAAACGTACCGCCCGCCGCCGCTACCGTCCGGAATGAAGACACGCGCAAGGCAGTTGTAATCGAAGCGGCTGCCGCTGAGGCCTTCGGGGCTGTGCCAGTACAGCACGCCCAGACCCTTCTCGATCTGCCCATTCACGTTGTACGAGATGGCGTCGCCGCGACGGCCCGTGCTGGGGTCGTAGGCATATCGGTCGACGATTTCCAGAAGCCGCTTGTGGCCCGAGTCCGCCACGAAGTAGTGGACCCAGTACTCGGTCGGCGCAGGCGAAACGAACGGATTGGAGCCGGACGGAACGTAGCTGGAATACACCAGCACATCCTTCGGCATCCGTAGTTCGGTCGGCTCGTTCAGCGAAGCGCCATCGGGCAAGAAGTTGGGATCAAGCTTGTAACCCGCCAGAGATCGAATCTCACGACCCGACATGTCCATGCGGACAATCCGGTTCCCGCCAGCATCGACGACGACCATCTCACGATCGCCGAACGGATAGGCGCGGGTCGGGCGGACGATGGGCTTCACGCTTGCCGCGCCGCCGCTGTCGGTTCCCTGGCCCGTGCCGAACGAGGTGTCGCTCGACCAAACCGCGTTACCGCTACCGTCGAATCGGGCGATGCGCCCTTCGTCGGCAACGAGGAAGTCGGCCTTGGTGAAGCCCCACAATCCGGTGCTGCTCCAGGCGTAGGCTCCTCCGTCGCCCGCGACCACGCCAAGACCGTTGTTGGAGTTGCCAAGCACGGTCTGCAAGACGCGGATGCGGAAGTCCTCAAAGGTTCGGATGCCCGCGTTCTGTGGCCACACGATGTCGGGGTTGCCCTGAATCGGGTAGGTCGGATCGCCCGTCGCCCGCAGCCGGTAAAGCTGCTTCTGCCAAGGGCGGGTGGCGTCGCTTCCCAGGAACGTATCCGAGGGGCTGACGTCTGCCTCGATGCCGGTGACCAAGCCACGAGGACCGAAGCCGTTGCCGCTCAGGATGTTCGGCAGGGCGCTGGCCCCCGCGATGAAGAGCGTGTTGCCGGTCACGACCGGCGGGCTCACGTTGGTATCGCCGTGGAGGACGAAGTACCACAGCATCGGGTTGTACCGATTGCCCAGCGAAGGCGGATCAAGCAGGAGGTCTGGCTTTCCGGCACGGCGGACAATGACGGGCTGGCTCGTGCTGATCGAGTTCAGCATGGGCCCGCGCGTCGTGGAACTCAGGTTCTCAATCCGGATGGTTCCCGCGTCGCTTCCCGGCTCGCGCTCGTACACGAACTGGTTCTGCTGCAGGGTGCTGTAAACCTCGGGCGCCGTCTTGTTCGTGCTACGAGCCACGTCAGGCTGGATCAGCGTGAAGGAGCTGCCCAAATCGCCGGATTTGATCTCGACGGTCTCGGGCTCGGCCTTGAACGCCATGACGATGCTACAGGGGATGAAACCGTTCTTGGTGCCTCGCGCCACGGCATAAACGATGCCGTTGCGTACCACCGGGCCGCCGCTAAAGCTCAGGTTGCCGAACGGTCCCGAAAGGAAGCCGCCCAAACCGGGCAGGGTGGTCAGCGGGTCGGTATCCAGCAAGGTCGGACCGTACTGGACGGAGCCCGCCTGGTTTAGCAGGATGCTGTGACTGGGATACATCTCGTACCGGGTCATCACCCGGAAGCTGCCCCGGCCCTCTTCCTTCATGGCGTAGAAGGCGCCACCGGCGCCCGCCGAGTTCGCGACCGTCGCATAGATGGTGCCTTGGGGCGACATCGCGAGGCTTCCCAGCACGCGGCGAGACTTCGCCAGGTCGTCGGGGAAGATCATGAATCCGCGCAAGATCTGACTGGTGGCGCTCGGCGAGCCAGTGCCCCAGTTAATGTGGTAGTCCAGCCGGATTCCGGTGCCTGCGGGCAAATCGGTGATCGGCGAGGTCAGCGTAAAGTTGAGAATGCCGCCCGATTGGGACACCGCCCCCGTGAAGAGCGCGTTCATCTCGCTCTCGGTCCACGGGTCGCCGTTGGCTTTGAGAAGCGTGATCTTGACGCCTAGCGAGCTCTCGCCGGGCAAGAACACGTCGAGCCCCTGGCCGCTTGCCCGGGTCGCCACGATCAGCGAGTCGCCGGAAACCGCGTAGGAGCTTGGTCGCTCGCCGCGGGCGCCAAGCCAGAAACTGTAGAAACCGCAGTTCGAGTTCGGGCCGCCGAAGTTAGGGTTCGGAGCGGTCGGCACGTAAAGGACCTTATCGACCGCACCACTGTTGTCCTGGACCGGGATGTAGCCCACGGTGGCGGAGCCGGTGATGGGCGGAAGGAGTTGGGTGCTGGCACCGCCGATCATCCAAGATGACGTCGCCGTGACCTTGGTGCCGGTAACCGCATCCACAACCCAAACTCGGCCGACTGCAGAGGTCAGCGCGTCCTGAGAGTCGGCCACATAGATGAGGCCCTCGTGAACCGTGGGGGTCAGCGGGAAGGTGCCGCTGGACGAGGGTCCGTTGGGCGGCGCAACCGCGAAGGCCGGATTCTGAGGAACGGCAGGGTTGGCGGGAACCGCGTTGAAACCAATGAGATTGCCCGCGCCATCGACCACCCATGCTTGATCGCGAACGCCCGAAGAAGGCGACTCGACGCACGCAACGCCCGAAAGGGGCGCCGTAAGCGGGGCACTGACCCAAACGAGGTCGCGATCGTAGCCAAAGGACAGGTCTCGCAGACCGTCATCGGGATCGCCGTCGCCATCCAGATCTTGCTTGGGGTTGGCATCGAACGCGTAGACCCGGTCGCCGGCGGTCATGATGAGCAACCCGTGGTACATCGCCGGAGGCGCAAACGTGTTGGCTCCGCCTGCCAGGCTCAGCCCGAGGTCGCTCGTGTCGAACGCCTTGAGCAAAGGAGCTTCGACGTCGATACCGAGCGTGCCAGCTTTGCGCGAGCCTGAGTTGCCCTGCTGCATCGCGCTCGTGAGATAGATCATGTTGAGCGCGAGCTTGGCCGCCGCATCGTTCGACCGGTCGAACGCGGGCGTCGCCGCCACCGGTCCGACGTTGTTGTCGAAGTTGCTGGATACGTTGGGGTTGTAGTTCAGCGCCTTGCCAACGCCGCGCGCGGATACCACCATGTAACCGTCGCCAACTTGGCCAACGGAGATGTAGTCGCCGAACTGGTCTCCGGCGACAGGGCTGAGCTTGGCGAAGTCCGGTCGCACGTGCGCTTGGATCGGAAGGAGTTGCGCGAGAACCGGCGACTGCACGATGCCCATGCCCGGGTACGGCTGAACAAACGCCAAATCTTGGGGAGTAATCGACCCGGGGAAGCTCAGCAAAGGCGAGGCGTTTGCCGCGTAGGGCGCGCCGCCCACGTTCACTGCGCTTTTGGAGAACGAGATCGGAAAGCCGTTGATGGCATCGAACGTCGTGTTCGGCACCACGTCCACCCAAAGCACGCCGCCCTTGTCGCAGAACCGCCGCAGTTTCTCGCGCTCCGACGGGTTCAGCGAGACGTTGCCGTAAGCGGGCACGAAAAGAATGTCGTAGTTCGCCACCTCGCTATCGGAAAGGCTGGCGATGGGGACTTCCCAGTACGGCGCGTCGCGCTTGGTGATCTTGGAGCCCACCGCAGGCGGGCCAGCTTGACCAAGCGCATCGGCGATGTTCTGCCAGCGCGAGGCGATCTCCGTCGTGTACTGGCTTTCGTGCGAAGGGTTGAAGAGGTAGAGCTTGTTCGGCTTCACCCTCTTGTTGGAATCAAAATTGAACCAAACGTGCGGCGCGTAGTTGGCTGTTTCGCCCGCAATTCGGGCGCTCTCGAGGAGGACGACGCCCGCCTTGATGGAGAACGACCGCCGAGCGAAGTTCTCCGGACCCGCCAAGGCGGTAGCGCCCAGGGCGAGCAGCGTAGTCAACAAGCCAATCTTGCGAAGCATTAGGGGTTAACCTCTCCAAAGTAAGCGAGCGTTGGGCTCACCGGCAATCGCGGCAACGGCGGCAGAGGACGGCCGTTGTCCACGCGAATATAGGGGTTCGCCAAGGTGTCGTCGAATCCGTTCAGCCTGGCGGTGGCCAGGGCGGAGTCGTAGACCACCGTCAGGTTCGGCACGTAAAGGTCGCCGTTGGCGATGTCGAAGCCTTGGGGAACGTGGGACCAGGGAATCAGTTCGCCAGTGGCGCCATGCTCACGCGGGATCCATCCCCACTTGCGCAGCCACTCGGCTTGCTGGCTGATGGGCGGCGGCATGTTCTCAGCGACGGAACCCACGATCGTGACCTTCACGTCGTTCGGCTCACCGTAGAACGGGGTCTCCGGGAACGAGCCAAACGCGTCGAGCCGCGCCTGTTGCCTCTCGGCGGGGGTCGCGCCCAACGACTGGTACGTGTCGCGTCGATCGTTCGGGTTCGGGTTGAACCACTGTCCAGGGATGACGAAGAAGCAACCTTCTTCGGCGAAAACGGCGGCTTCGATGCGGATGTCGTGCGGAACGATGGCGGCGCGGGCAAGGACGTAGTCGTTGGTCGACGAGAAGCCCAAGTTCGTGGGCCGCCAAGACACCGTGCTCGTTTCGTTCAGAAGCAGGCTGTAGTTGCCCTCCGCGCCCGTCGATTGAAGGACGGTCGGAGCAAGGGTCAACTGGGTTGGGTGGATTAACGGGAACCCGATGGTCTCAAACTTCGCGTACCTTTGCCAAGTCTCGCCGCCCAATCCGTAGATCGGCGCGTAGTTGGTGCCTGTCGGGAAGTACGGTGTCGCACCGTTCGAGGGCGTGAGCGCGAAGTTATAGGTCCAACTGTTTGCCGCGCCCAAGCCGAAGTTCACGTCCAAGTTGAAGAAGCTGGCAGGCGCCGCACCGTCGTCCATCGTGTGGCTCAGGACGAGCTTGGTGTCCATGTAGGGTCCACTGTTGGAGCCCGGGTTCACGAACTGTCGGTAGTCCTGAAGGTAGGTCGTCCAAAGCGACGGGTTGAGCCCCGAGGCCGGATCCAGCAGGAACTCCGAACGCAGGTGGATGCTGCCATTCGGCGTGCGCATGCGGATCGGATTCCATGCCAAGGCTCCGGGGACTTCGCTGACTTCTTCCAAAGCTTGGCCAACCGAGGGTCCGAAGAACTGCGTTGTGTTGAGAACGACGTAGTCCTTGGCCATCAGCGCAAGCATGGAGGCGCTGGGCCGGGTCAGGCGGGCGCCGCTCAGGTCGGTGACGCCCTTGGTGATGCTGCCCTCGATGTAGATGTTGCCCATCGAGACCAGCGTGAGCTGCACATCGGTGGGAATCACGCCTCGAACGCGAACATTGCCCTCGAAGAAGAGCACGCCATCGAACGGCACGCCGTTCTGGTAGCCCGGGTTTGCGGCGTCGATGTTCACGCCCGGCGTGAGCGTGTTGACAATGTACTGCCGGCCGTTGTAGATGCCGATTCGGTATCGAAGGGCGGTCAAGCCGGAGTCCGTACCGTCGGGGCGTCGCCAGGTGCGGGCGGCTGCCGGAGATCGGCCGTCACGGATGATGGTGAAGCCGGTGGCGTCGAGTTGCACAAAGGCACCGATCGGCACGTAGAACGGGCCTTGCCACCCACTGTTGGCTTGGCCGTTGTTCGGATTCAACCAGTCGAAGAACAGCGATTCAGAAGTGCCGGTTTCCTCTCTTCCCTCTTCGTTCGCAGGAATCTGGAGGTCGAAGCGGTTGTCGACGTAGACGTTGCGACCATGGCCCCAGCGCCCGTTGTTGCCCCGATTAGTCTGGGCGCCGCTATCTCGGCTAAGCGTGACGTAGCGGTTAACGTTCGTATTCGGGTCGGTTCGCAGGATGGAACCCGGCTCTTTGCGGCCGATGTGGCGCGTCCAAAGATCGCTGTCGGTCGCCGCGAGGCCGTCGCGCAAGACGCCGAACAGCGTGCTGAAGTTGCTGTTTCGGCTGTCAAGGCTCGGGGCGGTTTGGTTGCCGAGCGAGAAGCTGGTCGAGCCCGGGCCGATGCCGTTGAATCGCTGGACGTCGAGGCGCGCGTTCGCGTCGGCGCCGACGATGGTCCCGGCGACGTCGAAGCTGTCGGCGTACTGGGCGTTCAGTAGGGCACGGTAACGACCGTGGATCACAAGGTCGGTGTTCGAGAAGAACGACCCGCCGCCGAAAATTTGCGAGCCCGCCGGTCCGCTGTAGGTGTCGCCGATCTGGATCGGCACGTTAACCGGAGCCACGTCGTACCGGGCACCCGACTCGTTCGGCCAGCCGATTTCGGCAGGACGGCTGGTGTCGTGCTTGTCCGTGATAAACCGCGCCGACTCGATGAAGCCGATCGAGCAGAAAGCGATCTGCTTTCGAGACTCTCGGCGATCGGTGTTCAAGAGCGTGGTCGGGTCGTTCGGGGTCACCCGCCCAGGACGACCGAAGGACTCGATGACAATGTAGTTTCGCGCCTTGCCCGGCTCCCTCAAGGCACCGGCTGGGCCAACCTGGAAAATGGAGGCGTCGCTAGGGGCGTAACGAACCCGGATGATGGCCCGGCCGCTGTCGAAAGGCACGCGGGAGTAAGCGCCCAGCCCATCCGGGCCGTTCGGTTGCAGAAGGTCGAAGTCCGGATCCTTGGCGTTCAGCGGCGGCGTCGCCGTGGGGCGCCAGTCGGCACCCAGCGCCGAGTTCAGCAACTGGGAGTGGGCGTACTTGACGCCTCCGTCGGCCAGATCGGTCGCCACGGAGCGCTGCTGCGCGCGGCCGGCGAACGAGATGTTCCGGTTGATGATCCCCAGAAACAGGAAGCCGATCACGAGCAGGACGCCCAAGATGATGATGGCCATGATCAGCGTTTGGCCACGCTGCGATCGCCCTCGGATGGTGCCTTCGAAGTGCCTTCTCATGGTTAGCGCACGTAGTTGCGGACTGCCGCCGTCGCCGTCAGGGTGATGTCCTGCGGGTTTGGAATCGTCGTCTGCGGGTAGTTACGGATCGTCATCCGGATCGAAATGATGTTGCGTGTGTCGTAATCCACGGCAACGGTGTCGCCCGGCCTGGTCATTTGGAAGCGATAGTAGACGGAGATGTTCCCGACCGGAAGCGGAACGTTCGGGTCGGAGTTAAGCTGCAGATAGCCCGCTTTGTAGCGCGGCTGGATTACCGCCGACACGAAATCTTGCCGATCGTACTGCGCTGGCGGGTTCGCAAAACCCAGCAACGCGTAGTTGGGCTCGACCTGATCCACATAGTTGAGGCGGTACTGGTTGGGTCCGGGGGTGCGCGTGGTTCGCGTGTACCGGATCGCCGCTCCGTAGTTCGGACCCGGATTCTGATCGGGACCGATGACGACCTCGCTGCCGGGAACGATCTGTCCGCGGATGAACCCGCCCAGCGGGTTCAAAGGACCGTTCGCGCCGTCGGCGTTCGGGGCAATCCGCAGATCGACGAACCGATGGATGTTCGGCCGCAGGGAAGGATAGTCCGCCCAAACCTTGTTAAAGCGTCGGTTGATGTCGTTCTCGTAGTCCCAGAAGTTGCCTGGGGGATTCGGGTCGCCAATCGGCGAAACCGAGGCACCGGTGGCAACGGTGGGAAGGTTGTTGTCGGGCCGGCGCACGCCGCCCGAAGGAACGTCGACACCCACTTCGCTAATCGGGAAGCTGGTGATCAGCTTTCCGCTCTTAGGATCCGGGAAGTACGGCGCAAACTCGTTTCGCAGGTTGACGTTGGCCAGCCAGCCGGAACGCGAGTCGGAATCCAGGACGGCTCGGGTGAACGCGTAGACCACCCCGCGCGAGATGAACTCGTCGTAGGTCGTCACGTCCATGAACTCGACGTCGTCCGCCGGGTTGCCTTCGCCGTTCTTGTCGTTGCCGTCCGTATCGTTGTCCGGATCGTAACGGAAGATGCGGAAGCGCTGGCCGTTTGGCGTATCGACCGTCCTTCCGACCGAATAGTGGTTCTTGTTCGGGTCGTTCGGGTTCCAGTCGAAGGGGTACAGGCGCACGATGGCGTTGGACCAGCTGCCGAAATCGGTCTTGAAGACGTCGCTTGAGACGCCCGCCGCGTTGTCCGTTTCCTCGCCCAGCCGCACGGCTTGCCGGCCGCCCGCCGGTTCTGAGGAAACGCGGGTGGGCTTGAACTGGATCAGAGGAAGCAACCGCGGCACGTTGCCGTCGTAAGTCACCACTCGGGTCTGCTTCTGGTAGATCGGTTGGATCATGTCGTACCGAGCAAACTCGGTCACGATGTTCGCCTCGTGCAGCCAGTTGCGGATGCGCTGGGCCTTCGTAGCGCGGTTCATCGTTTGGCCCGGGGAATCCTGAACGAAGAACCACGGATCGTCGATGTCGTCGGGCACGAGGTCGTTGTTCGCATCTTCGAACAGCTTGGGGTTCACCCGGAACTGGTTCGTGGCCGGGTCGATGACCAGCACCTGCACCTCAGCCCGGTACAGCACGTAAAGATTGTCTCGGTCGCCGCCCCTTGCCATCAGCAACCCGTCGTAAGGGTTTTGATACAGATCGGGGTCGTCGGTGTTCGCTTTGAGCGGACTTCGCAGCCCGATCCAGTAGCGGACCATGGTCGCTCCAGGACCGGTGGGCAAAACCACCTGGCCGCGCGGCGACTTGAGCGTGGGGTCGGCCATACCCGTGTCGGGATCGATGTAAGCACCGTCGCGGCGGTTCGCGGGATCGCCCTCGGCGGGCTTCAAGATGTCGATCTTGCCGTAGCGGATCAAAGCAAACTCGGGGAACCCGTTGTTCGTTCCACCCAGGTTGACCGGCCGGCCCGGAATCCGAACGCCGACCGAACCCTTGTCACCTTCGTTGTCGCGGATGCCGGAGCTGTTGATGATCTCGCGGGAGATGCTCTCAATCAAGCGGCGCGCCTTGTCCTGGGCCTCGGAGAAGCCTTGGGCGGCGCGGGTCAGATTGAAGCTCTGGACGAGCGGAACGATGATGAGGCTCATGAGGATCGCCGTGATGGCGATCACCGTGATCATCTCGACCAGCGTAAAGGCGCGTCGTCGCATAACGTTATTCGGCCTCCTTGACCAGGAAGGTGGTGCTGGCGGAACGCCGCCAGTTCTGCATCCACCGCTCAAAAATGCGTAGGTTGTCGTCCGGGTCCGTGCCGAGCGTAAAGGTCGCCGGATTCCAAAGCGCCCGCACCGTCAGCGAAGCGCCCTTGACGTTCTTCACGGCATAGCCGTAGCGCGTGTAGTTCAGGGGCTGAGCCGCACCGCCGAGCACGTCGGCGATGTCGATGTACGGGAGACCGGTCGGGTCTGCAGGCACGCTGCGGATCAAGAAGTCCTGGTCGGCCAGCATCTGCGGCTCCTGGCCGGCTTGGCCATACCAAATCTCGCCCACGGTCACCTTCTTGCCGTCGTCCATCGGCGGGAAGTAGATGCGGGTGGCGACTTCGCCGCCGAGTCCGCCACCGCCGTTATAGTAGGCGTCCGCTCCCGCCGGGTAGTACTGCCCGATGCTCGGACGTCCAATCGTCTGCCGGTATCGAGCGGCGGCCTTGTACATTTGCACAGACCACTCGTTGGCGCCCTCATAGAGGCAGCGCACCATCCGGCCGCCAGCATCAACGACCGTGTCGTTGAGCGCGCCGGGGTATCGGAGATTGATCTGGGTGCCGTTGCTAGGGTCGGTGTCGAGATCAAGGAAGGTGATGATGCCGCTCGTGGTGTCCACCTGGTAGGAAGCGCGATCCACGATGCCGCCCGTGTCGAGGTCGAGCACCAAGAAGTCGCGTTGCTGGGTGTTCCCCGGCGGGGTGAAGATGTTCAAGCCCGACCAGCGCTTGCCGTCCGGCATGAAGCGGTCGAACATGTAGAGGTTGCCCAGGATGAGCTTCTGGCGCGGCGCCTCGTTGTCGGGGATACGGAACTCGTCGCGGATGATGCGCCAGTCGTAGACGTCGTAGTTGACCTTAAGGGTCAGCGGCATCCGGACCCCGTTTCCACGCGTCTCCTTGGCCGTGAACGCCACGGGGTTCACCAAGAGAAGCCCCAGCGTGTCGTCCAGCATCATGTACTCGTAAGGGTCGCCCGAGAACGAGCCAACCTGCTGGTACATCCGCGCCACTCGAATCGTGTCGAAATCGGCACCGATGAAGTTGCCGGCGACCAAGGTGCTTAGCGGGATGACCTCGTAGCCACCCGCCACGTTGGCCGGGACCGGCACGATGAGGTCGATCAGCTCGCGTCGCTCCACCGAGGACCCGTTGTCGACCAGCGCCGTCATGTTCAGCACGTACTGGCGGTTTAACGTCGTGTCTCGGGGCAAGTAAAGCTCGGCAGAGGCGTCTTCGGGATTGTCGACGAAGTAAATCCACGGTCGAGGGCGGCCCCCAGGGGGCCCCCAACGTCGGGTGAGGTCCGCCCCATAGGCAACGAAAACGCTGCGGTACAGCGGATCGTTGTTCACCACGATCGGCGCGAACTGAAGGATTGCCAGCCCGCCGTAAAGAGAACCGACCGGGCGCGGAGCCGGAACCGGCCCGCCTTCGCCGATGATACGGCGCGAAACGTTGGCTCCCGAGACGTACTGCCACGAGCCGATGTTGTCGCCCGCCGCGTTCATGACGGTGCCGTCCTGGTTGACCTGGACGCCGGCCGGGGCGAGCTCGGAAGGCGAGCGGTCGGGATCGGCAACGATATTTACCACGCCGCCGCTTCTCACGTAGGTCGTCGGCACCACGTTGTCAGGCAGGGTATCCGCACGTCCTCGTAGCCGTTCGACCTCCGCCCGGATCAGCTGGGTCGCGACCGCGTTGCTCCGCGAGGTGCGCAACAAGTTGAAACCGCCGGGAAAGACCTGGACAACGGCCAGGATCCCGATCAGGAAGATCACGATCACCACGAGCAGCTCGACCATCGAGGTGCCCCGGCGTGTGCTTCGGGCGGCGATGTACTTCATGAAGTCAAATTCCTCAAGCCTCGATTCCCGGCGTTAGCGGGGCAGATTCCGCCACGACCGGTCGAAGACGTCGCGAGAGTCGTAGGTCTTGGCGCTTCCGCCCAAGAACAGCACAATCTCCTTCTGCGTGCGCTGAGGCACCGCCAAGGCGCGATCCCAATCGCGGAAGTTGCTGTTCCAGGTGACGATCGTCGTGTCGGGCGGGTCGAAGTAGCCAAGCTGGCGCGGATCGTCGTTGCCGTTGCCCAGACTGCAGCCGTTTACGCCAAGGCCCCAACTCGTCCAGAACAAGGCGTACCGCAGTTCGTTCATGGTCCCGCCGCCCGCCAGAGGCACCTCGGCGACGTCGTAGCCGCTAATCCGATAGAACTCGGAGTTTATGAAGTTGTTCGGGTTGGCGGGGTCGCGGCGCTGAACGATCGTGTTGCGGTCGTAGGCTTGGCGCGCGCAAGGATTGTCGTCGTTCGCATCGACGACGCCATCCCCGTTCAGGTCGAGGTAGGGCGCGTTGTTTCGCGGATCCTTGTTCGGCCAAAAGGCGGTCGTGACGTCGGTTTTCCCGAAACGCACGTAGGACGGCCGCAAAACATCCAGGCTGTCCAGCCGCTTTGGATAGATGTAGCCTTTCACGGACGTGGCAGGCACCACCTGGCCTGCGTTCGGGCCCGACGTGTAGAGCGTCACATAGCCCAACACAGCGGGCGGATAGCCGCCCTGGTCCACCTTGTACAACTGAAGCGCGTTTCGCAACGCGTTCATGTTGGAGATGTCTTGGCCCCGGTACGCGCCATCTTTTGCGCGCGCAAAGGCGGGAAATGCGATGGCGGCGAGGATCGCGATGATCGCGATCACCGTGAGAAGCTCAACCATCGTAAACGCTTGACGTCGTTTCATTCGTACCAAAACCCTCTATCCCTCAACCCGTTTGACCAAGGGGTTCCCCTTGATGTTCCGAGTGTTCGATCCAATTGATCGTTCCCGTAATTGTTGCAGTTCGCTAAGGCCGACACGGCAGAAGCTCGCAGGCGTTCTACCCCATCCTCATTATGAGGTTGGAATTGAACCCGCGCGCCACCCATGTTTTCCAGATATTCGTTCACCGCATGCTCCAATGGACGGGCGAAGATCATGCAAATGATCGTGCCCAGGGCGAGATAGGGCCCGAACGGGATGTGCGTCCACGTTGGGGTGAAGTCCTCGTCCTCCATGTCGTCGTTGGGGAGTTGCTTCTCCAACCAGCGATAAATGCCTGGGAAAAACAGGGCGACGATGTCGATCCCGAGCGCGTAAACCGCCCCCAGCAGAAACAGGCTCTTGAAGCTCTCGGGCGGCGGCGGCTCGCCCTCGTCACTGGTTGCCTCGGCAGCTTGGCGCTTCGCGACGATCGCCAGGGTTCCCCCGATGACCGCGCCGAGAAACACCGCGATCATGATGGCGACCACCAGGAGCTTCGCTCCGACCACCGCGCCCACGCCGCGCATCAACTTAATGTCGCCGTGCCCCATCGCGTCCTTCCCGAACATCACCCGCCCCATCAGCGTGATGCCCCACAGAATGCCCCAACCCCACAAGGCGCCCCAAACGCCCGCCACGAAGTCGCCGGTGAATCCGTGGTACACCAAACCAACCACGAGAATCAGCGCGTTCACCTCGTCAGGGATTTCGAAGGTCTCCCAGTCGATAAAGCTAAGAAGCACCAGCAGCGCAGCGGCGGCGGCAAAGGCGATCGCCGTGGCAGGTTGCGCCGACGCGATGAAGTACTGCCACCAAATCGCCCCCCACAGCGATCCGCAAAGCAGTTCTACGAAGAGGTAGCGCGAAGAGACCTTGGCCTTGCAGTACCGACACTTGCCGCCCAGGAGCAGCCAACTGAAGATCGGGAACAAGTCTGCCGCGCCGAGCGAGTGCTTGCACGAAGGGCACATGCTCTTGGCAGGATCGACAAAGGAGATCTTCCGCGGCAGGCGGTAGATCGCCATATTGAGGAAACTGCCGATGGTGGCTCCGAGATAGAAGCCCACCAAGACCGTCCACTCAGGAAACATGAGCTCCCCTTCCTTGGGCAAGCCGACTCGCGGTGCATTCCATGGCTCTTGCGGGTGATTATGTTCCGAACGTGAAAAGAGCCCGCGAGCGGATGGCTTCGCGGGCTCTGGGTTGTCTCCTGGCTGCGCTAGTCGCCGCCGCCTGCGGACAGCTTTTCAATAACGCGGACCAGCGGCAAGAACATCGAGATGACGATGAAGCCGACGACGAAGCCGAGCGACAAGATCATGATGGGCTCGAGCGCAGCCGTCAGCGACGCCAGGGTTGCTTCGACCTCGGCCTCGTAGAAGTCCGCGATCTTCTGCAACATGTAGTCCAGCGAACCGGATTCCTCGCCGACGCCGATCATGTGGACGACCATGGGCGGGAAGAGCTTGGAAGCCTCCAGCGGGTCGCCGATGCGGTCGCCTTCTCGGATACGGGCTCGGGCTTCCATAACGGCGTCCGACATGATGGTGTTGCCCACCGTGCCCGCCACCGTTTCCATCGCCTGGAGGATCGGAACGCCCGACGTGAGCAACGTGCCCATCGTGCGGCTGAACCGGGCCAAGCAGATCTTGTGGTGCAGCTTGCCGAAAACAGGAACCTTGAGCTTCATGCGGTCGGCAACGCGTCGCCCGAAGCGGGTTCCGACGAACAGCTTCCACGAAACCACGATGAAGATGATGGACAGAAGGATGACCCACCACTTGTTCGTCAAGAGGTCGGCGCAGTCGATCAGGAACTGCGTCGGGGCGGGAATATCCTCCGCCTTGAGGCCGAGGTCCACCAGAATCTTCGCCCACTGGGGAACGAACCAGTAAACAAGGAAGAGGGTGATGCCCGTCGCCATGACGGCAACGAGGACCGGATAGGTCATGGCGGACTTCACCTTGCGGCGAAGTTCCACGTCCTTTTCTAAGAAGTGCGACAGTCGCTGGAGCGATTCTTCCAACACGCCGCCGACTTCACCAGCGCGGATCAAACCGATAAACAGGTTGCTGAACGTGCGCGGGTGGCGTTGCATAGCGCGGGAGAGGCTCTCGCCGCCTTCAACCCGTTCGCCGATGTCCAACAGGATTCGCTTCAGGCGGGCGTCTTGGGTCTGGTGCCCGAGAACGTCCAGACAGCGGACCAACGACACACCGGCGTCGACCATCGTCGAGAACTGGCGGCAGAAGACCGCCAGGTTGGAGAGCTTGACCTTGCCGTAGCGCTTTTTGCGCTCGCCACGGACCTTGATCATGGTCACCTCGGTGACCGTGAAGCCCTGCTCCTCGAACCTTTTCCTCAGTTCTTCTTCGCTAATAGCCTCAGCGGTGCCCTTTTGGGTGCCTCCGCTCGGGTCGCGAAACGTGTAGGTGTATACCGGCATGTCGCTGTTCTCCTACCGCTTACCGGCCTCGCGGGGCAGCGCCCCCCGAAGCGGTTTGCGGCGTGTTGATCATCTTCTTCAGTTCCTCGACGCTCTGGGCGCGCATCATCGCCTCTTCCAAAACGACGAATCCCTTCAGGTAAAGGTCTCGCAGGCTCTGGTCCATGTTGATCATGCCGTGCTGAGCGCTCGTCTGGATCATCGAAGGCAACTGGTGCGTCTTGTTCTCGCGAATGAGGTTGCGGATAGCGGGCGTCGCCACCATGACCTCAACCGCAGGAACTCGACCCGGCGCTCCCGCGCGGGGCAACAACTGTTGGGCGCACACCGCTTGGATATTGTTCGCCAACTGGACACGAATTTGCTCCTGTTGTCCAGGGGGGAACACGTCGATCATACGGTCGATGGATTCGGCCGCGTTGTTCGTGTGCAGGGTAGCGAAGACCAAGTGGCCCGTTTCAGCGGCGGTAATCGCGAGCTGAATCGTTTCCACGTCGCGCATTTCGCCGACGAGCAGGACGTCCGGGTCCTCTCGGAGCGAGGCGCGAAGGGCGGCGGCGAAGCTGCGGGTGTCCGCGCCAAGCTCGCGCTGGTTGATCACGCTCAGCTTGTGCGAGTGCAGGTACTCGATCGGGTCCTCGATCGTGATGATGTGGACCGAGCGAGTCGAGTTGATGTGGTTGACCATCGCCGCCAGCGAGGTCGACTTACCCGAACCCGTGGGTCCCGTAACCAAGATGAGGCCGCGGGGCTTTTCCGTCAGCGTCTCAAGGATCGGGGGCAGGTTCAGATCGCGGACCGTAGGAATCTTTTGGGGGATCAAACGGAACGCGGCAGCGCAAGAGCCCTTGTCGCGATAAAGGTTAACGCGGAAGCGGGCGCGGCGCGGCAGGGTGTACGAGAAGTCGAGTTCGAGAGTGGTTTCGAACTTGGTGATGTTCTCGTCCGAGATGATCTCGTACATCATCCGCTGGATGTCCTGCGGCGTGAACTTCTCGAAGTTGAGCTTTTTGAGCGCGCCGTCTTCACGGATGATCGGCTCGGACGCCTGACAGATGTGCAGGTCCGAAGCGTTCCGGTCGACGACGACGTGCAGAAGCTCGTCGATGTGGATGTCGTCGACGCGGCGAGGCGCCCCCACTCCACCCTGAGGCGGAGCCGTGGGTGCACCCGTTGGCGGAATCGAAAACGGTTGATTCTCCATAAACTGTCCTTCTCGAAATTCTGTGCTAGAAACCAGCGGTGAAGACGACGCGCATAACTTCCTGCGGGTCCGTAACGCCGGTCAAAACCTTGTGCAAGCCGTCCTCGCGAAGCTCGCGCATGCCGTTCGCCTTCGCAGCTTCCTTGATGTCGTGCAACGGGGCACGACGAACGACGAGTTCGGCGATTTCCGCGTTCATCGTGAGCAACTCGTGGATACCCACGCGGCCGCGGTAGCCGGTTTGGCGGCATTCCTCACAGCCCGTGCCTCGGTAGAGGGTGACCATGTGGTCCGGGTCCTCCACGTTCATGCCGAATCGCCTCAGGTCGATGGCGGGCACCTCGTAGGGCTCCTTGCAGTTGTTGCAGAGCTTACGGGCAAGCCGCTGGGCAAGAATGCCGATAACGGTGGCCGAGATCAAGTAGGGCTCAACGCCCATGTCGATCATACGAAGGGTGGCCGACGGGGCGTCGTTCGTGTGAAGCGTCGACAAGACCAAGTGGCCCGTCAGCGACGCTTCGATCGCGATTTCCGCCGTTTCCAAGTCGCGCATTTCACCGACCATGATGATGTCGGGGTCTTGTCGGAGGAACGCGCGGAGCGCCGTGGCGAAGGTAAGGCCCGCCTTTCGGTTCACCTGAACCTGGGCGATACCATTGAGCTGGTACTCGATCGGGTCTTCGATCGTGATGATGTTGACGCCGACGGTGTTAAGGCGGTTGAGAACCGAATACTGGGTCGTCGTCTTGCCCGAACCCGTGGGGCCCGTACAGAGGAACATACCGTTCGGCTGACTGGTGATCTCTTCGATCTTCAGCTGGTTCTCGTCGGTAAAGCCGAGTTTCTCCAAGCCGATCATAACGCTCGACTTGTCGAGAATACGCATAACGATCTTCTCGCCGAACGGCGTGGGGATCGAACTGACGCGAAGGTCGAACTCCTTGTTCTGGTGGCGGATCTCGATACGGCCGTCTTGGGGAACACGCCGCTCGGCGATGTTCATGTCCGCCATGATCTTGAGACGAGAGATGAGGGCCGCCATGAGGTTGCGCGGAACCGTCATCGCCTCCATGAGAACGCCGTCGATGCGGTACCGGACGCGCACCGCCCGCTGCTGGGGCTCGATATGGATGTCGCTCGCTCGATCGTAGATCGCCTGTTGGATCAACGCGTTCGCCAGCTTGATGATGGGCGCCTGGTCGGCGAGCTTCTCGGCATCGGCGTCGGCAAGATCCTCATCCAGTTCTCGGCCCTTGGCAACTTGGGCGCCCGCGATCGCTTGACGGATCTCGGAGGTCATGTTGCCTGCTCCAGGAGCGGGAACGGGAGTCGGCGCGGCTTGGGTCGGAGCTCCGTTGGTTCCGGTGCCCGCGTAGTACTTCTTGAGCGCGTCCTCGATCGCCGCCGGGAGTGCCAAGCAAGGGATCACCCGGCAACCTGACGCCATGCGCACGTCGTCGATCGCCTGGATGTTGCTCGTGTTGCCCATCGCCAACCAAAGCTGCTGCCCTTCCTTGCGGACGGGGATCACGCTATGGTTCTTGGCGATGCGCTCGTTCACAACGTTCAGCGCGCTGGACTCGATCGTGATGCGATCGAGGTCCACAAACGGGATTCCCATCTCAGCGGCTTTCGCCTGCAGCACTTCACGCTCGCCGACAAAGCCCAGACTCACCAAGACTCTGCCGAGATCGGCTTCCTTGGTTTGTTGCTGGACACGCAACGCCTCGTCATGCTGTTCCTGCTTCAGATACCCCTTCTGCTTAAGGAACTCAACCATCGGCACTCGCGGTAATGCCATCTAATTCGTCTCCACGTACCCTACCGTCTTGAGAGGCGCAAGCGCCGAATGCACCCAGTTCGGGTGCGACAGTCGCCTATTGTAGATCATCCGATTCAATTCTTGGCTGACCCACGCGAATTTCTCTTTGACATCCGAATGGACGGTGGCATCTTGGCGCAACGTTCGCCCTAGATTTCAACAAAGTTCGCTCACCGTACTTCCACGCGGGCGTCGTCGAAAAGAAGCTCGATCACTTGGCGAGGGCCAATCTGCGATCCGTCGGTGGTGGCGGTAGCCGCCCCGGCCGCCAGCCCCCAACGCAAAGCGGTCTCCACATGATGCCCTTGTTCCAGCGCCCAAAGGAACGCCCCAATCAACGAGTCGCCGCTTCCGATGGTGCTATTCGCCTCCACTTCGGGCGTCACTCCAAGCCACTGGCCTTCGGAAGTCGCCATCGTCGCCCCGGAAGCTCCCATCGATACGATCGCGATGCCGTCGGGCTGGAGCATCGCTCGAGCATCCACCGCCGCCCTCAGGGCGTCCTCCTCGGTCTCAACGCTTCTGCCGAGTAGCCGCCCAACCTCTGCCGAGTTTGGCTTGATGAAATGCGGGCGGCAAAGAAGCCCTTCTCTCAGTAGATCGCCGTCCGCATCTAGAGCGACGCGCCATCCGGCTTCCAAGAACTGCTCGCCGAGTTCGCGGTAGATCGTGCGCGGCACCCCAGGGGGCACCGAACCGCTGAGGCAGACCCAGCCCTGGTAGGTCGACGCCAGGTCGTTGAGGAGGTGGCGCAATGCTTCGAGTTCGGCGCCCGAGATGTTTGGGCCAGGCTCGTTGAAGGTCGTCGGTGGGACCTCACGATCCACCGCCTCGACCGAGAAGTTCACTCGGGTAGCGCCGGCGACCTCGACAAAGCGGCTGACGACGCCGGCTTCTTCCAATCGCTCGCGGACAATGCCGCCGGGACCGCCGCCAAGAAAGCCGGTGGCAACCGTGGTCCCCCCAAGCTCGCCCACGATGCGAGAGAGGTTCAAGCCCTTGCCGCCCGCATCGATTTCAGTCCGGAGAACCCGGTTGGTGTCGCCGACGACCAAAGACTTAACGAAGACGGTGCGGTCGATCGAAGGATTGAGGGTGACCGACAAGATCACTGGGCCATCACCTGAGCCAGCAACAACTTCTCTGGTTCCACGGCCCGTCGGGTGCTGAGCACTTCCGGCAAAGCGGTGGAGATCAGCCTGGGCCCATCGACGCCCACCATTTCGCCGCTGAAGCCCGAAATCAATCGGTTGGCGGCATGGGCGCCCAGTCGCAGCGCGAGGACACGATCGAAAGCCGTAGGGCTGCCGCCGCGCTGCATGTGCCCGAGAACCAGGTACCGGGTTTCGAATCCAGTGTGCTTTTCGATCTCATCGCGGACGACCACCGCCGGCATCGCGCCTTCGGCAACGACGATGATGCTGTGGCGCTTGCCCCTTAGCGATGCCGCCTTGATGTCTTCGCAAAGGTCCAGGATCGAAAAGGGAATCTCCGGGATGAGGATGGCTTCGGCTCCGCACGCCAACCCCGATTCGATGGCGATGAAGCCGTTCCGGCGGCCCATAACTTCGATGACGAAGACGCGCTCGTGGGAATAGGCAGTGTCGCGCACCCGGTCGATGGCTTCCAGGGCCGAGTTCACGGCGGTATCGAATCCGATCGAGTGGTCGGTTCCCGCGATGTCGTTGTCGATCGAGCCCGGGACGCCCATGACGGGAAACGCGAATTCCTCGTGCAGCTTGAGCGCTCCGGTCAGAGACCCGTCTCCCCCGATGACCACCAAACCGCCTACCCCGTGCCTACCAAGAACGCGCATGGCGGCGAGCCGGCCCTCGGGAGTTCGGAACGCCTCGCTGCGGGCCGATCGGAGCATGGTCCCACCCTGGGCGAGGATTCCGCTCACCGAACGGGCGTTCAGTGCCTGGCTCTCGTCGTTGATGATGCCGTCGTAACCGTGAACGAAGCCGACGACTTCGGATCCTCTGCCGATGGCCGCCCGGACAACGGCGCGGATGGCCGCGTTCATCCCCGGGGCGTCGCCGCCACTTGTGATCACCCCGATTCGCTTCATGGAATGTCGTGATTATGGCTTGGGTTTCGCGAGCCTTTTTGCGGCATCTCCGTTGCAATGCTCAATCGCGCCCTGAGGTTTCCAGACCTTCCCTCCGACAAATCTACTGGGATGTTTGCCGAGGTGAATTCGCCGTATGCATGAGTCTTATTGGGGATTAACCGAACCGCCGTTCAGCTTGACGCCGGACCCACGGTTCTTGTTTTTGAGTCGCCAGCACGAAGACGCGCTGATGATGCTTCATTACGCGATTACGCGGAATAAGGGAGCCGCCCTGCTTGCCGGTGACATCGGCTTGGGCAAGACCACCGTCAGCCGTAAGCTGCTGGACCTGCTGGACCCGGTCCGCTACAAGATCGTGTTGATCGTCAACCCGATCCTCACGCCGGTCCAGATGATCCAGGAGATTCTGGGCCAGTTGGGGGTGACCACCGCTTCGCGCAACCGACAGGTGCTGATCACCGACCTCCACAAGGCGCTGATCACGTTCTACGAACGCGGGCAGCAGGTGGTCCTGATGATCGACGAGGCGCATCTCATCCGGTCCTCCCAGACCCTTGAGGAAATGCGGCTGCTGCTGAACTGCCAGATGAACGACCAGTTCCTCATCAGCCTCGTTCTCCTCGGGCAAAACGAATTGCGGCCGAAGATCGCCAAGGTCCCTGCCCTTGAGCAGCGCATGGCCATCCGCCACAACCTGCAACCGCTCGACGTGATCGAGACTGGAGACCTGATTCTCCACCGCTTGCGCGTTGCGGGATTCACGGGCGACACCAACATCTTCACCCCGGACGCCTGCTACGAAATTCATAAGTACACGAACGGCTATCCCCGGTTGATCTGCCAAATGGCGGACAACGCTTTGCTGATGGGGATGGTCCAGAAGGTCAAGAACATCGACGGATTCCTGATGCACAACATCATCGCCGATTTCACGGGCCAGGGGCGTGCCGCATGAACTTTGCCGAAGCTATCCGCCAAGCCTCTTCGAACCAAGCCCCGCGGCGAAGCGAGGGCGTGGTGGAACCCACCGCTTTCACGGAAGCCGCATGCGCGGCGGAGCCGAAAATGGAGAACACCAACGACGTCAAGGTAGCGACCGACGCGGTCACCGCTCAGCCGGTACCCATGCCCGAGCCTCCGCAGATTTCGACCGGCTCGGTGGTCCGCCTTGAACTCTTCCTCAACCCTGAGCAGCTGTCGAACCTGTTCCGAGCCGTCTCGGCGACTCAGCACAGCATGATGACGCTTCGCGAAACCGCCAGCTATCTCCGCGTCAACGCAGGAGTACTCGAGCAGATGGCGCAAGACGGAGAAATTCCGGCCTTCAACATCGACGGGCGGTGGCGATTCCCGAAGCACGGCATCGACGAATGGCTGACGATTCAGGCCTTTAACAAGGAGAGTGCCTAGCCATGTTCCGCAAGAAATCCTACGTTGGCTTGGACCTTGGCCACTTCGCCATCAAGGCGGTTCAGCTGGACAAGACGCCCAGCGGATGGAGGGTGACCAAGTCGGGAAGCACTCCGACGCCGTCCGACTCCATCAAGGAAAGCGTGGTCATCGACCCCGAGTTGGTGGCTGCCGCGATCAAGGACTTGCTGAGGACCATGGCGGTCGGCGCCAACGCGGCGTTCGTCGCGGTTGCCGGCGGTTCGGTCGTCGTTCGCAACGTTCGCATCCCGAAGATGCCGGAAGCGACCCTTCGGAAATCGATTCGATACGAGGCTAGCCGGTACGTGCCGAGCTCAGTCGAGGAAAGCTATATCGAGTTCGAGATCTTGGGCGACCTTGACGACGGCCAGATGGACGTTCTCATCGTTGCTGCCCCTCGCGACGTCGTCGAGTCTCGTATCCGAGCCTGCAACCTCGCGGGCCTCGAAGTCGAGGGAGTCGACGTCGAGCCCTTCGCGGCCTACCGTAGCTTGGTCGAGGCAGACGATCTCCACGATTGGAGCGAGCGCACGTTTGCCATCGTCGACCTCGGCGCGGCCACGGCCAACCTGAGCGTCATCACCCGAGGGCAGTTCGCGATGACGCGATCGATGCCGAACGGAAGCCAGATCCTTACGGACGCGCTCAAGAACTACTTCAAGTTGAGCGACGAGGATGCCGAGTCAGGCAAGGGCCAGCTCGACCTTACGCTTCTGCTGAACGACAATCCGCAGGAGAATCCGCCTCTGCGCGTCGTCCAGCCCCACGTGGACGACCTCGTTCGCGAGATCCGTCGTTCATTGAACTACTTCCAATCGCAGCAGGGCGACAGCGCCAAGTCGGTCGAAGGCCTCCTGGTTTTCGGCGGCGGCGCCCAGATGCCCGGAATCACCGAGTACATCGCGAAGCGGCTTTCGTTGGAAGCGATGTCCACCGGCGTGTTCGATAACCCCAAGTTCATCGGCGCCGGCGACGAATCGCGGGGTCTCGACCTCGCCGTCGCGTCCGGGCTGGCGATGAGAGCCTTCGCCAAGGCCGCCTAGGAGAAACGAGATGCCCTGGATCAACCTAATCCAAGAACAGACCCTGTTGGAGCGCGCCAACGCCCGAAAGGCGAGGATGTTCCTCTTCGCTTTCGCCGGTGCCTTTGGCGTCTCCGTGACGGCGGTCGGCTTTATGACCTTCCAACTTGACACGCTGAACGGCGAAGTCTCAAGGCTGAACGCCAAAACCCAACGCGTGGCGCCCCTAATTCGCCAGGTCGACGACTCGAAGAACGAGCTGTCGGTCATGGGTCCGAAGCTCACCACGTTGGAAGACGCGCAGAAAACGTCTGCGCGCTGGAGCCGCATCCTCGAGCACCTGACCCGGCAGACTCCGCCGCAGACCTGGCTTACCACGATGCGCTGCACCGTGACCGATCCCACAAAGCCGATCAACGTGACGCTTGCCGGCCTGAGCTTCCGACAGGAGCTGGTTGGCGAGTTCATTCTCCGCCTTCAAGGCTGCACAGACCTGGAGAACGTCGCTCTGAAGTTCACCCAGGAGAAGATGATCTCTACGACACGGAACATCGAGTTTGAGGTTTCGGCGGACATCGCCGGCACTGCCGAGGCCAAGCCGAAAGACGAGGCCAAGGACGAATCGAAGGAGGAATCGAAGTGAAATCGGGACCCAATCCAAAAATCTTCGTCTTGCTGACCGCGGCAACCGTGCTCTGCGGCGTCGGCGGCGCATTCTGGCTCAACGGCCAGATCGGCGACGCTCAATCCAAGATCGAAGGTCTCAAGAAGAACGATCGGGACGAGAAGACGATAAAAGCCGAGCTTGTCACCCTGGGCACGCAGGTTGCTGAAGCCAAGTCCAAGCTAGACCACCTCGAACAGAGCGTCTCGCAAGCTGCATACATTCCCACCTTGCTCAAAGAGCTGGAGAATGTTGGCAAGTCGAACGCCATCGAAGTCTTGGGCGTCCGGCCGATTCCGGCAAAGGTCTCGGCGAAGCCTGAGGACGAGAAGAAGAAGCGAAAGAAGCCTTATACCGAGCTGGACATCGAAGTCCGTGGCCGTGGCAGCTATCGCGCGGTCATGAGCTTTGTCTCCGCACTTCAGTCTTTCCCCAAGATCGTCGCCGCGCGAACGTTGTCGCTCACACCCAAAGTCGATCGCAACGATCCGTCGGGAGCGGTGAAGCTCGATACAACCATCGAACTACGGACCTACCTCTTCGCCCCTGCCAAGGACGAGAAGAAGGATGACAAGACCGCCATGGCCCAGGCTCGGCGGGAGGCCAACAATGGATGACAAGAAGAAGAAATTCGCGATCATCGGGCTCCTCGTGGTGATCGTCGCGGTCGGAGCCTTCCAGTTCACGTCCGGAGGCGCCGAGCCCGCCAAGCCGGCAACGAAGGCAAAGGTGGAAGCCAAGGCAGATGCCTCGGCTAAGAGCGACGCGGCGGCCCAATACGCCCCGGATTCGGCCTTGTCGGCTGCCGACAACGCTTTGGTCGCGGCGTCCGCGCTTCCATCTCGAGATCCTTTCAATGGGACCGAGTGGACGCAGGAAGCGTTGCCCACGCCGACGCCGACGCCCCCGACGAAGTCGCAACCGGCACCGAGCACCCGCCCCAGCAAGGGAGCCGGCAACTCGTTGCCCCCGTTCCGAATGGAAGGCAACCCGGTGTTGCCAAACCCTGCCGGCGGATCTGTTTCGCTTGAGCCCGGCAAGCCGCTCGTCGATCCGAACGCTTTCACCTACACGGTAAGCGGCGTGATCATCGGACGTCGGCCCGCCGCCGTATTCACCGATGCCAACGGCAACCAGCGACTGGTTCCGGCGGGCAGCAGTATCGATGGCGATAGCCAACTTGTCGGAATCGACAACGGCAAGGTGGTCATCCGCCACAAAAACAAAACCATCACGCTAACCGTGGGAGGACACTCTAAATGAGAAACACAAACGTACGAAAGACCGTCGTTCTCGCGACGGCCCTGGTCGCGGCGAGTGCCCTTGGCCAGGGCAAGTTGACGGGATTTGACGCCAAACCTGTGGGCGAAGGCTTCCAGGTTCAAATCAAGGGCGATAACCTCGCCAAGCCCAAGACGCAACGCGTGATGGGCAACCGGTCTCTGCTTCTGGAGTTCGATGCGAACCTCATCGGCAACGGACAACGGCAGAAGGTCGCCAAGAACGGCCTTAGCTACGTCCAGTCGACCTGGTTCAACGCACGGCCCCCAAAGGTCCGAGTCCACCTGCGCGTCGAGCCCGACGTGCAACCCTCGATTGTTGAAAACGAACAGGGCTGGCTCGTCAGTTGGAAGGCCGGAGAAGTTGTCTCCACCGCCGCCAAGCCCGTAGCAAAGGATCGCAAGAACGTCATTGCGGCTGCGATCAAGGCGACCGAGCCGTTCCCGGACAAGGTTCCGCCGCTGAGCATCGTGGCGACGCCGACTTCGGCGCCCGCAACGCCGGCGTGGGCCGCAAACGCGCTTGCCGAGCGCAACGTCTCGCTCGACTTCGTAAACACGGACGTTGTGCAGATTCTCAAAGCGTTGGCGATGCAGGCTTCGGTCAACATCGTGACCTCGCCGGAGGTCAAAGGCAGCCTGACCGTCTCTCTGGACAAGGTCACGGTCACCGAGGCTCTCGACCTCGTCACGACGCTTGCCGGCGTTCGGTATGCAAAGGTTGGCAAGACGTACGTGGTCACGGGTAGCGCGAACTTCCCGGGCGCCATGCGCCAGATCGGGGGCACCCTCGAGGAAGGGTTCGAGACCCGCGTCGTTCCCATCTATAGTGGCGAAGGCACTCAGATCAAGGCGGCGGTACTCCGCTCCGCCTACGTCGACACCGCACAAGGCAAGATCGAACTCGTTCTGCCCAGCGAAGAGGTCACCGTAGAGAAGAAGGCGACGATGTCCGACTCGGGCGGCGACGCCAAAAAGCCGGACGGAGAAGCTACTTCAATCGCCACCAAGTCCAACAAGGACCAGGTCAAGGATCCTTACGTCGTGCTCATTGGCCCGGGGTCCAAGCTTCCGGACATCGAGAAGCAAGTGAAGGCGATCGACCAGCAGATCTGCCGCGCCATGGGCATCTCGGTGCCGTCTTCGAACGCAACGGTCCGCCAGTCGTACCACCCGAAGGGGACCGACGCCCTGACCCTGCTCAAGGCCGTCGCTACGGGCGGTGTCGATGCCGCGAATCCCAACCATGCCAAGGTTGGCAACGTCGATCTTTACGCCACGCCCGCCACGAGCATTTCGGAACAGACCATCGTCCTGATGGGCCGAGAGCACGAGGTAGCTGCGCTGATCGAGAACCTGAACGGCCTCGATACGGTCGTCGGCACTTCCGGTGAGTTCCTCATCTACGAAGTCAAGCACCTCGACCCGCGAGCACTCCGAGAGGAACTGCTCGTCCAGGTGCCCGGCCTGACCGTCTCCTTGCCGCCCAACACGGTTTCGACCCCCAACCAGTACAAGCCCAACCAGGCGAAGGCTCAGGGATCGGATGTCGTCTCTGAGAACAAGGCAGGCGACCAAGGCGCGGTTAAGGTGGATCAGGGCAAGGGTGGCGCAACGCTAACCCCCGACAAGGGAGAAGTCCAGGGCATCGTCCTTCCGTTTAGCGATTTCGAGAAGTCGGCAACGCCGATGAAGCTCGTCCTCCGCGGATCGAAGGAGCAAATCCAGCGTGCGCTGACCTATCTGGCTCAGATCGACGTGGCGCCCAAGCAGGTTGCCATCGACCTCCGCGTCATGGAACTCAGCAAGGAAGAAGCGCTGCGCGTCGGCCTCGACTGGAGCATCCTGACCGGCGGTAGCGTTGAACTGGTCCGAGTGACCCAAAGCCTCGGCGACAGTGCGGGCACGCCTGGCACCATTGGTGGCTCTATCGGGTCGGGCGGGGCTTCCCCGTCGTCGATCCTGGGCACCCTCGACCAGATTTCGAACAACCGCAACCTCATCGCTCGCCCGAACCTGATCGGCGTCGATGGTCGCGAGTCCGAGATCTTCGTGGGCGACATCATCCGCTACATCGAGTCGATCCAGTCTGGCCAAAACGGCGTCACCGTTACGACGGGAGAAGTCGCCGTTGGCGTCCGGCTTGCGGTTCTGCCGCGCATCGGAGGCGACGGAAGCGTGTCGCTCGAGTTGCGCCCGGTGGTCAGCACGCTCAACGGCTTCACGCCGGTGCCGGGAGGCGGAAACCTGCCGCAGACCAGCCTCCGCGTTGCTCAGAGCACGATGAACATGACCAGCGGCGAGACCATCGCCATCGGCGGCCTCATCCAGGAGAGCGATCGCAAGCGTGAGGGCGGAATCCCGATCCTCAAGGACCTTCCGATCATCGGCCGGCTGTTCCGCCGCACCGACAACTCGAAGATCCGAAGCGAGATCGTCCTGTTCCTGACCGCCAAGGTCGTGGACAAGAACAACCGCGGCAACGCGGCCGACCCTCGCACCCACCGGGACGGCGACCAGCCGGAACCCGCCAAGAAGAAGGCCGGCAGCGACCAGATCATCAAGTAAGCCGGAGACGGCTGACTCCAACGCCCCTCGGATTCCGATCCGAGGGGCGTTTCTGCTTATCTGGGTTGCGCCACTTCTGGGCGCAGATAGAGCGCTCTCAGCGGCTGGTCCTGACGAGGCGGGTTTGTGGCCGTACCCAGATAGTCACGCCACGCAAGGTCTCTGAGCGAAACCTCGCCCCCATGGGAGTCGACGATGATGAGGGGCGGGTCCAAAGCCGCCCAACGCTTTTCGGGTTCGGACGACCCGCTCGACACCAAGGCGGTGACCACGAACGGTCCGTCAGAGGTCGCTGACAGCCGAACGGTGTCGGCGTCACGAGAGAGTCTCAAGGGAGGATGCCTTATCCCTTCGAGGGCGGGCCCCGCCCAAAGGCCCCAAATCGCCCAAAGGAGGACAACTCCCATCCACACGCAGTTCCATGCCCTCAAGCGGCGCACCTCTCGTTCCAGGTCCATGCCCCCATTGTATGCTTCACTCCATGCAGGTCTTCGACACGCTTGATCGGGTGGACCGAGAGAAGCTGGCGGTCTTCTTGGCAGGATCCTACTGGGCCGCTGATCGACCCAAGGAGGTCGTCGACCGCTCTCTCGAAGGCTCCATGTGCTTCTCCGCCTGGGACGATGGGCAGATGGTCGGATTCGCCCGCGTCATCACCGACCGCGCCACGGCGGCATGGTTGTGCGACGTTATCGTTGACCCCGATCTTCGCGGGCGAGGGGTCGGCAAGGCGCTCATCGAAGCCGTGCTCGACCACCCCGAGCTTCAGACAGTGCGATGGATGCTCGCCACCAAGGACGCCCAATCGCTCTATGCCCGATACGGCTTCCGAAACGAGGTTCCGCCCGAGATGTGGATGACCCGCGGCTTCGGACGGAACCTCTGCCCCGAGTAGGACCATTGGCCCACGCCCGGAACCCGGCGACCTCTATCCCGTACCCGCTTCGTGCGCTCACTCGTTTTTGCCCTTCTCATCGCGGCGTTTGCCGCGTGCCATGCCCAGCAATCGATCACCCCAGGCCAGAAGTCGGCAGCGCCTCCGGCAATCGACGGAGTGGTGACCGATGGGGAGTGGAAGCAAGCGCCCACGCTCACCGGCAACTACGATGAGCAGACCGGATCGCATGGTCCCTACGATCAGAAGTTCTTCCTTACCTACGACGAGCACTACATCTACATTGCGGCGCAGTTGGTGGACCCCGAGCCGGACAAGATTCGGGCGACCGAGACCCGAAGCAACGTCTCGGTCAACGGGGACGATTTCATCATCTTCCTTTGCGACCCGTTTGGTGCGCTCCAAGACGGCAACCAGTTCCGCATCAATCCGCGAGGCGCGACCACGCTCCAACTAGCCGGCGGCCGAGCCGCCAAGCGGGAGTGGGTAGGGGAAATCGAGGCCAAGGGTCGCATCACGAAGGAAGGATGGGAGGTTGAGGCGCGCATTCCGTGGTCGATCATGCGACTGCCAGCGCCCGGAAAGCGAACGCTGCGGGCAAGTTTCGGCCGAGTGCTGGCCCGAGTCGGGCGCGCCTACCTGGTCGACAACATCTCCGGCAATCAGGAGAAGAACGTCGGGCTGTGGACGGATGTGGAGGTTCCCAAGCCTGCCGTAGCGCGCTCGATCAAGCTCTTGCCCTACGTGTACGGCGGATGGGATCGCGAAGACGGCCATATCGCAAATGCCGGGCTCGACTTCAAGTTGCCGGTCACCTCCGATCTCGACTTCGCGGGAAGCATCAACCCAGATTTCCGGAACATCGAAAACCAGGTTCTCAGCATCGACCATAGCTACTTCGAGCGACTTGCGGGTGAATCGCGCCCATTCTTCCTCGAAGGCAAGAACTACTTCCAGACCTCGCAAGATGCGCCGCTTTTCGCCAGCCAAAGGATTCACAACTTCGACTTCGGAGCCAAGACCTACGGCAAGATTGGAGACCGCACTACCCTTGGCGTGCTCAACGCCACGGACTTTGGCAACCGAAACGCCTTCGCCGCGAACGTCACCACGCAGTTCGATCCTCTGACCGGAGCCACGGCCGCGATCACCGACCTGGACACGCCCGGACACCACAATCGAGCCACGTACCTGGACGTCAATCGCACCATCGGCAACAGCTACGTGTTCGCCCAGCATTCGACGACTACAGACACCGATGCGGGCGAAGGACACCGCTACAACCTGGGCGGTGGGTACGCCCGGGACGGCCTTAACGTCGGCGCCGAGTTTCTCGAGATCAGCGCGAACTACAACCCGCGCCTCGGCTTTGCTCCGCAGCGCAACCTCCGGGGCTACCTGGGCAACGTCGAGTTCAACCGTCCGGTTAAGTGGGGGCGGATCAGCGAGATCGGCGTAGGCGTCAACGCAAGCCGCCTGGACAAGATCGAAGGCGACGGCTTGTTCCGAAGTACGCTGGACCTCACGGGTTCCGCAACCCTGCGCGACGGATTCGACATCGACGCAGCGCTCCAGTTCGAGGAGTTTGAAGGGTTCAAGGACCGTTCCCTCTATCTGAGCATCGAGCACCCTCGCGGCGATCCCTACCGCCACTGGCAACTCGACTACGTTATTGGCAACATTGCGGACCACCGCTACGAAAGCGTCCGCCCTTCGTTCCAGATTCGCCCCTATCGCAACCTGCAGCTCCAGGCCTCCTACCAACGGGTCGACCACTTCGAGGTCCGTGAGCAGTTCATCGGGTCGGCGAACTACGAACTGAACCCTAACGACGCTTTGAGCGGCCGCGTGATCCGCGAGGGCAAGGACACCAACTTCTATCTGGCGTGGCGGCGCACGGGAAATCGGGGCAACGAGTACTTCGTCATCCTCGGCGACCCCAATGCGCGGACGTTCCGTACCGCCCTCGTGGTCAAAGCCTCTTTTCCGTTCGAGTTGCGCTTCTAGACGCGTTTGCTGACCATAATCGAAACGGTCGAAGATTCGACGAGGAGGTCGATAGCCTATGCTCAAATTTGCCGCTCTAGTCGCCGTGATGACGGGGGTCGTGGCTCCCAAGCCCGCGGACGACCAAGCCTACTTCGCCATTCTCGCCGAGACCAAGGTTGGCCGAATGGTGGGAATGCCGGTCATGGACCTGAGCGGGCTTCCGCCCGGCGTCAAGTTGCCGCCTCAGGCGATGGCCTTCTCCGGGCAGGCCGCTCGGTTGCTGAACATCCGCCTTTGGTCTCCAACCATCGCGCCCGCCGACGCCAAGGCGGCCGTTGCGCCTCCGGATGGGCTCAAACAGGGCAAAACTCTGGACCTTGAGCTTTACCGTCCGGATGGCAAAGCTTCGGGCGACAAGGTGAAGGACTTCGATCCCGATTCCGACCCCGACAAGTTCACCATTAAGATCTACTGGGGCTCGTCGGAAACGGTGAAAGAGGGGCAGCCCAAGGTCATCACGTGGTCCGGAATCACTCCCGAGCAGCGGGAGGCGATGAAGAACCGGGTGCGAGAGGCGAACGCCGTTTCGGGCTCCTACTTCTACAAAGAAGGTTGGACGACGGGCTATTGGCCGACGAAGCGACAACCGGGGAACATCGACAAGGACGCCTCTTTGGTCGGCAAGTACAGCTTGACCACGACGTACACGGGCAACGTAGACATCGAGGCGCCGTCCAACGTCAACTTCCTCGATCCGATCCTCATGTCGTCTCCAAACTTGGAGAAGCGCTTGGATCTTAAGAAGTCCATTCCCTTCAACTGGGCACAGATTCCCAACGCGCTTGGGCTTAACGCCACCATCATCGGGATGGAGGGCAAGAACACGCTGATCATCTGGCTCTCGTCCGAGGTGTTCACCGATGCCGTGATGGGCGACATGGGATTCCTTCAGATGGCGGAGGTGCGCGATTTCGTGTCGAAGTCCATCTTCATGGCGGGCGACCGAACAAGCGTGACCGTCCCGGCGGGCATCTTTGCCGACGCGGACTTCGCGATGATGCAAATGGCGGGCTACGGGCCGGGCGCCGCGCTCGAGAAGGCGCAACCCTTGCCCCGAATCCAGACGAAGACGTCGCTGATGCTGATGCTGGGCGGCAAGAAGATGCGCTTCTGAAATGACTTGGAAGGGGGCATCCGCCCCCTTCCCTAGGTCTTGGCGAGGTCTCGACGCACCGCGATTGCCGCGAGAACGGCATAAACGATAAGCAGTAATCCGGTGTGTTCTCCGCTGAGGAATGCCGCCGGGATCGCCGCCGCCACCACGGCAGGCACCCAGCCTGCCGGCTTGGTCAGCCAACCCGCGCCGATGCCGCCGAGAATCGGCGTGATCAGAATGCCCGCCGCGTACCCCAGGTAGTTGGCAACGACGTGGCTCGCCGCGAAACCGGTGCAGAGCGCCGCCAGACCGAGCAAGAGGCGCTGCGGACCAAGTGCCGTGCCCACGACCAAACTCATCAGCAAGGCGCCGATCAGGAAGATCGCCAAGGCCACCGGCATCGCGCCCAGCGCCTGAAGATAGGTCTGCTCGGGCAGTCGGTTGGGCGGGAACGATACGGCGATGCGCTCGTCCGTGATTACGTTGCTCAGCTCCCAATCGAGTTCGGAACCGCTCTGGCGCGTCGGCTTCATGGCGTAACGCGGAAAACGGACGATCCCATCGTGCAGAACCTTGAGGTTGAACTGCTCCACGCGTCGCCGGAACGAGCCCATGTGGTACTCCCACCCTTCCCCGGCAACGACTTGATAGGCGACCTTTGCCGTCTTGGTTTGCCCAGGTTCCATCTTGCCGGTCCACTCGACGAGCCCACGCGGATCGGGGTCGGGCAGACGCTCGCCGTCGATTTCGACCTTGAGTTCGCGCATGGTGCCCACCTGGGGCACGGGAAACTGGAATCTCGCGTCGATCGGCTCCGACTTGGGATTCTTGAACTCGTAGGTTGCCGAGAAGTTGAGGTCGAAAGCCCGGTCGTCGATTCCCTTAACCTCGGCGACCACCTGCGACTTGGAGAGAGGAAGCGGGTCCTCCTCCAGTCGGGTCACTTCCCGCGTAAAGACGACGTCTTGGCCGCTCTGCTTGAACTCGTCCACCAGCTTCAGCACATTCTCCGTGCTGGGATCTTGGAGATAGGGTGCAAGCACCCCGATGCCTTCGCTTCCGATTCTGCCCACAAGCTCCGGAGGCAGGGTCAAGCGCCGCGTGTAGGTCTTCTCCTTGAGCGCCGCAACGGCGGGACCGGATTGCCCGACGGGCTGGGCGTCGATTTTGGGCTTACTCGTTGCTTCCGCCGACTCCGCCCATTCGATCTGGGCCTGCGCTACGGGAAGCAGTTTCTGAAGCAGTGAGTAGCCGACGTACGCCAGCAAACCCACCGCGATCCCGCTGATGAGCCTCGTGGCATTCGCTCGGCGCACGTCCGCGTTGCTACGCCACGCTTCGGGGTCGCGGAAGTAGGCTGCCGCCAAGGCAATAGCGCCAAGGCCCGCCAAGATGGCGAGTGGCAGAGCAAGGCGGACGAGAAGTTGAAGCGCGTCCAAGAATGAAGCACGCACGGCACCCGAATAATCTGAGATCATGGCCTCCTCATCCGTTGGACGCGGGGGAGACCTCGGAGTGTTGGCGGTGTTTTTGGAACCTCAGAGTTTGGTCATCCAATCCCAGTCGCCTTTGACGAAGTGGCGATAGCGGACGAACTCGCTAATGTTCCAACCGGCATCATGGAAGCCGCCGCCCTTCACCAAGGGGCCAAGATCGCGATCGGACACCTTCCGAACGTAGGTGCCTTCGCGCATGAACTCGAGCAGATGCCCGAGGTCGATACGCCGAACATCGTTCCGCATGGCGTCGTTGCCGCACCAATGCCAAATCCTCAGAAGGCCGAAAACTCGCCCGTTAGCATCGACTTCGACGCCTTCCGCCACCGCCCTGGAGAGCGATTTGGACTCCAAGGGCAACTTGGAAAAGCCCGGAAGTTGGACGGTGCGCCCGTCCGCCAGTCGTAGACCGTTCTCGCCCCAGCCGTCCACCTGCACGGGGTTCTTGAGATGGTCGATGTGGCTGACGGGCCAGAAGTATCCGAACGTGATCCACGTCAATACGTTCGGCAGGAAGTAGGCCCCTGCCAAGAGGGCAACCCACAAGGCAATTTTCGGGCGGACACGCATAATGCGGCTCCGCTCTCAGCATACGACATTAGCGCTTGGCGAGAACGGACTTGAGGTACCGACCGGTCCAACTTCCCTCGACTTCAGCCACTTCCTCCGGCGTTCCGGTCGCGATGACGGAACCGCCGCCGGTGCCACCCTCCGGACCCATGTCCACGATCCAGTCCGCCGTCTTGATCACGTCCAGGTTGTGCTCGATGATCACGACCGTGTTGCCCTGGTCGACCAAACGGTGAAGGACCGTCAAGAGCCGGCTGACGTCTTCGAAGTGCAGTCCAGTTGTCGGCTCGTCGAGGATGTAGATCGTGCGTCCGGTCGACCGCTTGGACAGTTCCGCCGCCAGCTTGATGCGTTGCGCCTCACCGCCTGAAAGCGTGGTGGCGGGTTGCCCCATCCGGATGTAGCCCAAGCCGACATCGAGCAGGGTGTCCAGCTTGCGGAAGATCTTGGGGATCGGTCGGAAGAACTCGACCGCCTCCTCGATGGTCATCTGAAGGACGTCCGAGATCGACTTGCCCTTGTACTTGACCTCGAGCGTCTCCCGGTTGTAGCGCTTGCCCTTGCAGATTTCGCACGGCACGTAAACGTCCGGCAGGAAGTGCATCTCGATCTTGATGATGCCGTCGCCCTTGCACGCCTCGCAGCGCCCGCCCTTGACGTTGAAGCTGAATCGGCCATTCTTGTAGCCGCGCATCTTGGCGTCGGGAGTCATCGCGAAGAGCTCACGGATCATGTCGAACGTGCCCGTGTAGGTTGCGGGGTTCGAGCGGGGCGTCCGCCCGATGGGCGACTGGTCGATGTCGATGACCTTGTCGAAAGGCTCGTGGCCCTCCAAGCTGTCGTGCGGGGCCCAAACGCTACGGGTGCCGTACACCTCGAACATCAGTCGGGGGAAAAGGGTGTCCTGGACCAGGGTGGACTTTCCGCTGCCGGACACGCCCGTAACGCACGTCAGCAGTCCGTGGGGAATGGCAACATCCACCCCGCGAAGGTTGTTGCCTCGTGCGTTTCGTAGCACCAGCCAGCCGTCCGACATGTGGACAAGAGTATATCAGATTCGAATTTCGGTGGCGGGGCCAAGGGAGGACCTGTGGGTCCTCCCTTCCGCCGCGCCGGCTTTACGCCTTGACGAACTTGCGCAGTTCGACGGTGTACGTCTTGGTGGCTTCATCGAAGCTGACGGCGTATTCCGTCGGCACGAGCTTGCCGGACCATGGGCTGGATTTTGGCTGCTTGATGGCCGCCACAAAGTTGGGCTTGCTCTCCATGAACTTGCGCGAAATCATGGGTTCGATAAAGGTCACCTTGCCATTGTAAGAGCCATAGATGAACGTGCTGGTGAACGGACCGCCGTGCAGTTCCGGCGTGTTCACATCGATCCAGTGCGAGCCCATTTTGGGGATTTCGCTTTCGGGGGCATAGATGTAGCCCTCGGGGATGTACTCTGCGGCCGGCTTGGTTTGGCACCGCGCCATGTCGTCGCCCTGCGCCGTGATCTTCTCCAACTCGCTGCGCGGCACGGCGTAGAAATGGAAGTCGAAGTGCGGCACGCCGTAGATTTGGATGGGCGTATGGCCCTTGGGATTCCAGTCGACGCCAACATGGTCGAACGGCGTGGCTTTAGCGGCGGCAGGCAGCGTGAGCTTGGTTTCGTAGCCTTCGCCGATCTCGGGCTTCTTCTCGGGCAAGCCCTGCATCGCCTTGTGGCTGAAGGTGATACCGATGGCTTCGGGCTGGTTCTTCGCATCCAGTCGCACCCAAGTTCGAACGGTCTCCCCTCCGAACGGTTGGGCAGGGCCGTATTGGACCTTGGCGCCGGGGTTGGCGAGCATGGCGAGGGTTAAGGCGGTGGTTAGCATTTGATTCGTTGTCCTCCGTGAATATCGCAAGAATAAACCCGATCGAAGGCCTCCCAGTTTCAGATTTGGGACTCAGGACCCATTTCCGAGTTCGGAGTCGGATCGAATTCTCCTGCTACGATCGGTCGGCAGATGGGGCAAACTACGCGCATGCGCCTCAACGCCGCTCTAATCACCCTTGCGGTTGCCGCCAGCGGATTCGCCCAACGGACGAGCCCCTTCGAGCCTCCTCAGGCGAGTCTGCACTACGCCCTCGATCGAACCTGCGACCTTCAACACGTCGCCATCAATCTCGACATCGACTACCCGAACCGATCCATCAAGGGCTTTGTCGTCAACACGATGGCCCCGCTGCGGAACGGGCTCAAGGAGATCGTGCTCCACGCGGGCAAGGACATCTTGATCGACTCGGTAACGGTTAACGGAGCCAAGACCACCTACCGCCGGGACGACCGCATTCTCACCCTTAGCGTTCCGTCCACCAAGAAGGGGGAGAAACTGGATGTGAGGATCGATTACCACGGGTCCAACCAGAAGGGACGCCCGTTCGGCGGCGGAGGGGGTTGGCATTGGATCGACGACGACCCCATCGATCCCGACCACGCCGGCTTCTGGACCCAAGGCGAATCCGAGTTCAACAGCCAATGGGTGCCCACCTGGGACTACCCGAACGACTTCACGACGTCTGAGACCACGACGACCGTGGATGCAGGCTGGTCGGTGGTGTCGAACGGCGTGCTGGCCGAAAACACGGTCAAAGGCAACCGCCGCACCTTCCACTGGAAGATGAGCCAGCCGCACGCCACCTATCTCATTGCTTTGGTGGGCGGCCCGCTGGACATTAAGAAGGACAAGTGGGAGGGAGTCGACCTTTGGTACGTCGTGCCGAAGGGCAAGGCGAACCTGATCGACACCTCCTTTGGCGACACCAAGGACATGCTGACGTTCTTCTCCAGCAAGGTTGGCGTCAAGTACGCGTGGCCCAAGTACGCCCAGAATGCGATGTACGACTTCGGCGGCGGTATGGAGAATGTTTCCTCCACGACGCTGGGTCAAGGCTCCCTGACGGACGGCAAGAACGGGCCCTGGAACATGTCCAGCCTGAACTCGCACGAACTCGGGCACCAGTGGTTCGGCGACCTGGTGACCTGCAAAGACTGGAGCCATATCTGGCTCAACGAGAGCTTCGCCACCTTCATGCAGCTCATCTATTTCGAGCACTCCCAGGGGGCATTCGGCTATGACCGCGAGGTCGAAGGCGCAATGCAAAGCTACTTCCAAGAGTCGCGCCGCTACCAACGCCCGATCTCGACGAAGATGTATCCCAACGGCGATGCGATGTTCGATTCGCACACCTACCCGAAGGGGGGAGCCGTGCTCCACACGTTGCGGCGGTGGCTGGGCGACGAGGCGTTCTTCGGCGGATTGCAGTACTACCTGACGCTCTACCGGCACCAGCCGGTCGAAAGCCAACAACTGTGCCGCGCGATGACCGAGTACACGGGCATCAACTGCGAGGCGTTTTGGGACCAATGGATCTACAAACCGGGCCACCCCGTGCTGGAGTACACGTGGACCCACGAAGGTGGCAAGTTAAAGGTCGACGTCTCCCAAACTCAGAAGACGGACAAGGGCGCCCCCCTCTACACGATTCCCGCCCAAGTTGGTGCGATCAGCAAGGGCAAGTTGGTGCGATTCCCGATCACGTTGCAGGGCGAGAAGACGACCGTGGAATTTGATCTGGCGTCCAAACCCGACGCGGTTATCCTCGACCCCGACCACGACTTTCTCCGCGAGCTGAAGCACAGCTTCGCTCCCGAGGAGTTGCCGGCGATCGCCGAGTTTGCCCCGAACGCGGTTGATCGGCAGGCGGCGATGAACCGCCTGATGGGAGGCGATAACGTGGACCTCGCCTTCGTCACGCGGATCCTCCGTGCCGACGTGGGCATGTATCCGGCCATCGAGAACACTCGGCCCTTAATGCGTTTGGACAAGGAGGAACTGCGTTCATTTTGGCGCGCCGAGTTGACGCATCAGAACCTGGACCGAAAGGCGACGGCGGTCGACGCGCTGCTATCGCTTGCCCCGAATGCAGAGGACAAAGCCAGGCTTGACCAGATGGTGAACAACACAACGCCGACCCGCATTGTGATGGCTATCCTTCGAAGATCTGATCCCAAGACCGATGCCACCTTGGCGAAGAAGGCGCTTGCGATCGACTCGCTGAACGATCAAGTCCACTCCTGGGCTTACGAGGCTCTCTGCCCCTTGGGTGACGCCGCCGCTGCCGCTCAAGCGTTAAAGGATGCCGAGGCAAACGGGACTTCGCAAGTGCTCGCCGGGCTGCGAGGCCTGGCTTACGCCAAGCCGACCGAGAGCACTCGCCGCGCCGTGGCGCGGGCGATGGGGTCCCGGCAATCGGGAGTGGTAAGCGCGGCGGTCAAGGTCGTTCGCGAAACGAAAGACAAGGCCATGCTGCCCGAACTCCGCAAGCTCGAATCGCGCACCGATCTCTCGGACTTTGCGAAGCGCGAAGTGAAGTCGGCGATCGACGAACTGAGCCAGTAGCTAGACCGGACAAGGCGATTTCGGTTCTCGGCGCTTCGCCGGAACCGGAATCGCCTTTCGCCCGCTGAGGTAGTCCGAAGTCTCGCAGGGCTGGGCGAGAAAATCCGCTACGACCCCTTGGGCAACGATGTGCCCCCCATGCTCTCCCGCCCCGGGACCGAGCTCGATCAGCCAGTCGGCCGCGAGCATCGTCTCCTCGTCGTGCTCGACGACGAGCACCGTGTTTCCCAGGTCCCTCAGCCGCTTCAACGTCTCGATCAGCTTGCCGTTATCCCTTTGGTGAAGGCCGATTGACGGCTCGTCAAGAATGTACAGGCACCCCATGAGCCCGGAACCGATTTGGGTCGCCAATCGAATCCTCTGGGCCTCACCGCCCGCGAGAGTGCGGGCCGTCCGGTTCAGCGTCAGGTAGGAGAGGCCCACGTCGTTCAGAAACTGAAGCCGCTCGATGATCTCCTTGACCGCTCGCTCGGCGATCGCCATCTGGCGCTTGCTCATGGCCAAAGGAAGTCCACGGAAGTAACCCAGTGCGTCTTCAACGGGCAGGTCTGTGAGGTCCGCGATGCTGACCCCGGCCTCGCCACCTGGCAGCCTAACCGCCAACGTTTCAGGCTTCAGACGCTTGCCCGCGCAAACGGGACAAGGGTTCGTGCTCATGTACTGCTCAAGGTCTTGCTTGACCCACTCGCTTTCGGTGGTCTCGTAGCGCTTGCGTAACGAGGCAATAACGCCGTCCCATTGGGTTTGGAACTTGCGCTCGTGTCGCCCGTAGCGCATGGCCACTTCGATCGGCTCCTCAAGTCCAAACCAAACCGCCCTCATTTGCTCTTCGGAGAGGTCCTTAACCGGAAGGTGAGCGTCGAATCCGCACTTCCGGCCGACGGCATCAAGCATGTCGGGCCACCAGTCCTTCGTCTCGCCGGATTTGTAGACGAAGGGAGCAATCGCCCCATCCCTCAACGGCTTCGAGGGGTCGGGGCAGCAAAGCACAGGGTCAAACTCAGTCTTGGTTCCCAACCCCGTGCATTCGGGACATGCACCATACGGTGAGTTGAACGAGAACATCCGGGGTTCGAGTTCGGGCATGCTAAACCCGCACTCGGGGCAGGAGTACGACTCGGAAAAGAGGAGTTCCCGTGCGCTCTTGCTGCCTGGTTCCTCGTAGCTGACTCCGACGAGTCCCTTACCCATCTTGAGCGCTGCTTCGACCGAGTCGGCAAGCCGGCGATCGATGCCTTCCTTCAGGACGATTCGGTCGACAACGACCTCGATGGTGTGTTGCTTGTAGCGGTCCATCGGGATGTCGTCGGTCACTTCGTACGTCTCGCCGTCCACGCGAACTCGAACATAGCCTGCCTTGTTCACGTCCTGAAGCACGCTCTTGTACTCGCCCTTGCGCCCGCGAACCACCGGGGCCAAGACCTGCACCTTGGTTCCTTCGGGCAACGCTTGAATGGCATCGACGATCTGATCGGTGGACTGCCGCTCGATCGGTCCATGACCGTTCGGGCAGTGCGGAACCCCGGCGCGGGCAAACAGGATACGCAGGTAGTCGTAGATCTCGGTCACGGTGCCCACCGTCGAACGCGGGTTCTTGGATGTCGACTTTTGGTCGATCGAAACCGCCGGCGAGAGACCATCGATGTGATCGACGTCCGGCTTATCCATTTGGCCCAGGAACTGGCGCGCATAGGCGCTCAGCGACTCAACGTAGCGCCTCTGGCCCTCGGCGTAGATCGTGTCGAAGGCGAGCGAAGATTTGCCGGAGCCCGACAGCCCGGTAATCACCACCAGCTTGTCACGAGGAATCTCAACCGTGATGTTCTTCAGGTTGTTCTCGCGGGCTCCAACGACGACGATTTTGTCCTGTCCCATGGTAGACGTAGGGATACTATCTTACCCAGGGAGAGGAGACGATCAACCGTTGTCCGAGGGGGCGGGATCGGGCGACTCGGGCGCGGGCGGCTGAGCGTCGGACGGCGTCTCCTCTGCTGGTTTCTTTTTGCTTCCCCGACGGATCTTCTTGCTGCGCTCCGGCTTGCGCACGCTCACTTCGACGATCGGCTCACCCGAGAACTTCGTAGAGAGTTTGGGTGCCTCGGGGGCTTCGGCTTGAGGAACTTCCTCGGTCGAAGACGCCGTTGGGGGTGCCGCGGGCGCACCAAGACGGGGCGCCACAACGTAGTAGCCCAAAAGCCCGACGAGGATGGGCACCGCCATCCACTTCACAACCAGCCAGATCAAAGAAGACGGTCTTACCGCCATCGCCGGGCATTTTAGCAGAAGGTAGCCTTGCGGCTTCGGATTGAACCTATGGTGCGTGCGTACGAGTCGACAATCGAACTTGAAATCGAACGGCTGGAATCAGTTCCGCTGACCCCAGAGATCGGGTCGGCCGAGTGCTATCCGTTTCCGCTCCTGGAGCCCTCCGGTACCCGATCCCGTCTTGAGTTCCGCACTCTGGTGCTTGAGAACCCTTACGTCAGGGTTGCCGTGGCGCCCGACCTCGGCGGACGAATCGTGGAGTTCCTCGACAAGCGGTCCAACACCGCCGTGCTACCGGAGTTGGGGAGCATTGTTGCGGGCGGGCCCCGCGGCGCGACGTTGAACGGCGGAATCCAGATCGGCTTGTTCGATGCTGAGGGACAAGGGGAGAGGCGCAACGCCCTTGGACCCGTCGAGGCCGTTCTGGTCCCGGCCGACGATGACGATGAGCCCGCGTTCATCGACCTCTACGAGCTTGCCACCGGAACGGGCCTGGCTTGGCGCTTACGAGTTGGTTTGGCACCGGACCAAGCCTTGATCCACTTGGAGTTCCGCCTCCATAACCGGACGTTTGCCCAGGTACCCCTCGATGCCGGGCTCCTGTTTCCGAGCGATGTCTTGGGCAACGCGTCGGCGGGAGTTGTGGCGTCGTTCCCCCCCGGCAGTTTGGTGCCCGTAGGCGGCGTTCTTCGCCGAGGCACGGCGGGGATCGCCCCATTCCAGACCGACGTCTGGGAGACGACCCTTCTGCCGATTTCCCGATTCGGCGCGGCCAGCGCGGCAAGCGAAGTAGGCGTGTTGGGGATCGCCGACGGCAAGCTGGAGTTACAACTGGCTCAGTCGCTGCCCGGCGGCAAAGTTGTTCTGGTCCGCCCCGGGGACGAGACACTAGAGGCGAGCGTTCCCGCTACCCCCAACGAAGTGCTGAGAACCGAAGTCGGCGAAGTTGACAAAATCGTCGTCCTCGACGCGTACAAGAACGTGAGACTGAGTTGGCAGAACGGAACATCCGCCGATAGGCCTCGTTCGTCCCGAGGAGCGGCAACCGCATCAAGTTGACCCCTCAAAGCCTACAAGGAGCCGCAAAGCGCCCCGTGGACCGCGCGGCCGCCCACGTCGGACTCGCGTTTCAAGAACTCGGCGAAGGACGGAATGAAGACGCTGCTCACCATCTGGATAACGCGCTCCTCTATGCCGGCGACCATCCGCTCATCTGGTGGGCAAAGGCGATTACCGCGAGAGACGGAGAGGACAACACTGAACTCCTGAACGCGCATTACCTTGCCCCGCTCGAGCCGGCGTTGAGGGCGGAGAGCTTTCTTCGCCAAGCAGAGTCCTCCGGTGAGCCCAGCCCGTTGGTAGCGCCGCTTGCCGATAACCCGGACGCCATGGTGGACGTGGCCTGCGTTCTCTTGGATGCGGGGCTGTTGTCAGACCTACATCTTTGGGCGAGCGAGTGTCTGCGGCACCGGGAGATTCCGATGCTCCGTTACGCGCTGGCTTTCGCTCATCTGTCGAAATCCGGCATGGAGTTCGAAGCCGCCGACCAGGTGGCGCGGGCATCTCAAGCGCCGATAAATCCGCCGTACCCGTGGCGAACCACGGAGCGCCTGATTTTGGAACGACTGAACCAGCGTTTCCCGGCAGACGCCCGGATTGCCGACCTACTGAGCCTGATGAACGCCTACTGCGCTAACCAGAGCTGAGCCGCAATGATCTCGCCTCGCGCGAGATCATGTCCGCCCTCGTGCCAGTTCAGAGACACATTCGCCCCAAAGCCCTGAAGTTGCGCCGCAAGTCTTTCCGCGTTTTCGACCGGCACAATCGGATCGTGAAGCCCCTCGCTGAGAAACACCGGCTTTCCCTCAAGGTTCGGCGTTCCCACGTCTTCGAGAACGACCATGGCCCGAAAAGCAGCAACCGCGGCTAGCGTTTGGGGATGCAGCAAAAGGGTTTGGAGCAGGATGTTCGCGCCGTTCGAGTAACCGACGCCCACAACGTGGTCCGCGCTGAACCCATATTCTCGAGCCGCCCAGGTGACGAATACCGACATCTCCTTGCACCGTGCCCGGACATCCTCAAGATCGAAGACCCCTTCGGCAAAGCGCCGAAAGAACCTGGGCATCCCGCGTTCCATCACTTGCCCCCTGGGAGAGAGCACGTTCGCTTCAGGGTCGAGCGCATCCGCCAGCCAAAGCAGGCTGTTCTCATCGCCCCCGGTTCCGTGGCAAACGAGTAGGGTCCGCTCGCTTCTCCCTGCACAGTAGATGTGCTCCATAGCCATTACTTACGGAAAAGGAGGCGGGATCGAACCCCAGCGGTACAATTACGCCCGGCCCGAACTCATGGACCAGTCTCACATTCGCAATTTCTGCATTATCGCGCACATCGATCACGGCAAGTCCACGCTTGCCGACCGCCTGATCGAGCGGTGCGGCGCCATTCGTGGCACGGCGCAGGAGCAGATGCTCGACTCGATGGACATCGAGCGGGAACGCGGCATCACCATCAAGATGGCGGCGGTGCGGCTGGACTACATTGCGAAGGACGGCAAGAAGTACGAGCTCAACCTCATCGACACGCCGGGGCACGTGGACTTCACGTACGAAGTCAGCCGCGCCCTCGCCGCTTGCGAAGGCGCGCTGCTGGTGGTAGACGCCAGCCAGGGCGTGGAGGCGCAAACCATCGCCAACGCCAGCATGGCGATGAACCAGAACCTCGAGATCGTGCCGGTCATCAACAAGATCGACCTGCCCCATGCCGACATCGACCGGGCGAAAGAAGAGATCGAGAATGCTGTCGCCATAGACGCCACGGACGCCATCGCCTGCTCCGCCAAGAACGGCATCGGCATCGACGACATCCTCGAAGCGATCGTCCACCGCATTCCCGCCCCGCAGGGGCATCCTCGCTCGCCCCTCCGCGCCCTCATCTACGACAGCCATTTCGACAGTTACCAGGGCGCCATCGCCTACATCCGCGTCATCGACGGCTCCGTGAAGAAGGGCGACAAGATCAAGATGATGTCCACAGGGTCGACCTTCGATGTGGACAGCACCGGCCACTTCAGCCCGGCGATGACCGTCAACAACGGACTAAGGGCGGGCGAAGTCGGCTTCATTACCGCCGCCATGAAGTCGATCGGCGACGCCCAGGTGGGCGACACCGTGACCAATGCGGGACACCCCGCCGCGCACGCCCTCCCGGGCTACCGCAAGGCGCTAAGCATGGTTTTCTGCGGCCTGTACCCCAGCGACGGGGACCAGTACGAAGACCTTCGCGACGCCATCGACAAGCTTCGGTTGAACGACGCTTCCCTGCAGTTCGAGCCCGAGACGTCGGCAGCGCTCGGCTTTGGGTTCCGATGCGGCTTCTTGGGGCTTCTCCACATGGAGATTGCCCGTGAGCGACTGGAGCGAGAGTTCGGTCTCGACCTCATTCTCACCGCTCCGAGCGTGGACTACCTGGTCACCCACAAGGGCGGACAGAAAGAGCACATCTCGAACCCGACGGACTTCCCCAACCCGCACGAGCTGGACCTCATCGAAGAGCCCATCGTGGACGCCACGATCATGGTTCCTTCAGAGTACGTGGGCACCTGCATGACGCTTTGCCAAGAGCGGCGAGGGACTTACAAGAAGACCGAGTACCCGACGCCGCAGCGGGTCATCCTGCACTACACGTTGCCGCTGGGCGAAATCCTGCTGGACTTCTTCGACAAGCTGAAGTCGCAAACCCGGGGTTACGCCTCGTTCGACTACGATTTGGCGGGCTACCAGGTCGCCGACTTGGTGAAGGTGGACATCCTTCTTAACGGCGACGCGGTGGATGCCCTGTGTTTCATCGTCCACCGAGACTTTGCCTACAATCGGGGCCGCGCCATGGTGGAGCAACTTCGCAAGGTCGTGCCGCGCCAGCAGTACGAAGTCCGAGTCCAGGCGGCGATCGGCGCCAAGGTCATTGCGGCGGACTCGATCAAGCCGTTCCGCAAGAACGTCATCGCCAAGTGCTATGGCGGCGACATCACGCGCAAGCGCAAGCTCCTTGAGAAGCAGAAGGAAGGCAAGAAGCGGATGAAGCAGATCGGCTCGATCGAACTTCCGCAGGAAGCGTTCCTTAGCGTGCTGAAGGTTGCCGACTAGCGGCGCGCACGCGCCGCCATGAAAGCGCCAACCAGCAGCAGCGCCAAACCGGGAAAGCCCGCAACCAAGGCGCCGAGGATGATGAGAATGCCCGTCGCCTCGGCGCTGCCGGGGTTCATCGCCAGCAGGAGGAAGGGCCCGCCGAAGCCCAGAATGGCCAGAGCCGCCCCGACGACGAGCATCCGCTGACCCGCCTGGGTCCGGTTGGTGCCGGGAACACCAACCACAACACCCGCGATGGTCAGAGCGGGCGCCAACCAGAACCAACCGCTTGTGTAGCCGCCCGCCAACACGTAAGCGAAGATGCTTGCCCCGGCAAGGAACATTGCCAAACCCACCCATCTCATCGTCGAAGTGCGACTCATGGCGTGGATTATCCGTCGTCTGCCCTGGCCCGCCCCAAAAGGTCTTAGAAGATCGGGACCCAGTCGCCCGGCACCCCAGGCTAGCCCTTCATCACTTCGGCCATCCACTCCTTCATCACACGGGCGAAGTCATTGTTGAACTTGCCTCGCTGAAAATTGCGGATGCTCTCCTGCTCTGTCGCGAAGTTGTGGAAGAGGTGGTGCGAGTTGGGCAGTAGCATGAACTTGCCCCAGCCGGGATTCTTGCGATTGATGATGTCCACAATGAGCTTGTGATCGGCGTCGTAAGTAACGAAGTCCGACGCGCCCCTCACGGCGAGCACATGGGCGTTGCATTTCGCCCAGTAGGCAGCGAAGTTCGTATCGTTGAGCTGGCGCCAAAAGTCGAGCGTCTTCTGATTGAACATCCCCCCGGGGAAGTAAGCGTCAACGGCGGCGCTTAACTCTGGGTGCAGTTTCTTGATCTCGTCTGCCGATTTCTTCTCGATCATGGCGAGAGCCATTATTTGAGCCCCTTGCCTGGCATCGTCATCCGCAGCCTCGTAGGATTGCCCCGCCACAATTCCCTGGTAGCGGATCGTGTCCATCAGGTACTCGAACCACGTTCGACCCGCGGTGCCATAGACGGCAAGACCTTTCACGGGGAACTCGCACGCCACCATCGGGCCGAAGGAGCCGCCCATCGAGTGGCCAAAGATGAAGATGTTCTCCGTGTCCACACCCGGCAGGCCCCGCAGCTGCTTCATGGTCTGAACGTAGATGTCGTACTCCGTCTTGTAGTCCATGGTTGGGAATGGCCCACCCTCACTGTCGCCGACGCCTGGCTTGTCAACGCGGATGGTGACGAAGTTGCTGTTGGCCATCTCGAAGAGGATCGGGCCATCAATCGTGGTGACATCACCGGTTGAACCCTCGAGTTTGTAGTCATAGGACACCGGCGAAAACCCCTGGATGAACATCATCGCCGGATACTTGCCGGGCTTTTTCGGGGTCGTGATGATCGTCCGCATACGGTTGCCGTGGCTAACGACATGGCTGTAGGCCACCGTGTAGTTCGGGCCGCCCGGATCGCGCGGCTTCTCGGTGAGCACGGCCTGCAGATCTATCGACTTCCCATCCCTCAGGACCTTGAAGGTCACCGGCTTGCCCGTTGGCAGTTCCCGCGCCCACGCCCCAAAGCCCTGCGCCTTCGGCGCGGTGCCGTTGATTGCGAGGATCACGTCGCCCACCTTCAGTCCCGCCTTATCGCCGGTCAAGCCCGCCACCGGCTGCCCAGCAATCAGCCCCTCTCCCGGGCCGAGCTGGACCTTAGTCGCCTGCTCGACTGGCAACGGGCTGAACGGCACGCCAAGAGTGCCCCGGCGAGGCAACTCCGATTGGAGCGTGAACATGAGGGCAATGGCAGACGTGATCATCATTTGGAGTTACTTTACATTTTCTATTGCAGGGCGAGTTTCCGCTAACTTTCGTCATGCTCACTCGCCGCCTCCGAATTGTTGCCGATAGGGGGTCGCACCGACCCGTTTTCGGCATCAGCAACTCCATATTTGAACTTACGGTCGTCTCGATTTAGGCGTCGGACGACGCCAGAACGCAACAATTCAGCAAGGTACATGCGGACGGTGCCGGGGGCGAGCCGCGTTGCCGAAACCAGCTCGGGCGCGGTGAGGGGGCCGGATTTGAGGGCTTCGAGGACGGCGTGGTAGCGCGTGAGCGGGCGGTTGCGGCTGGAGAGCCGGTAGTCGCCGGGACCGTGGGACACGACGTTCAGGGTTTGGTTGACGGCGCCGCGCCCACGGCACCGGAGTTGGAGCCGGCGGACGCCGTTCGACTCGACGTAGGCGTCGAGCACGATGCTCATGCTGGCAGCCGCCGCGATTTGGGCGCTGTCGGCGAGGCGTTTTCGACGTCCAGGGGACTTGGCGAGGTGGTGGAGAACGAGGACGGACACGCCGTGGGCGGTGAGGCGCTTGAGCGCCATCATGACGCGGCGGGCGCCGTGGTTCTCGCGCAGGCAGGCGTGCTCGGTGGCGGCGTGAAGCGAGTCGACAACCATGAGCGTGGGCTGTAGCTCTCTCAGCCAGTACTCGAAGCACTCGAACGACTCGGGCTCCTCGAGGAAGAGGAACTCGTCGGTGGTCCAGACCCGGAAGGGGCAGTCGGGGTCGGGCCGCCAGTGGAAGTGGCTGAGCCCGCGCTCGCGGACGCTCTCTTCGTAGTTGAGCCAAACGACGTTGCCCGCTTTGACCTCGCGGCCAAGGAAGGGCTTACCCTCGACGACGGCGCGCGCGAGGGCGCTGGCGAAGAAGGACTTCCCCGCTTTGGGGGCGGACGCCAACACGATGAGGGACGACGCGGGCAGGATGCCGGGCACGAGCCACGGCACGTTTTCGAGCATGGACTGGATTTCGGCGTCGTGCGGGTAGAGGATGCGGTGGTACCAGTCCTCGCGGGCCTGGCGGAGGGCGATGCGCCGCTCCAGGTCGGTGGGGAACTCCATGCCCGTTCCGTTCGCGGGCGACGGGTTTGTCAAGCGGACAGCTTGCCGGTATTCTCGCATCCACTATGGGACGAAGGGAGTTGGACGGCGTTGAATCGAAGCTACGAAAACGGCAGCGGCAGTTTCCCGAGCTCAAAATCGAGCGGATCGATGACGCGATCCGACTGAACGGCGTGGGGAAGATCGCCTACGAACCGGATCGGAACGAGCGAGCCTATGTCGTCACCTTTGAGCCTTGGCACGGGCACTTCGCGACGGAGGACGAGGCAATCGAGGTGGCGATCGAGGCGCTTGCGGGCACCGTGCGGTTCGCCCAAGAGTTCCGAGGAAGCACGACCTCCGCCACTTGGCGCGAACGTTGGGACGGGAGCGCCTACGAAGTATGGAACCTGGCGTACTTCTTGAACCCGATGGACCGGTCGGAGTGGCAGTTGTGGAGCGGCGAAACGTGGCGCGTTCAGCGCACCCACCATCGGCTCATCGGCACCGATGCCGCCAAGATCGGTAAGGATGTGCCGGAACTGGGTCAGAGCTTGACCACCGAGACGGTTCAGGAGCAGCCGTTCATCGTCCTGAGCAACGGTCCCCTGGACTGGCTGGAGCGCTCCTACGGGGCGCCAGAGGCGGGAATGCACTGGACGGTTGCCGGCTTCAAAGGTCTTGTGTTTCAGTTGCCGGACGGTTGGCGGCGATTCCCGGAGAAGAACGACAAGTATGTGGATTACGTTGCCGAGGGCTCGGACTGCCTGGTGCGCGTGGGCACCTTCTTCAGGAATCGAACGGAAGCCGCCCGTCCGAAGGCGGACGGGGCGGGCATCGCGCCGCGCTCCATCGAGTCTCGCGACGAGAACAACATCGCGCCCGGATTCTCTGCCCACGTTTGGGATGTGATCTTCGAGGTGGGTCAGTACGACGCCCTTGCGCAGGTGTACCTGTATGAACCCGAGAGCTGAGCAGTACAAAGGAACTGCGGGAGCGTCTTGACCGGTCGGTGCAGGCTTGTCGATACGCGCCGTAAGCGACTCTAGTCTATGCTCCGTACTCAATATCGAGCAAGAACTGGTATGTCTCATTGTAGAAGATGGGTTCGCGTGTCGGATCATCTGCCGCACCATCAGGTATGACAATCACCATGCCCTGTCGCTCTTGATGCTTAACACTCTATATGCGTTTACCAGGTACCGCTGAGCCTCCGCCTTGTTAACCTTGTTCCAACTCCTTCACCCGCAAAACGCCAATCGCTTCAGCCACCCCGCGAATAGCGCAGATCAGCATCCCAAGTCACGCCCAGTCGATCTCCAACCCCTGAATGTGAAGCTCGGTGGCAGCATCCTCCAGATAGTAGGAGGACCTGACATCATCCGCTCATTGAGAAACCAATGCGGGATTCATCGGAGGCCTTAATGTGAATACCGAGCGCCCTCAAGCGCTCCACTTTGAAAGAGGCAAGCAGTCAAGTTCGCTCTGTGCCGCGAGCTCGCTCTCTAACCCACTGCTTTCCACGTTCTAAGTCCCTTGTCAGTACGATCCCATAACTCGGAGCAAGGTCGGCGTAGAGTGTTCTCGCGCGATCCAAGTCTACGGCGAGTAAGTGCTGGACGAACTCGGAAACTCTCTCTGACCTAAATGACCTCATGGAGACGGAGAGGTGGAGCTCATCGATCTCTGTAAACTGTCCCTCAGGAAACTGGTCCAACAGTGCGCCGGCAGCATAGTCCAAGGTAGTCAGGTGCTTGGACGCGTACACCTTCCATTCTGGAAAATCCTCTTGAATGGCTTCGATCCACAAGCTGACTCCTGCTTCTCCGGTATTTATCTCCTGGCCCTGCCCGACCAGGCAGACTACAACCGCCCAGTCATCGTGACGATCCAGACACGAGATCAAGAATGCAGATTCCGAGACATCGAAGTCCGCAACTCCCTTCTTGCGTCTCATGAAGTTGGCAGTCTGTTGGCGATCCCAAGCCCGCTGTGCTTCATCGAAAAGGGCGACATGTTCAATGGGAGGCTTTGGATCCCTCAAACAATCGTCCGAAAGTGATGGACGTTCTGAACGAATGTCTTCACCTGAGAGATTGCCGCTTTTGCTTTGTGGTTCGAATACCTTGCGCCCGATCTCTGGCAACTCTGTGCGCCGCGAGAACTTCATACAAGACAGAAACAAGTGGACCATTGCCAGACGAAAAGACGCTTCGCAGAGTTCACTGTCTCGGTCTGGGGGTGCCTGGTCGCTACGTCAAGCCCGACCAAAGTCTTGCCTGCTCCTGGCACACTGGCTGGCAAGCTGGTGCCTTCTCCGATTTCTCCCGACACCTTTCGATGATCAGGTCGATATGTTTGGAGGTTGAGGCGAGATTGACCGCTCCAGCATCGCTTCTTGAGAAATGTCCTCGACTGAGTGACCGCCGTACAATGCCAAAGCTGCTTCAACGATTGTTGGAGTAGGACTGTATCGTCCGGCAGCCCACTCTTCTCCTGCCATGCCTCCAGGCTGAGAGCGAGCTGATATCTCATCAATTAGGCTGGCGAGTGACTCTGCATTGCAGAGCACTGGATGGGGCTCGGATGAGTCGAGTTGGAAGTCAGATCTCGCTTGTGCTCTCGTACAGACGAGGACCGGCGTGAGGCGCATGTTTTGGCTGGGCTCATGGAAGTTCCGGAGGTCCAACGTGTAATCTTCGATCTGATCAATTGCGTAGCGTGGAAATTGTGACTCACCGACTTTGAATTCGATGACGAGGACTTCTCCTCCCATGAGGACGACCGCGTCCACGCGTCGACCCATTCTTGGAATTGAATACTCGAGAAGCAGGTACCCGTCATGACCCTGCAGAGCACTTTGTAGGATTTCCACTTCACTGAGCCAGGCGTCCCTTTGGCTCAGTTCCACTGCGAAGCCAGACGCCTGAGTTAGTTGACCAAGAATTCTCTGGGGAGAGGCCTGAAGGAAGTCTTGGACTGAGGCCCGGTAATGGTCTCTGCGTAAGAGTGAACTGCCTCCAGTGTCTGAGGGATACGGCATCACATTACTTTACTTGAGCTATGGTGGTGACGATTTGGGAGTGCCAACTGAAGGCGTCGATCGAGGTTTGCGTGGAGCGCGTTCGAGAGGCGCTGACAACAAGCCGACAAGACGTGCGGTAAGATTCGAGATGCATCAAGAGCGGTCTCGTTTACGAGACCCGGCAACCGAGCCCGAGACGGCCACGGTGCCCAAGCGATGTGCGGCAAGACAGCCGAAAAGAACGTCTCACGTTCCCGCCTGTCGAGCCATGAGGAAAAACCATGGAACTCGAACATCTCGAACCTATCGTCATCGGTGACGGCGAAACCGGCACCGCGGTTACCATCGACCCCGTTACGGGCCTGGAGATTTCGCCCGTCGCGGACTTGCGGAACCCGTTCGCCGCGATCGACGACCCGGTGCGTTTGCGCCAGATCGCGATCGAGATCGCGGAGTTTGCGCACGGGAAGCATTCGCGGCAAGGAGCGGAGCAGTTGTTGGACGCGGCGAAAGCCGTTTTGGCGGGGGAGGAGGGCGCCGTGGAAGCCGAAGCCCAGCTCCGGGAGCGCTTTGCCAACGGCGTATTCACGGCAAGCTGGCTGGGCGTGAAGTTGGGCGACCCGTTTGCGGGGACTCTGATGGCGTGCCACGCGCTGGGGAGGGAGCCACGGGACGCGGCGGACGGGGCCCTGCGGAACGCGATCATCATGGCGGACCTGCACCGGAAGATGACGGGGGAGTCGATTCGGGAGGAGCTGGAGGCGCTGGTGTGGCGGCTGGTGGTTTCGTCTGCCGGGGGTCATTGACCCCCGGCTGGGTCTGCGACCCTCCGGGTCGGGAAGGTAACGTGTGGGCGGTGCCTCGGGCCGGGGGTCTTCGACCCCCGGCTAAAGAATCTGCGACCCCATTCGGGGTCGGGGCGAGAGGCTGGATCTGACTTCCGGAGTCTTCTTGGGATACCGTGCCGGGGGTCTGCGACCCCCGGCCAAAGTCTGCGACCCCGTTCGGGGTCGGGCGAAGGCTGGATCTGACTTCCGGGTGCCTTGAGGGGTGCGGTGCCTCGAGCCGGGGGTCTTTGACCCCCGGCTAAGTCTGCGACCCCCGTTCGGGGTCGAGAGAATGTATTGGGCGGTGCCTCGGACCGGGGTCTTCGACCCGGGCTAAAGTCTGCGACCCCATTCCAGGGTCGGGGCGAAGGGCTGGTTCCGACTTCGGAGTCTTCTTGGGATGCAGTGCTCAAACCAGGGTCACTTTGACCCCCGGCAAAATCTGCGACCCTCGGGTCGAAGTTGCGACGGCGCCGAACCGTAGGGGTCTTCGACCCCCGGCTAGAAGTCTGCGACCCCATTCGGGGGTCGGAAATTATATTGGGCGGTGCCTCGGACCGGGGGTCGGGGCGGGGAGGCTTAGATCTGGCTTCCGGGCTGCTTGGGATGAGTGCCGGGGGTCTTTGACCCCCGGCCCACAAGTCTACGACTTACTCCGGGTCGGGGAGCTGTATTGGGCGGTGCCTCGAACCGGGGTCTTCGACCCCCGGCTAGATCTACCGCATCCGGGTCGGGATTGAGAGCCTAACGGCGTCGACGCACGATGAGCAAGGCTCCGAGCGCGAGCGCGGCGATGGTGCCAGGCTCGGGAACGCCCCGTAGCGAACGTAGTCGTACTCCATCTCGCCGCGGCTTCAACCTTGGTCGCCAAAGCTGAGCCAACCGCTGGGATTATCACTGGCGAGCGCCATTTGGAGCCGGAGCACGCCATCGACATAGAGCTTGCCCTGATTGTTCCGAGCTTCCGCCCGATAGGTGTGGAAGGCGTCGGTCGTGTTCATGGCGAACGACGTGTAGTTGAAGATGGAGCCGAGGATGACCTTATCGGGGTCGACGTCGATGCCCATGTTGTAGCCCGCAGAGGACACAGAGTAGATGCATGCGCCGCCCCATCGAGGCTCGTTGTTGGTCGCCCGGATCATCTTGAGGCGCGCCTCCATGACGAAGCCTGCGTTGAAATCGAAGTGGCCGGTGGTGTTCCGCCAGACGAGCGCCGACCAGGGATCGCCGGGGGGCATGGTGTTCACCCACAGGGTGTTGTTTACGAAGCCCCTCTGGAACCGGTTGCCCGGGTCGTTGTTGTAGTAGACCCAGCCCATGCCATTGTTCTCGGGCATGACCAAGCTGTTGGCGTTGTATTGGACCTCCCACTGCGCTTGAACGCGCGCCGCCATCAACGTAAATACCGCCATCAAGGCAACGGTCCCCGTTGCCGCTTTATTTGCTCTCATTCGAACCTCCACTTGAAGGAGGCTTGCGGGTTGGGCGTTGATACGGCGATGGTCCTCTCCCGGGGGCCTTTGACGACCCCCGGGGTGCGGGACCTAGTTCCGGCTGAACCGGATGACGTTGCTAGAGTTCTTGGTTTCGACGGCTTCGAAGCCGTTGCCGGCGCGGCGGATGGTGAACTCGGCGGTATCCAGCTTCATGCGGTTGCCGGAGACCTTGCCCGACTGGCGGACGCGGCGCCCGTCGTCGAAGTTGACGGAGGCGCGCGCGGTGCCGTCGTTGGAGATGCGGAGGTCGAAATCGCACTGCCAGGTCCGGCTACGGCCGCTGAAGGTGCCGACCGCCCAGTTGGGGGCGTCCTCGCTCCAGTCGTTCGAGTCGTTTCCACCCCGGAAGGTGATGACGTTGCTGGAGTTTTTGGTTTCGACGGCTTCGAAACCCGAGCCGGCGCGGCGGATGGTGAACTCCGCCTTGTCGAGGCGCATTCGGTTTCCGGCGACATCGCCGTTTTGGTAGACCACGCGGCCATCGTCGAACCGAACGGTGGCGCGCGCGGTTCCGCCATTGGAGACGCGGAACCGAAGTGCACTCCCAGGTGCGGCTACGGCGTTGAAGTTGCCGACCTTGGCTGGGCGCGGACCAGTTCCAGTCCCGTCGCCGGAGTTGCCTCCGTTGAACTGGATCACGTTGCGCGGATCCTTGATTTCCGGTCGCTTCGAAGCCCGAGCCGGAGCGGCGGATGGTGAACTCCGCCTTGTCCGAGCGCATGCAGTTCCGGCAACGTCGCCGCTTTGGGAGACGGTGCGGCCATCGTCGAAGCGGACGGTGGCGCGAGCTCGTCCGTCACTGGAGACGCGGAGGTCGAAGTTGCACTCCCAGGTGCGGCTGCGGCCGCTGAAGTTGCCGACCGCCCAGTTGGGAACGCCCTGGTTCCAGTCCCAGTCGCCGGAGTTGCCCGATCCGAAACCGCGGCTGAAGCGGATGACGTTGCCGCTGTCGCTTTACCTTTGCACTTCGACAGCTTCGAAGCCGTTTCCGCTTTGGCGGATGTTGAAGCGCGCGGAGGCGAGGGTCATCTGGTTCGAATCGACGCGCCCGCTTTGGTTTTCGCGTCGCCCGTCGTCGAACTTGACGTAGGCTTTTGCCTTGCCGTCCTGGCTCACGGTGAGATCGAAGTTGCGCCCATTTTCGGCTACGCCCGCTGAAGGAGCCGATCGCCCCGTGGGGCGGTCTTGCCAGCCGGGGTTTTGCCCGCCGTCCCAGCCTTGGGGATACCAGCCGGGGAAGCCGCCGGACTTGGCGTAGATCGCCTTGTTCTTGGGGTCGGTGGACTGGGTGACCTTGATGCCGTCGCGGGCGGACTCGACGTAGTACGCCAGCCCGTTGACGGAGTAGCCGCCGGATCCCCAGAAGCCGCGGCGCATGTTCTGCCCCTCGACGGTGACCTCGACGTCTCCGTGCCCGAAGACGACGATCTTGACGTTCTTCTTAAGGTAGTCGTTGTAGCCCTTGAAGGTGCCGACCGCCCAGTTGGGAGGATCGATCGCCAACGCCGACGTGGCGGCGAGGATGAAGATGGCGGCAAGAAAAAGTGTAATCCGTCTCATTGCGTTACCTGCAATTTGAATTAACGTCCGGCGGGGCGGAAGGTCTCGGGAGAATGGCGCCCCCGGCGGGACTCGAACCCACGACCCACTGCTTAGAAGGCAGTTGCTCTATCCGCTGAGCTACGGAGGCGCGCTAAGTGAAGAGGATACCGGGACGACGAGCCTAGGACCTTTGCCGGGTCCAACTCGACTTTGGCAGTATGCTCTGTGAATATTCTGGACTTTCGGGGGTTGACGGGTCCCTTAGCCCGTCGTTTTGCCATTTCAGAGGAGAAGATGAACAAGACCTTTACCATCACGGGCATCGCGCTCATCGCGGCGAGTTCGCAAGCCGCCGTCGTCAACTACGAGGACCTCACGGAGGGCTTTCTGGGCACGTCGATGACGCACCAGAATCCAGTACCGGGACGTCAACAACGTTTCGGGCTTCTACGCGGACGGCACGGCGTTCAGCAACGGCGAGCCCGGCACGCAGCTCATCATCGAGAACGCGGGGTTGTTCTACAACGACTTTCCGGGCTACGGCAGCCCGGTGAACTCGCTCACGTTCGGCAACAGCTTCATCGGCGGAGAGAACCTGACGATCGGGGCGCTCGCCTCGGTCTACATGGACTTCGTGGGCACCGGCCCGATCGAGTTCGGCCGATCCCGGACATCGCCTACTACGAGCTTGGCCCTGGGGCGACATCCAGAAATACCACTTGGACGCTCTCCAGAACGGCACGGTGGTCGCTTCGGACAGCTTCACGATTCCGGGAAGCGAAGGGCGGGACGCTCCGACGTACCGTAACCTCTCGGTTTCCGCCGCCGAGTTCAACGGACTGCACCTGTACGCGACGAAGAACGCCCGGCTCATGCACGGTTCCGCGGCATGATCGACAACCCTGACGTACGGCGTTGCCTGGGCCGGGCACGGTGGCAGCGTTGGGCTTGGGCATCGTCGCGCTGGCGCGACGGCGACGGCGCTGGGTTGCAGTACGCCCGCCTACGATTTGATCGCCATGTAATGCAGGCGATCGCTTCGGTGGCGGGGCGGGTTCAGCGTGTAGCTGTGGAACGCGCGGACCTTTCGAGAAGCCCGCGCGTTGGTGAGCATGTCGCGCAGCTCCTCGTCGGTGTAGGCACCTGGACGTGGAACCTGGCCAGTTTCCTGACCGCCATGCCAGAAGCGCATGTGGACGTGGATGATGCGCGTTTCGGGATCCCATTCGCCCTGCCACTTGTAGCGGACCGGCGAGCGGGGCTTGAGGTTCTCCTGCGTGAAGAGGTCGGCTTCGAAGGCGTAGGCGGTGTTGACATCGAACACGAAAGAGCCGCCGGGAGGGAGATGGGCGGCGACGCGTTGCATCGCCATTTGGAGCCGTTCGGGCTCGACGATGTAGTTCAGGCTGTCGAAGAAGGAGAACGCGGCGTCGTAGGTGTCGCCCATGTCGACCTCGGCGGCGTCGGCGACCTCGTAGCGGATGTCCAGCCCTTTCTTGAGCGCCTTTGCCCGGGCCTCGGCGATCATGGTTTCGGAGAGGTCGAAGCCGGCGAGCTCGAAATTCTCCTCCGTCAGCTGCTCGCACATGCTGCCCGTGCCACAACAGACGTCGAGCAGGCGCTTGGGCTTGACGCCCTGGTGGGCGAGCAAGAGGAGGTAATACGCCGTCCACATGGGATAGGGCACGCCCCCCATGAGTTGGTCGTAGAACCGCGCAACCGGACCGAACGAGTTTGCCAAGAAACGACGCGGCTAGGAGCCGTTCAGGCGTTCTTCCATCCGCTTCAGGCGTTTTTCAACGTTCTGGTGGTACAGAAACAGGCCGAACCACACGAGGAGCGGCGGAATCATCGCGACGAGTTTCCAGGTTTCCATCAATATCATCCAGTTTGGCTTCGAGAAGCCCGAGGCGGACGCGCTGGCGATAGCTCCACACGCAGTAGAGCAAGATCAGCGCGAACAGCCCGTAGTTCACGATTCGGTATTGGGTGTCGAACCCGCCCGACACGATGGTGTTGGACGGGTGGAGCGAAAAACGGTTGGGCATTCGCGGGTAGACGAACACCAAAAAGACGACCGGAAGGGTGCTTGCCACGGCGTAGGCGGCGGAGTTGGTGGCTTTGCGGTCGGCGTCCTCAAAGGCTCCCCTCAGCGCAAAGTAGGCGCCTTGGATCATGAGGACGATGAGGAAGGAGGTTTGGCGCGGGTCCCAGTTCCACCAGTCTCCCCATTGCACCTTCGAGAAAAGGATGCCCGTGATCATCGTCACGACCGCCATCATCGCCGCCATCTCCTGCGCGGCAATGGCGCGGATATCCCAGTGGACCTCGTGGGTCTTGAGGTACCGGAAGCCGAAGTAGGCGCCGGCGAAGATGAAGAGGGTCGAAGTGATGGCGCAGGGCAGGTGGAAGAAGATGAGGCGAGCCAGATCGGGCCGCTGGAAAAGTTGGGCGTCGTGCACCACGAACGCCGCCACCGTGAGCCCGGCGACCGCCAATGCAAAAAGGATGCGACCCAGCATTAGAGGCGAGGATACCCCGCCCAAAACTGGACATGCGGGTGGAGTTTGGGGCGCGATTGCGTAGAATCTGAGAGCGCATGGCATACCGCGATTTCCGCCACTTCCTCGACGTTTTGGACTCCAAGGGCGAGCTGAAGCGGATATCGGAGCCGATCAGTCCCTATTTGGAAATCACGGAGGTTGCCGACCGGGTGATGAAGGCGGGCGGACCGGCGTTGCTGTTCTCGAACGTGCAAGGCCCCGCGCACCGACTGGGGACGATGAACCCGATGAGCGCGGTGATGGGGCATCCCTCCATCCACCGCCCGGACCCGGAAGCGCCAACCGTGCGCTACGCGCACCCGGTGGCGATCAACACGATGGGCTCGCGCCGGCGGATGTCGCTGGCGCTGAGTTGCGAGGACTACGAGGAACACGCCCAGCGGATCGCGGCTTTGTTGAAGCCGGAAGTCCCGAAAGGGCCGATCGCGGCGCTCAAACAGCTTCCCCACCTCCTGGGCGAGCTAAAGAACGTGCCCGTGAAAGAAGACAAGGGCAAGCCGCTGTGCCAAGAGATCGTGCTGACGGGCGACGACATCGACCTGACCAAGCTGCCGATCCTCACCTGCTGGCCGGAAGACGGAGGACCGTTCATCACCCTGCCACTGGTGTTCACGCACGATCCCAGCACGGGCAAGCGCAACGTGGGCATGTACCGGGTGCAGCTGTTCGACAAGAACACGTGCGGGATGCACTGGCAGATGCACAAGACGGGCATGCGGCAGATGGAGGACGCGGGGGAGAAGGGCAAGCGGTTCGAGGTCTGTGTCTGCCTGGGCGGCGACCCGGTGTACGCGTTTTCCGCCATTTCGCCGCTGCCGCCCGGCATCGACGAGATGCTGTTTGCCGGCTTCCTGCGCCGGGAGAACGTGCGGACGGTGAAGGCGAAGACGGTGGACGTGCACGTGCCGGCGGATTGCGAGATCGTGATCGAGGGCTACGTGGATCCTTCGGAGCGACGCCTTGAGGGGCCGTTCGGCGACCACACCGGCTACTACTCGCTTGCCGACCAGTTCCCCGTTCTCCACGTGACGGCGGTGACCATGCGGGAGAACGCCGTGTACCCGGCGACGATCGTGGGCCAGCCGCCGATGGAAGACGGCTGGATGGGCAAAGCGGTGGAGCGGATCTTCCTGCCCATGATCCAGCTGACCGTGCCGGAGATCGTGGACATGAACCTGCCCGTGGAGGCGACGTTCCACAACATGGCGTTCGTGAAGATCCGCAAGAAGTACCCGGGGCACGCGTTCAAGGTGATGAACGCCGTGTGGGGCTTGGGCGGGCTCGCGTTCACCAAGTTCGTTTTCGTGTTCGACGAGGACTGCGACGTGCAGGACCTGGGCGAGGTGCTGTTCCGGATCGGGGCGAACTGCGACCCCGCGCGGGACGCCCTGCACTCGCGCGGACCGGTGGACCAGCTCGACCATGCTTCGCTCGCGATGGGGTTCGGGGGCAAGATCGGGTTCGACTGCACGCACAAGTGGCCCGGCGAGAACGGGTTCTCGCGGGACTATCCGAAGCTGATCAAGATGTCGGACGACGTGGTGGCGAAGATCGACGCCTTGTGGCCAAAGCTGGGGCTTTGACCGGCGAACCGCCGGTATCATTGGGCTCTTGGAGGAAGTTACTTCTTGGCAAGCGCCATGATTTCTGCGTTGGTTTCACTACTGGTCGTGACGCCCAGTCCGAAGCTTGAGCCGGTTCTGGTCACCTCAAAACAGGATCAAACCAAGTTCCTGATTGAGGTTCTTGAAGCCAATGACCCACTCGCGGAGGCCAAGAACCGAAAGCTCATCGTCAAGGACGGGGATAAGTTCCGCTTCTACATCGAAGCCAACTGTTGGCCAGAGGAGTCGATTCGCGCCCAGCGAACGTTCATTAACGCCCTGCAAAAGGCGATTGGCACAGCGTCGTCCCAGACCCTCGCGATCTCCAGTCTCGACGCTACGGAGCGGTCTGCCACCCGTGACGTCCTTGCCTCGATGATCACAAGTCTTGACCCGGGAATGAGGCCCTTGATCGAATCGGAAGATTTGAAAGTGAGCTATCAGGCAAGCATTACGAGCACTTTCCGCTCCCAAGGAAAGACGTTGGTCCTTTCCGCCAATCGGCCCCATTTGGATCAGACAACGGCATTGTCGTCCAGGCAGAAGCCCAGCGACGCGGAACGTGCCCGTAGCGAGAAAGCCCTCAGCGAGAGGCTGTTGGGTCTGAAGTCCGCCCCGCTGAAGCAGATCAACTTCGTTTTCCCGGGACCCCAGCGGCAGTCCCAGCAGTTGAGCCTTTTCGAGGACTACGCCAAGGTGCTAGAGCCTTTGAAGATCGAACTCGAGCAGTGCGAGAGCGCACGCGCCGAACTCAAACGAGCCCTCATCGAACGCGGATTTGGCGAACCGGTTCCCGAGAAGCGCTCGTTTTCGCAGCTGCCCAAGACCTTTCGAGACGCCCTCATTCAAGACGCTCGGGCAAGCTACCGGTCGAACGGTTTCGGCTCCGCCGACGAGGCGGAAGCCTGGATTCAGACATCCCAGATGACGTTCTCGAATAGTTACGTGTCGATCGGGTTGGGAGGCTGGGACAGCGTTCAGAACCAAGTCGTGTTTGGCTTCTTCCCGCTTGAGAAACCCTAAGGGTTTTTGTGCCGAATCATGCGGTGCTTATGACACTTTTGTATCCTCCGCCCCCCTTCTTGCCTCTTCTCCTGACATAGGTGCCTGCCACTGAGGGGTGCGGGCTCCTGTTGGAGGCAAAAATGGCTATAGAAAGGCGTGGTTGGCTTCGACGGGCGTTGCGCCCGACAGCGAAGCTGCTAGGCAGCGGGGTCATTCTCGGGATCGGCATCTTGTTAAACGGGGCGAGCGAGTCGGAGGCGGCGGTTGCCGCTTCGAAGCAAGCCCTGGGCGACATGGTGATCCTGGGTTACAACGACCTCGGCATGCACTGCATGGGCTCGCGATTCGGCGAGATCTGCATTCTGCCGCCCGCGAACACGATGCGGGCGACGGTTATCGACCGCTCGGGAAGCGAGCCGGAGATCATCAACGAAGGCGTGACGATCAGCTACTCGATTCCGGGCAACACGACGTCGGCGAACAAGACCGACTTTGGACCTATGCCCCTGCGCTGTTCGGGGTGAACCTGGCGCCGAACATGGGGCTGTTCGGCAAGGGCATGACGGGGGTGATGGACCGAAACGTCGACGACGACTGGATCGCCCAGGGCATTCCGGTGACCCCGTTGACGGACAACTCACGGAGAACGCTTACCAACTGGCGACGCTAGTGGTGCGGCAGAACAACATCGTGAAGGCCGCGACGAGCGCGGTCATCCCCGTTTCTTGGGAGATGCACTGCGACTACTGTCACAACACTCCGGGCATCACGCCGGAGACGGACATCCTGCGCAAGCACGACCGTCTTCACGGGACGACCCTGGAGAACGAGAAGCCCGTTCTGTGCGCTCGCTGCCACGCCGATCCGGCGCTGGGAGCGCCGGGCGTGACCGGCATTTCCAACCTTTCGCACGCGATGCACAACTCGCACGCGAACCGGAAGATGCCGGGCATGGCCCAACTGGTGAACATGTGCTACGCGTGCCACCCCGGCACGAAGACGCAGTGCATGCGAGACATGCACCGAACCAAGGGCAACGTGTGCGTGAGGTGCCACGGCACCATGGCGGCGGTGGCGAACCCGAACCGACGTCCTTGGCAGGACGAGCCGAAGTGCGGAAGCTGCCACAACGTGGCTGGGCACCAATACGAGGAACCGGGCAAGCTGTACCGGGACTCGAAGGGACACGGCGGCGTGAAGTGCGAGGCTTGCCACGGCAGCCCCCACGCGATCACCCCGACGATCCAGCCGAACGACAACGTGCAGGCGATCGCCCTTCAGGGCCACGCCGGCACGATCAACAAGTGCACCGTGTGCCACCGAACGCAACCGAACGAAGCGTTCTTCCACAGCCGGGAACACTGACGACCTTCGGGGGCTGGGCGGCGCAAGCCGCTCAGCCCTCGAACCTGACCCGGGTGAACCGCTCGGGCATGTGGGTGTCGTAGATTCCGTGCGGCGTGGCGCACCAGGCGGCTTGGACCTCCTGCTCGCCAAGTTTCAGCTTCTGGAACCTGCCCAGGAACATCCGCCACTCGTCGCCGGGGTTCGGCGGAACCGGGCGATTGCCCGCCAAAGCACCCATGCCGCTCCAAGGGAGCGCGATCTCGACCGTCCAACCCTGGGAGACGACGGTGGAGTCGTTCAGCTTTCCCTGAACCTGAACCGCCGCCTGCATCCCGGGGAAGTCCCAGTCGAGGAACGCCCACCGGAGGCCGCGCGGGTGGGTGCCTCGCCAGAAGGTCGCTTCTTCGCGGTCGAAGTTGCCGCCGAAGGTGGCAACGTTGCGCTCGAGCAGGTCGAATTCGCGGACATCGAATCGGCTACCCCGCGTGTAGGCGTCCTTCCAGACGAAGAAGACCTCGTAGACCGTGCCCAGGGCGTTGATTTCGAACTCGTAGTAGCAGTCACCGCCGTCGACGAACAGTTCGACGTCGTTCTCGGCGAAGATGAGGGAGTCGCGCTCGGTCAGCTTGGCGGAGGGGTAGGGTTCCTCGACCCAGAAGGCGACGTAGAGGTTCTGGTCGTCGTAGAGGAGCGCGGCGCGGGTGTCGAGGAGAGCCGGCTCGCCGGTCGCCATGTCTCCAAAGCGCTCGGTTCGCACGGCGCTTCGCCACGGCTCCTTGTCGAGATTGCCGTCGACGACGATGGGAATCGTCGTGCGACGGCAAACGGTGGGTTCGGCCATCAGACCTTGAGGTGCTTCTCCCACCAGGCGACGATCTCGCCGAGGCGGTGGAGGCGGAGGTCGGCAGGGCCGTTTCGGCTCATACCGTGGAAGGTCTCAACCGGGTAGCGTACGAAGCGCGCCTCGACTTCTTGGTGAAGGAGTGCCGTGAAGACCTGCTCGCTCTGCTCAATGTTGCACCGGAGGTCGCCCTCGCTGTGGATGATGAGCATCGGCGTGGTGACGCCCTTGAAGTGGGCGATAGGCGAACACTTCCACAGGCTCTCGATGTCGCCAAAGAACGAGCCGCTCCAGTAGGAGTCTTCCCGCTGCGGAAAGTCGGAGTTGCCGCCGAAGGAGACGAGGTTCGAAACGCAGCGGTCGGTGATGGCGGCTTTGAAGTCGCGGGTTTGGGTGACCGCCCAGTTGGTCATGTAGCCGCCGTAGCTGCCACCCATGATGCCCATTTGGCCGGGGTGGATGAACGGCTGGTGCTGCATCCAGCGCATGACGGTTTCGACGTCGATCCAGTCCTTGTTGCCCCAGTCTCCGCGAATGGCGGCGCAATGGTCTTCGCCGTAGCCCTTGCTTCCGCGCGGGTTGCTGTAGACGACCACGTAACCTTGGGCGGCGAGCACTTGGAACTCGTGGAAGAAGATCCAGCCGTACTGGGCGTGGGGCCCGCCGTGGACTTCCAGCACCGCGGGGTAGCGCTTCGGCTCCAGATAGTCGACCGGCTTGATCACCCAGGCGTGGACCTTGGAGCCGTCGGGCGTGTCGAGCCAGATCTCCTCGGGCTCGGAGACCTTGACCTCTTCGAGCAGGTCCTTGTTGAACGAGGTGATCGTTCGGGGCCAGGCTTTGTCCTTGCCGAGGTCGTAGACCGCGACTTCGTTGAGGCGCAGAGGATCGCCGTACAGGCAGGCGATGCGCTCGCCGTCGCGGCTGACGCTGCCGACGGTGACGAGGTGGTTACCCTCGGTTAGCAGTTGGACCCCGCCCTTGGCGATTTCGACGTAGCCGAGCTGCGCCGCGCCGTGCCAGCCGACGGAGACGTAGATCGCCTTGCTGTCGGGGCTCCAGTAAAGGACCGATTCGGGCGACTCTTTGCAGTCGCTGAGGGTGGAGGCGGCGAGACAGTAATCGTCGTCCGGGGTGTGGCAGGCAGGAGCGCCGCCTTCGGCCGGGACGGTCCAGAGGCGCATGTTGCGAACGCCCCAGGGGTCGTCGGCGGCATCGTGGCCTAGGTAGGCGATCGACTTTCCGTCGGGCGACCACGCCACGTTGTCCTTGGGACCCTTGGGGAGACCTTCCAGCTTCCAGGCTTGGCCAGCCAGGTCGACGCGGAAGAGCTGGTCGTTGGCGGGTTCAAACTCGGGGCGCCGGTTGTCGCTATGGGCGATGACAAGTTCTTGGGAGTTTGGCGACCAGTCGAAGCTGTACCAGTCGATGGGCGCCTTGTCGTAAACCAAGGTGGTTTCGCCCGAGGCTACGTCGACCACGTACACGGCGTGGCGCTGGTTCATGAAGTAGCCGTCGCCGTCGAGCCGGTACCAGATCGAGTCGATCATGCGGGGCGGGGTGCTTCGCCCGCTCTCTTGGCGCGCCTTGGCGCCAGCTTGGGTCCAATCCGGATGCGTGGGGCGGAAGGTGAAGGCGATCTTCTTGCTGTCGGGCGACCACTTGAAGCCGCCGACAGAACCCTCGTCGAGCTTGGTGATGGGGCGCGCCTCACCGCCTGCGGTGGGGATGACGAACAGTTGCGGTTGCTTGCCCTCGCGGCCGCTGATGAAGGCGATGTGGGTTCCGTCGGGCGACCAGCGGCCATGCCCGGCACCGCCCTCGCCTTGCGTCCACTGTTGGACCTGGCCTTCGAGGTCGACGGTGAATAGATTGGAAATCGACTTGAACTTGTCGTTGATGTGCTTCTTGGAAAAGAGCACGCGCTGGCCGTCGGGACTCATCTGCGGGTCCCCGACGATCTGGAACCGGAGGAGATCGTCAGCGGTGATCGGGCGCTTGGGCATAGACCCGAAGGTTACCCCTGCCTATCGCCCGGTCAGTCGAAGAGGTTCTCGGCAAATTCGTCGGCTTTGAAGTCCTTGAGATTCTCGACCTTTTCGCCGGTGCCGATGAGCTTGATGGGGACCTTGAAGCGGTCGAAGACGCCGATGAGGGCGCCGCCACGGGCGGTGCCGTCGAGCTTGGTCAGCACGAATCCGGTGACGCCCGCGGCCTTGGTGAACTCCTCGGCTTGGCGAATGGCGTTTTGGCCGGTATTGGCATCGAGGACCAAGAGGACTTCCTCGGGCTTTCGCTGGAGGGCTTTCTCGACGACCTTGGCGACCTTGCCGAGCTCTGCCATGAGAGGGCCTTTGCTGTGCTGGCGACCGGCGGTGTCGCAGAGCACGAACTGGATGCCACGCGCCTTGGCGGCGGTGATGGCGTCGAAGATGACGGCGGCGGAATCGGAACCGGGCTGGTTCTTCACGATGTCGACGCCGACGCGGTTCGCCCAAATCTCGAGCTGCTCGATGGCGGCGGCGCGGAAGGTGTCGCCGGCAGCGAGCATGACGGAGAAGCCGCGGCGCTTGAGAAGGTGGGCGACCTTGGCGATCGTGGTGGTCTTGCCGACGCCGTTCACGCCGACGAAGAGGTACACGGTGGGGTCATCGTCGGAGACGATGAGACCGGGAGCGCCGTCTTGGCGGAAGCGGCGGGCGATGGCGTGCTGGAGCCGCGACTTCATGTCGGCGGGGTTGGTGATCTTCTCGTCGCGAACGACTTTTCGGAGCTCGTCCAAGATCTCGTGGGTGGTTTGGACGTTGGTGTCCGCCTGGAGTAGCGCCTCTTCCAACTCTTCGTAGAAGTCGTCGTCGATCACGCCTCGACCAAGCATGCGGTCGAACCGGTCCATCAGGCGCTTGAACATCGGCAAGATGGTACCGCTACGGGGTGGCGAGGAACCGGTCGACGGCGGCTCGCCAGCGTTGCCAACGCTCGCTTTGTTCGACGCGTTGGGCGAGGGGGGCGGGCAGGTTGGGGCGGGCGAAGTCGCGATGGGTTTGAACGCGGAGGCGTTCGGTATCCGCGAGGGGGCCGTCTCCGGTCAGCCGTGCACGGAGGTCCGCCATGAGCATGTTGAGGGCGATGCGCTGGCTGGGATAGGCGCGGGAGAGGTCAATCTTGACCCTTCTTTCCTCGGGAGCAAGCGGGATGACTTCCTCGCCCGCCGGATCGGCAAAGCGGGCGACCCGCGGCATGCGGGTGAGGTAGGTGTGATAAAAGGGGGCTTCGAGAACCGTGCCTTGGAAGACGGAATTCACCAAAAGGTTGGTGGCGTCGTGGTCGAGGTGGCCTTGCTCGAAAGCGCCGCACACCACCCGGTCAGGCTGCACAGATTCGACCATGGCTTTGAAGGCGGGCGCCAGGCGAGCGAGTTCATCGACCACGTTGCCGTCGGCGGCGTGATGGAAGAAGAGGCGAGTCTCGGGCACCCCGAGGCGGCGGGCGGCGGCGCGCGCCTCGGCTTGGCGGACGGCGGTGTCGTGGGTCCAGCTGATCCAGACTTCAGAACCTGCGTTCACCAAACGGTGAATGCACCCGGCGACGGAGATTTCGTCGTCGGGGTGGGTCATGCAGAACAGCCAGACCAGCTTTGGATCGAGGTCCAGGTGGCTCATTCGCCGCGGAGCCTCTTGAGGATGTTGGTCGTCGATCTTCCTTCGAGGAACGGGAGGATGACGACTTCGCCGCCGTAGGCGCGGACAAGGGGGGTTTCGGGAAGGGCTTCGGCGTCGTAGTCTCCGCCTTTAACATGGACGGCAGGCTTTAGGGCGGCGATCAGGTCGAGGGGGGTGTCTTCCTCGAAGGCGGTGACCCCGCCGACGCAGCGAAGCGCGCCGATGACGGCGGCGCGGTCTTCGAGCGGGTTGATCGGACGGTCCTCGCCTTTGCCGAGGCGGCGAACCGAGTCATCGGAGTTGAGGCCGACGATGAGGAGGTCGCCAAGAGCGGCGGCGGCTTCGAGATAGCGGACGTGGCCAGCGTGGAGGATGTCGAACACGCCGTTCGTGAACACGAGGCGCTTGCCGCGGGCAAGGTCGGCGGCTTCAGCCCAAGTCAGCACACTCATGCCAAAGCCTCCATCATGGTGAGAAAGACACGGTCGGGTTCGATGTTCGCCAGCCCGGCGGGGTCATAGTGGCACCGTTCGACCTGGCCGTAGGGGCAGGACCGCTCGGGACGGGTGATGGAATACAAGCCGACGGCGGGTACCCCGAGGGCGGCGGCGATGTGGGTGCTGCCGGTGTCGCCGCCCACGTGGGCGGAACCCTGGGCGATGAGCGCAACAAGCTCGCGGACGTTGGTTTCGCCGAGCATCCAGACGGGTTTCACCTCGGCGACGGCGAGGACTTCCTCGGCAGCGGAGACGTCGGCGGCGGCTTTGCCGCCGATCAGCACGCAGGGCAGGCCTTGGGCGGAAAGGAGGTCGTTCAGTTTGGCGACGTGGACCGGTGGCCAGCGCTTGGTCGCCCAACCGGCGCCCGCGTTGACGGCAACGAACTTGCCCGAGACGCCTTTGGTCGCGAGCTTGGCGCGTACCGACTCGACGTCTTCAGGCAGAGGTGCCAGACCGAACTCGGCGCGATGCGCTTCGGCGCCCAGGGCACGCGCGACGTCGACGTACTGGTCCACGATATGAAAGGACGTTGGGTCGGGCTTCACCGCTTGAGAGAAAAGCCAGCTGCCCTCGCGTTGCCAGTGGTAGCCAACCTTCTGGGCGGCTCTGGCGCGCGCCACAACGAGGGAGCTTTTGAGGAGCCCCTGCAAGTCGAGGGCGGCATCAAACTCCCCTTCCAGCTTCGGCCAGGTTCGCGGCTTGAAGCCGGGACGTGATTTCACCACGTGGTTAACCGCCGGGCAACACTCGACAATGCCGGCGAACCTGCCATCGACGACCCAGGTGATCTCGCAATCGGGGAAGGTGGCTCGCAGCGCGCAGGCGACGGGCAGGGAGCACACGACGTCGCCAAGGGCACTGAGCCGGGAAATCAGGAAGCGCTTGGGCATCGGCTCCATGCCTCCAGGCGGGGGATTTCGGCGAGAACCGACTCGACGGACACGTCTTCGGTCCGTTCGCCGGCTTTGAGGACGATGCCGCGGTCGGTGTAAGGGCGATAGAGTTCAGGCTTGGTCTTGCCGAAGATGCTGAGAACCGGGACCCCGTACGCCGCCGCCATATGCCCGCTGCCGGTGTCGGCGGCGAGGTGGAACTCCGACTCAGCCACCGCCGCCACGGACTCGGCGAGGCTCAGTTTTTCGCAAGCATCCATTGCGCCTTCAACCTCCGGGGCGCGCTCTCCGGGACCGCCCAAGAAGAGGACCTTTCGACCCTGGGCGAGAAGGTGGCGGGCGACCGCCGCCCACCGGTCGGAGGGCCATTGCTTCCAAGTGGCACCCGCCCCGACGTGGATCGAGACGAAGCCGGAGCCGAACCTCTGGCGCACCGTCTCGCGCTCGGCGGCAAGGCTCGGCATGATGGGCGAAAGGTCGGGATCGAGATTTAGGACGCCGGCGAGGACATCGCGGTTGCGCAGGACGCGGTGCGTGCCGTCCGGGTTGCCGGGAGCGAGGGGATTCAGGACGCGAGCCACCGGGTCGATGGCGTAGCCCGCGATGCGGCGTTTCGCCCCGGAGAGGCGGAGGCAGATGGCGGTCTTGCCGTGGCCTTGGAGGTCGAAGCCAAAGTCGAAGCCGTACCGGCGTAGGGCAAGGTAGTGGCGGATCTGCCCCATCCAACCGACGCCGTCCCGTTTCCAGGCGGCGCGAGGGATGTCGTAGACCTCGTTCACCAAACGGTTACGATCGATCACAGCCGAGCACCGGGGGTCCGCCGCCCAGACCATAAGCGCGTCCGGCTCGGCACGCCGGAAAGCCGAGAGCGCGGGAGCCGCCATCACGCAGTCGCCGATGGCGGAGAACTTGACGATGAGTACCCGGGGGGCGCTCACAAAAGGCCTCGCTGCCGAGCGCTTTTCCACCGGTCGTGGAGCCACAGGTATTGCTCGGGATACTCCCGGATGATGGCTTCGAGGCGCTGGTTCATGCCAAGCATGACGCTCTCGGGGGTGCCGTCGCAGGGGAGGGGTTCGCCGATGAAGGTGTGGTACTTGCCGGGACCGACGCGAGCACAATAGGTGGTGATGACGGGGGCGCCAGAGCGTAGGTGCAGAACGCCAGGGCCAAGCACGGTGCCGGCGGGCTTGCCAAAGAACGGGATGAACGCGTCGCCCGCGTTCTGGTCAGGAAGAATGCCGACCATGCTGCCTTTCTTCAGCCGCTCGAGGACGGCGCGCGCCGCGTTTCCGCGGCTGACGATCTCCATGCCCGCCTGCCTTCGAAGATCGAGCACCATGTCGTTCAGCCCGGAATCGTTCGCGTCCCGGGCGATGGCGGTCAACGGAATGCCGATAGCGGCGGTGAAGTGGCCAAGGCGCTCCCAGTTACCGAAGTGGGCCCCCAAAACGAGTACGCCCTTCCCTAGCGCAAAGGTCTCGCGGTAGATATCGAGGCCGTCGCAGGTCATGTTGTCGAGGACTTCTTGATTCGTTCGCTGGGGCGTTTGAAGGAAGTCGGCGGCGATCAGGCCGAAATGCTCCCAGACCTTCACCGAGGTCTCGGCATGCCACTTCTCGCTCTCATCGGGGAAGGCGAGGGCGAGGTTGGCGATGGTTCGCTCGCGATGCTTGCGGTCCAAGCGGTAGGCGATGCGCCCGAGACGGCGGCCGGCAGACTCGGCTTGCGCCACGCTCTTTCCGCGCATCCACCGAAGGGCGGTTCGGAAAGCCAACGTTCCCAGCCGGTTGTTCAGTTGTCGTCGCCTAGATGCCATCGAGCTTGGTGCGCAGCCATTGGACAAACTCGGCACGCGGTTCGATTGTGACATCGCGGCGGACAACGAGGACCCGGCGGGAGCCGATGTCAGGTCGTTCGCGCAACTTCACCCAGTCTTTGGCGGTCACCAGGACGGGTAGGTCAGCCGGCAGCGGGTCGAAGAGCCCAGGGCGATCGAGCGGATCATGGTCGGGTAGGGCCAGCCGGTGCCCAAGTTCGAGGCCAAGCTCGTCGCGCACGGTGGCGAAGAAGCGCTCCGGGTTCCCCAGGGCGCAGAGGGCGGAAACGGCGCCGCCAAGATCGGCTTCGGGTTCGAGGAAGCACCGCGAAGGACGAACCTCGAACTTGCCGGGGAGGACGAGGTCGGCTCGGGCACGGTTCCAGCGTGGCTCGCGATAGGGGCCAGCCGGCAGGCACCACGCGTTGCGGGGCTTCTCGGGGTCGAGAAGTATGGAGAGGTCTTTCTTGAGCGGCAAGTGCTGGAAGCCGTCGTCCATCAGCAAGACCGCATTGGGATGGCGCTCGGCACAGATTTCAGCGGCGCGCACCCTGGCCCGGCCCACGATCAAGGGGACTTGGGGCAGCAGCCAGCGGAACATGGCGGGTTCGTCGCCCCACTCGCGCGGCGAGAGCGGGCCATCCGGAGCGAGGGACGCGCCTTCGGCACGGGGGCTTCCGTAGCCGGAACAGCCGATCACCACCTCTCGGCCCAACTCTTGGAGGGCGGAAGCGAGGAAGTGGGTGACGGGAGATTTGCCGCTTCCCCCCACCATGAGGTTGCCGACGCACAGGATGGGGCGATGGGGATGCTTGGCGCGCTTGAAGCCCAACCGATAGACACCCAAATAGGCTTCCCAGCCAAGGGCGTAGAGCACGGACACGGGGGAGAGGGCAAGCCGCGCCGCCCAGGCTCCGGGCGAGCGTCCCTCCCACACATCGGTCGCGTGCATCCTGGGATTATGGGCACGTCGGTTACAATTCGGGGGTGCCGACGGCCGCCTTCACGACCTTGGGCTGCAAGGTGAACCAATACGAGACCCAGCGGATCCTCGAATCCTTCGAGGACGCGGGGTTCGAGGTGGTGCCGTTCGAGTCGCCCGCCGACGTTTACGTGATCAACTCGTGCAGCGTGACCTCGCAAGCCGAGTCCAAGAGCCGCTACACGATTCGGCGCGCCTCTCGGTTCAATCCGGACGCCAAGGTGGTGGTCACGGGCTGCGCGGGGCAGATGGCTTTGAACAAGGGCGAGACGATGGACGGCGCGGACGTCTTGGTGCCGAACCCGGAGAAGCTCGATACGCTGAGCCACTTGCTACGCGTTCATCCGGGGTTGACGCCGCAATCACGGCCGCGGGTTGATCGGGCTTTGGGCCGGACGAGGGCGACTCTCAAGGTTCAGGACGGCTGCAGCGTGATGTGCAGCTACTGCTCGATTCCCTACACTCGGCCCGGAATGGTCTCTCGGCCCGCCTCGGAAGTGGTCGAGGAAGCCGAGCGGATGGCGGCTATGGGCTATCGGGAGATCGTTCTGACGGGCGTTCTCATCGGGGCGTACGGCCCGGAGAGCGGGAGCGGCGGCCCCGATTTCGAGACCTTGGTGGAGCGGCTTGCCGAGACCTTGGGACCGGAGGTTCGGCTGCGAATCAGCTCGATCGAGATGCGGCAGGTGACGCCGAGGCTGATCGGGCTGATCCAAGACGGGCGCGTGGTGCCCCACCTGCACATTCCCTTGCAGAGCGGCGACTCGGGCGTGCTGGCGGACATGAACCGTCCGTACACGCAGGGCGACTACCTGGCGCTTTGCGAGCGGCTGAAGCGGGACGCCCCGGGAATCTCGATCACGACCGACATCATGGTCGGGTTTCCGACGGAAACCGACGAACGGTTCCAATCCAGCGTCCACGTATGCCGCGAGGCCGGTTACTTGAAGGCGCACGTGTTCCGGTTCAGCCCCCGCTTCGGCACGCCCGCCGACGCCTGGGGCGACCCAGTGTCCGCCGAAACGAAGCAGAAGCGCGCCGCGGAACTGGCGGCGGTGACCCGCGAGACGGGCGAAGCCCACGCCCGCAGCTTCGTGGGTAGGACGCTACGGGTGCTGGTGGAGGGCAAGCTGACCCGAGAAGGGCTGCTCGAGGGGCTCACCGACAACTACCTGGAGGTGCGGTTTGCCGGGGCGCGCTCGCTCCAACGCCAATTCGCATGGGTGCGGCTGGCGGAATACCGAGACGGCGCCCTGTACGGCGAGCTGGCTCCTGCGCCCTAGCGGAACGCCTTGCGGATCGCGTTCTCCATTCCGAACTCGCGGAACTGCCACGTGCTGAAGAGGACCGCGCCTTCGGCTCCGGTTCCCGCGATCCGCTCGAGCACCTGATGCAGCTTCGCTTCGGGGTAGTTGCCTGTTCCCTCCTCCTCTTTGAACAGGAAGTTGATGGCGATGCCGATGTAGAGGGCTTCGCACTCTCGCGACCAAACTTGCTGGCGGCGAATCGTTTCTTCGAGGAGGTCGAGGTACTGCGGGAAGGTGCCCGGGAAGTGGTCGCGGTAGTCCATCGGGATGGCGATCTCCATCCAGCGCGCGAACTGACGCCAGTCTTGGCCGATGAACCGGCCGCTGTGGACCGGATTCTTGAAGATCGCGCCCGAGAGTTTCACTTTGGGGTTCGCCGCCTTCACGGCCTCGTAGGAGAGGCGGGCGAACTCGTTGATCTGATGGGTGCGGTAGAGATAGAAGAAGTAGTCGAGGTCGTGGCGGCCCGTTTGGAAGAACGAACCTTCAAGGAGGAAACGGCTCTTGACGTCTCGGGGCAGTTTGGACCAGTTGGCCGGCAGAACGCGCGGGCTCTGCTCCCAGTGCGCTTCGAGGTAGGGGCGGTCGTAGAGTTCGTGGAAGAACGGCTCGTCGGGATACGCCTGATTGAGGTAGCCCGCGAACTCGGGGATCTTCTCCAGACAGTAGTCGCAGAAGCAGTACTGATCGGGGGCGAGATCGCCGGGGTAGCGGATGTAATCGTGGTGGATAGAGGCGAAGTCGTAGCGCTGGGCTAGCTCGGCGTAGATGGGGACAAGCCACTGGTCGGTATAGCCGGGGCGTCGCGCCGGGCACATCCAGTTGGAGTCGTAGCGACGGCCGCGCAGGGTCTCCTCGGCGGTGGGACGCCCGTGGGCGTCGAGCGCCGCCCACTCGGGGTGGGCCGTGTTGGCGGCTCCCTTTTCGCCTTCGTAGTAGTCGATGAGCCAGGCGTGGGGCTCGATGCCAACGGCGCGGGCCTCTTCGATGAAGACGGCGGGAAGATCGAAATCGCGGTAGGCGGGCTTGATCGCTTGCGGCAGGATGGCGCTGGGCCAGCACAGGGCGCCGTCCCCTTCCTTGATGCCGAGGAACAGGGCGTTGATGCCGAGATCGGCAAGATAGCCCATGTAAGCGCGGACCGACTCTCGCGTCGTGCCCGCTTCGCCCGTTCCACCCCATGCACCCCGAACCTTGAAGCCCAACATCGTCGGCTAGTTTGGCAGGTCGAGGACGGGCTGGAGGCTTCGATCTTCGAGGATCTGGCGGAGAATTCGGCGCTGGGCGGCGGGCATGGGGAGTTCCGCGATGCGAGCGAGGTCGTGCCACACAACGCCGTCAACCGGGCGTGACAAGACGGCGAGGCGGGGTTCGATGACGATACGGTGATGGGTGACCGTGTGGCGAACCGGTTTGAGTGCCTCCTGATGGCGGCAAACCGCCCCCTTTGGAAGGATCTCGGGGAACTCCCACATGCCCTCGTGCCACTTGCCTGAAGGGATTTGGACGAGGCCGATTCGTTCTTCGCAGATGGGGACCACTTGCGTGCGCCGCAGGTGAACCGTTTGCGGTTTGGCGGCGGGCCGGGGGAAGGCGAGCGGGTCAAGGTTCGTGGCTTGGCAGTCGGGCGCAAGCGGACAGACCGCGCATTTGGCTTCGCGCGGGCGGCAAGTCATGGCGCCGAGCTCCATCAGCGCCTGGTTCCAGTCGCCGGGGGCGTTTGCGTCCAGGTTCGCGGTCGCCCACTCCCAGGCGGCACGGTGAAGCACGGGCTTCTCCGACGGGTCGGCCGTAAGGCGCGCGACGACGCGTTCGACGTTGCCATCGACCAGCGGAACCGGCTCGGAGAAGGCGATGGAGGCAATGGCGGCAGCGGTGTACTTGCCCACCCCCGGGACCCTCCGCCACTCTTCGGCGGACCGGGGAATGCCGTTTGCCTGGACCCAACGGGCGCCGGCTTGGAGCATGCGGCATCGACGGTAGTAGCCGAGCCCTTGCCACAGGGCGAGCACTTCTTGCTCGTCGGCCTCGGCGAGGTCGTTAACGGTCGGGAAGCGCGCCATCCACCGCTCGAAGTACGGCAAGACCGTTGCCACTTGGGTTTGCTGGAGCATCACCTCGCTCACCCAAATGGCATAGGGATCGCGCGTGGCGCGCCACGGCAGGAGGCGGGCATTCGCCCGGTACCACCCCAGAAGGGCATCTCGCGACCTCGCGGAGAGCCTAACCCGCGGCGGCAAGGTTGAACCCGAGATTCACCAGAGCGGCTTCGACGTCAGGCGTGTCGGTCAGGGCGCGCCCGATGACCACGTAGTCCGCGCCGTCGTCAAAGGCTTGGCTTGCGGTGCCGACGCGAATCTGGTCGTGGCTGCTGGCTCCTTCAGGGCGGATGCCGGGAGCGACGATGATGCCCCGATGCCCGATGTTCATCCGGAGGGCTTTGACCTCCTGCGGGGAGCTGATCAAGCCGTCGATGCCCGCGTCCAGGGCACTCTTACCGAGTTTGACCAGGTGGTCTTGGATGGTTCGGTTTACGCCGAGGAACTCGGTGAGGACGTTTTGGTCCAGCGATGTGAGCACGCACACGCCCATCAGAAGCGGGGCGTTCTCCTCGCCGTAGGCGTTCGCCTCGTCTGCCGCCGCCTGGATCATGGCGGGGCCGCCCGCCACGTGGATTGTGGTCATCCAGACGCGGTGCTTCGCCGCTTCGCGGACGGCAAGCGCGACCGAGTTTGGAATGTCGTGAAACTTGAGGTCGAGGAAGATGCGGGTCGCCCCCGCGTCTTGAAGCCGGTCGATGACGTCGAGACCGTGCGGCAGAGTCAATGCGTGCCCGATCTTGAACGCGCCCACATAGGGGCTGAGACGCCGCACCAGAGACTCGGCTTCCGCGAGGTTGCCTGTGTCCAGCGCACAGATTACTTTTCGTACCATGTTCCCCTCCATGTGCGGTTTCATTGTCCCCCAATTCGTGCGAGGGTGCAAGGATATTCGTCAGAACCCATCCATCCTTCCTTCCCTTTCGCCACAATCATCTCATGCTCCACCGTGAGATGCTCATCGATGGGCACTTCATCGGCGGACCGTGCGACCAAGGCACGGGTAAATCCGTGGTGAAGAGCCCCTGGGACGGAAGCATCGTCGGCACCGCCGCCGAAGGAGGTTGGAACGACGCAAATGCCGCGCTGGGCGCGGCGCACAGGGCGTTCGAAACCTGGAGACACGCGCCCCGCCATGTTCGCCAGGCGCTGTTGCGCCAGATCGCCGCGACCGTGCGCGAACGGGGGGAGGAACTTGCCCAGCTCGCGGTTGCCGAGATCGGCAAGCCTGTCGTTTGGGCGAGGGGCGAGGTGGCGAGGCTGGCGGTCACGTTCGACGTTGCCGCCGAAGTGTTGGAGCGTTGGACGGGCGAATGGGTGCCGCTGGAGTTCGACGCGCGGGGTAAGGACTACTCCTGCCGGGTGGAGCGGTTCCCAATCGGAACGGTCTTGGGCATCGTGCCCTACAACTGGCCCTTCAACCTAGCGGCGCACAAGATCGCGCCTGCCCTGGCGACGGGAAACACGATCGTGGTCAAGCCTTCGCAGCAAGCGCTGCTGTGCACGCTCACGTTGATCCGGCTGATCCACGAGGCGGGCTGCCCTCCCGGCGTGGTGAACGCGGTGAACGTGCCCGGCAAGATGGCGGAAAGGATGGCGCTCGACCCAAGAGTGAAAATGGTGAGCTTCACCGGGTCGCCGGACGTCGGCTGGCACCTCAAGGAGGTTTGCCATTCCAAGCGGGTGAGCCTGGAACTTGGAGGCGATGCCACCGTGATTCTGGATGCCGACGCCGACTTGGACGCCGCCGTGCCGAAGATCGTGGCGGGCAAGTTCGGTTACGCGGGACAGATTTGTATTAGCGTGCAACACGTGGTTGCGCACGAGGCGATTGCGGAAGAGGCGAAACAAAGGTTGGCAGAGGCGACGAAGGCGTGCCCAGCCGGAGACCCAGGCGACGAAGCCACGGTTTGCGGGCCGATGATCAGCAAGGAAGCGGCGGACAAAGTGGAGGCGTGGGCGGCGGAAGCGGTGGCGATGGGGGCCAAAGAGTTGGTGCCGCTCAAGCGAGACGGCAACCTGATCTATCCGACTTTGCTAGCCGACGTTCCCGCAGAAGCCAAGCTGGCGCATCTCGAGGTCTTCGGTCCGATTCTCACGTTTGCATCGGTGCCCGACTTCTCGGCGGCTATCGCAAGGGTGAACGCATCCGACTACGGCATCCACTGCGGCGTCTTTACGGGCGAGCGCGCTCATGCTGATCAAGCGTATCGGGAGTTGGAAGTAGGGGGAGTCGTCATCAACGACACTCCGACCGTGCGCTTCGACAACATGCCTTACGGGGGCGTGAAGATGAGCGGCTTTGGCCGGGAAGGCGTGCCCTACGCGATGCAGGAAATGACGGAGTCGAAGGCACGACTAGAAAGACGCAACCCCTAAACGCGAAATGGGGCGGTCCTCCCTCAAGGTCCGCCCCAAAATCCGCTTAGTCTAGGTTACTTCTTGGCGCGGCGTTCGCGCTTCTTGGCGAGGCGCGGCAGACCGGTCTTGAGGTCGAAAACGAGCTTGTAGCCGGCAGGAATCTCCTTGAGGGCATCCT
>JAXLTH010000059.1:0-9904 GCA_046330155.1 Fimbriimonadales bacterium | reverse complement strand
CAGTTGAAAGGTTGAGCCATGTCGTTCCTCCCTAAAGCTTCATTCCTCCCGAGTTGAGAATCGCTTCCATTCCCAACTTGGAAACCTGACAAAGATCATCGGCAGAAATGCCCAAAACTTCCAGTGCCCAGGTGGGCGGCTCGATGACCTGCTCTCCCACCGCTTCCCTGGCGATGGCGGTGCTCAGCGCGACGCAGGCACGATGAGCGGCCCCTTGTTCGTCAGGCTTCGGCTCCACCATGTAGTTCAGGCTGCTGGTTAGGGCTGGCGTGAATCCCCACTTGAGGGCTGCCGCCAAGGACGCTTCCGTGTGGACGAGGCCAAAGACCCTTCGCTCCGCCTCGTGCTCCTTCATTCCCGACATCATGAGGGCGTCGACATCATCGAAGTTGCCGTCCAAATATCGGTCCATGAGGGACTTCCCGAGGTAGTGCAACAAGCCGCATGTGTAAGCCTCTTCCGGCGACACTCGTTTGGAGTAGGTGGCGATGGCCCGCGCACAGACGGCGGTGTCCACCGAGTGCCTCCACCAACTGCGGCGTCGCAAAGATTCGCGGTCGCTCTTCCCGATGAAGATGTCGAAGACGCCCACGGTCATGGCGAGTTGGCGGATCGTCTTGAACCCGAGGAACATCACCGCCTCCCGGATCGAAGTCACCTTGCGCGGTAGTGCGTAGTACGCCGAGTTGGCGACGCTAAGCAAGCGGGTGCTGAAGCCCGGATCAACGAGAATCGCCCTCTCGATCTCGGCCGCCGGCGACTCTGAAGAGCCGGTGACCTCGAGGACCTTGAAGACGACGTGCGGAAGCACGGCGAGTTCCTGGATCTTGCTGATCAAGACCCTTAGGTTCTGGTAATCGTCTGAGATTGGCAAGGCAGACATCGTTCTTCCCTTCCTGCGCAGCCCCGCTACGCGTAAATCACCCGGAGAACTTCGTCGACCGAAGTGACTCCCATCAAAACTTTCTGGAGTGCATCGACCTGCAGCGTCTTCATGCCGTTCTGAAGCGCCAACCCGCGCAGCACGTGGCTGGGCGAGTGTTCCAGCACCTTGTCGCGCACGTCGTCGCTGAACATCATCACTTCGTGGATGCCCGTGCGTCCCCGGTATCCGGTGCCTTTGCAGGCGTCGCAACCCGCTCCTTTGAACAGCGTAAGTTCGCCGCCCGTCTCCGCGCCGATCTCGTCAACGACCGGCAAGCCGTAGCGGAGCAAGCTCTCGCGGGAGGCGATGTATGACTCTTTACAGTTCGGACAAATCTGGCGAACCAGGCGCTGGGCAAGCACGCCGATGATCGAGGAGGCGATGAGGAACGGCTCGACGCCCATATCGGTCAGGCGCATCGCTGCGCTCGGCGCGTCGTTCGTGTGGAGGGTCGACAGGACGAGGTGGCCGGTAAGCGCCGCCTCCATCGCGATCGTCGCGGTTTCCTTGTCGCGCATTTCGCCGACCATGATCACGTCCGGGTCCTGGCGGAGCATCGCCCTCAGGCCGGCGGCGAACGTCATGCCCGCCCGGTTGTTCACACCGCACTGGTTGATGCCGGACAGCTCGTATTCGACCGGGTCCTCGATCGTGATGATGTTGTTTTCGCCCGTGTTGATCTTGTTGAGGATCGAGTACAGCGTGGTGGACTTACCGGAACCCGTCGGTCCGGTAACTAGGATGATCCCGTAGCTCCGCGAGCACATGTCCTCGACCATCTTCATGTTCTGAGGAAGGAAGCCGAGTTTGGAGAGGCCGACGTTGATGCCGCCCTTGTCCAGAATACGAAGAACGATCTTTTCGCCGTGCACCAGGGGAAGGGTGGACACACGGAAGTCGTACTCCTTGCCGTTGATCGTCGCCGACACGCGGTTGTCTTGGGGCGCCCGCTTCTCGGCGATGTCCATGTCGGACATGATCTTAAAGCGCGAGGTGAGGGGCGCGATCACCTTCCGTGGAAGGTGCATCCCGTCGATCATGATGCCGTCGATGCGGTACCGAACCACCATCCCGTCCTTTCGGGGCTCAATATGGATGTCGCTCGCCCGGTCTTGGATGCCTTGAGTGATGATGAGGCTCGCCAGGCGGATGATGGGCGCGTCTTCGCCCATCTCGCGCAGTTCGTCTTCGCTGAGGTCCTCGTCTTCGATCGCGTTGACGTCGACTTGCCCGTTGAAGTCGCGCATTACGTTCGATAGGGCGTCGTTTACGTTGACGTCGATCTTGTAGAAGGTGGTGAGGGCGTTGTTCAACTCCTCTTCCACCGCGATCAAAGGCTCGATGTCGAGGCCCGTGGTCAGACGAAGCTCGTCGATGACGAAGATGTCGAGCGGGTTCGCCATCGCCACCACGAGCTTGTTGCTCTCACGGCGCAGGGGAATGGCTTTGAACCGCTTCGCCAGCTGGGGCGAGATGAGTTGAAGAACCTCGGTTGCGGGCTCGAGATCCGCCAACTCGGCAAACCCGAAACCCCAAACCTTGCCCAGCAAGCGAACTCGATCGCGCTCCTGGATGAAGCCCATGTTGACGAGCAGCCGCGCGACGTGCTCGGAACCGCCGAGTTCACGATTCTTCTCTTCGGCGACGCGTAGCTGGTCCGCCGAAATCAGTCCTTCCTCAACGAAAACTTCCCCTGTCAGCATCGCGCAACCCGAATCGCCAGTGCGATCAGGAGACTTGTTCCACCCAGAGCCCGCCTCTGTTCCCGGCACGAATACAGGCATCGGAAGGACCCGGGGATTTTGCGGGACCCGCCCCTCACGTCCGTAGACAGAGAGGCGTCTGGAGGGTATGATTTGAGTCCCCGCCTGCCCAGGTGGCGAAATTGGTAGACGCGCTAGTTTCAGGTACTAGTTCTCGCAAGGGAGTGAAGGTTCGAGTCCTTTCCTGGGCACCATTTTCTTGATTCCGCAACGGCCTGAATGAGGCTTGCGTGTCCATTAAACAACGGACTGCCGTGATGCGGGGACCCAGACCATACTAAGTTATGCGTCACGTTCCCAATGCTCGAGTCTCGATCGTGTCGGCTCTCGTAGCCATGGCAAGCCTTGCCAAAGCAGACCTGGTCGCCCGGTTCGACGACTTGGTGGAGGGGCAGTCATTCGACACGCTCGTCACCGGTGGAATCCGTTTCCACGATGTGATCACCCACGGGGGTGGGACCACGAACTTCACCATCGAGGATGCAAGTAGCGGATTCTTGGGCTCCGGCCTTAGCGTGCCTAACGTTCTCGGATTCGGAGCCTACGTACCCGGACCAGACATGGCGTTTGGGGGAATCGGGGCGTTTTGGTTTACCTCCGACACCCTGGCCACCACCGCCGGTTTGGATATCTGGACCTTCCAAGGGGAGACGGGACTTAACACGCTGACCTTGAGGGGCTACCGGGGCGGCCAGGTGGTTGAGTCGGTGGCGTTTTCCTTCGACTTCTCATCGACGCCGATCCACCAGCGCCTGGACCTTCCTACTGGCGTTTACGACAGCTTTGAGTTGTTCAGCTCAGGACCAGCCCAGGTTGGGGACTCTTGCATCGACGTCGACAACGTCTCTATCGCCGCGGTTCCCGAGCCTTCCAGCCTTGCCCTCCTCGGGCTTGGCTCGCTGGCTCTGTTACGGAGACGCCGCTCGAGCAATTAGCCTGCCTCGGCGATCTTGAGCAGCTGTCGGACCGCGCCTAAATGGTACGCCGCGTGGGCGAGGTTGGCAATGGCGCCCGTTGTCGCGTCTTGGTCGAGGTCTGGCTCTTCTTGAAGCTTCTGCCGGAAAGCTTCGTACTCAAGGCGCAGGCGCTCTCTCAGTTCCTCCCAGCCCTCGGTCGTCACCCGTTCTGGCTGCCAACTTCCCTCCCAGTCGGCGGGAGGCGGGACCTCTCCGCGAGCGAACAGGTTTATGCGGGAAAGGTAGTACCACGTGTGTTGCAGGTGGGCGGCCACCGAAGTGCACCCGGGAGCGCAAAACGAGGCTTGATCGGCGTTCAAACGGTCGAAAACGTCAAAGATCCCCTCTTTTCCTTCAACGAACCACGTTCCCGATTCCCCGGGGGCAACTCCCTCGAACGTCTCCCGAAACAGCTTATCGAGCGCGACGAATACGTTCGCCATCGCCCATCATAGCCCTAAACGACGCTACCCAGCCAATGCACAAACACGGCGCCAAGGTACGCCAGCACCGTCATGTACGTGAACACGAAGAGCGGCCACTTCCAGGAGTTCGTCTCTCGACGGATCGCCGCCAGCGTCGCCATGCACTGGCAACACAGAGCGAAGAAAACCATGAAGCCGACCGCAACCCAAGGGGTCACGAGGGGGCGCCCGTCGGGCCACGAAGCCGATTGCAGGGCAGAACGAAGGTCCCCGCTCTTCTCGTCCTGCGCAGAGCCAAGGTTGAAAACGATTCCCATTTGGGCGATCACCACCTCGCGAGCGGGGAACGCGGCGAGAATCGCCGTCGTGAGCCTCCAGTCGAAACCTGCGGGAACAAACACCGGCTCGATCGTCTTCCCGAACCTACCTAGGTAGGAACTCTCAAGCTGGCGAGCTTCCACGTGGTGCTTGATTTCCTCTTCCGAGGCTCCCGGCTTACTTGAGACGATTTCCGACCGATAGCGCGCCTGGGCTTCGTTGCTGCGCGGGAAGTAAAGCGTCGCCCAAATCACGATGGACAAGGTCACGATAATCGTGCCTGCCGTCTTCATGAAGACCTTTGCTCGGAAGTACATGGCGAGCCACACATCGCGCCACTTTGGCCACTGGTAGGGCGGAAGTTCCAGGAGGAACGGCAAACGCTTGCCCTTAATGATTCCGCGGTTGATCACGAACACCACCGGAATGGCGACCGCGAGCCCAAGGAGGTGCATGGCGAACAGCGTGAATCCAGCCCAGCCCGCCCCCCATCTCGGTTCGATGAAGGCTCCAATGAGCAAGATGTAGACCGGCAGGCGAGCACTACACGACATCAACGGTGCCACGAGGATCGTGGCAAGCCGGCTCTTGGGGTCGGGCATGACCCGCGCCGACATGATGCCCGGCACCGCACAGGCGAAGCTCGAAAGTAGTGGGATGAAAGCTCTGCCGTTAAGTCCGCACCAACCCAGTAGCCGGTCCATCAAGAAGGCGGCGCGAGCCAGGTATCCGGTGCCCTCCAGCACGGCGATGAAGAAGAACAGAATGAGGATCTGCGGGAGGAACGTGCAGACGGCGCCGACGCCCGCAATCAGGCCATCCACGACCAGCGACTTCACCACCGGGGCTCCTTCCAAGAAGCCTCCCACCCAGCCTCCGAACGCGCCGAAAGCCGACCCGATCAAGTCCATGAGCGGATTCGCGAACGTGTAAATAGCCTGGAACACGGCATACATGACCGCGGTAAAGACCGCCAGGCCGAAAACGCGATGGGTTAGCCACCAGTCGATTCGGTCCGTTGCCGTTTTGATGCGGCTGCCCTGCGTGTGCGTGACCGCCTTTTGCACCATCGCCGCCCACTGGTAGCGCGTCGAGACTTCGACGCCGGGATCGGCAAGCCCTTCGTCGGCAACCTGCGCCTTGGACTGCTCGAAGAACTCGTTAAGCTCGGCAACCTCTTTGATTCCGGCGACGAACTCGTTGTCGTCTCCCAAAAGGGCGCGCCGAATGTCGCGGCGAGCAATATCATAGCCAGCGCGTGCCACCCGCTCGCGGATTGCGGCGACCTTCGCTTCCAAGGCGATCGGGTAGCCGAACTCCCGGCTCGGGAACTGGGGCTGCCCCATGTTTCGGTCGATCGCTTCTCGGAGTTCGCGGATGCCCGTTCCGCGATGGGCCACCACCGGGATTACTTCAACCCCAAGAAGCTGACTGAGATGAACGGCGTCGACCTCGACCCCTCGCTTGGCGGCAATGTCCGTCAAGGTCAGGGCAACCACCATCGGCGTCTCGCGATCGGCGAGCTGGCTGAATAGGAAGAGGTTTCGCTCCAGGTTCCCGGCGTCGACGACGTACACCAAGAGGTCAGGCTTCGGCTGGCCCTCACCGACGATCGCCAGAACAGCTACCCTTTCGTCCTCAGAAACGGCGTCGAGGCTGTAAACCCCCGGTACGTCGATGCACCGGACCGTCCTTCCTTCGATCTGAAACGCGCCTTCGATCCGTTCGACGGTGACTCCAGGGTAGTTGCCCACCTTCTGGTGCGATCCGGTCAGGCTGTTGAAAAGGGTTGTCTTCCCCGCGTTTGGGTTGCCTACGACCGCTACGAGTGGTTCCACGCTTGCCACTAGTCGATCGGCTCGATGGTGATGTCCGCGGTTTCGCGCCGTCTCAGGCAGAGGCGGTAGCCCCGGAGATGGATCTCAACCGGGTCGCCGAAAGGCGCCACTTTGACGACCTCGAACTCCGTGCCGACCGTCAAGCCCATTTCCTGGAGGCGTTTCATGTGGGTCGAGCCGCTTTTGATCGCTACGACTCGGGCATGCATTCCCGACCGAACCTGACTGAAGTCCATCGTCGCCGTTAGCCCCGACATGAGTGAATTACGCTACCCCAAAACGGGTCGATCCAGTCCATCAACCTGCGGTTTCGGTAGCCTAAGGCGCATGATTCATATCGGGCTGTCCGGCTACTCCTACAAGCCGTGGCAAGGCGAGGGCCGGTTCTATCCGGCCGACCTCAAAGCAAAGGACTTCTTCCAGTTCTATTCCCAGCGGTATCGCGCGGTCGAAATGGATGGGACTTGGTACCGCATGCCGTCCACCGACATGGTTGCTAAGTGGGCAGCCGTCGAAGGCGAGTTCGTCTTCTGCCCGAAGATGCACCGGGACGTCACCCATCGCGCTCGTATGAAGGAGTCGGGCAACGACGCCGCCAAGTTCTTCCTTGGGCGGCTTCGTCCGGGTTTGGAAGCCGGAAAGGTGGGACCGGTCCTCGTTCAGCTTCCGCCCAACCTCAAAGCGGATCTGCCCCGCATGCAGGCATTCTTGGAGATGCTGCCGCGCCAAACGAGCGCCCTCGCGGGCGAGGGCGGGGACGCGGCGATCCGTTACGCCGTGGAATACCGAAACGAGACTTGGCACACCAACGAGGTCGAGGCGTTGCTTCAAGAACACGGCGTGGCGTGGGTGGCTTCGGATACCGACGAAGCCGACGCCCAGCGGCGAGATACGGCACCTCACGCGTACATCCGGCTGCGAAAGACCGAGTACGACGAGCAAGCGCTCTCCGAGTGGGCGGCGTACTTCCGCAAACTGCGAGAGGGCGGGAAGGAGGTCTTCGTGTTCTGCAAACACGAAGATGAGGGGTCTCCCTGGATATGGGCAGATCGCCTGCTGGAGCTAACGAAGTAGCTGGTCGGGGCGGCGGGATTCGAACCCACGGCCTTCTGCTCCCAAAGCAGACGCGCTACCAAGCTGCGCCACGCCCCGAACTCGGCGAGTGTACCTAGCCATAATCTGGACGTCTTGACCTACGCCGAAGCGCTCGACTACATCGCCTCCCTAGCTCCGAGGGGCTGGCGGCTTGGGCTTGACCGGATGCAGGCGTTTGCGAAGCGGGCCCATCTCGAAGACGCGTTGGGGACCACGGACAAGCCCAAGTTCATCCACATCGCGGGCACCAACGGCAAGGGCTCGACCACAGCTTTCGTCCACAGCCTGCTTATCGAACACGGCCATGCGGCAGGGGCGTTCTACAGTCCCTACGTTTATAACGCCCGAGAGCGCGTTCAGATGGGGCGCGCCATGATCTCGCCCGATGAACTTGCCTGCCTCACCGAGGAGTTGATCCCCGCAGCCGAGTCCTTGCAAGACACAGAACTTGCCGGCGTCACCGAGTTCGAGTTCAAGACGGCGATCGGCTTCCTTCACTGGAAGCGGCGGACCGCCGACTGGGTTTCGCTCGAGGTCGGTCTCGGAGGCCGTCTGGATTCAACCAACATCGTCACCCCTTCGGCATGCGTCATCGTGAGCATTGGGCTCGACCACACGGCAATCCTCGGCGACTCGATAGAAGCGATTGCCTTCGAGAAAGCAGGGATCATCAAGACGGGCATCCCGGTGGTGGTCGGCGAAGTCCCGCCTGCCGCGAGAGAAGTTATCCTTGCCGAGGCTGAGCGCAAGGGCGCACCGGTTTGGGAATACGGGATGGAGGTTCGCCTCACCGAAGACGCGGGAACCTGGACCGTCGAGACTCCGGAACGAACCCACCGAGGCCTGGCTCCCGGCATCGTGGGCGTCAAGCAGCCACACAACATGAGCCTGGCCGTGGCCGCCATCGATGCCGCGGGGGCGTTTCGACGGGAAGACGGATCAAAAAAGGGCGTCGCGGCCGCAACCGCGCCGGGCCGCTACCAGCGCTTCGAGCGCAACGGGCAGTCGTACTTGCTGGACGGCGCCCACAACTTCGAGGCGATCGAAGTGCTTGCCGAGACCTTGTGCGCGACCCACCAAACCAAGCCCACGGTGATCTTTGGGATGGTCAAGGGGCACGAGCCGGAGCCCATCCTCCGCACCTTGGGGAAGTTCGCCGAACGGATCGTCGTGTCGCCTATCGACTTCAGGCGGGCCTTCGACCCAAGGGAACTCAAGGAAGTCGCCGACGCGTTGTGCCTGAACGTGGAGGTCGCAGAGAGTTCAGAAGACGCCGTGCGCCGCGCCGAGGCGGAACACCCCGGCCTGATCTTGGTCACCGGAAGCTTCTATCTCGTCGGAGAAGTGGGGCGCCATATCGGAGCCGATCAACCGTTCGAGGGCTGAAAGCTATGGACGTCACACGTTACCACCGCTTGGGTTGGCTGGGATAGCGACTCGGCGCACTCTCCCTCACAACAAGCTTCCACGATGCCGCAACTTTCGCACCGCAGATGAGACCTTTCCTCGCGGACCACCTGTCCGCACTTTTCGCAACGATTTTCAGAAAAGCGGAGCAAACAATTCCCCCTATCGACGCTCTCCGAATGTCTGATACGTTCCAACTCGCCACTTTGCGTCAGCCAAATGTGATCTTCGATGAATCGCTGGGGCGGTGGCAACAGTCAAACTCTTACGGAGTACTCCCATGATCTCGGCATTGTCTTTAGCCATTCTGCTGGCGAGCCCCCAGGCGGAGCCAAGCGTGACCTTCAGCGCCCCCGCGATGACGGCACGCAACTTGTTCCCCGCGCTCTCCAAGGCGGCGGGCGTCTTGATTCGCACCGGCGTGTACACCAACGACGAGGTGCTTCTCATCGACGTCAAGGACGTGCCGCTCTCCAAACTCCTCGATAAGATCGCGGCAGTTACGGGAAGCGAGTGGACCAAGGAGCCCGGCGTCTACACGTTGGTGCGGTCCACGAACCTGGCGAGGTCCCAAGAAGCAGCAGTGCTCGACGAGCGAACCGCGGCTCTTCAGAAGGAGATCGACCGCCTCATGGAACCGGTGACGAAAGCTCCGACACTGGATGCCGCGACAATCAACCGACTCGCTCAAGAGAACCGAGTAGCCAAGGATCGTTTCAACGAGCAGATTCGAAACGGAGCCAGCGGCGGTGGCCTTGCCATCATGGTGCCGCCAAGCTCCCCGACGCCCGCCAGCCGCGCGCTCGCCCGGGTGATCGCATCCATTCAGGCCAAAGCGCTTGCCGAGATTCCCGCCGGCTCCCGCGTTGTCTACGCCACGACCCCGACCACCGTGCAACGAGCGATGCCCTCCGACGGCGCCAAAGCGATGGCGACGTTTCTTGACGAGCACAATACTTGGGTTGCGAATACCGGTCCGGAGCCTGAGCGGCCCGCCAACGAGAACTTTCAAGTGCGGATCATTGGGGCGGGAGGCAGCGATGCGCCGAAGAAGAAGATCAACGGCCCCCTCGGCAAAACCCACCTTATCATCACGCGAACTGGAACCAGCGGCGGCATTCTTGTCGAGCTGAACGCCTACGACCGCGAAGGACTTCGGGTCGGACACGCCGAAGCC
>JAXLTH010000058.1:0-9924 GCA_046330155.1 Fimbriimonadales bacterium | reverse complement strand
GCACGACGCGATAGTGCAGACCCAGAATCTGGAGCACGCTCTCGGCATCGCGGACCAGACTCTCGTGCTCATCGTAGCTGTCCTCGGGGCGCGTGAACTTGACCAACTCGACCTTGTCGAACTGGTGCATGCGCTGAATTCCGCGAGTATCCTTCCCCGCCGCACCCGCCTCTTTGCGGAAGCAGCCGCTGAAGGCGGCGTGCTTAATGGTCAAGTCGTCGCCGCTAAGGATCTCGTCGCGGTACATGTTGGTCACCGGGACTTCGGCGGTCGGGATCAAATATCCGTCCTCATCGACCTTGTAAAGATCCTCTTCGAACTTGGGAAGTTGCCCCGTTCCGATGAGGCTGGCGGTGTTGACCACGAACGGCGGGTAGACCTCTCGGTAGCCGTTCCGCAAGGTCTGGTGGTCGATCATGAAGTTGAAAAGCGAGCGTTGGAGCCGAGCTCCCCAGCCCGTGTAGAGCGCGTACCCGCTGCCAGAGATCTTGGCGGCACGCTCGAAATCGAGCAAGCCCAAACTCGCCGCGATGTCCCAGTGCGGCTTGGGGTCCTCAGAGAACTGGGCCGGCTCCCCCCACGTTCGCACGACCACGTTGTCGTCCGCCGACTTACCATCGGGCACGGTGGCGTGCGGCAGGTTGGGAATGCTTAGCTCCAAGTCGCGCAACTTCAGCTCGAGATCTCGCGCTTTGGGCTCGCCCGCCGCCACGAGGTCGCTCAGGCGCTTGGCCTCAACCTTGGCAGCCTCCGCTTCTTCCTTATTGCCCTGGCCGAACAGTTGCCCGATGGACTTGCTGATGCGGTTGCTTTCCGCCTGCTGAGCCTCGAGTTCCTGCTTCACGGCGCTGAACTCGGCGTAGACCGACTCCCACTCGTCCAGGGGGGCGGCCATGTGCTTGCGGGCGACGCCGGCACGCACCAGGTCCATCTGGTTCCGGAGAAGGTTTCGGTCTAACATGACCCAATTCTAGCTTGGCGAGACCGTGCCCCGCCGACTCTCGGCGAACCTGAGGCGCAAGAATTCCTCGAAAAAGTGCCGGCAAAGCTTGACATCGAGCGGCGATGAACCTATAATAGGAACTGGTGCAGAGTGCATCTGCATCAAATAGGACGTAGGAAGCGCGCCTAAGGCGAACCGGACAACAAGGTTCTCATAGGAAACTCAAGGATAGTTGTGAGGATTGAGTTGGGCGGAAAGCCTTGGTAGCTTCTGACGTTTAGATAGGAGCCTAATCAAGGAATGAAAAACACGCTCAAGTACGCGCTCGGCGCGGTTCTGACGGCAGCGCTGGTTGCACCGGCGATGGCGCAGGACAACTTCCCGGATGTTCCGGAAAATCACTGGGCCTACGAAGCCCTTGCCAAGATGAAGAAGGAAGGCCTTCTCGTCGGTTACCCCGACGGCCTCTTCCGAGGCGGCCGACCGGCTTCCCGCTACGAAATGGCGGTCGCCCTCCACGCTCTCTACGAGCGCCTGAAGGGAATGATCGACGGCGTCAATGGCCAGCTCGAGACCCTCAAGGGTCAGGTCGGCCAGGGCGGCGGCAACACCACCAACACCGATCTCGAGAACCGCGTTAAGGCGCTCGAGGCCGCCGTGGCCAGCATGAAGGGCTGGGGCGACAGCATCGGCAACATGCAGAAGATGGCCAGCACGTTCGAGAAGGAGCTTGCTTCTCTCGGCGTCGACGTCGAAGCGATGAAGAAGGACCTCGCGGACCTCAAGAGCCGCGTTGAGAAGCTCGAGAAGAACACCTTCCCGGTGATGATTCACGGCGATGCCAACCTCTTCGTGATGGCGGGCCACTCGACCAGCAACCGCGCCGGCGTTACCGTCGACGGTCGCCCGGTCGGCGTTCAGGACACCATCTTCGGCGGCGGCGTTTACGCTCCCGTCGGCGCTTCGCAGGACCTCTCGGTCTTCCACGAGGCGGGTATCGAGCTCAGCGGCACCAACGAAACCGGTCCGAAGTGGCACGCCACTCTCGCGGTCGGCAACATGATCGGTGGCAACGCTTGGGCCGGCCAGGCTGGTACTTCGGTGGGCGCTCCGTTCTCGGAGAGCACGACCGACGTCTACTTCCAGAACTTCGTGGTTAGCTGGAACGACAGCCTCATGAAGCAGGGCTTCTCGGCCGACCTCGGCCGCATGCCCTACTCGCTCGGCCGCTACATTCTCCAGAAGCCGGACAACACTCCGTACTTCGAGAATGCGCGCTGGGACAACAAGGGCTACACCGTCGACGGAGCGAGCTTCGGCTTCAACTTCGGCGCGGCTAAGCTCGGCGTCACGATGGGCAAGTCGAGCAACCGACTGACCACCAACGGCAACGAAATCACCGGCATCGCCCTCGGCGCTGTCGCCCCGCGCTACACGCCCGGCGGCGCTCGCCCGGTCGGCCTGCCCGGCGGCGTTGTGATGGCGGACCAGCTCCTCGGCGTCAGCCTGAACGTTCCGCTCACCGAGAAGGGCGGCCTTAACCTGGCCTACCTCTTCACGGAAGCCAACAACCGCGGCGTCAACAACGTGAACCGCGCCGAAGTTTTCGGTGGCGACGCGAAGTTCGACTTCGGTCAGTTCAACGTCTGGGGCGGTTACTCGCAGAGCAACCTCAAGGACGGAAAGGCGAACGTGGTCAACAAGGACAACTACGCTTGGTACGCGGGCGCAGGCTTCAAGGTCGCGAACGTGAACCTCTCGGCGCAGTACCGCGAGATCATGCCGCTCTTCGCTGCTCCTGGCGACTGGGGCCGAATCGGTATGTGGTGGAACCCGACGGACATCAAGGGCTTTGGCGCTAAGGCCAACTTCGCTCTCGGTGCCATCGACGTCAACCTCGGCGGCCAGTGGTACCAGGGTACGGGCAAGCTTGCCAACGGTCTTCAGACCGCGGACAAGATCAACCGCTACGTTGGCGAACTCGGCTTCAAGGTCAACGACGCTTGGTCGGCCATGCTCGGCGGCGAGTGGGTTGAGTGGAAGCTTGCTGGTGGCAAGCCCCGCGAGGCCTGGTACTCGCTCGGTCTTGGCTATCACCTCAGCGACAACGCCAAGCTGAAGCTGATGTATCAGATCAGCGACTACGACAGCAAGGGAACCGCGGGCTTCGGCCTGTTCCCGACGGCCGGCAGCGCCAATGGCAGCCGCGCCACCGGTGGTCTCATCACCACCCAGCTCTCGGTCAAGTTCTAACTTAACCGTAAGCGAAACGAATCGGGTCCCTGCCTTTGGGTAGGGGCCCGATTCCCTTTTTGGCGTGGGTAAGATGCCGACCATGCCAAGACTCGACGCCCTCGGAATCGTTGTTCGCGATATGAGCGAAGCCCGCAGGTTTTATGCTCAGCTGGGCGTCGTGATCCCGGAAGGAGACGACGACCATCTGGAGGCGGTCATGCCGAACGGGCTAAGGCTGATGTTCGACACCGTCGAACTGATGCAACAGTTCACGCATTGGGAGGAGCCCAGCGGGCACCGCATGGGACTCGCGTTTCTTTGTGATTCTCCGGCGGAAGTGGACGCAACCTGCGAGTCTCTACGACAAGCCGGCTTCCAGGTAGCGAAGGAGCCCTGGGATGCCTTTTGGGGCCAGCGGTACGCGCAAGTGACCGATCCCGACGGAAATTTGGTCGATCTCTTCGCGCCGCTCGGCTAAGCCGCCACGCGGAGATCTTCTTCGCCGTGGCCCATCAACGACAGGAAGGCCTCGACCACTTCGGGGTCGAAATGGCTCCCCGCGCCTTCGGCGATGACGCGCACGGCTTCTTCGTGGGTGTATGCTGATTTGTACGGCCGCTCACTTCGGAGGGCATCGTAAACGTCGGCGACCGCAACAATGCGGCCAACCAGGGGGATGTCTTCCCCTTTCAGCCCAAGCGGATAGCCCGAGCCGTCCCACTTCTCGTGGTGGGACGAAGCCACGACTTCGGCAACCTGCAGAATGGGAGAGCTACTCCCAGAACAGATCTTCGCGCCGATCTGGGCGTGCTCGCGCATCATGGCGAACTCGGCTTCGGTTAGCCGGCCCTCCTTCAAGAGAATGGAGTCGGGGATACCGACCTTGCCTAAGTCGTGAAGGGTCGCCGCCAACTCCAGCACCTCCGCCTCGGAATCGGATAGGCCCAGATTGCGGGCAATCCCGGCTGCGGTGGCTCCAACCCGTTGCGCATGAGCGCCCGTGTCGTCGTCACGGTACTCAGCGGCCTGGGCGAGTCGCTCGACAACTTCTAAATGCGCTCGCTTGAGTTCGGCCGTCCGCTCGGCAACGCGTCGCTCCAAGTCGGCATTCGAGGCTTCCAGAGCTTGGTTTAGGGCTCGCATCCGCAGAAAGTTCTTGGAGCGGAGCAAGATCTCCGTCGCGTCTCCGGGCTTCGTCAAAAAGTCGGAGGCGCCCGCCTCCAAGGCGCGGCGCTTGGCATCGCTGGTGACGTCCGCCGTAAAAACCAGGATCGGCGTAAAGTCGCCCAAGGGCCGATGTTGGCTAAGTTCGACCATCACCTCATAGCCCGTCATCTTGGGCATGTGCAAGTCCAGCACGATGAGGTCAGGGCGCCACTCTTCCCAGATGCCGAGAACGTCGGTCGAGTCTTGGGTCGAACGGATGTTCGAGAAGCCAGCGGATTCGTAGATGCGCCGAAGAAGCAGCACGTTAGCTGGGTTATCGTCGACCAACAAGATCTTGGAGGTCAGCGGATCGAAACTGCTAAGCACTGAGGCGTTCATCTTCAAAGAGCACTTGATCGACCAGATTCATGAACTTCCGGACATTCAAAGGCTTGGTCATAAAGTCCACGATCGAATGGTTGTCAAACTTGCGTGCCGTCGCATCGGTGGCGTCGGCGCTAATTACAATGATCGGCACTTTTGCACCGGAATCGTGATCCCGGATTTTCGCCGCCACCTCGTAGCCCTGCATATCGGGCAAGTTGACGTCCAAGAGGACAAGATCGGGCTTGTGGGTGCGGGCGAACTCGACGCCCAACCCACCTTGCATGGCGACGAGAAGCCGAACGTTTGGACGCGACGTCACGATCTGCTCGACCAACGCCACGTTCGCGCCGTTGTCCTCGATCAGGAGCACGGTTTTCGGCGCGCCGTACACGGACGGAATGGCGGGCACCTCGTAGGACTCGAAGCTCGCGGCAAGCGCCGCCTCACCGGTGTCAAGGGGGAGTTCTACGACAAATCGGGCGCCTTGCCCTGCGTAGTCGGTGTCCAGATACAGCCTGCCCTGCATCGCCTCTGCCAGCGAACGGGCGTGGGGCAATCCCAGTCCGGTGCCCTCCACCGACGATTGTTCGGCGCCCAGGCGGTCAAACGGAATGAACACCCGGTCCACCATGTCGGCGGGAATACCGGGCCCGTCGTCTTGAATCGCGACCACCCCTTGGCCCCCTTGGGTCTCCATGCTCACGACGATGTCGCCGGTTTCGCGGCCATACTTCACGGCATTGGAGAGCAGGTTGATGAGGACTTGCTGAAGTCGCTGCCGGTCCGCCCGAATTCCCATCGGCTCACCAATGACGGTGATCTCCATCCCCCGATTCGCCGCCAACGGCCGCACCATGTCAACCGCCTCGGCAACGCTTTCGGACAGGGACACGGATTCAAGCGAAATGGAGAGGGTTCCGGCTTCGATGCGCGAGATGTTCAGGACTTCGTTAATGAGGCTGAGCAGGTGGCGTCCACCCTTGAGGATGTGGTCCACGCATTCGCGTTGCGACTCGGACAGCTGGTCCATTTCGAGCAGCTGCCCAAAGCCGAGAATGGCGTTCATAGGCGTCCGCAACTCGTGGCTCATGCGGGACAGAAACTCGCTCTTTGCCTGGTTCGCCCGCTCGGCTTGTTCCTTCGCGGCCTGGGCGATCTCCGCCTCTTTGAGCAGCGTCACGTCCTTGGTGAAGAAACGGGCGTGAATGAAGGCCCCTTCCTCCCAAAGGGCGTTCGCGTTGATTTCCACAATGCGAACCGTTCCGGTTCCAGTGCGGAACTTCGCCTCGAAATCCGACAAGGATTCGCCCGAAACCAACTTGGCAAGGGCTTCCGCGATAGCTTCGGGATCGACGGCGTAGTCGGCGATATTGCTCCCGACGTAGGCTTCCTTCTCGTAACCGTAGGTCTCCAGTTGGGCGCGGTTCGCTTCAAGAATCGTGCCTTCAGAATCGATTCGAATAAGACCTAGCGGCGCCGACTCGAAGAACTCGGCAAGCTGTTCTTGTTGCTGTCGCAGAGCGTCTTCCGCCTGCTTTCGCTGGATCGCAATCGCGGCGAGCTTGGCAGCGGTGTCGACCAGATTGACGTCCGCTTCGGTCGGAGAATAGGGCTCATCGTGGTACATGGCGAAGGTGCCGAGCACCCGGCCCGAATCATCGAGAATCGGCTCCGACCAGCACGCCCGGAACCCCGCTCTTTCCAGCAGATCCCAGAAGGGCTCCAGTTGGGAGTCTTGCTGAACGTCGTGACAGATCACGCGTTGCCGGGTGAACGCGGCATGTCCGCAAATGCCGCTGTTGAGCGCGATGGGCAATCCATCGACCGCCTCGTTGTAGAAGTCGGGCAAGGTGTGGGCGGCGCCCGTCTTCAGGCGTTGTCCGGTCGGATCGACTAAGAGGATGGAGCAGCCGCTTGCCGAATGTTCCCTCTCCACCGAGTCGACGATAGCGGACAGGATGGTGCCGAGCGGCTCGCCGCTCGCCATGAGCGCCATGATTTCAGCTCGCGACTTCTCCCGCGCCTCTGCAGACTTCCGTTCCGAGACCTCCGCTTCGAGCTCCTGCGTACGCTGCCTGACGCGAAGATCGAGCATGGAGTTCGCCTGGTTCAGCTCTGCGTCGCGGCTCGCGACTTCCTCAAGCATGGCGTTGAATCCGTTCACCAAGCCGCCGATCTCGTCCTCAGAATCGTGAACGAGACGAAGCGAGTAATCCTGGTTGTTCGCCACCTCGCTCATCATCTTGCAGAGATTGAAGATCGGCCGCGAGATCGAGCGCTGTAGGTAGCCGCCGACTCCGGCCGCCGCGAACACAGCGAGCAGAGATACGATGAAGATGCCCAGCGTGTAAGTCTGCTTTCGGTCGTCCCACTCCTTCATGTTCGAGAGGATGACCAGGCTTCCAACCTTGTCCCCGTTGCTCGCAATCAAACGGCTCGTCGCCATGAACTTCCCCACAAACGAGGACTCCGTGGCACGGGGAGTCGTGATGGCTGGAAGAGAGTCTCCAGAGTCTGGGCGGTCAAAAGAAGCCAACGGCTTGCCCTTGGCATCAAACACGACTGCCTGTTCGATTTCCCGTTTGGAGGTCAGCGACTTTAGGGTCTCTTCGGCCGACTTGGCATCGCCAAACGAGAGCGACGCCTCTAGGTTCTTGGCCAAGATCTCCCCTTGCGCCTCCATGTCGCTCAGCAACTTCTGGCGGAACTGGGACAAGTCGTAGGTAAGAAATGCTCCAAACGCGCCGAACACGGCGATGCCGCTGGTCACCGAGATGATCAGGATCAGTTTTAGCCTTAGTGGCAACCTGCCGAACCGGATCACTTCACCACCGCCGCCAACTTCAACAGTTGGGAACTGATGGACAGGCCGTTGGCTTTCGCAGCCGAAGCGTTAATCTCGAACGTGACGCGGTCGTTCACGATGCGGAAGTTGATCACGCCGCCATTGAAACTCGGGGACTCTCCAACCGTCACCACGGGAAGTTTCGCGACCTTCTGGATGCCGGCCGCCGGCTCAGTCTGGGGCACAAAAAGCATGTGGACGCTTGCCGCTTCGTCCCAGGCGACGTGGCGGACCACCAGCTTGCGTCCGTTGACTAGTTTGTCTTTGGCCAGCCCTTCGAGCACACCTTCAAAGGGATCTTTGCCCACGACTCCGATGACCAGCGGGCCCGAGTTCGAAGCCTGAGGCCAATCGACGTATTTCGCGAAGTTCAAGAGGAAGGCCGCTTTGACCTTGTACTCTCCGACTTGTAACTTGCGGCACGGCGCCAAAGCGGCGACCGTAACCAAGGCGATCGCAGTCAGCCAAGTTCTCCCCTTGTAGAATGCGAGCGTGTTCATAGGCCTAGAACTTGAAGGCGGCCTGGACTCCAAACGAAGGTCCAGGGGCGGACAGCGTTTCGAAGAGATACCGATCGGCTTGCTGTCGCTTGGGCGAGAAAAGGTTGATGCCGAACACGGACAACTCGACCCGGTCGGTCGGCTTCCAGTTCAGCCTCAAATTAAGGTGCGAAAGTTCCGCTAGCGGCACGGCGGGTCGCGACGTGCTGTACACGAACTGCCCCTCTGCATTCAGCCCTTTGCCGAGCACATGGCTTGACCGAACGGCGAACTGGGCTCGGGGCGTCTGCCCTTGCCGGTCGTTGCTTTCGGACCCAAACGGGTCGGTCGAGTCCGCATCGAGGCGGAAACGATCGGAGAAGTACGAAGCGCTGACGTCCAGCTTCCAGTTGGCATGAGGCTGGTACGCCATGGCGGCCTCGATGCCAGCCGTCGTGCCCTGAAGTTTGTTGGCAAAGGTGAACGGCGTCACCGAGTGCGGAACCGGACTCATCTCCAGATAAGGCGTCCCCGCCTCAAAGGATCGAAGGTTGTCGTACGAGTTCACGAACGCGGTGAAGTCGAGAAACAGATTGGCGCTCGGCCGGATGCGAGCCCCGGCTTCCAGAGCAACGAGCGTCTCCGACTTGAAGTCGTGGCTGCCCAGAATGAGCACCTGGTTGGGCACTCCCTCTCCCGGACCGACCGAGTAGCTGAGCAAGAGGTTGTCGTCGGCTCGGCTCGGAGTCCGAACCGCGCGAGATGCAGACACCCAGTAGGTCTCGCGACTGCTGGCGTTGGTGAGAACGCTAATGCTGGGCTGGAACTCCCAACCCGTGTATTGGTTGTGCTCCACCGTGGAACCCAGGGCAAGGCGAGTCTTCGCGCCGAGCGGTTTCTCGTAATGGGCGAAGGCACTCCAAACCATGTCCTCGTGTTTTTCATCCTGCATCGAGTACAGCTGGTGAGGCGGCACCTGGTCGGCGTAGCGACGTCCGCCCACACCCCACAGGAGCCGAGAGCCCTCTGCGGAGTCGACCGTGGACTGATAGCCGAGGTCCAGAACAGATGTCTTGCTGGAAACGTCCAATGCGGCGCGGTCCATGCCCGTGTATGCGAACTGAATGCTAGATTCGCTGTGATCCGACTGCCGATGGTGCCAATCCGCCGTCAGACTCCATTCGCTTGCCGAAGTCGAGTCTTTGGCCAAAGTTCCGTAGGGCGGATCGAAGGACTGGACCGGCACGAACTGGTGCAGGCTTGAGTGAGCCAAGCGAGCCGAAACGGTAAGTGTGTCGCGCTCGTTTAGCGTGGTGTCGAGCCTCGCGCCGCCGTGCAACGCAGTCCATCCGTCGTTGTTCTTAGTGCCGTCGACGGAATCGAGGTTAGCGAAGCCTAGGTAGCGCGCATAGACTCGGTAGAAGGTCTTCTCGCCCGCCTGACCGCCGTAGCGAATCCTGTGGTTGGCCGTGTTGACGTCGCCAAAGCCGACGGCAGCACGCGCGCCCTGAGTGTCCTTGGCGGCGCGGGTGATGATGTTGATGATTCCGTTCACGGCGTTCGCGCCCCACAAGGCGCCGCCCGGACCACGAATGACTTCGATCCGCTCGATCTCATCGGGAGAGAGCAGGTTCGAGTCCCAATAAACGCCTGAGAACAGGGGCGTATAGATGCTTCGCCCGTCCACAAGTACCTGGAGTTTGTTCGCGTACCGGCTTCCGAAGCCTCGGATAGAGACCGACCACTTGTTGCCGTCAACCACGAACACTTGAAGCCCGGGAACCATGCGCAGCATGTCCGGCACCGTAACGGCGCCCGATTTCCGGATGTCGTCGCCGGTCACGACGTAGATCGCCGCCGGCACGTTCATGAACGACTGCTCTTGCCGC
>JAXLTH010000057.1:0-10037 GCA_046330155.1 Fimbriimonadales bacterium | reverse complement strand
CCGTCGTAGGTTACGACGTACTTGGCTTGGGCTCCCGCCAAGACGGGGACCAAGAACAGAAGTAGGCTGACCTTACGCATAAGCCTCGAGGAGCATATTCGCGGCTTTGACGCCCGAAGTGTAGGCGTACTCGGTTCGGCCGCCCACCACGCCGTCGCCCGCGACGAGGACCTTTGAGCCGGGTTGGTTCACGCTGTCGAACATCGCCACATTCTCCGGTTGAGAGTATCGCCAGCGGACCAGGTCGACCAGCGCCGGCGAAGACCACTCACTTCCGTACAGACGTTCGACGTACTCCACCGTGTGGCCGATTACGGAGCCTTCGTCGGATTCGAAATGCTCGGCGCTGAACTGCGGCCCCAGTTGCGCCATGAACCCGGTACAGCCTTCAGGCGCCCGGTCCGGGCACTTGATCGACTCCACGCTCAGCCATACGAGCGGGTGTCGCTGCTCGGGCTCCAAAAGGGCGAAGTAGGGCAGATCGCCGATGTCCTGCCGATACGCCAGCGAAACCGCCATGCACGGGCGGTAGCGGCATTGACCGAGCGGGCGGTTGATGCCCATGCCTTGGAGCAGTTCGTGCGCCTCGGGGGCGGGCACGGTGAGGACCACGGCGTCGAACTGGTCGTTCGCCACCTTGAACTCGCCGTTGTTGCGCTCGATGCCTTCGATCGGCGTATCCAGGCAGACGTCGAGCCCTTCGGCGAGCATGAGGGGCAATCGGATGTTCCCGCCCCGGTACGCGTAGCGTTCCATGCTGTTCACGGAGGAGGGGCCTGCCGAGACGCGAAGACCCGCGTGGACCCAAACCGGTTTGGTGATCTTCACCAGATCGCTGGTGTCGAGCTCCTTGAGCATGACCGGCTCGAGTTCCCGGCCCCGCGGAGCGATGTTGGTGGCGCCGGTGTCGAAGAGGAAGCCGTCGAGGGATTCGCTGGCGCACCTGCCCCCCACGGCGGAACCTTTCTCGAACACGCGGACATCCCATCCGGCTTTCTTGAGGGTGCGGGCGGCGGCGAGGCCGGCAAGGCCCGCGCCGACGATGGCGACTTTCACATTCTGGTTTTACCAGTCCTTGGTACCCGCACCAGGTTCCAGCCGCGAACGTCCGATAATTGTATACTTGCGAAAGCGCGGAGAGATGGCTGAGTGGACGAAAGCGCCCGCCTGCTAAGTGGGTAAGGGGTAATACCTCTTCTCGGGTTCGAATCCCGATCTCTCCGCCAGTTCATTTTTCGCCGCCCACCACCCATGAAACGCGCGGCTCTCCTTTGCCTCTTCCCGTTCATCTCGAGTCTCGCCTCGGCGCAGACCTTCGACGAGTACATGAAGATGCGCAAGCAGTACCGCATCACCCAAGCCGTGGGTGTCGCCGCCCTTGAGACCCTGCTGGGTTCGCGCGTGCTCGAAGTCAAGGGCAGGGTCAAGGGGTCGGTAGGCGGGCCGAGCGGGACGTCGCTTCTGCTCGAACGGACGGACGGCGAATCCATCTTCGTCCGCGCCAAGGAAGTGCCGACGTGGCTTTCCAGCGGCAACGACACCCCGGTCCGCCTGATCGTGAAGGCGAATCGAGAGGCAGAGACCTCCGAAATTCAAGCCGAACTGCTCGGCGCCGCGGTCGAAGACAAGGTCGCCAGTTACGAGGAGGCGGAAGCCCGCAAACTCGCCGCCAAGGCTCCGAAGACGTACAAGCCGCCACGTCAAGCCAAGGAGTGGAATCTGCCGGCGAACACCGCCATTCCGATCTACGCGGGGTTCATCAAGCAGCGAAACAAGCGCTTGGACGACGCCACAGCGTGGCGCATCGCCCAAGGCGTGGTCGGCTTCAGCCTTCGCTACGGCGTCGACGCCCGGCTGATCATGGCGATGGTGATGGTCGAGAGCAACTTCAACCCGAGCGCGGTTAGCCGAGCCGGGGCGATGGGGTTGGGTCAGTTGATGCCCGGAACGGCGCGCGGTATGGGGGTGGGCAACGCCTTCGACGCCCACGACAACCTGTACGGTACGGTGCGCCTCATTCGAGGCCACATGGACAAGTACCGCAAGCAGACGGGAGACGAGTTCGAGGGCCTCGTTCTGGCGCTGGCCGCGTACAACGCGGGCAGCGGCGCGGTCAGCAAGCACGGCGGCGTGCCGCCGTATCGGGAGACCCAGGCGTACGTCCGCAAGGTCATCACCCAGTACCAACAGCTCTGCGGCGGGCGCTAAGCGCCCTTCCCGGTACAATTCCGTACCTCGAATGCCCAAGCGCTACTACGTCACCACGCCGATCTACTACGTGAACAGCGTGCCCCACATCGGGACCACGCTGACCACGGTCGTGTCCGACATCTGCATCCGCTACCGCAAGATGCTCGGCGAGGAGACCTACTTCCTCACGGGAACCGACGAGAACGGCACCAAGGTGATGGAAGCCGCCCAAAAGGCGGGCCGCCAGACCATGGCGTTCGTCGACGAGATCAGCCAGGCGTTCCGCGACGTGTTCGGCGTGATGCACGTTGAGTACGACGACTTCATCCGCACCACGGAGGCCCGCCACAAGAAAGCGGTGCACGCCTTCTTCACCATCCTGCGCGACGCGGGGCACGTGTACCTGAGCAAGTACGAGGGCTGGTACGACGTCTCTTCGGAGACGTTCTACAAAGAGACCGACTTGGTGGACGGCAAGAGCCCCGACGGCAACGAGGTCCGTTGGGTCGAGGAGGAGAACTGGTTCTTCCGACTGAGCGCCTTCGAGGAGCCGCTGCTCAAGCACATCGAGGAGAACCCCACGTTCCTTCTGCCCGAAACGCGGAAGAACGAGGTCGTCTCGTTCATCAAACAGGGTTTGCGCGACATGTGCATTTCGCGCAAGAACCCGGGCTGGGGCATCGAGGTGCCGGGCGACTCCGACCGCATCTTTTACGTCTGGTTCGACGCTCTCATCAGCTACATCGCCTCCACGGGCTGGCCCGATGCCGGCTGGGAACGCACCTGGCCTGCCGACGTCCACTGGATGGCCAAGGAGATCTACACCCGTTTCCACGCCACGCTTTGGCCTGCGATGCTCATGGGCGCCGGGATTCCGTTGCCCAAGACCGTCATCGCCCACGGCTGGTTCACCTTCGGCGACGCCAAGATGTCCAAATCGAAGGGCAACATCATCGCCCCCGTCGAACTGGCGGAAGAGATGATCGGCAAGACCGGTTGCGACCGGGAGATCGCCATCGACGCGGTGCGCTTCGTCCTCGCCCGTCTGCTGCCCGCCGAGGGCGACACCAACTTCACCCGCGACGCGGTGGACAAGCACTACAACGCCGACTTGGCAAACGACCTTGGCAACGCCCTTAACCGTTCCCTTTCGATGGCGCACAAGTTCGTGGCGGGCGTCGTGCCCTCCGATGCCGTGGAGCCGGAAATGGCGCAAGCGGTGGCGGACGCCGAAACCGCCTACCATCAGGCGATGGCGACGCTCCGGGTGGACAAGGCGGTGGATGCCGCCTGCAACCTGGTTCGCAGCCTGAACAAGTACATCGACGACCGCGCGCCGTGGGCGCTTGCCAAGAGCGGCGATGCCGCGCTCGGTTCGGTCATCCGGTCCATGCTGTACTGCCTGCGGGTTTCTGAGGCGATGTTCCGCCCCGTGATGCCCGTTGCCGCCGATCTGATCGCGCAACAGCTTGGCTTGGCGCCGCTCTCGGCGTTCGGCGCGAGCCCCGACGCGGCTCTGCCCGCCGGAACCAAACTCGGAGACCCCAAGCCCATCTTCCCCCGTATCGACCCTGCCAAGGCGGCAGAGCTTGCCGCCGCCCTAACCGCTGAACCCGCCATGTCCGAAACTCCCGCCACCCCCACCGCCCCTGCTCCTGCTCCCGCTCCGGAGGTCGAAACCATCGGCATCGAAGACTTCGCCAAGGTCCAACTTCGCGTGGCACGCGTGCTGGAAGCCGAGCCGATCGAGGGCAGCGACAAGCTGCTCAAGCTGCAGGTGGTGATCGGCGAGGAGCGCCGCCAAGTGGTGGCGGGCATCAAGGCGAACTACGAGCCGATCGACCTCATCGGGCGTCAGATCGTGGTGGTCTACAACCTTAAGCCCGCCAAGCTGCGCGGCGTCGAAAGCCAGGGCATGCTTCTCGCGGCGACCGACGAGTCGGGCGGCGCGATCTTGCTCCAACCCGAGCGCGAAGCCCCCGAGGGCGCCAGGGTCAAGTAGTTCGGGCTACCGGCCGCCGAAGCCGCTGAGCGTTACGCCTTCGATAAAGTACCGCTGGGCGAAGAAGAACAGCGCCAGCACGGGCAGCATACACATCGTGGCGAACGCCATGAGCAAGCCAGGCTCGCCCCCACGGTCGCCTTGGAAAAGCTGCAGCGCGTAGCTGAGCGGCATGTTCTCGGGCGAGTTGATGTAGATCAGCGGGCCCATGAAGTTGTTCCAGGCGCCGAGGACCGTTCCCACCGCGATGACGGCGAGGGCGGGCTTGATCTGCGGCAGCATGATGCCCCAGAAGGTGCGCAGGTAGGTGCAGCCGTCGATCTTGGCGGCTTCTTCCAGCTCCATCGGGATGTTCTTGAAGAACTGGCGGAGCAGGAAGATGTTGAAGGCGTTTCCGAAGAACGCAGGCACCCAAAGCGGGTAAAGAGTATCGACCCAGCCGAAGGTGCGGAAGATGAGGAACTGAGGCAGGAGCGTCACCGCCGCCGGCAGCATCATCGTGCTGAGCATGATGTTGAACAGGAGCTCCCGGCCCGGGAAGCGGAGGCGCGAGAAGGCGTACGCGACGATGGACGAACTGAACACGGTTCCGATCACCGAGAGGAGCACTAGAATCAACGTGTTCTTCAAGTAGACCAAGCCGCGGTCTGTTTCAGGCGGCAAGAAGTCGAGCGCCTCGAAGTAATTCGCCACGCGTAGCCCGACCTTGCGGATCGGCTCGGTTTGTGCGGGCTCGAAGATCTCTTGCTTGCCTTTCAGGGTGGCGGGCTCAAGCGCTTCCACCCGCTTTCTGCCGTCCTCGAGGTCTTCGATGACCATGCCCTTGACCTCTTGGCCGCCCATGGCGACCTTCACCAGCGGCGCATCCTTCGGGACTTCTTTCAGGGCGTCGAACTTCGCTTCGAAGGTCGTACCGCGGATCGCCATCGGCTTGAAGATGTCCACCACCGCGGTGCCGTCTCCGCGCCGCTCGACCACCGAGCCTTGAACCGTTTGGCCCCGGAAATCGCCCTCGTAGAGCGGGTTCTTCGGGTCCATGTAGGGCACCGTTTCTTGAACGTGGGGCACCCAAACGATGCCCTTGGGCGACGACATGTCGCGGTCCTCCTTGAAGCTGGTGACGAGGAGGAAGGCGAACGGCAAGCCGAAGACCACCGAACCCACGACGAGGGCGATTTGGGTGGCAACGGTCTTGACGATGCCGCGCGTGCGCAGGGTGCGGTCGCTGAGCACCATGGCGACCACCGTCGCCACGGCAAGGGCGACGAGCGCCGCCAAGGTTGTGGTCGAAAAGGGGATCGCGCCCTTGATCACTTTGATCTCGTTCTCGGGGTCGCGATAGTAGAGGTAGGCGCACAAGCCAGCCGCCAGCACCCAAACGCCGGCGGCTTTCAGACGGTCCAACCGCTCAATCGACGTGAGCGCCTGAAACGCCTGCCCTGCTCGAAGGGCGACGAATCCGATCGAAGCCACCAAGAGCCACGAGGAGAACGGCATCACGAACCAGGTGATGGGAAGCCGGTAGCCCGTGGCGGCAGGCAATCCCAGGCTCTGCCCCAGGACTCCGCCCAAGACGAACGACAGCCCCGCCAAGAAGGCGCTGATGCCCATGCCTTTGAGGAACGGCGAGCGGTCGCCCGTGCCGGTGACGAACTTCGCCCCGTAGAACACGGTTCGCAACGCCATGAACCAACCCAACCAAGGCAAGGTGGTCGCGAGGACGACAACGAGGTACGTCGTCATTTATCCACCTCGTAGTGCACCCAGCGGGGCGCCAGCTTGAACTGGATGAGCGTGAGCATGAGAATGATCGCGAAGATCATCCACGCCAGGGCGGACGAGTAGCCCATTTTGAAGAAGGAAAACGCGTTGCGGAACAGGTGGTAGACCGGAGTGAGCAGCGAGTCGTCCGCGCCGATCGGCCCGTCTGCCGAGGGCTTCATGATGTACATGCGGTCGAACTCCTGCATGGCGCCGATGAACCCCATGACCGTGTTGAAGAACACGATGGAGCTGAGCTGCGGGAAGGTGATGGAGAAGAACTGCTGCTTGGGCGAAGCGCCGTCGATGGCGGCGGCTTCGTAGAGGGTGTTCGGAACGCCCTTTAGCCCCGCGAGCCAGAGCAGCATGCCGCCCCCCGCGCCCCAAACGCCCATGATGATGAGTGCCGGCTTCGACCAGTCGGCGCTTTGGAGCCAGCCCGGCGGCGAGATGCCCAGCCACGGCGTGAGGGTCGCCTCCCAGCCCGAGTTGATCAAGCCCTTGTTCGGGTCGGCCGTGAGCACCCACGTCCAAAGCACGGCGCTTGCCACCGTGGGAACGATGGCGGGCATGTAGAAGAAGGTCCGGTAGAAGCGCATGCCGCGGGTGGCGGCGTTCAACAACAAGGCGATCGAGAGGCCGGTGAACACCGAAAGGGGCACGGAGACCGACGCCATGTAGGCGGCGTTGCCGAGCGCCCGGAGGACATTGGCTTTATCGGCGTCCATCATGTCGGCGTAGTTCTTCACGCCGACCCAGCGGGCATCGGTGAGCGGATCGTACTGAAGGAAGCTGAAGAGGAGCGACGCGAGCATCGGCCCCAAGGTGAGCACGAGGAAGCCGATCGCCCAGGGCGAGATGAACAGGTAAGCCCACTTCGCCTCGGCGCGCTCCACGCGCCCGATCTTGAGCCGGGCAAAGCGGATGGCGAGGACGACGATCAAGATACCGACCAGCCCCATCATGATCGCGACGGGCGTGTTCAGATCAATGACGGTGTACTGCTCGCGATTGAAGAAGGCGTCGAGGTCCCGCTGGACTACCGCCTGGCTCTCGAGGAGCGCCGCTTTGGGGCTCTTCTTCTTGTAGCACGCGCTTTCCAACGCGCGCACATGCTCGGTCCACAGGAGTTGACCGACGAAGGTGGGCGGACGGATGCGGCCGTGCGGCGCCATCTTCGTGTGCATGTCGACGGCGGCGGCAAACTTCGCGTCGGCGGGGCGGAAGACCTTTGCGGCAAGTTCGTTGGCTTCGCGGTTGGCGATCTGGCGGGGGATGAACTGGCGTCCTCGCCGGCGCTCCCACGCCGCTTGCGCCTTCATCTCCACCATGCGGCCCTCGGTGCTCGTGGCGAACTTGACGTACTTCCAGCCGTCCTCCACGTTTCGCGCGCCCTTGGGGATGGCGAGGCAAAAGCCGCCGACCCAAGTGACGAACTTCTCTTTCTCGTTGGCGAAGCGCCCGCGTTGGTTGTAGCGATCGTCGGGAACCGGAGGTTCGGAGACGCCGAGGTCGAGTTGGGGACCGTAGCGGGAAAGGTCGTTGATGATCCAGTCGCCGTCGATCTTCATGGCGACCTTGCCGATGATGAAGGGGTCGTTCTCCTTGCCCAGGAAGCCCGACTCGAACTTCTTGGCGTTCTCGAATCCGCCCAGGATGTCGTAGCCCTCGACCATGAACTTGAGGGCTTCTTCCGACTCTGGGGTGTAGAGCGTGCAGCGCCTGCCGTCCGCCGACATGAAGCTGGTGTTGTTTTGGAAGGCGTAGATGTACAGCCAGGAGTTACCGTAGTTGGGCATGAAGCCCGCATGCTTGAGCGAGCCGTCCTTCTCGAAATCGGTGAGAACCTTGCTGTACTTCAGAAGTTCCGACCACGTCCTCGGCGGCCGGTCGGGATCCAACCCAGCCTCGCGAAGCTCCCTCGCCTTGGCTTTGAACATCGCCCGGTTGTAGTAGAGGATGCGGTTGTCGGACGAGTTCGGGATACCGTAGACCTTGCCCTGGTAGGTGGCTTCTTCCCACGGCGCGGGATAGTACTGATCCTTCTTCGGGCAAAGGGGATCCGCCTTGTCGCGCTCGATCAGGTCATCCAAGGGCCGGAAGGCGTTGCGGCTCGCCCAGTCCGAAATCGTGAAGCGGTCTTGGTTGATGACGTCGGGAGCGACGTTGCCCACGATGCTCGTCATGAGCTTCTGGGCGTCCATGCGGCCGGCGCCCATGCTGAGGAGGCGTACCCGAACGTCGGGGTTGCGGCGCTCGAACTCGCGGACGACCGCTTCCTGCCCTTTCGTGTCGGTGCCCAGGGCGATGCCCCAGATGACCAAGTCGCGCTTGGCCGGTCCTGCCAGCGCCAGCGCGGGCAGAAGAAGAAGCAGCGACAGTAACCCTCGGCGCGCCATTGCGATTAGTCGCATTCTACAACCGATCCCACTCGGAATGAACCGTGAATACGTATTCTGCACCAAGCGGACCTGAAAATTGAAAGCGGGCCGGGCCCTTTCGGACCCGGCCGCTGGATGTTCCGCGATTGGAGGTTATTAACCCCGCAGCAGGCTGAGTACGGCCTGAGGCGCAGCGTTAGCCTGGGCGAGAACCGACAGACCCGACTGCTGCAGGATCTGAAGCTTGGTGAACGAGGTCATCTCGTCGGCGATGTCGGCATCGCGGATGGACGACTCGGTAGCGGAGAGGTTCTCCTTGGCGACGCCAAGGGAGCGGATGTTCGACTCGACGGCGTTGCGCTGGAAGGAGCCCAGGGCGCCTCGAGACTTCGAGACCTGGCCGATGGCGGCGTCGATGATGCGCATCGCATCGGTGGCCCCGCTGCTCGTCGTCAGGTCGATGTTGCTCAGGTTCTTGCCGGCGACGACGCCGTTGCCGAGTTCGGTGGCGGCGAAGTTGCCCAGGGCAAGGCTGATGGTCTGGCCGGCGTTGGCGCCGATCTGGAAGCTGGCGGTGTTCACCGTGGCTTGGCCCGCAAGGTAGCTGCCCACCACGTTTCCGCCGGCGGTCAGCATGATCGAGTTACCGTCCGTGTCGGTGAGGTTCCAAGCGTTCTGGCCGTAGCGGCCACCGGTGAAGGCCACAGTGACCACGCCACCCGCCGTCGCGCCGTTGGTGTCGATCGAGACCGTCGCGGTGGCGTCGGTACCGGTGTCGCTGGCGCTGCCCGCCGACGAGAGGAATACCGCGTTGGCGTCCGAGAGGTCGATGCGGTTGCTGGCGCCGTAGTTGACCTGGGTCAACGTGATGGCTCCACCCGTGGTGTAGCTTGCCTTGACGCTGGTCTGGCCAGAGGCGTCGTTGATTCGCTTCACCAAGCCATCGACAGTGTCGGTCGAGCTGGTCGTGAAAGTCGTGCCGTTGATCGTGAACGAGCCGGCGCTGAGCGTGGTCGTGCCGAAGGCAAAGGTCTGAGACGCAACGGTCGCCTGGTCGGCTGCCGTGGTGACGTCGACGGTGACCGCCGCGTTGGTGGTGAGAGCGGCACCGCCGAACATGCCCGAAAGGTACATGGCGCTGAACTTCGTGCCGTCGGTGACGGCGCCTTGGACGCCGGAGCTGCCATCGAGCAACTTCTTCGTGCCAAAGGCCGTGTCGCTGGCGATGCGGGTGACCGACGAGATGATCGAGTTGAGCTGCGTTTGGTTGGCTTGAAGCTGTTCGGCGCTCAAGGTGCCGCTGTTGCCGGAAGCAACGGCGAGCGAACGAGCGTCTCGGAGCAGCTTGTTGACTTCGTCGAGGGCGCCTTCAGCCGTCTTGGCGTAGTTGACGGCGTCCTGGTTGTTGCGCAGGGCCTGGTCCATGCTCGCAATCTGCGATCGGAAGTTCTCCGAAATGATGAGGCCGGCGGGGTCGTCGGCAGCGCTGGTGATGCGCAGGCCGGTAGAAAGGCGGTTGATCGCTTTGCCGAACTCGGTGCTGGTCTGCCCGACGTTTCGAAGAGCGTTCATTGCGGCGACGTTGGTGTTAACTCGAAAAGACATTTTTCGTTTCCTCCGTGATCTCGGTTCGCGGCCAGATCCCATCCGTGGGCCTGGCGTTTCATCCACGATGGCTTTTCCCCGTTTCCTTACCAGGTATC
>JAXLTH010000056.1:0-10071 GCA_046330155.1 Fimbriimonadales bacterium | reverse complement strand
CCGCATCGCACGGCAAACTCCGCGCCGATCTGCCTGAGCACCACAAGCCGCCCAACTCCGTCCCAAGGGCGCACGAGATACCCGCCGTCCTCGACCTCGAAGTGGCATCCGAACGTGAACACGCCGTAGGTGCGGCTGGGCAGAACGTAGGCGCCCGCGCCGCGCAAATAGTGGAAGAGCGCCAAACCGATATCGCCGGTCAGCGGCACAAACCCCGCCATCTTCGACCCCAAATCGGGGCAATAGCCCATCGACGCGCCGCCGTCGGGACGGACCAGCGCCCACACGCCCAGCATCCCTCCGAACGCCAAACGCATGTGCGCTTCGGGGATGTGGCCGTAGTCGTGGTCCAGCATGTTGAAGAACATCAGCGAGTTGCCCGGGGTCGTGTAGCCCTGGCACATTTCGCCGTTGTCGGTGAACGCGGAGTGGGGCACGCCCTCCGAAGGATCCCATTGGCGGATGTCGCTGCCGTACCACCACCAGCTGGGGGCAAGCGAGCGGGCGGCGTAGGCGCAGCGCATGGCGCGCTCCTGGTGCTCGTCGTCCATCAGGTACCGGGCGGCCGCGAACGCTTCCTCGAACCCCGCGGTGTCCCAAACGTTGTCGGCGGCGTAAGGAAACTCGCGCCGCAGCAGGTCCTCGTTTCGGACGCTCAGAAAGGGCATGATCTTGCCGGCTTCCTGGGTCAAGCCCGCCTGGTTCAGGTCGTCCAGAAGTTCATAGATGCGGGCGTTGCCCAGAAGCCCGGTGTTGCGCTGCGCCCGGTGGATGCCGTACCGAAACATCGCGTAGGCGGTGCTGGCGGCGAGCTTAAGGTACTCCTTCGGCTCGCGCTTGGTCTCGCCGTAAACCGAGGCCACGCGGTACATGGCGTGGTACAGGCTGTACACCAGCGGGTAGATCTGCGGACGCCCGTAGTTCAAGGCAACCGAGCGCGAGTCCGTGAAGGTGCTGCCCACCGTGTCGTCGCCCGGGTTCTGAAGGTCGTCGCGAATGAAGTCGTTGATCGTCGCGTCGAGGAGCTTGACTTGCTCCCGATCGGGGTAGATCGTGTTCTTCTCGGCGAGGAACAGGGCATCGGCGAGGCCGCCTTCCACCGCGAACGAAGACCCGAACTCCTCTTCGCCCGACATTCGAGCCCCGGTTTCCGGATTGGCGACCAGGAACGCGTGGTGCAGGGCGTTTGCCGGGTCCACGCGCAGTTGGTTCTTGGCAATCCACTCCGCCCGCTTCTTGATCAGCGTCTCGATGGGCTCGGTGAAATAGAGATGGGTGTGCGTGACGCGCCCCAGGGTGTCTTCGAAGCTCAGCCGGAGCTCGCCCGGCTTCTTGGGACGCACGAAGCAAAAGCCCCCTTCCTCGTCGGCGTCCGTCTCCACGTCCACATCGTCCGAAGAGAAGAACCGCGCCGGGGTGCAGCCGCCGATCTCGAGGGCGATGCCCACGTTCGCCGGGGCGACAGCGGCGGGCAAGAGCTTGACGGCAGGCCGTCCGCAAACCGCCAGCGTCTGGTGCACAAAGTCGTACTGGTCGCGCTCGGTGGGCGCAAAGCGCGTCTGAAACGTCCGTTGGTCGCCCGGTTCCAGGATGACGGAGGTGTGATCGTTCGCCCACGAGCCCCAGCCCTCGCGCTCCATGGCGGCGCGGCTGAACACGTAAACCACCGGCACGCCCTCCCACCGGTATGGGGTGGTGAGCGAGGTGGCGGCGTGCGCGCAAAACTCCCACGCGGTGTCGTCGCCGGGGTAGATCAGCAGCCCGGGTGGTTCGGCGTTCAGGCGTTGCGCAAAAAGGTAGCTGCCCGCGCCGCCGATGTACTTGTGCACGTACACCCGGTCCATCCAAATCGATTTTCCGCCCGGTTTGCTACCCCTGCCAAAGCCCTCGTAAAGGTTGTTCAGCGCAAACGGGAACGCGAGCTCGCCGATTTCGACGCTTTGCCGCCCCTGGTTCCGAATCGTCACCTCCCAAACCACTTGCGGCAGGGGTCCGGGCACCTCGTAGAACTTGCCGGTGCAGCGAATCTCGGGCAAAAGGGGAAAGTCGTAGTCGAAGCGCACGATCTGCGGATCGTCGTCGTCGCCCATCCCCTCGCTTCCCACGCTGCGAGACGACACCCATGGCTCTTTGGGTCCCGTGCGGGCGCTGAGCAGAATGGTCCCGGGGTAGTAATCCTCGCTGAACTCCTCGCCGAAGTTCACCGGAGGCAGGACGAACTGGAACTCCTCCCCCTCTTCGGGCAGGTTGGGATCCGTCGCCCAGAGCTGCATGATGCGCCCCGCCGGCCCGAATTCCAGGCTAACCAGCGCGCCGTCCAACTCCAGGCGATCGAGAGGGAAGTCGTCCATCGGTCGGGCGGATGTTACCGACTTCGAACCGGGCTAGATGCGGCCTTCGGCTTTCGCTTGGCGCACGATGGTCTCGGCGTCGATCTTCTTCGGTGAATCGGCGCTCCCGGCGGCAAGCTCGTAGGTGTCCTCGCTGGTCTTCACGTACTTCGCCATTCCGCTTTGGGCGATCTTGGCTTCGTCCAAGAAGTTCTCGGCGCCGCCGAACGGCATCGTGTTGCACATCAGGCGCTTGATCGGTCTGCCCGTGTTCGGACACTCGGTGAGGGCGTCTTCCTTCATCGACTGCCACACTTCCAAGCGCTCGTCCGAGTCGGGGCGATCGGTGTAGTAGTACACGTAGGTAGGCACGACGATAGATTGTTACGCGTCGGAGCGCGTCCTTAGCAAAGGGAGGCTTCAGGAACCCGTAAAATTGCGGGGCATTACCCTGAGAAGTCCCGCCGAAAAGGTAAATTCTTGCGCCATGAGTCTCCCGTACGATCGTGTCTACAACTTCTCTGCCGGCCCTTGCACTCTGCCCGTCGAGGTGTTGGAAGAAGCGCGCGACGGGATGCTCAACTGGCGCGGCACCGGCATGAGCGTCATGGAGATGAGCCACCGCGGGAAGGATTTCGAAGGGATCCTCAACGAAGCCGAAGCCGACCTCCGCGCCGTGGCCGAAGTGCCCTCCAACTACAAGATCCTGTTTCTCCAGGGCGGCGCGAGCATGCAGAACACCATGATCCCCATGAACCTGCTCGGCGCCGGCCAAACGGCCGACTACGTGGTCACGGGAGCGTGGGGCCAGAAGTCGTACGAGGCCGCCACGGTGTGTGGAAACATCAACCTGGTCTATGACGGCAAGGACCACAACTACAGCGAGGCGCCCGACCTCACCACGCTCCAGTACAGCCCGGACCCTGCCTACGTCCACTTCACCAGCAACGAAACGATCCAGGGCGTGGATTTCAACGTGGACGTCGACCTCCTCAATGGTCGATCGGTGTGCGACATGTCGTCGAACATCCTCTCTCGCCCCATCGACATCGCCAAGTACGCCCTGATCTACGCGGGTGCGCAGAAGAACATGGGTCCCGCGGGCGTCACCGTCGTCATCATTCGCGAGGATCTTCTCGACCGGACGCCGGCGAACTTCCACCCGATGCTGGACTTCCGCCTTGCCGCCAAGAACGGCTCCATGTACAACACCCCGCCCTGCTGGTCCATCTACATGTGCGGCCTGATGTACAAGTGGCTGCTCAAGAACGGTGGCACGCCCTGGATCTACGAGATCAACAAGCGCAAGGCGCAGATCGTGTACGACGCCATCGACAACTCGGGCGGCTTCTACGAGGGCCACGCCAAGAAGGAAAACCGCTCGCTCATGAACCTGACGTTCCGGCTTCCCAGCGAGGAACTGACCGACCAGTTCTTAAAGGAAGCGAAGACCCATAAGCTGGACGGCCCGAAGGGCCACCGTTCGGTGGGCGGCGTCCGGGCCTCCATTTACAACGCGTTCCCCGAAGAGGGCTGCCGCGTGTTGGCCGACTTCATGGCGGACTTTGCCCGCCGCAACGGCTAGCCTTCGTCGGGGCTACGCATGTAGCCCTCCCGGTAGAGGAGGCGCTTTAGGGTGCGCAGCACGGCTTCGGTGGCCTCGCTGCGCCCCACCTTGATCTGGAAGGTCTGCAGGGTTCCCTTGACGCCCGGGCCGTAGTAGTTGCCCGCGATGACGCCCGGGGTCTTGCTGGCGAAGAGCTTCACGTACGGGCGCGCCGGTCTTCCGGGTTGGCCTTTGAACTCGCGGAATACGATGCCAACGATGCCGTCGACCCGGCACATGCATTGAAACATGGACCTCGCCTCCGAAGGTAGGTCGTGCAGGCGCGTGCCCTTGCCCCAAATCGTCGAATGGGTGCCCTCGGACGACCACCGGAATGTCGGCGGGCGTCGCGTGGATGACCGCCTCGTCCGTGCAGGCTTGCCATCTTGGTGCCGTTCAAGGTTTCGCCGGCGTCGAAAGCCTCCCAGGCGGCGCGAATGCCGCCGAAGTCCACTTCCCGCAAAGGGTCGCTTTCCAGTTCGGCAAGGGCGTCGCAACCGCGTCTCGAATCTCCGTCGTCGTGACCACGTACGGCTCCCGTTGTGGTGTTCGACCAGCGCGTCCAGCGCCTTGGGCACGATCTCTCGCGCCAGAACGTCGCCCGGCCGCCGCCGCGGCGCGCTGAACCGACTGCGAGAGTTTCTCCCGGCTGAATTCCTCCGGGTACCGTCGCTCTTCGAGACGCGGCGATGACCTTCCTCGGAGCGGAAGAGCGTGCGAAGTTGGTTCAGACCGGCTTGAACGGTGCGCGCCGTCGCGTCGCTGTAGAAGGTTAATGCGGTTCTGGATTCGGTTGGGGTCGACGACCACGACGGGCTTGCCCTTTCGGTTGGGCGTGGAAGACGCCGATCGCGGTGCCTACGGATTCGCGCCACATATTGGCCAGCACCCCGTCGCAGTTCTCGATTGCCAGCAGGTCCTCGCGCACCAGTTCGTAGTGAGTCTGCTCAGGTCCGATCAGTCGTTCGGTCGGGTCCACGAACTCAAACTCGTCGCCGAACGACGCCTTCAGTTCGCGCCGCCAGTCGCGCATCTGGGCTTCGTTGCAGCCCGACATCGGCCCCGCCAGATAGACCTTCTTCTTCTCCTCGCATCCCATCCCCTCTATGATAAGGCAAGTTGGCCCTAGACGGCGCCCAGTTCTCCCGAGGAGAACAGGCCAACGTCGCCCGTCTCGAAGACGAACCGGGGAATGGGGCCCGGCCCGAAGTTCGCCTCGATAAGCGGGCGGATCACCTGCTCAGTCATCACCAGGTCCGCAAGCTCCCGTCGAAGCGCGTCGAGTTGCACGATCAGCACCTGAAGGTGGACCTTGCCCAGCGCCAGCGAACCCACGCGCCGACCTTCGTCGGTGGTTAGCGTCTGCCCCAGAATCGATCGCGCGATCTCGCGATTGTGGAACTCGATCGCCTCTTGAAAGCCGGTCGAAGCCTCCTTCTCACCGCCCAGGGTCGTGATCGTCGACTCGTCGGGAACCACGATCGCGGTGGAAGCCGCCAGGTTCTCCAAGAGGCTGAGCAGGTGGTCCACTTCGCTCTGCGGTGCGCCCCGCTTCACCGTTCCGACCACGGTCGGCATGGCGAATCGCGCCATGTGCAGCTTCCAATCCGACATGAGTTGCCCCTTCATCACCCAGTGCCGCCAGGCGGCGTCCAGGTCGCTCCTCCCGCGCAAACGCCCGTATCCCGCCCGGTTGGCGTACAGCACGAAGTTCTCGCGGTCCAGGTTGCGGGGCGGTTCGCCGGGCAGTTGCAGGGTCAGCCCCGTGACGCGGCCGTAAGGGTCCACGTCGAGCCCGAATCGGGAAGGGTCTTTGGGCCGCACGCTATGCAGCCACAGCCGGCCCTGATCCTCGAGCCACACCAGCTCTTGAACGGACCAACCCTTGGCGAAGGCGTCCATCGCCTGCGTCAAGAGGCTGCGCGGCGAGCCCTCCATGCGCTCGAAGGCCTCCATCACGAACGCGGCACGCTCCGCATCTTCCGATTCGATGACGTACTTGGCCGCCAGCACGCCCAGCTTCTTCAGGGTCAGGGCGGTCTGGATCATCGGATCCTCCTCCATGCGGTCGTAGGTGGCGTAGGGCAGCCGCTCCGGCACCCCGCCGGGCACGGCGAGCGCCAGGCGTTGCGCCGCCGCGTACTGCGGTGCGGTTTGGTGAGGCTTGCGAGAAAACAGTTTGAGCATCGAAGACTACGGTCGCCGAAGCATCGTTCGTCAACCTCGGCGGGCTCAAGCGGCATCGCCAAGTAAACTCAGCGCCGATGAAAGCCCTCATCCTCGCCGGCGGCAAGGGAACCCGACTTCGGCCCATCACGTTCTCGATGGCGAAGCAGCTCGTTCCCGTTGCGAACAAGCCGGTGATCGAGTACGGCATCGAAGCCATCGCCCAAGCCGGCATCAAGGACTTCGGCATTATCGTCGCGGACACCGCCGACGCCATCCGGGCGGTCTGCGGCGACGGTAGCCGCTGGGGCATCCGCATCACGTACATCTCGCAGCCCGACCCGCTCGGGTTGGCGCACGCGGTGAAGACGGCGCAGGGCTTTTTGGGCGACGACGACTTCATCATGTACCTGGGCGACAACCTGATCAAGTCCAGCGTTACGGGCCTGGTGCAGGAGTTCGAGCGGACGAAGCCCGCCGCGACCATCCTGCTGACCGAGGTCCCGAACCCCCAAGACTTCGGCGTGGCGGAAATGGCAGAGGGCAAGGTCACCCGTCTTGAGGAGAAGCCCAAGCAGCCGCGTTCCAATCTCGCCCTTGTCGGCGTGTACCTCTTCGACCGCCGCATCCACGACATGATCGCCAAGCTCCAACCCTCGGCGCGGGGCGAATACGAGATCACGGACGCCATCCAATCGCTGATCGACCACGGGCTCACCGTGCGCTCGCACATCGTGGAAGGTTGGTGGAAGGACACCGGCACCGTGGAGGCGATGTTGGACGCCAACCGCCTGATCCTGGACGACATCGAGGGCAAGGTCGCCGAGAGCGCGACCGTCGACCACGCCAAGATCGAGGGCAAAGTGGTGGTCGGCGAGGGCGCCCGGATCGTGAACAGCACGGTGCGGGGTCCCGCCATCATCGGGGCGGGCTGCGTGATCGAAGACTCCTTCGTCGGCCCGTTCACCGCCATCGATGCGAACACCGTGCTGCGCCACGCCGAAATCGAGCACTCCATCGTCCTCGGCGACTGCACCATCGAGAACGTGGAGACCCGGATCGAAGGCTCGCTGATCGGTCGCGGCGCCCACGTGACGCGCTCGGGCCGACGTCCCAAGACCGTCCAGTTGGTGCTGGGCGACTCCAGCGCCGTAGTGTTCCCATGATTCAGCTCGCCCTTGCCGTTCCCACCATTGACCTCTCGGCTGACCGATCCCGCCAAGTGGTGGTTGATCGCCAGCCCGGCCAGTACCTCGGGCACGTTTCGACGGTTTTGCTCGAAGACGGGAAGACGATCTTGGCAACCTATCCGATGGGGCACGGGCGGGGTCAGATCATCCTCAAGCGCAGTACCGACGGCGGCAAAACGTGGAGCCAGCGGCTCCCGGTGCCCGAAAACTGGTCGACCTCTCTCGAAACCCCCACCATCCACCGGGTGATCGACCCTAAGACGGGCCAGAAGCGGCTCATCGTGTGGTCGGGGCTCTATCCCGCCCGACTCGCCTCTAGCGAGGATGACGGCAAGACTTGGACCCCTCTGTCGAAGGCGGGCGACTGGGGCGGCATCGTCGTCATGGGGTTCGTCGAGCGGACCAAGGACGGGCGGTACATCGCCATGTTCCACGACGACGGGCGGTTCTTCGCCAATGCGGGCAAAGCCACCGGCGTCTTCGACCTCTTTCAAACCGAGAGCCTGGACGGTGGCTTGACCTGGAGCTTCCCGAAGTCGATCTGGCGAGGCTCCGACGTCAATCTCTGCGAGCCGGGCGCCCTGCGCGACCCGAGCGGCTCGACGCTTGCCGTGCTCCTGCGCGAGAACAAGCGCGTGAAGAACTCGCACGTCGTGTTTTCGCGAGACGAAGGGGCGACGTGGACCAATCCGCGAGAGGTGAGCCGCGAACTTACGGGCGATCGGCACACGGCGCGGTACGCGCCCGACGGCAGGCTGGTCGTCGTCTTCCGAGACATGGCGAAGGACTCGCCCACCAAGGGCGACTTCGTCGCCTGGGTTGGCTCGTATCAAGACTTGGTGCTCGGGCGCCCCGGGCAGTATCGGGTGCGGCTGCTCGACAACGTCGACAGTTGGGACTGCGGCTATCCGGGTTTGGAAGTGCTCCCCGACGGCACCTTCGTCGCCACCACCTATGGTCACTGGACCAAAGGCGAAGAGCCCTACATCGTCAGCGTGCGGTTCCGCCTGAGCGAGATCGATCGCCTTAGCCCCGGCATTAATGCAAGGGAACAGGCAGGAAATCCGCGACGTATGGCTGAACTATAGTTGCACCTGCCGATTCCGGCTTTGAATCGGCAGGTTGGAGACAAGCCATGCTGACCGAACAAGAAGTCAAGACGCGCGTGGACAACGCGCTGACCTTGCCGGCGAGCCCGGTGGGCCGGGCCCGGCACGTTCTTCGGCTCTCTCGCGCTGTGCAAGAGCAAGCGGCTGCCCTTTCCGCGATTGCGACCGCTTTCCTCGAAGATGGCGACGCCGAAGGAAGCCGTCTCTTTATGGAGGCCGCAGACCGGCTGAAAGCCCTCCTCGGTCCGTTGCGGACATCCGCCTGCGAGTGTCTGAACTCTGGCCACGCTCGGGGGTTCGGCTACCTGCCGCAGTTCGACGCCACGCCGCATTGGACCACGATCCCCCGCCACCCGTGGCGTCCTTCGGACGGCCGCCCGGGCGCGGCTTAATTTGCGGTTGCCGGTATCGTAACGGCGATGCCGGAACTGCCCGACGTCACGATCTACGTCGAGAAGCTTGCCGAGCTTCTGGTCGACCAGCCGCTGGAGCGGATTCGGATTCAGCGGCCGTTCGCCTTGCGGTCGGTCTCGCCCAAACCGGCCGACCTCGAACTGAGGCTCGTCACGGGCGTTCGGCGATTGGGCAAACGCATCGTGGTGGAGCTCCAGCAGGACCTCTTCATCGTTATCCATCTGATGATCGCGGGGCGGCTGCTGTGGCGGAGCCAACCCGGAGCGAAGTCGCCGGGCAAGATCGGGGTCGCGGCGTTCGTCTTCCCGAACGGCACGCTGCTCATGACGGAGGCGTCGAGCAAGAAGCGCGCCTCGATCCACCTTGTACGCGGGCAGGACGGCTTAAAGGAGCACATGCCGGGCGGCGCGGACGTGTTCGCGATCGGAAGCGACGAGTTCCGTCGCATCCTGTCGCAGGAGAACCGAACCCTGAAGCGCGCCCTGACCAACCCGCACTGGTTCGATGGCATCGGGAACGCCTACTCCGACGAGATCCTGCATGCCGCACGCCTGTCGCCCATGCGGCTCACGGGCTCCCTCTCCGAGGAAGAGATGGAGCGGCTCCTCGGCGCCTGTCGGCGCGTCCTGTCGGAATGGACCGAGCGGCTGAGAAGCCAGTTCGCCGGTAAGTTCCCAGGCTCGGGCGAAGTAACCGCCTTTCGCCCGGAGTTCGCGGTCCACGGAAAGTTCGACAAGCCCTGTCCCGTATGCGGACGCCCCGTCCAGCGGATCGTGTACGCTGACAACGAAACGAACTACTGCGCCGAGTGCCAGAACGAGGGGCGCATCTTGGCGGACCGCTCGCTCTCGCGGCTCCTCAAGGGCGACTTCCCCCGGGGCTTCGACGACGACTAGACCGCGGCAAGCGCCCGGTCAAGGTCCTCGATCAAATCGTCGACGCTCTCGATGCCAGCCGAGATTCGGATGAGGTTGTCGGTCAGCCCCAGCTCGTTCCGCACCTCGGGCGGAACTGATGCGTGGGTCATGATGGCCGGGTGCTCGATAAGGCTTTCGACGCCTCCCAACGATTCGGCCAAGGTGAACAGCCGCACCGTCGAGAGCACCTTCCGGGCTTCGGGCTCGCCGCCTCGAACGAAGAAGGTGATCATGCCCCCGAACCCAGTCATCTGCTTCTTGGCAAGCTCGTGCTGCGGATGCGAAGGGAGGCCGGGATAGATCACCCGCTCCACTTTCGGGTGGCTGGACAGCCACGTC
>JAXLTH010000055.1:0-10421 GCA_046330155.1 Fimbriimonadales bacterium | reverse complement strand
TCGCGGAAGATCTCCGAGATCGCCATGATGGTGCTGAGTACCGCAAACGCGCCGAGGGGACCCGGGCCCAACAGCCGCGAGATGATGATGCTGATCAACGGGAAGACCGCTTTGTTGATCAGGTTGACCAGGACGGTCCAGGCAAGTCCCTTTGCAAACGTCGAGCGGTCCATCGGCTATGAGCGTAAGCAGCGCTCGGCGATGGCCTTCACCATGATCTCGCCGCATCGCTGCCAGGTGAACATCTTGGCACGCTCTAAGCCCTTCAGTACGAGTGACTCCCGGTCGGGCTGCTCTCGCAAGAACGTTCGGATCGACTCCGAGATTCCCTCGGTGTCTTCCGGGTCAAAGTAACGGACGATGTCTCCGCCCACTTCCGGGAGCGAGCCTCGATCACTGGAGATGACGGGCGCGCCCATCAGGAACGCCTCGAGGACGGGGATGCCGAATCCCTCGTCCAAGCTGGGGCAAACAAACGCCTCGCAACGGGCGAAGAGGGCGGGCAACCACTCCGAGGGGACGAATCCGAGGAACTTGACCCGCTCTTCGAGGCCGAGCTCTTGCACCCTCTCGAAGATCGGCCCCTCCAGCCAACCGCGCCCGCCGGCGACCACCAAGCCCACGTCCTGGAGATCGGGATCCCGAGCAAGGAGGCCCATGGCTTCGATCAGCCGGGGGAAGTTCTTGCGGGGCTCCAGGGTGCTAAGCCCGAATAGGAAACGCCGAAAAGGCACCCCCATCGAGTCCAGCTCGGCATCCGTGACGTCGGCATAGGCTCGCCGCTGAATCGGGTTTCCCGGCCCCATCGGGATGATCGTGCAGTCGTCGGCGTCGCGCGGAAAACGCTGGAGCACGTCGCGTTTGGTCGCTTCGCTAATGCAGAACAGGTGGTCGGCGCGCCGGCATCCGTCCGCGAACTCTCGAAAGTACCGCTCCCGATCCACCGATTCGTACATATCTGGGTACTTAAAAGGGAATAAATCGTAGATCACGAGGAACTTCTTTCGTGGCATGATCCTCGGGATCCGGTTCGCCATGCTGAGCCAAACGTCAATCCCTTTCTTCTTCGCTTCCACCGCCTCGCCCACCAAGAGCCACGTCCTGTACTTGGGCCAAATTCGGTGCACGATGAGGTTCGGGTGTGCGCCCCAATCGTCTGGAACCTCGACTCGGGGAAGTACCCACACGTGGAACTCGTGCTCCGGTCCCGCGGCAGCCATGGCGGGAATCATGTTTGCCACCGCTCGCGAGACGCCTGCATTCTTGGCGGAAGACCCGCTTTCGAGCGCCCACGCGTTGACTCCGATCTTCATTCCGATGCCCCCATTTGGCTGTAGACCTCCTCAAGGCGGTCAAGATGCCGATCCATCGTGAGCGGTTGCTGCCAGTACCGGGCGTAGGCGGCGTCGCCCATGGCCTTTGCCCGGGCTGGATCGCAAAGCTCCTTCATGCGAGCGGCGAGGTCGTTTGGATCTTGTGATCGGAAAGTCACCCCGGTGACCCCAGCTTCGATGAACTCCTGAGCCGCACACACGTCCGAGACGATACTCGGAACCCCGGCGGCAGCGGCTTCCAAGACGACCATGCCCTGTGTCTCGTACCAGCGAGAGGGCAAAACCAAGGCTCGGGAACTCCTGACCACATTCTTGACCTCGTCGCTAGGAAGCCACCCGGCGAGCTTCGCCTGGGGGTTTGCGGCCTGCACTTGCTTGGCAAGCGGCCCCTCTCCAACGAAGGTGACGGGGACTTCGGCGATCTGCGCTGCCCGGGCGAGCGTGACCGGGTCCTTGTCTGCCGTCAGCCGCCCCACAAAGACAAAGCCTGGGTTCTTTTCGACCGGCGCGGGACCGGAGTCCACCGCGTCGATGGGGTTCAGCACCAAGTGCTGGCGGGCATCGGCGGGAAGATAGGACTCCACGATTCTCCGGCTGAACTCGGAGACGAAAAGGAACGCTCGGACCTTCGCCTTGAGACCCGCGCGTCCCGGCAAAACCGAGTTCCGCCAAACGGTCCACAGCTTGTGGCGGTAGTTGCCTTCGATGCAGTTGGTTGCCAGGCAGGCGAGACCCGCGCCCCGATGGGGGCAGATCCGCTGGCGTCGGTAGTCGAAGAACCCCGAATAGGGGCACGCAAAGGCGTACTCGTGCATCGTGTACGCCGTTCGGAAGCCGCCCGCAAAGATGGGCCGCAAGATGCTCGAAGACAGGTGCTGCCGAAAGCTGTGAAGGTGGACAATGGTGTCCTTCGGATCGAACTTTGCGAGCAGATCGGAGCAGGTTCGCTCCGCGCTCTCGTTCCAGGTTTCGCTCGTCAAGCGTTGCAGCATGGAGCCCGCGGGCGCCACCGACGGACTGACGGATACCTCGACACCCTCAAGCAAGGGGTCAGGGGTGCCGGTGCCCGAAAGAACCGCGACTCGGTAGCCCCGTTTCGCCAAACCGGCGGCCGACGTCAGCGCGACCTTCTCCGCCCCTCCGATGATGGAAGCGGAGTCGCTCACGATGACGACGGATTTCATGCGCTAGAAGCCGATCGAGCCTTTGGCGGCGCGGTCGTAGTCTGCCTTCGCCATCATCGCCACCAACTCGTCGAAGCTGACCTTCGGCTTCCAGCCGAGGGCGCTTTCCGCCTTGGCGGCGCTCCCGATGAGCAGGTCCACCTCGGCTGGCCGGTAGAACTCGGGGTTGATGCGAACGATGGTCTTGCCCGACTTGCGGTCGATGCCCGTCTCCGATTCGGCGCTACCCTCCCACTGGAGGTCGAAGTCCAGCGCACGAGAGGCGGATTCGATGAAGTGGCGCACCGTGTGCTTGACGCCGGTCGCGAGTACGTAGTCGTCGGGCGTGTCGGCCTGCAGCATGCGGTACATGCCATCCACGTAGTCGCCCGCAAAGCCCCAGTCCCGGTTTGAGTCCATGTTGCCGACTTCCAGGACTTCCTGACGGCCCTGCTTGATCATGGCAAGGGCGGCGGTGACCTTTCGGGTCACGAACTCGATGCCGCGTAGCGGAGACTCGTGGTTGAAGAGAATGCCCGAGCAGGCGAACATGCCGTACGATTCGCGGTAGTTCACCGTAATCCAGTGGCCGTACAGTTTGGCGACGCCGTACGGGCTTCGCGGGTAGAACGGCGTGCTCTCGTTCTGAGGCACCTGCTGAACCTTGCCGAACATCTCCGACGTCGACGCCTGATAAAACTTGATGTCCCGGTTGGTCTCGCGGATCGCTTCCAAGAACCGGGTGACCCCGATCCCATCCACGTCGCCCGTGTACAGCGGTTGCTCGAAAGACATCGCCACGAAGCTCTGGGCCGCGAGGTTGTAAACCTCGTCCGGCTTCGTCTTGTCCAGCATGCGAGCGATGTTGGTGTACTCCAAGAGCTCGAGCGGGATGAGCTTGACTTCGTTTTCCACCCCCAACTCGGCGAGGCGCCACATGTTGGGCGAGGCGCTTCGACGGTAGGCGCCGTAGACTTGGTAGCCCTTATCGACGAGAAGCCGGCTGAGATAGGCGCCGTCTTGGCCCGTAACGCCGGTAATGAGTGCGGTCTTTGCCATAGGGGTGTGGTGGGAGCGAGTTTACCTATGGGATTTTCGGTTGCCCGGGCTCAAAACCGAACGGTTAAGACATCGAGATTTGACGCCGGTCCCGGCAAATTGCCCGGAGTTGCACCCCGCCGACCATGGGACAATGAAACCAGGGACCGAGATTTGGAGAACTGGCTTGAGGAATCTGCGCGATGGCTGGCATCGGACGCCTTGCGCGATCCGGCGACCGGCCACGTACTCTCGTGGCTGAATCCCGCCAAACCGGGATACGCCTATCCCGAAGCCACGGCTTGGCTCGTCTACGTCGCCTCGAAGTGGCGCCGTGCTGGCTACGCTGGGCCCTTGCTCGATGCGGCTCAGCGTTACGCCGAGGTCCTCGCGCAAACCGTGTTGGCGGACGGCCTCCTGTCCCGCTCCGGGCGCGCCTACCTCTTTGACTCCGGGGTTGCTCTTGCCGCGCTCGACGCATGGGGCGGCTTCGCCTGCGCCGCCGACCGCTTGCATGAGGAATGCCTCGAGTTGATTCGGCAGGAGAGAGCGGTGGTCGACGGTCCTGCTTTCAACGAAACTGACCCGAGCACAAGGTGGAGCGACGCCTTTGGCGCGCATTTGCTCTGGCTGAATATCCCGCTCCTCGCCCGGGGCGACGGGGACAACGCCGACCGCCTGACCGACCGCCTGCTCGACGCCTGTGTTCGCTCGGATGGCGCGATCGCCATCCACGGGCGTACCCGTGACTGCTACACCCACTCGTGCTGCTACGCGATCGACGGTCTGATGGCGAGACGAGACCAGGAATCGCTTGACGCCGCCCGTTCCGCGCTCGATCGGCTTTGCGCCGTGTTCGGGGGCGGTTTGGCGCACGCTTGGCTAGACGATTCGAGTTCGCCGCCCCGGCTTGACGCCAGCGCCCAACTCAAACGCCTCCGATCGGACTACTCCCTTGGCCTCGATACCCTGGCATCCCATGCCGTGGGTGGCGGTGTCCCCTACGAGCCGAGTTCGGCGGATTTGAACAGCTGGGCGACGGCGTTCTTGGTCGAAGCAGGGATCGCCCTCAGCGAACCGCTTGCTCGTAAAGGTCCGTAAGGGTTGCCAGGTAGCGCTCCGCCGTGGGCGGATTCTGCCAAAACGAATCGTACGCCGCTTGCCCAACTTGGGTGTTGAACGGGTCGTCCTGCAGCCGCCGCATCTGCTCAGCCAAATGATCGACGTCTCCGCATCGGAAGAGGAGTCCCGTGCGCCCATCCTCGATCACATCCTGCGCGGCACAGGCGTCCGAGATGATGCTCGGCAAGCCGATGCTCAGCGCCTCTTGGGTCGTGAGGGGCTGCCCCTCATACCAGGCGCTGGGAAACACGAGTGCCCTTGCGGAGCGCATCAGTTCGCGCACCTCGGGCGGTTTTCGCCAGCCGAGGAACTCCGCCTCGGGGTTCGCGGCTTTCACTTGCTCCACGATGTTGCCGTCGCCCACAAAGACGGCTCGCACGCCCAACTTCTTCGCGGCTCGGGCGAAGGTCTCCGGGTCCTTTTCTTTCGTGATCCGCCCCACGAACACAAACGGTCCGTCCACCAGGAGCGGGCGCGGCCCCTCGTCCACCGCCTCGATGGGATTCTGGACAACGTGAACTTTGGCGCTTGGCGCCAGATACGGAGCGAGGATGCGCTTGGAGAACTCGGAAACGAAAATGTAGTGACCAAATCGGGAGCGTTGTCCAAGTCGGTTGGGGATGACCGAGTTCTTGTAGTAGACCCATAGCTTGTGCTTGTAGCTCGTCTGGTTACAGTTGGTGCAAAGGCAGCCGAACGAGCCCCCTCGTTGCGGACAAATCGCCTCGCGCCGATAGTCGTAAAACCCCACGTAGGGGCAAGCCAATCCGTAGTCGTGGGCGGTGTACAGCGTGGGCAAACCCGAAGCGAAGAGCGGCTCCAAAATGCTCGACGTGAGCTCGAATCGCCAAGAGTGAAGGTGCACGACGGTGTCCCGAGGGTCGAACTGCGCAAGCAGGTTTTTGAACTTCGCCGCCGCCTCCCGGTCGGAAGTCGCGCGCAGAACCCGCTCCTTCTCCGAGAGTTCGTCCACCCGGTAGCGCTCCCTGACCAGCTCGACCCGGATGCGATCGCGCTTCAGCCTGTCGTCAACCGGGCCAGAAGCGGCGAAGTAAGTCACCACGTAGCCGGCGTCGGCAAGGCAAATCGCGGTGTCCATCGCCACCTTCTCGGCGCCCCCCAGGATGTTCGCCGCTTCGGCGACGATCACCACGCGCTTGACTTGGCTCACGGCTGCACCAGCCGGGAGATCGCTTCCCGCGTGAGACGGCTGCACTCCGCCCACCCGAACTGCTTCGCTCGGGCAAAGCCCGCCGCAATGCGTTCTTCGCGATCGGGGGCGCTCAATGTCTCTCGAATGGCGCGCGCGATGTCCACCGGGTCGTTGGGTTCGAAGTACCGCGCTACCTCGCCGCCGACTTCAACCAACGCGGCTTGGCGGCTCGCGACCACGGGTGTGCCCATGAGCATCGCCTCCAGCACCGGAATGCCGAACCCCTCGTAAATCGAGGCGTAAACAAACGCTTCGGCGCGGGCGAAGAGGTGGGGAAGGTCCTCGTCGTCCACGTAGCCCAAGAACTTGACCCGGTCCTCCACCCCCAGTTCCCGCAAGCGCTCGAAGATGTCGGACTCCTTCCAGCCCTTGGCTCCCCCGACCACGAATCCCAAACCGGGATCGTCCTTCAGTTCCTTGAGCGCTTCAAACACGCGCACCAGGTTCTTTCGGGGCTCGAGGGTGCTTAGGGTGAACAGGTACCGCTCGAACTCGACGCCGTGCCGCTGAAGCACCTCCCGAGAGGCTTGATCCCGAGAGACGGGCGGCGGCGTGTTACCCGGTCCTAGCGGCGCAATCGCGATCCGTTCCTTAGGCGTGCCGTAGGTGCGGACGATGTCGTCCCGCACCGACTGTGTGCTCGTCATGATGAGCTCGGCGGCTCGGCACGAGTGCCGGATCGTCCACTTCTGGTACGCCGCCATTTCCCACGAGAAGAACTGTGGATAGAAGATCGGAATCAGGTCGTGGACCATGGTGGCTCGCGGGGCGCCGCACGCGAACGGCGTGCATTGGGCGGTGCTGAACCAAACGTCCAGCCCGCGAAGCCGAACCCACTGGCGAGCCGAGGTGTGTTCCCACCAAACGCGGTGAAGCCGGTTCTTGATCACGACGCGCTCGAACGTGAGGTGGGGTGCCGCCAGCCAGTTCGGCGCCAGTTCCACGTCGTCGGGAACGAACACCACGAACTCGTCGCCTTCGGGATGGGCGGCAAACTCGTCCAGCATGCGAATGATGTAGCGGCAGATGCCCGCCTTCTGGAATCCTCCCTCGGTTCGGAGGAGGAGCGCCGAGACGCCGACCCTCACGCGAGCACCTCCGCGAAGACGGATTCAAGCCCGTCGAGATGCTTCTGGACCGTCGGCGGATCAGCCCAGAAGTGCCGGTGCGCCTCTTCGCCCATCTTGTTCGCTGAAGCGGTGTCCTGTAGAACGATCATCTTGGCGGCGAGGTCGTCCACGTTTCCGCCCTCGAAGATCAAGCCGTTCACGCCGTCCTCCACGTCGTCGCGGGCGGCGCACTTGTCGCTGGCGATCGTGGGCAGTCCCAACGCCGCCGCCTCCTGAACGGTCAGGGGTTGCCCCTCGTACCAAATGCTGGGAAACACCAGGGCGCGACCCCGCTTCATCCACTCCTTCACGCCGGCGCGATCGACCCAGCCGACCATTTGGGCGTCGGGGTTCGCCTTGCGAACCTCGTCCGCCAGATAGCCGTCGCCGATGAACACCGCCGGCACGCCCAGCGCCTTGGCGGCGCGTGCGAACGTCACCGGGTCTTTTTCGACGGTGAGCCTGCCCACAAAAACGAAGGGCGAGCCTTCCGCGGCGACGCGGCATCCTTCGTCGGGTACTTCGATGGGATTCCGCACCATGTGTTCGACCGCGCCCGCCGGCAGATAAGGTCGAAGCTGGTCGCGGATGAACGTCCCGATGAAGATCCAGTGCTTCACCCGATCGGGCACATGGGCGACCTTCTGCTGGACCTTGCCCTTCGCGTAGAACCAAAGCTTACGGGCGTACGCTCCCTCGTTGCAGTGCGAGCGCAGGCAAGCCCCGCTCAGACCTCGAAGCTCGCAACACCGCTTCTGCGCGTAATCGAAAAAGCCGCCGTAGGGGCAGCCGATGTTGTACTCGTGGGGCGTGACGACCACCGGGAACCCAAGATCGAAGGCGGGGTTGTACACGCTCGCCGTCAACTGCTCGCGCACCATGTGATAGTGGACGACGGTGCTCCTGGGGTCATGTTTGCGCAGCAGGTTGGCAAAGGCGCGTTGCGCCTCTCGGTCCCAAATGCCTCGCGTCGCATGCACGAGCGTGGGCAACTTGGCGACGTCGTAGTTGTCCCGCAGGCAGATCGCTTCCAGGTTTGGGTGCCCGACCAAGGCGGGATCTGGGGGGCCACTGGCCGAAAAGAAGACGACCTTGTGTCCCCGGTCGGCAAGGCCGACGGCCTCCCCAATGGCAACTTTCGCGGCTCCACCTTGAACGAAGGCGTTGTCGTTCACCACCACCACGGTTTTTTGGGAAGAGCCTGCCATGTTCTGCCGATAATCGAAGCGTCCTTCGAGTATTGTCGGAAGGTCAAGATACCAGCCTTATGCGCATCGTTGTCGTCTCGGATACCGCCCGCATCTCGGGCGGCGCGGAAAAGGTAGCCCTCACCGCCGCGCTTGCCCTCGCCCAGCGGGGAATCGAGACGACGGTCCTGACCGGTGTCGGTCCCGTGGACGAACGCCTCCAAAACGTCGAAAATCTGACGGTGGAGAACACGGGACAAACCGCGTTTTACGACGTGCCCAGTCGTCTTCAGGGCATCCGCCAAGTGCTCTGGAACGGGGTGGCGGCGGAGCGCATGGCGTCCATCCTGAAGCGTCACGACCCCAAAGACACCGTCGTCCACTTCCACAGCTATCTCAAGGTGCTTTCGGGCAGCACGTTAGCCGCCGCGCTCGACGCCGGGTTCCGCGTGGTGGTCACCCTGCACGACTACGGGCTCGCGTGCCCGAATATGGGCTTCTACAACTACCAGTCCCACGAAATCTGCCGCCTGAAGCCGATGTCGCTCTCGTGCGTGACCACGAACTGCACCCTCCGCGGCAGGACGAACAAGCTGGGCTTCGTCGCCCGGGCGGCGGTTCTGAATCGTCGGGTCCGGTGGCGAGACCGCATCCGCCATTTCGTCGCCGTGTCTCAGTCGAGCGGCGAGATCATGCGCCCATTCCTCCACCCCGAGGCGAAGGTCCACCTGGTCCTCAACCCCGTCGATCTGGAGAAGCTCGATCCCGTTCCCGTTTCCCAGAACAAGCCCTTGCTCTACGTTGGCAGGCTCGAAGCGCACAAGGACCCCATGGCGCTGGCTGCCGCCGCCAAGGAGGTGGGCATGCCCGTGGTCTTCGTCGGCGACGGCCCGGTGCGCGACGAGGTTGCCGCCATCAATCCCGATGCGGAAATCACCGGTTGGGTCTCGCCCGACGAAGTCCACCGCCGCCAGCGCGAAGCCCGCGCCTTGGTGATGCCGTCGCGTTGGTACGAGGGAGCACCCTTGGTAATCTTCGACGCCCTCGCCGCCGGACTGCCGGTGGTTGTGGGCGACATCAACTGCGGGCACGAGTTTGTGGCGCACGGCAAGACCGGCTTGATCTTCTCGCCCTACGAGACCGGCAGCCTTGCGAGAGAACTCTCGAAGCTGAAAGACGACGCACTCGTGGCTTCGATGGGGAAGGCGGCGTTCGACCGTTTCTGGGCAGCCCCGCCAACGATGGACAAACACATCGAGGGCCTGCTCGCGGTTTACGAGCAGGCCCTCGCCTAGTCCTCGAAAGAGAAGCTATTCTTCGTCTTCGTTGACCGGAGCGGCGTCCACTTCGCCGTCGTCGGCTCCCTGAACGACCCGGGCAATCGACCGAACCTGGTCGCCGGCGGCAAGATTGATGAGCTTCACGCCCTGTGCCACACGGCCGACCTGCCGAACGTCCTTCACCCGCAGGCGGATGGATTTGCCCGAACTCGTCATGACCAACAGGCGGTCATCGTCTTCCACGACTTCGGCGCCCACGACCCTGCCCGTCTTTTCGGTGACGTTCATGGTCAGAATGCCCGAGCCGCCTCGGCCTTGAACACGGTATTCGCTCAGTTCGGTCCGCTTGCCAAACCCGTTCTCGCCGACGACCAGCAACGTGCACGATTCGTCCACCACGTCCGCGGCGACCACTTGGTCGTCGGGCTTGTTGTCCTTGAAGGTGATCGACTTCACGCCGCCCGCCGCGCGAGACCGCGAGGTGGCGTCGTTCTCGTTGAAGCGGATCGACTGGCCGTAGCGGGTGACGAGCAAAACGTCGTCGTTGCCGCGCGTTCGAAGCGCCCAGCCAAGCTCGTCGCCCTCTTCGATGTCGAAGGCGATGAGGCCGTTGTTGCGGATGTTCGCGAACGCCGAAAGCGGCGTGCGCTTCACTTCCGACCAGCGGTTCTTGCCGGTTCCCCGGGTGATCATCGTGAGGTAGCCCTCGGCGTTCAAATCCTTCACGCTGACGGTCGCGGTCACCCGCTCGCCGCCCAAGATGTTGATGTAGTTGATGACCGGCATGCCCTTGGCATAGCGGCCGCTTTCGGGGATTTCGTAAGCCTTCAGCCGGTACACGCGTCCCCGATCCGTGAAGAACAGGATCGTGTGGTGCGTGTTCACCTGGAAAAGGTGGGCGGGCTCGTCGTCCATCTTCAGGGTCGTGTTCACGCCCTTGCCGCCTCGGCCCTGCTCGCGCCACGCGTCGATGCT
>JAXLTH010000054.1:0-13100 GCA_046330155.1 Fimbriimonadales bacterium | reverse complement strand
AGCTTGTTCGCGTAGCGGCTTCCAAAGCCTCGGATAGAGACCGACCACTTGTTGCCGTCAACCACGAACACTTGAAGCCCGGGAACCATGCGCAGCATGTCCGGCACCGTAACGGCGCCCGATTTCCGGATGTCGTCGCCGGTCACGACGTAGATCGCCGCCGGCACGTTCATGAACACCTGCTCTTGCCGCGATGCGGTTGTGACCTGGAGCTTCATCAGGTCTTCGATGCCCATCGACCCAAGGTCTTGGTCTTGAGCGTGGGCGGTTCCCACCACGCCCAACGCGAGTATCCAAAGCGTCTTGCCTCTCATAGCCTGCCCTGAGCCCAAATAGACGGGGGCCCAACTGACTTGTCGGTCTGTTTGTCCCGCAACTCTAACGGGTCGTCTTGCGAATCCGGGAGCAACAACGGTGCCCAGTAAGATCGCCGGGGTTGGAGAACCGGTGGATTAGCTGAGGAAAAACACAAAATGTGGTGCTTTTGATTGCACCACACCCCTACATGTTGAGATACAATGTACGGCGATGCTCTGTCCTTACTGCGGTTACGACGACCAGAAAGTTCTGGATTCGCGTCCTGCCCGTGAGGGCGAGGCGATCCGCAGACGGCGCGAGTGTTTGCGCTGCGAGCGAAGGTTTACGACGTTCGAAGAGCCGGAAAGGCCGCGCCTTTTCGTGGTGAAACGCGGAGGCGGGCGCGAGGAGTTCAGCCGAGAAAAGATGCTGAACTCGATGCTCATCGCCTGCCGAAAGCGGCCGGTCTCCATCGAGAGCCTGCGCGAAGCCGTCGGGCGAGTCGAGCGGGTGCTCTTCCACGATTTCGAGGACGAGGTGCCGTCGACCGCGATCGGCGACCGCGTTCTCCACGAGCTTTTCAACCTCGACGAAGTCGCGTACGTTCGCTTTGCGAGCGTCTACCAAGATTTCGAGACGATTGCCAATTTTAGGGAAATCGTCGAGAGGGTGCACTCCGTCCAGAACAAAGGACTTCACTAAATACAGCGGCAGAGAGCCGCCCAATCCACAACGGATGGTGGAATTTCACATGAATCAAGGGTTAGCAATGGTTAGGGTCGTCGAGGGTCGAGCATGAAGATCGGCCGCTATTTCACAACTGCCGGAAAAGATCCGTACGACGGAATCGCGTTTGAGCCTCGCAAGAGCGAGATCCGCAATCCGGACGGAAGCAAGGTGTTCTCCATGGAAAACGTCATGGTGCCCGCGCACTGGTCGCAGGTCGCCACCGACATTCTCGCGCAGAAGTACTTCCGCAAAGCCGGCCTGCTGAACGGCCGCGAGCCGAACAGCGAGCAGCACACGCTCGACGTCGGCTACCAGATCCCCACCGAGGACCACGAAACCGACAGCCGCCAGGTGTTCCACCGGTTGGCGGGATGCTGGCGACACTGGGGCGAGCAGAACGGCTACTTCGACAGCGCCGAAGACGCGCAGGCGTTCTACGACGAGCTCTGCCATATGCTGGCGCAACAGATCGCCGCGCCCAACAGCCCGCAGTGGTTCAACACCGGCCTCCACTACGCCTACGGCATCGACGGCGTGGCGCAAGGCCACTATTACGTGGACCCCAAGACCGGCAAGCTCGAGCGCAGCAGCAACGCCTACGAGCGGCCCCAGCCGCACGCCTGCTTCATCCTGAGCGTCAAGGACGACCTGGTGAACGAGGGCGGCATCATGGACCTCTGGACCCGAGAGGCCCGCATCTTCAAGTACGGCTCCGGCGTCGGCACCAACTTCTCCAAGATCCGCGGCGAAAACGAGAAGCTCTCGGGCGGCGGCCGAAGCTCTGGCCTCATGTCGTTCCTCAAAGTCGGCGACCGCAGCGCGGGCGCCATCAAGTCGGGCGGCACCACGCGCCGCGCCGCCAAGATGGTGTGTCTCGACATCGACCACCCCGACGTCGAGACCTTCGTGAACTGGAAGGTCGTGGAGGAGCAAAAGGTCGCCTCTCTGGTCACCGGCTCGCAGCTGAACGAGCGGCACCTGAACGCGATCATGCGGGCGTGCGGCGCGAACAACAACCCGCGAACCAACGCCGACCTGCGCCAAGCCATCGCCGAAGCCAAGGCGGTCGGCATTCCGCTCAACTACATCCAGCGCGTCATCCAGCTGGCGGGGCAGGGCTACACCAGCATCGAGTTCCCCACGTACGACACCGGCTACGAGTCCGAGGCGTACATCACGGTCAGCGGCCAGAACAGCAACAACTCGGTGCGCGTCAGCAACGAGTTCTTTAAGGCGGTCGAAGCCGACGAAGAGTGGACCCTGAAGGCCCGCATCGACGGTCGCGCCGTCAAGAGCGTCCGCGCCCGCGATCTGTGGGACGACATCTGCTTCGCCGCCTGGTCCAGCGCCGACCCCGGCCTGCAGTACGACACCACCATCAACGAGTGGCACACCTGCCCCGCCGATGGCCGCATCAACGCCAGCAACCCGTGCTCCGAGTACATGTTCCTCGACGACACGGCGTGCAACCTGGCCTCGATCAACCTCATCAAGTTCTACGACCCCGAAACGGGCGACTTCGACATCGAGGGCTACCGCCACGCCATCCGGCTGTGGACCGTGGTGCTGGAGATCAGCGTGCTCATGGCGCAGTTCCCCAGCCAAGACATCGCGCGGCTCAGCTACGAGTTCCGCACCCTGGGCTTGGGCTACGCCAACCTGGGCGCCCTGCTCATGCAGATGGGCATCGCCTACGACAGCCCGCAGGGCTTCGCCATCGCTGGCGCCCTCACCGCCATTCTCGGCGGAGACAGCTACGCCGCCAGCGCGCTCATGTCCAAGGAGCAAGGGCCGTTCCCCGGCTACGCCCGCAACCGCGAGAACATGCTCCGCGTGATCCGCAACCACCGGCGCGCCGCCTATAACGAGAGCAGCTACGAAGGGCTCAGCATCGCCCCCATGGGCATCGACCCTGACGAGTGCCCCACCGCCATGATCTCTGCCGCCCGCAACGCGTGGGACCAGGCGCTTGAGTTGGGCGAGGCGCACGGATACCGCAACGCGCAGGTCACCGTGCTGGCCCCCACCGGCACCATCGGCCTCATCATGGACTGCGACACCACCGGCATCGAGCCCGACTTCGCCCTCGTGAAGTTCAAGAAGCTCGCCGGCGGCGGCTACTTCAAGATCATCAACCAGTCCATCCCCGTCGCCTTGGCGCGGCTGGGCTACGACGCCGCCCAGATCGACGACATCGTCTGCTACACGGTCGGCCACAAGAAGCTGCCGCAAACCGGCGCGATCTCAAGAGAGTCGCTGGCCGCCAAGGGCTTCACCGAAGAGAAGCTGGACGCGGTGGACGAAGCCCTCGGCAACGCGTTCGAAATCGGCTTTGCCTTCAACAAGTACTCGCTGGGCGAAGACTTCTGCCGCAACTCGCTGGGCTTCACCGACGAGCAGTTGAACGACTGGTCGTTCAACATGCTGGCGGCGCTCGGCTTCGGAAAGGACGCCATCGAAGAGGCGAACGAGTACGTGTGCGGCACCATGACCATCGAGGGCGCCCCGCACCTGAAGGCCGAGCACTACTCCGTGTTCGACTGCGCCAACAAGTGCGGCAAGAAGGGCAAGCGCTACATCAGCGCCGAGGGCCACATCAAGATGATGGCGGCGGCGCAGCCGTTCCTTTCGGGCGCCATTAGCAAGACCATCAACCTGCCCGGCGACGCTCCCGTGGAAGCCATCAACGACGCGTACATGATGTCGTGGCGGCTGGGCCTGAAGGCGAACGCCCTGTACCGAGACGGCAGCAAGCTCAGCCAGCCGCTGAACTCCTCGTCCGACGAGTCCGCCGCCGCCATTCTGGAGGCGTCGTTGGCGCACGAGGATGCGGTTCAGCCCACGCTCCCGGTGGAGCCGGTCGACCAGCACGCCCTCATCGCGCAGACCGCCCAAAAACTGGTCTACCGCTACATCGCCAAGCGGCGCACCCTGCCCGCGCGAAGAAAGGGCTACACCCAAAAGGCGCGCGTCGGCGGGCACAAGGTGTACCTGCGCACCGGCGAGTTCGAGGACGGAAGCCTCGGCGAAATCTTCGTGGACATGCACCGCGAAGGCGCCGCGTTCCGCTCGCTCATGAACTGCTTCGCCATCGCCATCTCGCTCGGCTTGCAATACGGCGTGCCGCTCGAGGAGTTCGTCGAGGCGTTCGTGTTCACCCGCTTCGAGCCCAACGGAAGCGTGCTGGGGCACGACAACATCAAGATGTCCACCTCGGTCATCGACTACATCTTCCGCGAGCTTGCCCTGTCCTACCTGGGACGCACCGACCTGGTGCAGGTGAAGCCCGAAGACCTGCGCAGCGACGCCGTGGGCAAGCCCTCGCAGCTGCCCGACTTCGACGACGAGGAAGAAGTGGGCGACTTCGACGGCCACGTGCCCGGCACCGCCTACGAGGCGCACGAGTCCAAGGGCTACGCCTCCGCCCGTCGCAAGGACGACGAGGACGACGAGCCGCAGGCTTCCCTGTTCGCCTCGTCCAACGTGGGCTCGCCCACCTGGTCGGTGGAGCAGCGAGACAAGGGCGCGGTCGCCGTGGCGGCGCCCCGCGTGGAAGACACGATCTCGGAGAAGATCCGCCAAGCCCGCCTGAAGGGCTACGAGGGCGACCCGTGCACCAACTGCGGCGCGTTCACCATGGTGAGGAACGGCGTCTGCCTGAAGTGCGACTCGTGCGGAGAAACCAGCGGGTGTAGCTAGGTTTAAGAAGCAAATACCTAATGGTAGGATCAAACCCATGCCAAGGCCCACGAAATCTAAACAGCATCAACGACGAAAGGTTGTGGTGCTGTTCGACACTAATATCCTCTTCACCAAGAGTGTCACCGACTTTCTGAGTGCAGGAGCAGCCGCATTTCTCCAGAAGAATTCCAACCATAAGGATATCCATCTTGAATGGCTTGTTCCAGAGCTCGTACTTGAGGAACGTCGCGAACAGATGCTACGAGAAGCTCGTGACCTCTACCCGGCAATAAAGAAGTTTGGAGAACTCCGTTGGGAATTCGAGCGTACATGAGGAGAACCTCCTGAAGACGGAGGAAGACATAGATAACATTGAGGTCCTTGCGTGTCTCTGTGACCTTGAGGACTTGAAATGTAAGAGCCTTCCATAGAGTTCGAAACGTGCTTCAAGTTGCGGCGGTTTGTCCAGCTCGCGATCTCAAGGAGCACCCTAGCTTCCCACCAGGCTCTTCGCGGTGGGTTGAAGCCGATGGACTCTGGATCAATACAAGACCTCATGATCTATTGGCAACAGCCTGGGAGACCAGTGGTATCTCACTGAATACGACCGTGCTCGCGAATATGTGTGCCATTGTCTTGGGATACCGTTCACATACGACCCACTATCAGACAGCGGCGTCTTAACTTAAACTACATGGATCACTTAATGCGCGGCACTGCATGAACGCGCGTAGGCTACTTGAAGTCACTATGCTCACTGTGACATTCTGAACTTTCGCCGCAAGCTACCATATTCGGTCGGATAGTCTTTGCACCCAAGTCCTTGGGCGATTGTGAAGAATGTCGTCCTACAAGGCAGCTCTCTTATTGTTCTTCTGGAGCAGAACCGAGGATGCCATCGGCTCAGAAAGTGTTGCCGTAGCCGCACGTGACATTACAGGGAGCGACAACCTCATACGTCGGATATTCGCTACGTGCCGACGCAGCAGCCGACTCCTCCTCATGCTGGCGCCTGGAAGCTGGAAATCATTTGCATAACGGGTCCTTGACTTACTCAAGTCAGCGGAGAAAGCTCAGGATGTGTGGGCTGCTGCAGCCCAATCTATCAGCAAGCTGACACTCTAATTACAGTGGGTTACTCTCTGCCAGAAAACGAGCCGCTGTTAGGCTACTTGACTCCACGTAGCGTTGTCCGAGCGAGTCTGGGAGGTCGTTCATTACGGGTTCAAGATGCCACCGCAGCGGCCCGCTGGGAAAAGCTGTTTGACGTATTGGAGATCAAACCACGTGACGTTCGCCATGACCATTGCTGAAGGTGCATAGGTTTTCCCCGCGTTGGGTGGAGGTACTCAAGGACGGAAATCTTTCCGCATTCCTATACCCACGAGCGTCAGGCGGAACGGAAGAAGCTAAATATGCTCGGGCTCTTGTTCCCCGGGACTGGACGCGATGTTTTGGACTCTGTTAACGGCGGAGTGATCGCAAACTTCGCTCAGGGCTTGAGACAGAATATCGGTCCCGAAGTCGAAAATCGGGGCTGTGTTCTGGACACCTTCGAGACGCCTCAGGCTGATTGGAGCTACCCTATGGCGCCCTGCTTCAACTGCCCCAAATGACCGCCGGACGCGGCGGACATGGCTCCAAACGCCCGGGGAGGATGGCAAAACGTCCGGGAGAGACGAGCCCAACGAGCGGGAGAGGGCGTACCCGAGCGGGAGAAGGGCGTTAACGTCCGGGAGACGCCCAAAATGCCCGGGAGGAGGGCAAAACGCGCGGGGGAACCCCATTTTGTAAAAAGCAAAAGGAGAAAATTGTCGAATCGGCTTATTGTCGTCAACCGTAATTGGCGATAACAGGGACTTGACATGCCGCTATCCTCCATCGACAGCTATCTCTCCACCAGCCAACAGTTCATCACCCACTGGACCGCCGTGAACGCCGACCTGGGCACGGCGCTGGTGCTTCCCACCAACTACTCGGTGGCGAGCCTGACCACCGACCGCACCAACCTGCAGACCAAGATCACCGCGGTGGTGACCGCCGACAACGCCCTGCAGATAGCCGCCGGGGCGAGAGACCTGAAGAAAGACCCCCTGCGCGAGCGGGTCCGCCAGTTCCGCACCGCGCTGCAGAGCTACTTCAAGGGTTACGAGCACGTGAACGCCCTGCCCCGCATTCCGCGATTCAACACCTCGGAGGGCGACTTTATGGACGCGCTGGACGACATGGCGAACCTGTGGCTGCGCGTGAACGCCATTCTTCCGGTGCCGATGGGCATGCCCATTCCGCTCACGCTGGTGGGCGGCTACACCCAGGCCAACTTTGCCACCGACGTGGCCGCCATCCGCCTGGCTTACGGCACGTGGAACGACGCTCTGCAAGGCGCGCTGGTGGCGCGGGAGGCGCGAAACGCCCTGCTGAAACCCCTGCGCGACCGCATGGCGCAGTACCGCCTGGCGGTGCAGAGCAAGTACGCCGCGGGCTCGCCGATGCTGGAATCGTTGCCCGCGCTGACCCCGGCGCGCGGCTCGACCCCGCCCGCCGCCGTGCTCTCGGGCAACATCGTGGGCGACCTCATCACGCTCAGCGCCACCGTGCCCAGCATCCCCAACCTCAAGCACCTCTCGGTGCGCGGATGCGACGGCCCGCGCTACAACTCCGCCATGGAAACCACCTACGGCACCCTGATGCCCGGCGAAACCGTGTGGACCAACAACACCCTGCTGACCCTGCCCGGCGCCTTCAAGATCTTTAAGGTGTACGTGGTGACGCTGGACGACAACGAGAAGGGCAGCAACTCGGTGAAGATCACGCACATGTAGGGTAAGAATGGCGTGTGGGACAGGGGACGACACGACGCATCTTGGTCTCTCTGGCGCTTGCCCTCATCGCGGGCACATCTGCCCTTGCGCAAGGCGGGCTATCTGATTCGGCGGCGCGGCAAGCCGCCCGCGAAGCGTGTCGAATCTTGGGGAGCCCGTCCGAGTTCGGTCCGAAGTCCGTCGTGGAAAGGGAGGGCGCGCCGGGCAGCCGGCAGACACCGATCGTTCGCGTTTCCGACGGCGAGCTCATGGTCACGCTCGACCAAGCGGGCAACTTCCTCGGGTTCAACGACCTCAGCGCCGCGGTGCTCCAGCCGCCCGACGGGCCGCCTCGCTACCCGAATGTGATGGAGGCTTGGGCCGCCCTCAACACCGCCCTTCGGAAGCTGAAGGTGCCGGAGGAGCAACGCAAGAAGACCGCCGTGGCGGGCAAGAAGCCGCCGATGTTGAAGCTGAGGATGCAGCCCGAGCCGTACGGCTACCCGGCGTTCGGGGGCAACCTGGTGGACGCCAGACTCCACGCCGTCACCGGGAAGTTTGTTAGCCTGCTGGTCGGGCGCGGCTGGACCTACGAACCGCCCAACATCCGCGTGAAGTCCAAGGCGGCATGCGACACCGCCATTGCGACCCTGGGCGGACTGGAGGGCGAGTGGGGAGCCACGTTGGCCTATCGAACCGCGAGCGCCTCCGACGCCCCCGAAGCGATTCGGAAACTGAACCTCCAGCGCACCATGCGGCTTTGCTACGACGTGTCCTCAGGCTGGGGAAACGTGATCGTGGACAGCGTGACGGGCGAGGTCGTGCATCACGAGCGAGCCAGAGGTATAGACGGCAAGGTGCTGATTCCGGTCCCGCCCACGGGGCCGAGAGGAGGACCGTCGAGCGAGATATTCACGGTGCGGAACATCACGCTGGGGTCAGCCTTGGCGGTCTTGACGACTGCCCTCGTCCTTCTCTTGCGGCACCGAAGGTAGAGGCGGGTGAACGGGACATGTAGGGTAAGAATTCGTGTGGGACAGGGAAAGAAGCCGGTCTTCGACACCCGGGGGGCCGTATGGAAGAACTTAAGGTTGGAGAAAGTTACCAACTGGCTCGTGATTGGTCGGGTGACATCGTTCACGTAACCGTGACTAGGTTTGTCGTCGCGTGGAATGGAGACACTTGCGCTTTGGCCAACGTGACAGGCGATCAGAGTCTCTTGGTTAACGCGACTACTAGCGAACGCAGGGATATCCCGCAAGTGCTTCTGCTCCCGCGAACGGTTGGAGAGTCTGTCGCAAACTTTCGCCGTTTCCCCCTGTATGTCAATCTCTACGACGCAAGCAATGTGCCGCCAACGGTTGAAGTTGTCCAACTGGACGACGTTGATGCCATTGATCGTGCTTGGCTCAGCCCACTATGATCTTCATCGTTCGTAGCTAAGGTTCAACGTTTGGACAGAGCCGCGGTCAGGATGTTCTTGATCTCCGACTCTTGAGCAACGTCGAGCGGAGACTCGCCGTCGTGGTTTCGGAGTAGCGGGTCCGCCCCATGGGCAAGGAGCAGTTCCACGACCTTCGTACGGGAGTTCCCCGCAGCGAACAAGAGCGCCGACGATCCGTCCTCCGTCGTCGCATTGGGGTCGACGTGCAGGGAAAGCAACGTCTGGACACGCTCGGCATTCCCGACGGCGGCAGCCGAAATCATGTCCTCTTCGAGCATGAACCAAGCCCAGCGCAGGGATCCCAGAACCATCAGGATAACCGCCAGCAAGACGGGCAATGCCCATCGCGGCAAGGACCGGTTTCGTTTGGCAAGGCTGGCGGGCGCTTTGCCGTCCATCTCCTCTGCTTACGTTGTCGGAGGGGTTTCGGTTGGATTGCCACCCTCCGGCTGTTCGGGAGATTCGGAACCGTCGGGTAAAAACCCGCCTTGGCGGCAAGCCGCTCCCGAAGCCATGTCCCAAGAGTCCCGACCGCCGTCTTGCTCGTGCACGAGCGTGCTGCTGCCGGTGGCGTTCGTCGGCGGCGGCCTGCTCGGCCTGCGGTATTACGGCGGATGGGGCGCGGTCATCGGCTCGGTGGCCGCCATTCCGGCGCTGGGCCTTCTGATCGCCGCGATCGCCCTGGTGGCGAAGCTAGCCGAGCGCAAGCGCCGCTAGGCGTTGCCTTGTGGATTGCACCGGGTTTCGCCGGCAGAGGTTGCGAGCGGGGGAATCTCGCGATATAGTAAGTCCTATGATGGATGAGAGCACGCGCGACCGTGCGGCGGCGATCTTCGCCGCCCTGGGCAACCCGGGGCGGCTGGCGGTGGTGCAACTCGTGGTGGACGAGGAGATGACCGTCAACGAGATCGCGCACACGCTCAAGATCGGACAGTCGACCGCCTCGATGCACCTGTCGTGTCTGACGCGGGCGGGCGTGCTGACGGTGACGCAGCGCGGCACCCACCGCTATTACCGGGCGCGGGGGCCCCGAATCGGCCGCATCCTCAAGCTGGTCCGCAAGTATTGCGACATCCACGGTCTGGAGGGCAAACCCGAACGCGGGCCGATGCGCGCTGCCTCCTCGCTGGCCTGGCTCACCGCCCTCGCCGAGATGGCGGACTAGGAATCTCTGTCCAGTTTCCAAGTCAGAACGTCCCTCTTCCTGCTTATATACGGATATTCCGATATACTGATTGAATGATGGAAGAAGGCGTTCGCCGGCGCGCTGCCGCGATCTTCGCGTCCTTGGGGCACCCCAATCGGCTGGCTATCGTTGAGCTCCTGCTCGACGGCGAGATGACGGTGACCGAGATTGTGCAGCGTCTCGGCATGCCCCAACCCACCGTCTCCAATCACTTGGCAGCGCTCACTCGAGCAGGTGCCCTTCTTGTGGAACAGAGGGGCACCTATCGTTTCTTCCGACCTCGAGGGCCCCGGATCGGAAGGATGCTCAAGCTCATTCGTCAGTACTGCCACGCGCAAGGCTTGGAAGACTTCAGCGAAGAGGAAGATGACGAATAGCGTCGGCAAGGACGGCGACATTGCCCAAGCCGAGATTCACGAGTACTTAGAGAATCGGGTTGCCCGGAAGCGCCTGCTACCCCGCGCCATCCTTGTGGGTCTCGTGTCGGGGACGATTGCCGTAGCCTTCCGTCTGGCCCTTGAATCTGTGGAACACCTTCGGGCCGCCTACCTTCAAACGGCAGACCGTGCGCCCGTATGGAACGCCCTGGCAATCGGAGTTCTGGCAACGGTGGGCACCTATGTTGCCCTGCTGATCGGCAGATTCGACAAGAATGCGGGTGGAAGCGGCATTCCCCACATGAAAGCCGTTCTCGAGGGTCACTCCGCCATCCGTTGGCAAACCCTCATTCCGGTCAAGTTCGGAGCGGCCTGGGCCGCGATCGGTTCCGGGCTCGCCCTGGGCCGGGAGGGTCCCACGGTGCAGATGGGCGGCGCCGTCGGGGCCGCGATCTCCGACCTCACTCGCGCGTCCAAGCGGGAGCGACGGGCCCTGACGGCATCGGGAGCGGGTGCGGGCCTAGCCGCAGCGTTCAACGCCCCGTTGGCGGGCGTAACCTTCGTCCTGGAGGAGTTGCAACGAGACTTCCAGCCTGTCGTGTTTGCCGCCGCCCTGTTGAGTGCATCGATCGCCACCGTGGTATCGAGGCTCGTATCGGGGCAAGCCTCGGTCTTCGCGGTGCCACACATACCCCCACCTTCGCTAGGTTCCATTCCCCTGTTCGTGCTGATCGGAGTGGCGGCGGGATTCGTCGGCGTGCTGTTCAACCGTGGCCTGCTGCAAAGCGCGTCGATCTTTAAGCGCAAACCCCTTCGAAAGCCCTGGAAGATCGCGCTCATTGCCGGCGTGGGCGCAACGCTCGCCACTCTCGTGTCGCCTGACTTGCTTGGTGGCGGCCATGGGCTGAGCGAGGCGGCGCTTCGCAACACTTACGTCTTGGGCGCGGCAGCGCTCTACCTTGTAATCAGGATGCTATTCGTGCACGTCTCGTATGCCACGGGCGTGCCTGGGGGGATCTTCGCGCCGCTCCTCTCCATCGGCGCCTTGCTTGGTGCGCTCGCATTTCAGGTGTCGAGTCTGGCGTTGCCCAATGTTCCGTCGGTTGCCGCTTGTGCTGTCGCAGGCATGTGCGCCCTGTTCAGCGGAGTGGTCCGGGCACCGCTAACCGGGGTCATCTTGATCGCGGAAATGACCGGAAGCTACGACATGCTTCTTCCCTTGCTGGCGGCGGCCTTTGCCGCCTACGCCGTGGCGGAGGGGCTGCGCGATGTGCCGATCTATGAGTCTCTGCTTCAGCGAGACGCCCTAATCAAGGGTTGGAACCTCGAGGACGGCGAACTGTTGACTCGCGAGTTTGAAGTACAGGGCGGTTCGCCTTTTGACGGGAAGGCAGTTCGTGATCTCGGCCTTCCCCAGGGCGTGCTCATCGTTCTGTGCCGCGTGGGTGGGAAAGAATTCGTGCCTCGATCCGATACCGTCCTGCGAGAACACATGCGACTCGTCGTGGCCGCAGGCACGCGCGAAGGGCTACTTGCTGTTCAACAAGGCATTGACCACTCGACCAGCGATCAAGCCCCGCCCTCTCATGCGACCTGAAAAACTCGACTTAGAGACCCGCTCCGACGAATCGCGGATCGATCTGAGACGTCATTACTTGTTACAAAAGTCTAATCCGGCGGATTCCCCGCCGGAGCGGGGGAACCATTATCGGGGTGAATCCTCATTGAGGAAGAGTACTTTCGGCTCTAACCCGTCAGCTAACCTCGCCGACGCATCGAAAGAGAATGCACGCATTCTCCCTGACCATCGTAGGAGGTTAACCCTTGCGAGTTCATAGTCGTGCTGAGCGCGCGTTCATCGCGCGCATCGTCGGACAGGTTCGATCCGTGGTAAACAGCGGCATCGCCGTTCCCGATAAGATCGCCCTGTTACAGCGTCTGGCCGAGGTTCAGGGCCGACGAATAGAGAGCCTCCGGGCCCTGATCCCTCGAATGACGGGCCGAGATTCGGAGCGAGCCCACATGACCGAGAGGGTCCTCGAAACCCGGCAGACCGCCCTCCTCTACCTACGTGCAACCGCGAAGTACCTGGCAAGGCAGATGTCTCAGCCTCGGTCCCTTCTCCAAATGCCCCGGGTCTTCGCCTATCCTAACTGGGATGTTTCGCAAAGGAAGGCCGCTCCGAAGGCTACTGAGGAGTTTCCGTTCATGGAGTTCTCCTCTTAGGCCTCTACCGGTAAGCCAAGGGGGCACGGAGTACCCGTGCCCCCTTTTCATTTGGGCAGTTCGCAGGCGTTCTTTGGCGTCGCCGTGCCGAAGAGCAGCCAAATCTGCACCGCTACGATCAAGCCGCCGATCGCCATTCCCCACGGCGCCCAAACCTGCGACGTGAGCGCCAGCCAGAGAAACCATTGCACCATGATGGTGACGGCCAAGACGAGCGCTTCCAAGCCGTTCAGCACCCAAAGCGCTGCGCCCAAGACAGGCGAGGGCCCTGCTTGGAACGCTTCAAAGAGTGCCTTGGTCGTCGGGTCCCACTCTTGATCGGGCGAATCTTGAGCTTCGCCTTCGGTGGGTTCTTCGGC
>JAXLTH010000053.1:0-14048 GCA_046330155.1 Fimbriimonadales bacterium | reverse complement strand
GATGTGCAGCAAACCGTCCACGCCGCCGAGATCGACGAACGCGCCGTAATCGGTGAGACGGCGAACGGTGCCCTCGAGGATGTCGCCCGGCGAGACCTTGGTGAACAGATCGTCCTTTGCCTGCTCGCGGGCCTTTTGCTCGGCTTCGCGGTTCGAAAGAACGACCTTCTTGCGCTCTCGGTCGAGTTCGATGATCTTTACCTGGAGGGTGTTGCCGACGTACTTCTCGATGTTGCGGAGCTTGCCGCTGCCCACGTGGGTCGCCGGCACAAAGCCGCGCACGCCGATGTCGACCACAAGGCCGCCCTTGACGCGGTCCACGACCTGCGCCGAGAACATCTCGCCCTTCTCGAACTTCTCGATAATGCTGTCCCAGGTGTCTTCGAAGTCGGCTCGCTTCTTCGAGACGACGGCATTGCCGTCTCCGCCCTCGGTCTTGATGACCACGACTTGGATCTTGTCGCCCACCTGGACGTGGTCGGCAGCGTTCTCGATGAGTTCTTCGCTCAGCTCGTGGATGGGAACCACGCCCTCAGACTTGGTTCCGAGGTTGACGAAGACCTTGTCCTTCTCGACGTGGATGACGGTCGCCTCGATGCGGTCGCCCTTGGCGAGCTTTCGACGGCCTCCTTCGTTCTTCTGGTCCTGCTGCGCCATTTCCGCCATCGCGGCCTCGAAGAGGCCGGCGTCGTCAATCGGGGCGGGAGCGGCAGCCTCCACTACAGCGGGGGCAGGAGCTGGAACCTCGACAGGAGTCTCGGCCGGAGTGGGCTCGGGGGTCGGCGCGGTGGCTTCCGCCACGCTGGGGGTCTCGGGCGCCACGGGGGCAGAAGCCTGGGTCGGTTCGGCTTCCGGCTCGGTCGTGGGCGTCATCTGGTCGTCCGTCATCATCTCAATATCTACACAAGGAAAGGGGAAATCCCCCGGATTAGGTTCCTATGATACCTGAACGGTTTTGCCGCTCAGCCTATCCGTGTAGGAGCGAGGTTCGAGCCAGACAAGCCGCTCCGTACGCCGGGCCTTCGTCGATCTCAACAGGTGCGCAGGGTCGCCCCAGCGCCTCTTCGAGAAGTCCTCGCCAAAAGGCGCTCTTCGCGCCGCCCCCGGTCAGCCTGATCTCGTCGGCGCGGACTCCAACCGCCGCCAGTGCCTCGTAGCAACCTGCCAACCCGCGGGTCACCCCTTCGAAGACGGCGCGGCTGAAGTGGGCCGGACCGTGCGCCAAAGTCGCACCCGTGAACGATGCCGTCAAAGTTGGATCGTTGATGGGGCAGCGTTCGCCCGAGAGATAGGGTGCGAATCTGAGCCCGTCCGCTCCCGACGCCACGATCGCCGCCTCGGCGGCGATGGCGTCGTAGCTCCAACCGGGCCGAAACACGTCACGGTACCAACGCAGGGCGCCTCCGCAACTCAGCATTACGCCCATGGCGTGCCAACCGCGGTTCGCGTGGCAAAACGTGTTCGTCACCCCGTTGCGGTCCGCCGTCGGCTTATCCACGCAACCGAACACCACGCCCGAAGTGCCGAGGCTGATGCTGACGATGCCGGGGCGCACGGCTCCCGTGCCCATCGCCGCCGCGGCTTGATCGCCGGCCCCGGCGACGACCGGCACGCCATCTGCCGTCAATCCGGTTCGCTCATCCGACTCGAAGGAAGGCGGAAGCCACGAGGGGTCCACGTCCAAGGCGCTAAGAACCTCTTGCGACCAGCGGCGGTTCGGAACGTCGAAGGCGCCCGTACCCGAGGCGTCGGGGACGTCCGTCGCCAGCGCTCCCGTCAAGCGGTAGCGGATGTAGTCCTTGGGAAGCAAAACGTGCCTCACGCGCCGGAAGGCCTCCGGCTCGTGCTTACGCAACCAAAGAACCTTGGGCAGTTGAAGGCCCGTCATCGGCGGGTTACACGTGATCTCGCGGTAGCGGTCAACGCCGACGGCGGCGTCGATTTGCGCACACTCCTCCGCCGTGCGCTGATCGTTCCACAGGATTGCGGGGCGGATGACCTTCATCCCCTCGTCGAGAAACACCGCGCCGTGCATCTGCCCCGTCAAGCCGATGCCGTCCACGGACCCCGTAACGATCTCGGCGAGGCATGCCTGCACCGCCGTCCACCAATGCTCGGGGTCTTGCTCGGACCAACCTGGGCGCGGGGTGGAGAGCGGATACTCGGCAGAAGCTTGGGCGACGATCCGCCCGGATTCGTCGATAAGGATCGCTTTCGCTGCCGATGTGCCGACGTCGATGCCTACGAAAGCCGCCATGCGGTCATTTTGCCGCGCCGGCGTTCCAATCCGCCGCAAGTCATCTCTAGACGAACCGAACATGCCACCGTTTCGTTCAAAATGACCGTTCCGGTAGCTTTGCAGGACTTCTCCGGCAACGGCGAAACCGTTCGTTTCTTAAGGCGTTTAGGATAACCGGTTGAACTTGTTCGACCGAGTATTGAGAGGGAAAATGATTTTGCGTTCTGTATTTACTCGCGTTGCCGGGCCGCTCGCCCTTGTCGCGCTCTCTGCCGTTTCGTGGGCCCAGAGCTTTGGCCAAGCCGACCTTGAGAAGGTTGTGAAGGAACTGGAGGTCTACAGCGCCAAGTTCCCCGATTACGTCTATCCGATCAAGTCGTCCGTGGTGGAAAAGGACGATGTCAACGCCTACGCCACCGTCGAGAAGGACAAGAACGGCAAGCTTCAGGGCGTGATGGTGGTCTATACGGGGTTCGTCAAGTTCGTGAATGGCGACCTTCGGTTGATCCGCGCTTGCGTCGCCCATGAGATCTCGCACCTGGCCAAGGGGCACTGCACGATGCCCGGCTGGAAGCCGAGCGACCTGAACAACCTCTGGACGCGGCAACAGGAGTTCGAAGCCGACGTGACCGGCGCCTCGTTGCTCCAGAAAGCCGGCTACAGCAAGAACGACATGGCGGAGCTCATGCTCAAGCTCGACGAGCTAGATCAGGGGTCGTGGCTGGGCAAGCTCACCGGCGACCACGCCAGCGGCAAGGCGCGGGCAGCACAGATTGTCGACAACCCCATGGTCCTCAAGTCGCTGATGGACTTCGAGGTCGGCATGGCTTTCATGGAAACGCGGAAGTATCGGCTTGCCATGGACGCGTTCGACCGCGCCGTCAAGAAGGAGCCGGGGCTGAAAGAGGCGTACACCAACTCGGCGCAAGCCGCGATCATGTACTACTACGACAACCTCCCGTTGTCGGTCCAGCAGTCGTGGTTCCGGCCCGATTTCGGACCGCTTCTCGCCCCGCCCGTCCCGCCTCGCTCGCTGGAACTGACGGACGACGACCGCAAGCGCTGGCAAGATGCGCGAACGCGGGTTTCGGCGGCCCTCGATAAGAACAAGGACGATCTGCACGCGCTCGAGCTTGCCGCCTTGGTGCTGGTGCTCGATCCGGATGGCAAGGCCGACAACCTCAAAGCGGGAACCGACCTTCTCCTCGACGTCGCCTCCAAATCGCTAGTCCCGGCGGAGAAGCTGCGCACCGCAAACAACGCCGCGCTCGGATTGCAGCGCATGGGCAAACTCGCCGATGGCGTGAACCTCATGCTGAGCACGCAAAAGGGCACCGATCTCTTCAACCCGTATCTCGCGGAGAACCTCGGCGTGAACGAAGTGCCCAAGGGCGACAAGGATCAAGCGGCGCTCGCCGCCGCCGTCCTCGGCACCTGGTTGGACAATACGGCCCCCGCGCACCCGAACTACGAGAAGGTCAAGAAGAACTACATTGCGGTCTGCAACGCCAACAACTTCAAGGTGATGGACTTCAAGGGCCAGCCGATCTACCTCTGCAAGGTGATGTCGATCAACGACGGCGGCCAGGAGTTCGGCATGTTCGAGCCGTTCGAGAAGTACAACACCACGCTGGGCAAGCCGGACGGCGCGCTGCAATACGACGAGCGATACCCCGACCTCATGGAGGTTCGGTGGCGAGACGGCAACCTCACGATCCTGACGGAGCGCGACGAAATCCTAAGGGTGACCTCCTACTCGAAGGACGCCTACATCTTGCTTCGAGCACAAGACTCCACGCTCAACCTCGATTTCAAAATCGCGGTTGGCATGAGCAAGGCGGACTTCACCAAGATCCTCGATCCCGAGAAGGCAACCAAGGTCAACCTGATCAAGGGCGGCACCATGGAAGAGTGGCTTTACTGGCCCGGGCTTAACATGGGTGTCCTCTTCAAGGACGATAAGATCGTCGGCGTAACGGCAACCGGCGCGAAGTAACCGGCCCCGAAGAAGGTCGGAGCCATAGCGGCTCCGACCTTTTTGGCAATCCTGAACCACCATGAAGTTCCTCCGGCTTCTCGGCATGTTGGCCCTCGTAACCTGTGCTTGGGCTCAGGCGACCTTCGAGGTTAAGACCCCCTTTGTGGCGCAAAAGCGCTGGGCGCTGGTTATCGGCGCCTCGAAGTACACCGAGTTCGGGGCGCTCAACTACGCCGCCGCCGATGCCCGGGACTTCGCCAAATCGCTGGTGGAAGCCTATGGCTTCAACGACAAGAACGTCCGCACCCTGATCGACGACGATCCCCTCCGCTCCCCAAGTGCCCAAGCCACCTTTCGAGAGCTGGATTCCCTGCTCTCCGACCGGAGCCTAAACCAGGGCGACCTCTTTATCTTCTACTTCTCAGGCCACGGGGTGGGCACGCCGAAGGGCGACTATCTCGTGCCGAACGACGCCTCCAAGCAGGACGTGGACAAGGTCGGCGTTCCGGTCAAGGATCTCATCGGCAGGTTCGTCAAGGCGGGTCTGAAGAACGTGCTGGTCATCTGCGACGCATGTCGTGCGGGCAAGGAGAATCCGTTCGGCGGCGAACTTCAGCAACTCGGCAAGACGGCGAACATCGCGGTCATGCTGGGATGCGCGCCTGGGAAGCGCTCCTACGAGTACCCGCAACTGGGGCACGGGATCTTCACCTATATGCTGACGCGAGCCATGCGCAATCCGGCTTTGCGAGACACGCAAACTGGCGCCCTCTGGGCGTCGGCGGTGGCGAAGAAAGTCCAGCAAGACGTGGCGAGCTACACCGAACGCGACTATGGGGACGACAAGCAGGTCCCCGCGATTTGGGGAGAAGGGAGCACGTACGACGTCTTGATCGGCGCCTACATCGGCACCGACCAGTTCGCCCAGTTCGGCATGCAAGAGATCACGAACCTCGGGCACAAGATGGACCGGGGCGCCTTTAAGCTGCTGCTGCGCGCCTTGGCGGAGTTGTTCTTCCAAGAGCAGATGTTCGACAAGGCGGTGGAGGCGTATAAGGCTCTTGAGCAGTTGGGAGAGGAGTCGCCCGACGAACTGTATGCGCTCGCGACGTCCCTCACCAGCCTGGGGCGCGAAGCCGAGGCGCAGCGCATTTACGAACGCATCCTGAGGGAGGGCAAAGACAAGATCGTCACCGATCTTGCGATCCTGGCGATCAGCCCGGCCAAAACCACCCAAGCCCAGCGCCGAGAAGCCGCAAGGAACATCTACCTCGACTCACCCGACTGGACCAACGCCTACGTGTACTGGTCGACGATCACCTGGCAAGACCCGGTGACGCCCGAGCAGCGGAAAGCCGTGCTGGCCGAGATGCTGAAGGTTTTTGGCGCGGAGTCGAGGGTCGGTTGGTACCTGAGGGGATCCGACGCCTACTTCGACGGCGATTTCACGAAGGCCGTGCAGTACTTGGGGGCGATGCAGAAGGTCGCGGGCAGCGAGCCCGAATCCCACGACATGTTGGTCCTCTTCTTTCTGATCGCCGAACGACAGAAGGACAACACCCTGATGGACCGCATCATTGAGGTCGGCAAGAAGGATCCTAAACACAAACCCTACTGGGAGGCGATCGAAACCACGCGGTTAGAGCGGAAGTCGGCTGACGAGCGCATTGCCAAGATCAAGGAACGCCTGAGGGAAAAGCCAGAGCCGAACGAACTCCTCGTCATGGTTTCTTTTGCCGGTACCGCCGCCGGAGAACTTGCGGACGAGTTCGCCAAGGCAGCCGCCAACCATCCGTACGCGTGGGAGGCCCACCTGGCGGTGTGGCTGTGCCGACAGGCGGCCAAAGGCTTCCCTTTTCCGATGGAGCCGGTCGATCCCAACGTCCTCAAGTACGGTCCCAGCGAAATCGAAGTCAAGCGCCACGTCTGCGATTCGCTTCTCGAACTGATGTCCGAGGCCAACGCCCCGGCCGAGCATCGCCACAAGTTCCTCCGGTACCTGTTTGCCGACTATGTCAAGAACATCGACAAGTTGGGGCTTCGCTGGGAACTGTGGATGACCCTGCAGACGATGGGTCTCGACCTCGGGCGACGCCTGCAACTTGCCCAGCTGTCCCGGCTCTACCTGGTTCCCTTGGTCAAGGCCAACCCGAACAACATCCAACTCAAGGAGCAACTCTTGGACTTCTTCTTGGCGGCGGGGGCGGAGAAGGAAGCCGAGGAAGTGTTCAAGATGGGCAACTGGGACGGCCCAGAAGCGAAGGGCGGCGACCTGCGCTGGGCGATCCACCTTGCCACGGTCGGCAGGATCGCCGAACTCAAGGAACTGGCACCCAAGCTGAAAAGGCCCGGACAGAAGAGCCTGCAGGAGATGTACGACGGCCTGATGCTCTTCGTTCAAGCCCAAGGCGGCAACGCCGCAGACGCCCTTGAGAAGAAACTTGACGATTTCTCTCCCGCGAACTTGGTGGCCAAGCAAATCGCTGCTCTGGCGCGGGCGAGCCTGTTCAAACCGAAAGGCCCAGAACCTACCCTCGACGATTCGGCGACCCTCATGGGCATCGCGCTTGAACTCCCGGATGCGTGCGCGAGCTCAAACGATCTCTACACGGATGTCCATGCGGCGTGTCTCACCAAGATGCACGAGGTGAGCGCCTACATTGCCAAGTCGGCGAAGTCCAAGCTTGACGACACCGTGGCGTCCATCGCTCGAACCGAGTACGGCAACCCGTTGTTCGGCAAGATCGCGTTCAAGTTCGACCCGAAGATCAAGGACTTCGTGGGCGAGCACAAGTTCAAGGGCGAGTACTGGATCGACGAAGAAGATAAGGGCCTGCCCGGGACGCTGACCGTGAAGGTGACGGCGGACGGCAAGGTCGTCGCGACGCTGGGCGGCGTGGGCGAAGGCACCTTTGCCGGTACCATCGACGCCTACGGCAACCTTCGCGCGGATCGGGTCGGCGGCAAGGGCAAAGCCGTGATGACGGCAAAACTAGCTCCCCTCGGCTACAGTTCCGACGAAGTCAAATCCAGCCCGATGCGGGTTGCCTTTGTGGCGGAAACAGGCGACTACGTGGAGTTTGTGGAAGGCGGCTAGGGTAACTCGAGCACGGTGTGGCGAAGGCTTTTGCCCACCACCCATATCGCAAGGGCGACGCGCCGGCTACCTTCTCGCTTCAACTTCTTGCGCAGGGCGATGAGATCCTGCCCAGCCCCGCGTTGCTTCAGTTCCGGCGTACCCGCTCCCAACTCGCGTAACGCCGCCGTCGTTCGCTTGAGGTCAGCGGGGCCGTGGTGCAATACGCGAAAGCTACGCAACCAAGGGCTGGTAGCGGGTTCCCCGGTAAGGTATCCGTTCGAATCTCCCAGTTCCCTAAGGTTGAAGCGCCTCGACAACGTGCCCAGACCGTGGGCTCGAATGGCGGCCGGGTCAGCCTCCAGCAGCCACTCCCCCGGTTCCTCCGTCAGGGGACCCGGTTCGCCGGCCTCCAAGTGTTCTCCCGACTCGACATGAACCGCGTGCCGCCCAGGCACCGCCTCGCGTCCCAACCACACTAGCGCTTCGCGGCACTCGCCACCATAGGACAAGAACTCGAGCCGCCCGCCCAACGACTCCAGAAAGGAATCGGCGAGCATCGGCGATAGCTTGATCGCACCCAGTTTCAGTTGCTCAAACCTCTGCGCCAAAGCCACGGGGTCGGGCAAGAAGTCGGCAGGATTCAACGTGCGCCGACCGCCCGGTCGCCGCGACGGATCGGCAAAGGCGTACTCGAAATCCCACGCCGCGCCAAGGCAATCCTGCTCGACCACTTCACCGCTGAGCCCATGGACCGACAGGTTATGCCTCGCCATTGCCGCCCGCTGCGCCTCCACCTCGAATCCAACGACGCTCCCACGTCTTGCCAGTGCGATTAGGTCCGCCCCGATGCCGCAGGTGAGGTCGGCAACTCTCGAACCTTCGGGATAGCGTGAAGCGCGGAAGGCGGCAACCCGTTCGTGCGTCGCCATCTCCAAGCCATCGCGATCGAACAACATTTGATCGGCGAGTTCAAACTTCCCCGCAGCTTTGGCGCGAAGTTCCCATTGCAGGAACGCCCACCGCGCCGCCTCGACGCCGGTCTCGCGCGACACGCTTTCAATCGCCGACGCTGTCGCCGCCAAGCCCTTGGCAAGCGCCAAGGCTCGGGCACGTTCCGGCGGGAACCCGCTCAGGTCAGAGTCCAACGCTCCAGAAGACGATCCGGCTGGGCCAGGTCGCGCTCTTTAGGATGGTATGGGTTGCCTTTCGCAGACGCGTCGCCTTCGCCAAGGGCTCGCCGGTTCCCGGGTTCCGCGCGAACTGCGGGAACATGTCGGTGGTGATGGCGACCGCAAGGCGCGTGCCCTTCTTGAACTGTCGGGCAAACAACCATGGCTCCACCGTTACCTGGAACGGTTTGCCAGGGGTCAACAGCTTGCCGCTCGGGAAGGTCGCGCGCATGGTGCCCGGAAGCTCGATCACACGAAGGTCGCCGTTGGACGCCTCTTCCAAAACGAGCGCATGGAAGTTGGCGTCGCGAGCCGTGGTTTTGGCGAAGAGATCGACCTTGACGGGGCCGGCGACGAGCGTGTCCTCCGCAAATGCGGGGGATCGGTAGAGCATCCAGTTAGCGGGGATGTCCTTCGCCTTCACGACCATCGAAGCGTTTTGCGACTCGACTTCAAGTTGCTTGGGGTCAACCCGCGGCTTGGTGGGGTCGTACGCAAACCGATCCTCCCCCTTTGGCTCGGGCTTGGCCACCAGCGTTCCCTTGCTGTCCTTCCCCAGGGCGTTGCCTCCGCCCAGATAGAGCACCTGCTTATTCAGCATCGGCGCGGGCCAGTCCGGCACGTTCAGCCAGAAGTTGGCGCCCGTGACGAAGAAGCGAACTCGAGGTTGCTTGTCCCAACCCACGGCTCGATCCTTCAGATAAGTGTCGAAAAACCGGAGGTAGACCGAGTTGAGCTCGAGGATGGAGTTCGCCCCGTACTCCTCGCCGGCAAACTGGGTCTTCACGTTGAAACCGTGCTCCCAAGGCCCAAAGATGAGCCACTGGTTGCCGCCGTTCGCCCGCAACGATTCCCAGTGGATTTTGGTGCCCACTCCGTCGCCGTCCCAGAACCCGCTCACGTGGAGCACGGGAATCTTCACTTGGGAGACCTGGTCCTCTCGGAACGCTCCCGGCCACTTCTCGATCGTGTCTCGCTTGACCCACTCGTCGAACCAAGGCAGGTCGGTTCCAAAAGCCTTGTCGTCGACCTTGGTGATCGGCAGGGCTTTCAGGGCGGGAATGAGTCCCTGAAGTCGGCGCCCGGCTTGGGTGAGGTCCGCATCTTGATCCTTGACGATGCGCGCCCACCAAAGGCTCGGAGCCAGCATGAACACGCCGTGGTCCCACGGGAAGTTGTGCATCGGGTCGCTAGGGCTAACTTGGGGGACGATGCACTTGAGGGCGGGATGATGGGTCACCGCCGCCGCCCACTGCACGTAGGCCAAGTAGCTGCCGCCGATCATGCCGACCTTGCCGTCGCTCCATGGTTGTTGGGTGATCCAGTCGAGCGTGTCCTTGCCGTCAGCGACCTCGGAGTTCAGCGGATCGAACTTGCCGCCGCTCTTCCCTTTGCCGCGCACATCCTGAGCAACCAGTATGTAGCCGCGCTTGGCGTAAAACTCGCCCTCCAGGGCACTCGCCTCTCGGCCGTAGGGCGTCCGGATCAGGATGGTCGGAAACTTGCCCTCGGCGTCGGGCCGAACCACTTCGGAGACGAGCGGCACTCCATCGCGCATCTTTGCCGATAGAGTCTCGTGTTTCACTTTGCGGATCGTCGGTTGGCTGAGTTCGGGGTACTTGGCGAGGGGATCGACGAAGACGCCCTCGAAACCGTCGACCACGCCTTGGAAGCTTTGAGCCGCAACGCGGATTCCCACCGGCACCTTATCCCTGGTGAAGGCAAAGTCGATGTCGATTCCCGTCACCTTCAGCGTGAACAGGGTCACGGGCATCGGCTTTCCGCCGACTTCAACCGTGGTCTGACGAAGCGTGGGCTCAAGCGGGATCGTGGTTAACGCGTTGGGGTTGAGGATCTGGATCTTCTTCTTGTCCGTCGCCTTCTCGTAAACAGCCAGGTTCAAGTGCGCCAAGAGCGGGTGGTAGGGGGAAAAGAAGCCCTTGCCGCGCCAAGGGGCGTCGTGGTCCTTCAGTACGACCTTGCCCGACTGCTCCACCAGGGCCTTGTTGTCTTTCCAAACGATCTTGCCCTTGGTCGCCCCGCTGGATTCCTCAAGGGTCCACTCGACCAGCTCGCCGCCCTTCTCCACGCCGGTCAACGTGCTCTCGAGACTTTGGGGACCGAGCTTCAGCTTCGTGGTGGAGATGAACTTGCCGCCCGCGAAGGTCTCGTAGGAGTTGTCGCCTGCATCGCCGCCGCTCAAGGTGAACTTGATGTGCTTAACCTCGGCAGACGCGGAAACCGCCAACGAAAGTACCAGCCAAAGCACGACTCGCTTCATGCCCGCAGTCTAGCACTGCGGTACCCGTCCGGAATGTTTTGAACCTAAACGGAGTAGAATTGAGATCGTGAGTTCCCCCAACAAGACGTGGCGAGAGAAGGTCGGCCTGGCCGAGATGCTTAAGGGCGGCGTCATCATGGACGTCGTCAACCCTGAGCAGGCGCGCATCGCAGAAGATGCCGGTGCGGTCGCGGTGATGGCACTGGAGCGCGTGCCCGCCGATATCCGTCGGGATGGCGGCGTCGCCCGAATGAGCGACCCCGAGATGATTTTGGGAATCAAGGGCGCGGTCAGCATTCCCGTCATGGCGAAGTGCCGAATCGGGCACTTCGTGGAAGCCGAGATCCTTCAGGCGCTGGAAGTCGACTTCGTCGACGAAAGCGAGGTTCTGACCCCCGCCGACGAGGAGAACCACGTCGACAAGCACGCCTTCACGGTTCCGTTCGTGTGCGGAGCCCGCAACCTTGGCGAGGCCCTGCGCCGATGTGGCGAAGGCGCGGCAATGATCCGAACAAAGGGCGAAGCCGGGACCGGAGACGTCGTGGAAGCCGTGCGCCACATGCGCACGATCATGAGCCAGATCCGAGCCGTGCACGGAGCGCGCGAGGATGAGCTCTACGTCCTCGCGAAGGAGCACCAGGCTCCCCTGGACCTGATTCGTCAGGTTCACGAAACCGGGCGGATGCCGGTGCCGAACTTCTCGGCAGGCGGCATTGCCACCCCCGCCGACGCGGCCCTCATGATGAAACTGGGCGCCGAAACCGTCTTTGTCGGCTCCGGCATCTTCAAGTCGGGCGACCCGGCGAAGCGTGCCAAGGCGATTGTGGAAGCGGTCCTGTTCTACAACGACGCGAAGAAGCTCGCGGAGATCAGCCGCAACCTCGGAGAGCCGATGGTGGGCATCAACGTTTCGTCGTTGCCCGAGAAAGAACTGCTCGCCGTGCGCGGCTGGTAAGCCGGCTTACCGGGGAAGCCCGGGATACATCTTGCGGTCGATCGCCCCGACCTCGATCTTCCACTGCCCATCCACTTTGCGCATGGGCAGTTCGAAGAACTCGGGGTACGACTGTCCGCTGAGCGCGTCGGTGACCACTTCCACCTTCACGTTGGCGGTGTCCTTGTCGATCTCGGTAGAGGAGACCGGACGCCAAACAAACCGGTAGTAGGGAGCAACCTTCTGGGTCGCGTACGCCCACTTCTCCTTGATCTCTTCGGGGGTCTTGCCTTCCATGTAGGACAGCTTCGTCAGTCCTTCCACATCGCCTTTGGCGAGGGCGGACATAAACCTCGATCCGACCGACTGGGCTGATTCGCTGCCGAAGAACAGCAGCACGACAACGACCACAGCGGAAAGGGTGGCCAAGATAGCCAACAGACTCGCGCGACCCGACCGTCTCATTTCCACCGGCTATTGTGGCACGGCGCGATCAGTAGCCTGGAGGCAGCCATCCCATTTGACGCCAAACCTCGGCGGTCTCGTGGGCGCTGACGTACCAACGGCGGTTCGCCTTGACCATGATCCAGGTTCGACCGAGGCGGGGTGCGCGGGGATCGGGCGGGTAGTAGACGATGAAGACGCGCTCGCGACTGGTGCCGTCGACCTTGATCGGCTCGGCCATTCGAATCTCGAAGCTGTAGCCTCGACACCAATCGACGAACCGCGCCAGCTGCACCACATCGTTCTGCTGAACCGATTCGGGCACGTTGGGGCTTCCCGCCACCAGCCGCATGACCGAACCCCACTCCGATTGGTGCCCTTCCTCGAAGGGCTGCACCGCGATCACCACTCGGTGGAACTGGCGCACCACGCTTTCTGGCCCGTAGAACTGGAGCACGGCGAAGGTGACGAGCGTCACCAAGGCCAACACGCCCCCGGCGATGATTCCAGATTTGCGGGAAGTATCGCCGACCATGCGGGGAAATCTTACCAGTCGAAGCGAACTCTTCCATCTCCGCCGCGTCTGCGCTACCATAACGCAAGAGCGAGGCAACGATGAGCGAACTCCTTAGCCGAAGAGACACCTTGAAGCGCGGCGGCATGATTGCGGTCGGACTTGCGACCCCAACCTGGCTGTCCGCGATCGCGAGAGCCGACGTGGTACGTCAAGCCAAAGGCTCAAAGGCAACCGGGAACACCGTCCTCGTCGTTTGCCAACTGAGCGGCGGCAACGACGGCTTGAACACCGTGGTGCCTTGGGCGGACAAGAAGTACTACGAACTCCGGCCCAGCATCGCCATCAAGGAGGACCAGGTGCTGAAGATCAGCGACCAGATGGGCTTCCACCCCTCGCTGAGGGGCCTTGCCGAGCTCTTTCAACAGAACAAAGTCGCGGTCATCCAGAACGTCGGATACCCCAAACCGAACCGTTCGCACTTCGCCTCGATGGATATCTGGCAATCGGCCAGCCCCGACCGCACCCTTCGCTACGGCTGGCTGGGACGGCACTTCGACCAGCAGGCGTCCAAGGGCACGCTGAACCCAGTCGTTGCCCTCGGCCTCTCCACCGACAAGCCCTTGGCGCTCAACGGCAAAACCGCGAGCATTCCCTGCTTCGCATCCCTGGTCGACATCCAGTCGATGGTGGGCGACCCCGACGCCGAGAAGATGTTGCGGCAAATCCAGGGCGCGGATGCGCCTGCCGGGTCCGCCGCTTCGGTCGTCCAGCAGGCGAACAAGACCGCCCTGGACGCGATGGCGGTGCTGAGCAAGCAACTGAAGACCTTCGAGCCGAAGCAGACCTACGGCACCGATCCGTTCGGGCAGGGTTTCAAGCAGATTTCACACCTGATCGCGACTTCACCGCAGACCCGCGTGATCTACTTCAGCACCGGAGGCTTCGACACGCACGCTCGGCAGACCGACCAGCATGCCAAACTCCTCGAGAACTTTGGAAACGCGGTCAACTCGTTCCAGAAGGAGATCGAGGGGATCGGAGCGGCGGACCGCGTTCTGTTGCTCGTCTTCACCGAGTTCGGCCGGCGCAGCTACGAGAACGCCTCGGGCGGCACGGACCACGGCGCGGCAGGCCCGATGTTCTTGGTGGGCAGCCACGTCAAGGGCGGTTTGCACGGACCCATCCCGGACCTGAACGACCTTCAAGACGGCGATATCCGCTTCAAAATCGACTTCCGCGAAGTCTATGCGGCGGCTCTCGACGAGTGGATGGGCGGGGATTCCGGCGTCGTGCTGGGGCAGCAGTTCAACCACGTCAGCGCGATCCAATAGCCGTGGAAGAGGAACTGCCCGGAACCTATCTGGACGCCGAAGGGCGGCTTCACACTTGGCCGTCCAAGCGTAACAA
>JAXLTH010000052.1:0-14572 GCA_046330155.1 Fimbriimonadales bacterium | reverse complement strand
CTACTTCGCTTGGGGAGAGCGAAGGCCGTGAAGGACTGCGATCGTTGGTTCCGTCCCGCTAGACCGTCTTCGCCGGTCCACAACCTACTCAAAACGCTAGCCCAGATTGCCGTCTTCTGGGGGTTCTTCCTCTTACTCGTACCCTCGGGCATCCTCGCCGTTCAGAACATGCTGGGGATCGAGACATTCCAGCCCGGAATATTCCGGGCCATCGCCTGGTTCGGCTTCGGCATTGCGGGCAGCGTCGGTCTGTACTGCGCCTTCCTCTTTGTGGTTCACGGCAGAGGAACGCCCTTGCCCTTGGACCAGACCACGCGGCTTATCGTCCTTGGCCCTTATCGCTGGGTTCGCAACCCGATGGCGATTTGCGGCTTGTTTCAGGGAGTGATGGTGGGCATCGTGCTGGGATCGTGGCCCGTCGTGGCCTACGCCTTGCTAGGCGGTCCGGCATGGCACGTCCTTGCGCGCCCCGCCGAGGAGCGCGACCTGGCCCGAAGGTTCGGCGACGATTACACCGCCTACCGAAGTTCAGTGCGAAACTGGGTCCCCTGTTTGCGCCCTTACCCCATGGTTTGCGAGGGTCAAAAGTCCCTGAATCACCCGTCGGCTCCGGAAACTCGCGATTCGCCTGAATCGTTCCAGTAAAATCTGCCGTATCGTTAACGACGCCGTGGGAGAGTGGTACTACATCGGTCACTACGGGCAGCTTGGGCCCCTCACCCTGGACCAGATTCAAGAACTGGTGCAGGGAGGCGTGGTGGTGCGCGAAACCTACGTTTGGCGAACCGGCATGTCGAACTGGGTCCCAGCGGGCACGGTAAGCGAACTCGGAACCGCGTTCCGACTCGCGGAGCCCTTTGCCGCCCCTCCGCCCCCGCCCATGACGACGACGGCAACCCCGCCTCCCACCTTTGGTGCCGGGTTTGGGACGTCTTCTGCCATGCCCAGCCCGTTCTACTCGGCGCAACCTGCCTTTCAAACGGTGCCGAGCGACCGCTCGCGCATTGCGGCTGGCGTCTTGCAGATTCTGTTGCCGTTTGGCGTCGGACGCTTCTACCTGGGCTACTTCGCCATCGGCGTGATGCAGCTGGTGCTCAGCATGTGCGGCATTGGCATGCTCTGGTCGCTCATCGACGGCATTGCGATCTTGTGCGGCGCGACGAAATTCGACGGGTACGGGCGCAGTCTTCGCGACTGATGGAGCCATACCCGCCGCTCGCTCGTCGTATGCATAGAAGATGAAGACGCTCCGCTACCTGGCTATCCTGCTCTGCCTGGTCGGCGCCCTGCTGGTACAGGCTCAGGAGTATCGTCCGAAACAGGGTGAAACGGTGATGAAGATCGCGGTCGAGGGCCGTGGCAACGTCTTTATCCGCCTTTTCACCAAGGAGGCACCCCGCACGACGTCTCGCATCATCGAACTCGCCAAGACCGGCTTCTACGACGGCCAGCGTTTCCACCGCGTCCTGCGCTCCCCTCGCCCGTACCTCGTTCAAATGGGAGCTCCCAGTTCGCGAGACAAGGACTTGGACGACAAGGACCTTGTGACCGAGGGAACCGGCAAGAAGATTCCCTACGAGGCAAGCGGGGTCTCGAACGACGCCGAAGGCATCGTGGGACTCTCCGCGGAGACCAACAATAGGGACTCGGGCGACTGCCAGTTCTACATCCTCCTCGGACCCGCCAAGTTCCTCGACGGGAACTACACGGTGTTCGGCAAAGTGGTGTCGGGAATGGACGTTGTGAAGAAAGTCGAGAAGGGCGATCGCGTCGTTTCCGTCACCATCGTGCAAGGCTAGCGTATACTCGCGTACCCGTGAGGCTCGCAAAAGCCATTCTTCTCAGACTCCTGTTCGGAGCGCTCAGTCTGGTCTTCATTTCGTTCGTCACCTTCGTGGCGGATGAACTCGCGCCTGGCGATGCCGCCACCGTCCTTGCAGGCGAGAAGGCGAGCAACGAAACGATTGCGCAGATGCGCGAGAAGCTGGGCCTCAACCGGCACTGGACGGTTCGCTACGTCGAGTTCCTGTCGAATGCCGCCAAAGGCGATTTCGGAACCAGCTACTACGGCACCAAGGAACCCGTCGCCAACATCATCGGGCGAAACCTTGGGATGACGATCAAGCTGGCGTCTCTGGCGATCCTGCTCGCCGCAGCGGTCGGAATCATGCTCGGCACGTTGGCCTCCGTTTACCAAAACCGCGCTCCGGATCGTGGGGTCCTCACATTAAGCACCCTGGGCGTCACCATCCCCAACTTCGTACTTGCGCCGTTGCTGGTCTTCGTATTCTCGATCCGGCTGACCACCGATAGTCCCTTGTGGCTGCCGCAGTCGTGGGAGACCCCGCTACGGGGGCCCGAGTTCTACTATTTGATCATCCCCGTCGTCCTGCTCTCGCTGCGCCCGATGGCGATGATCACGCGCTTGACCCGCGCGAGCATGATCGATACGCTCAGCCAGGAGTTCATTCGCTTGGCGACCGCCAAGGGCGTGCCCCGCCGCCGCCTCATCTTCCGCCACGCGCTCCGCAATGCGATCTTGCCCGTGGTGACCGCCGTAGGCACCAGCTTCGGGTTCCTTCTCACCGGCTCCTTCGTCATCGAGCGCTACTTCTTGCTGCCAGGAGTGGGACGAGAGGCGATCGAAGCGATTCAGCAAGGCAACATGCCGGTAATCCAAGCCACCGTGATGATCGCGGGCGCGATGTTCATCGTGGTTAACCTTTGCGTCGATCTTTTGCTACCGATTCTCGACCCGCGCATTCGGGAGGCCCAAGTCTAGTGAAGTTGCGCAAAGACCCGCTGCTCGTGGTTGGCATCGTGTTTTTGGGGCTCTTGGCCATGTTTGCCATCTTTGGGCCCACGATGCGCCATCACTACCTCGACCAGGTGGCCAAGCCTCACCTTCCAATGGGGTCGGATTATTGGTTTGGGACCGATGAACTCGGCCGAGATATCTTTGCCCGCATCGCCTACGGTGCGCGCATCTCGATCAGTATCGGCTTGATCGTCCAGGCGTTCAGCTTGCTGGTCGGCATCCTCATGGGCGTCTTGGGCACGTTTGCCCCGCGCTGGATTCGGATGATCGTCCTGCGTCTCACCGACGGCATGTTCGCGTTCCCCGATATCCTGCTCGCCATCCTCATCGTGGGCGTTCTGAGCACCAGCAAAGGGCTCTTCTCGGGCACGTTCGGCAACATGTTGCCGGTCATCTTGGCTTTGGCAATCGCCTCGTGGCCCAGCATCACGCGGCTGACCGTCACCCAGCTAGCCTCGATCAAGGATCGGGAGTACGTCGTCGCCGCCAAGGCGATGGGGGCGTCGACCTTCTATCTGGTCCGCAAGCACATCCTGCCGCAGCTGTGGGGCACGTTGCTGGCGGTGAGCATGGTCGACTTGGCTGGCACGATCCTCGCTGAATCCACGCTGAGCTTTTTGGGCATCGGCGTGCGGCCGCCCGATCCCAGTTGGGGAAGCATGATCAACAACGCCCGGGCCGAGTTGAGCAGCTATCCGATGACGATCGTCTGGCCCTGCCTCTTCCTCAGCGCTTCGATCTTCGCGCTGAACTTCGTGGGCGACGGACTTCGCGCCATGCTCGATCCCAAGAGCAAGTAGCGTTTAGCTCTTGCTCTTGAGAACGGCAACCGCCTTCTGCAGTTGCGGATCGGTCTTGATGTCGCCGAAAATGCCCGCTCGGTCCGGGTCCCATTTGGCTTCCACGTCAGGCTTCAAACCGCCCTCAATGTACTGACCGTCTTCATCGACCTTGCGGCCGATGTCTTCGCCGCCCGGCAGGTAGTACCGGGCGATGGTGATCTTCGCGCTTGCGCCGCCCACCAGCATGCGCACGTTCTGAACGCTCGCCTTGCCGTAGCTGTGCTCACCCACCAGCGTGCCCAGCCGATACGCTCGGACGCAGCCTGCAAAGATCTCGGACGCACTCGCCGACTCCTCGTTGATGAGGACGGCGATGGGATACCGCCACTTGCGGTTCAAACCGACGTAGGTCCGGGCGATTTCCTCGCGGTCGCCCCGCCCTTTCATCTTGACCACAACCTTGTCTTCCACAAACCGGGAGAGCATCTCCACGGCGGTTTCAAGCAGGCCGCCGGGGTTGCCCCGCAGGTCGATGACCAAGCCTTTCATGCCTTGCTTTTCCAGCTTGGCGACCGCGCGGTCGAACTGGTCTGCGGTCGGCTCAGAGAAGGTCGCGATCGACACGCGCCCCATCGAGGTACCCGGGATCATCGCGCTCTCGACGGTCGGCGTGATGATCTTGGCGCGAATCGCCCTTAGATCGATCGGCTTGGGGCTGCCCGAACGCAGGACGGTGATCCTAACCTGGGTTCCGGGCTTGCCGCGGATCTTGCCGACGATGCTGTCGATATCCTTTCCGGAGACCTTGACGCCATCCACGGCGGAAACGATGTCGCCGATCTTGAGGCCGCTGTGCTGAGCCGGGCTGTCCTCAAAGATCACGACGACCTTGGCCCCCAACGGGTCGGGCGAGAGCCTCGCGCCAATGCCCACGAAGTTCGCCGTTGTCTCCAACGCAAACTGTTCAGCCTGGCGCGGCTCCATAAAGAGGGTGTGCGGGTCGCCAAGCGACGCCATGAGCCCTTCCATGCCCGCGTACTTGAGGTCGGTGGGATCCACCGTTTTTCGATAGTCGGTCAGGATGCGGGAATACGTCTCCCGGAACAGCTGCACGGGAGACACGTCCGCCCTAGCGTTCGTAGAGCCGAACCCAGCCTTGACCGTGTCCATAGAGGGCAGGTGGCCGCGCTGAATGTCCCGCCATGCGTAGCCGAATCCGAAAAGTACGAGCATCACGGCAACGGAACCCGCGATCTTCAAGAGAGCCTTCACTTCGTCGCCTCCGTGGTCACCGTGCCGATCGGCAGGGTGTATCCCGTACCGTCGGCGAGCTTGACCAGCTGCACGGCCACCGTGTCGTTAGAAGGCACGCCGGTCAGTGTCGCGGCTCCTTTAGCCTTGAGAACCTTCGCGAAGATCGCCGCGGCACCTCTGGTGGTACCGTCGACGGTCAGCTCAAGCTTCGGTGAGGTCGCCGCGCCCGACTTGAGCTCGATCGCTTCGGCTTTGCCCCGCTCGGTCTTGAGATATCCGACCGTGCCCTTGGGCAGGACCACCGCTAAACATCGGAGCATGGCTTCGTAGTCGCCGCCTGCATTGTTGCGAAGGTCCAACTTGACCGAAGAACCCGCCGCAACCAGCTTCTTCAGGTTTGCCGCGGCGTCGGCTCCAAACCGGAAGCCCGACCCAAGGTTGCTCTCGCCTCGGGAGAGAGTGGTGTCGAATCGGTTCGCTCCGCGTTGCCAGGTGACTTTCACCGTGCCGCTCTTGCCGAGGAACAGCTTGTCATAGGCCTTGTTGGGCAAGATGCTGGTTTCCGACTTTGCCCGCAAATCACGCCGCGCCTTCAGCAGGGCGTCGGGCGATGCCTGCTTCTTGTCCACCGCATCCTGAAGCGCCCTAAACTTGGCGATCTCATCGGCGTTCAGAATCCATCTGCCGTCGACCGCGTAGACCACGTCGCCCACCTTAACGCCCGCCTTCTCGGCGGGACCGCCGGGTACGACCTCGCCAACCATCAGCGTGGGGAGTCGTTCCGAGAGCTCCTGAGCCGCCGTAGGCGGCAACTTCGGCGACTGAAGGACGAAGAACGCTCCCACGCCCTCGAACTTTCCTGCCAACGCCCGCTCGTAGACCGGCAGTTCGTCGGCGGCAAGGTAGATCGCTTTGGGATCGTTGAGGCTCATGACCATGCCGCGCACGGCGCCGTCGGCGAGTTTCAGGTCATCGTCGATCGGATCGACGTACTCGTCCTTCAGCAACTGGCTTAGCTGCTGGAAGTACGCCGCCTCAGGTACGTCCTGCTTCGCCTCGCTCGACGCCACCAGACCAGCCAGCGTCGGGCGGGTGTTTGTCTGAGCCGCCCCCAAATCGACGGAGTTGCGCCACGACGTGCCGGCGATCACCGCCAAGGCGCCCGCCACCACCGCTCCTGCGGCGCTCAACGACTTCTTCACTTCACTCATACTCGGTTGCCCGCTTGCATTGTCCTACGTCTTGGGACGTATTTCGTACTCAGTTTGTGCCCGTGCGCAGTTTGAGAAGCACCTTCACCGCAAGATCGGGACTTTTGGCGAGGATCTCCTCGATTCTGGCTGGCAGCCTTCGGTTCAGACTTGCCACTGTTCGCAAGACCAGCGGATCCTGCTCGCCCTCCTTCAGAGTCAGCCCCGATTCGACAAGGTTCGGTTCCAACCGAGCGACCGCCCGCCAAGCCGCCGCGCGAACTTCGGGCGTCGAATCCGCAAGAGCGCTCCTCGCCAAGGCAAGGTCTTGGACCTGGTCGAGGACCTGGATTCTCACCGGGGCGACTTCGCCCTTCCACGCCCGCAGGGCGTCCGCGGCGATCTCGGGATAGGGACAGCCCAGAAGCCTTGCCAAGCATGCAGAGCGAACCGCCTCCGAAGGATCGTTGACCGCGCTCCAGAGGAGTCCTTTGGCGATCAGTTCTTCCGAAGGCTTGACCGTCTTTGCCACCGCAAGGCGCACCTGAGGACTTACATCCCGAAGGAAAGCCAAGGCGATGGTGTCCGACTCCTTGGTCCCGACCTTGCCGAGAACCTCGACCCCTTGGGCTCGACCTGCCTCGGTAACGCAGGTGAGGAGGGTGGCGAGCACCGAGTTCTGGCGATTATCTCCCGGTTTGGCGATCGCCTCCGCCGCGAGAATCCGGCTCCGATCGTCTGGGCAAGATCGCGCCACGTTGGCGAGGGCGCCGTCAGCCGATTCGCCACCCTGATATGCGATCGCCCGGACGGCTTCGCCCGCCACCAGTAGGCTTGGAGAAAGCAGAGCGCCCTGAAGGAGCGTCATCGCGACCGGGTCTTTCAGCCTTTGAAAGACCCGGCACGCGTTGACCTGGAGGTATGGATTCGGCGCGATCAGCAGGTCGCCGAGTTCTTTGGTGGGAGCGGTCAGGCTGGCGAGCACTTCCGCCTTGGCTCGGTCCCCTGCCGAAGGGGCGGCGATTCCAAGGGCCGCAGGCTCCACATAGCCCGGGACTTCTCGCTTCTCCGGCTTGCCCGTGAGAAACGATAGATCGTCACCCTGAGTGCCGTACACCTTGGTGGCAAAGTACGCCCGCTTTCCGCCGACGCCTAGGGGAACCGGGGCATCAAGCCTGGGCACCACAAACCTGGCAACCTCAAGATCGACGCCCAAAACCTGGATGTCGCCCGCTCGGCGACAGTCGATCCGCACCCTTTGGTCGGAGGGGAGTTCTGGCATCGCCCCGTGCTTTGCGGTGAGTTCCTCGCCCGCGAATGCCGCCTCCAGTTTCGCAAGGGCGTTTGCGGCAAGGTCGGGTCCCAAGGCGAGCGCCTCGCCGGGTGCCACGTCTTCCGAAGGCCCGACTACGAGGGTGGCGTTGAACGGGCCACGGTAGACGGCATCCTCTGCGTCGAACTCGGCTCGGTTTACGCGGGCCTCCACATAGCCGGCCGCTTGGCTACCCAGATCGCCGGTGACCTCGACGGACGGCACGACCCTCAACGGATGGAGCGCCTGAAACGAAGCGAAGGCTCGCGCCAGAGCCGATTCCGCCGCCGCCACATGGCTGTCTTCCATCCAAAGCGAGACCGGATTTGCCACCTGTTTGGCGTCGATTTCAAGTCGCTCGACCCGCCGCAGAATGAACACCTTCACGCGAAACGGGGTCGCCTTCTCGCCGGGTTGGCGACGAAGGATCTCGGCGGAGGACAGGTTAAGCACCGGGACTCCAAACTTCCCATCGGATACCGGTAGCGTCCAATCGCCTTCGACAAAGCCCGACACTTCGCGGGCGGGCGCCGACTTGAACTCGGCAGGCACATCCTTGCCTGCCATGGAAAACGAAACGCCCTGGGCGGCGGGAAGCGACGTTCCAAAGATCGCCGCCACCAAGAAGCCCAGGGCGGTCATCACGCTAGCTCAGCAGTTCGAACAGCCGAATGTCCTGAGGACCGGCGGCGTGGCCGTCGCCTCGGCTGTACTGAAGGGACTGGCGCGCTCCCAGGGTCGAGAGGTCGGCAGGAAACTTGCCAACCATGTCCAACACGACCTTCTTGATCCGCTCGGCGTTCTTCTGGAAGACCGCCAACACATCGTGGGCGGTCACCGCCTCGGTACCCGCGTGCACGCCGCTGTCGTAGTCGGTGATCAGCGAAATGTTCACCACCGCCATGCCCAGCTCCCGGCAGAGGTACGCCTCGGGATATTGGGTCATGTTGATGACTTCCCAACCTTGGTCGTGGAACCACTTGCTCTCCGACTTCGTGCTAAAGCGCGGGCCTTGGATAACCACCACAGTGCCCGTCTCGTGGCACTCGATGCCGTGCTCACGAATCGTCTCGATCGCGATCTTTCGCAGGACCGGATCGTAAGTCTCGGCGGGGGACACGTGCGTCACGATCGGTCCATCGAAGAACGTGTCGGCTCGACCGTTCGTGCGGTCGACGAACTGGTCGCAGACCACAAAGCTCCCCGGCGCAACGGCCTGTTGGAGGGAGCCGGCTGCACAAGGGCTGATCACCGCTTGAACGCCAAGCGAGCGCATGCCCCAAACGTTGGCGCGATAGTTGACCTTGTGGGGCGGGATCGTATGGTTACGCCCGTGCCGGGGCAGGAACGCGACCTTGCGACCATTCACGGTCGCCAAGAAGAAGCTATCGCTGGGTGCCCCGTAGGGCGTGTCGATCTTCGCCTCGACAACGTCTTCCAGCAGGCTGTAAAAGCCCGACCCGCCAAACACACCGATTTCTGCTTTCAAGTTTCTTTGATACTCCTTGGGAAAACCCCAAAACTTACTTCGCGCCTGTGATCGCGTCCGAGAATCTTCGGATCAACCGCTCCACGCGAGCTCCCTTTCTCAATACGAGGTCGGGAAGCAGGCCGCGCACCATGCCCGTCTTAATCGCCTTGATCGACGACAGCCGCTTGTCGGCCATGAAGACGTCCGGATGGCTCGCCGTGATGATCACGTCCGGATTCTGGGAAACGAGCCATTCCGCATTGACCGGCACGAAGTTATCGGCATCTGGGCCGACCGGCACCGCGCCGATCGTCTTGAGGATGTCGGCTTGGAACGACTTCACGCCGCAGATCATGTGCTCGCCGCCCTCGCCGCCCAACAGGATCGCGACCTTGGGCTTCCTGTCGCCCACGGCGGCCTTGGCGACGCCAACGGCAGCGTGGATCAGATCGACGTACTCCGACATCTTTGATTCCGAAGCGGTCAGCGCCCCCAGTTGGTAAAGCTCGTCCACAAACCCGTCGAGGGTGTTTGCCGTGAGCCCAAAAGTGTCCACTCCAGCAGACTTGAGCGGCTCCAGGTCGGCGTCGGAGAAGAGCTGCTTGTCGTACAGCACGACGCTCGCCCCGGCTTTCTGGATCGCCTCGTAGTCCGGCTTCACGCCGTTCATCATCACGGGAAGGCTGACGACGTTGGGCGGGTAGTTGCACGCAGAGGTGCGCCCTGCCAAGCGCAGTTTGGTGTGAAGCGACGCAATCTCCGTAAGCGACGGACTGAGGCTTACGGCAGATGTCCACACTTTCGGCGCCGGGCGGCCACCAAGGGTGGCCTGCTCGCTGCACCCGGCGAGCAACAGCGCAAACAACGCCAAGACCAGCGAGGGGAATCGCATAGGGATTGATTGTGAACGAATTGCCCGGTCGAACCGCAAATCCGTGAGTAAACTGCCCCGCCATGATTGCGGCTGCCGTTGCCATCGCCCTTGCCTTCCAAAGCGTAGGCGGAGTTAGCCCCAACTCGTTGCGCAAGCACGTGGAGTTTTTGGCGAGCGACAAACTCGAGGGTCGGGACACGCCCAGCGCGGGCCTTGATCTGGCGGCGGCGTACATCGCAGGCGAGTTCAAGGCGATCGGCTTGAAGCCTCTGTCAGACGGAAGCTACTTCCAATCCACCGAGTACGAGAATCGTCGGAAGAACCTGAAAGCCAAGGTGTCGAACGTGATCGGCGTTCTGCCGGGCACCGGTCCCGCGCTGAAAGACCGCTATGTGATCGTCTCCGCCCACTACGACCATTTGGGCAAGCGTGAGGGCGAAGGCGATACGATCTTCAACGGGGCGAACGACGACGCGAGCGGCGTGGCGGGAGTGATCGAGACCGCCCGCGTCTTGGCGAAACGCAAGCTCAAGCGGACGGTCGTCTTCATGTGTTTCTATGGGGAGGAGAAGGGCTTGGTGGGCTCGCGCTACTATGCCCAGCACCCCGTCTTCCCCGTCGCCCAAACCGTCGCGAACATCAATCTCGAACAGATCGGGCGCACCGACGACAGCGAAGGAGCGCGAGTCGGCAAATACAATCTGACCGGGTTTGATTTCACAGACCTACCAAAATCCTTAGGCCCAGCCGCCGCCAAATGGAGTGTGTCGCTTGAGAAGCACCCCACGCTCAACGAACCCTACTTCATGGCGAGCGACAACTACTCCTTCGCCGCCGTCGGCATTCCCTGCACCACGATCAGCGTTGCCTACGAGTTCCCGGACTACCACCGGGTGGGCGACCACGCGGACCGCTTGGACTACCCGAACTTCGCCAAGATCGTGCGAGCGATCGCAGAAGGGGTGGAAGCCGTTTCCAACGGCGCCGATGATCCCAAGTGGAACAAAGACAACCCCAAGGCGAAGCGGTTTTCGGATCTTCGAGCCGGGGGCTAAGAAAATTAGAAGCATCGCTTCCAAATTTCCGCCCGTCTTATATGTCAGGTCACAGGAGGTGAACCTAAAACATGTTGTCTCGAACTTTGATGATCGCTGCTGTCGCCACCGTTGCGGCAAGCTCCTTTGCGCAAACGTCGATGAACGGCTTCGGCCTTAGCGTCGGCGCCTTCTTCCCCCAGAACACGGCTCTCAAGAACGCCACCAGCAACACTGGTTGGATGATCGCCGTCGACTACGCGCTTGGCCAGGGCTACTCCATGGGCCAAGGCGGCTCGGCAAAGCCCTCGCTTGAAGTTGGATACGCCCGCAACGGCGGCTCCGACAACTTGAGCACCTTCTCGGCGTTGCTGATGAACCGCATGAACTTCTCCATGGGCGGTAGCGAGAAGGGCGGTTTCGCGCCGTACTTCCTCGCGGGAATCGGCTTCTTCCGCCATAGCACCGACATCGGTGGAGTGACCGACGACGAGAACCGCTTCGGCGGCGTGGTCGGCTTGGGTGCCGACGTCGCGCAGCGCACTGCCATCGAGGCGGGCTGGCGCTTCTCGGGCAAGATCAACGGCACGAACACGGACGGCTTCTTCGCCCGCGTTCGCTTCCGCTTCTAGTCTTCGTCCTTTCTCGTTGAAGCATGGGGCGGCGATCATCGCCGCCCCATTTTCGTTTGCCCGTGTTACAGTGTAAGCATGCGTCTGCTTGCGCTGTCTTTGTTATTCCTGCCTGCGGTGGCTTGCGTTCTGGTTTCGCGCCAAGCTCCCGCCCGAAGCGGACAGTCCTCTGAGGGCGGTCCACTTCCGAGTGCCCGTAACGGCGAAGTGCGCGATGGCGCGGTGATGGAGGCTCTTCGACAGCGGAACGATCTGGTCGATTCATCCGATAGCGCCGGCATCTGGCCTGGCGGCTGGACGTGGTACGGTCCGGGCAACGTTGGCGGCCGTGTACGCGAGATCCTCATCAATCCGACGAACCCGAGCATCATGCTAACGGGGAGTTGCAGCGGAGGCATCTGGCGCTCCACCAATGGCGGATCCACCTGGCAACCCATGGACGACTTCATGGCGAACATGGCCATCGGCTGCATGAAGTTGGACCCGACGAACCCGGACACGATCTACGCGGGAACGGGCGAGGGTTTCTTTGAGACGGTCGAGGGCTCGAGCAACACGGCTGCGGTACGGGGAGCAGGCATCTTCAAGTCCACGGATGGTGGACTCACCTGGAATCAACTTCCCTCCACCAACACGCCTGATTGGTACTTCGTAAACCGGCTCGCGATCTCTCCGGCGAACAATCAGATCATTCTTGCCGCCACCTCCACCGGCATCTACCGCTCCACGGACGGCGGAACCACGTGGTCGCGACGCTCGACGGCCTACACGTACGACCTTCAGATGAATCCAAGCAACCCCAACCTGCTGGTTGCGGGCACTCATGCGCAAGGAGCGCTCTACTCAACGGACAACGGGCTCACTTGGACTTCCGCCACGGGCCTCGGCGCACCCCATCGCACCGAGCTCCGCTACGCGCGGTCTAATCCGTCCACCGTATACGCCGCGTGCGGCGATGCCGGCGCCATCAAGATCTACCGTTCGACCGATGGAGGCCAGACCTACGTATTGCGCACCACCGGCTCGGGGATCAGCACCTACGAGGCTTACAACAACGTGCTTTGGGTTGATCCTGCCAACGCCAACAACCTCATCGTCGGAGGCGTGTACCTGTATCGCTCAACCGACGGCGGGGCGACCTTGCCGCAAGGGTTCTCAAATGTTCACCCCGACATGCACGCGATCGTGGAGGACCCCGCCTACAACGGTACGACCAACTTGAGGGTGTATTTCGGCACCGACGGCGGCATATACCGTGCCAACACCTGGACCACATCCAACTCGGTGACCGCTCTGAACACGGGGCTCGGCATCACCCAGTTCTACGGTTCGGTGTTCAACCCTGCGAACAACGTGATCTTCGCCGGTGCGCAAGACAACGGCACGGTGCGCTACGCGGGCAACGTGAACGGCTGGACCAGCTCGTTCGGCGGCGACGGCGGCTACTGCGCCTTTGACCCCACGAACACCAGCTATTGGTATGGCGAGATCTACTATGCCCAAGTGTTCCGTTCGACGAACGGCGGCACCTCGGCAAACTACATTTACAGCGGGATTGGCGACGCCGGCAACGCGGCGGCGTGCAACTTCATTCCCTTCTTCCGGCTGGACCCCAACAACGCGAACACGATGTTGATGGGTGCGGAGCGCCTGTGGCGCACGACGAACGTGAAAGCCACGACGCCGACATGGACGTCGATCAAGCCATCCATCAACAATTTCGATTCGGATGGAGGTGGGAACGCGAGTGGCGGAGGCGGCGCCCACTTTGCCGAGAATCCCCCGTTTTGCATTTCCACCCACACGGTGCAACAAGGCAACAGCGACGTGATTTGGGTCGGCCACAACAACGGCCAGATCTGGAAGACGACCAACGGCACCTCCGCCACGCCGACGTGGACCCGGGTCGACGACGGCGCGGGACCCATGCCTTTGCGCTGGGTTTCGACCATCGCGATCGATCCGAGCACCCCGAACCGCGTATTTGTCGCGTTCATGGGCTACGAGTCGGGCAACCTTTGGGTGACGAACGACGGCGGGCAAACTTGGTCCGACGCCAGCGGCGTCAACAACCGGCTTCCAAGCCTGCCGATCAGCGCCGTAACAGTCCATCCGACGAAGCCGCAGTGGCTCTATGCGGGCACGGAGTTCGGCATCTTTGTGTCGGACGACGGCGGCGCCACCTGGTCGACCCGAAACCAAGGCCCCTCCCTCATTCCGATCGAGCAGTTCCAGTGGGTGGACGCCACGCGGCTCTTCATCACCACTCACGGCAGAGGAAGCTATATGGCGACCCTTTCGACGACCACCGACTATGCCATGCCCACTTCATTTGCGCCCCGCTACGGTGCAGTGCCGACGGGCAAGATCGAGGACCTTTACGTTTCGGAGAACGAAAGGCTGACGCTAGCCCCGCCCTTCAACAACGACGAGTTCGCGCCTGCCGGTATCTCGTTGGAGGGTGTCGCACCGAGCGGCGTTACCAGTCTGACGTTCAAGTTGGAGGCGAACACCTCGACGCCCTTCCTGAAACAACGCGTGTACCTCTTCAACTACGGGTCGGGCGTGTGGGAGCTGGTTTCAACGACCAGCACGGCTACAACGGACCAGACGGTCACGATCACCCCGAGCGGAGACCCCCAACGGTTCATTCAGAGCGGCACTCGCAAGATCCGGACGCTCGCGACCTGGGACGTGGGTCCGGTGGATTCCGCCGAGGGATGGTCGGCTGCCGTCGATCTCGCCCAGTGGTCGTTTACGATCCTGTAGGGATCGGCGAAAAATCGTCGAATCGAATGGCTTGGGGCCCACGCGGCCCCTTGCCCTCCCGATAGTAACGGAAGTTTGCCGGCCGCTCGGCGAACAGCTCCGTCGCCCTTTGGGCGCGCGGAACCAGCCAATGCCGCCCGGGAAACTCCTCGGGCAACACGCCCTCCGCCTGAAGGTCGGGCGGCAAAGGAGCGTTCTTAATCTCGTTCGAAGAGTTCCACGTCTTGGTCGAACCCTCTGCCGAGATCGCCAAGCGCGATTCGCGAATGATGTTCAAACCGATCACGTTCATCGTGGACGGATGGTCCTTGAGGTGCTCGCCCTTCCCTCCCCAAAGGTGGACGGCAACTTCGCGGTTGCGCCGGATGCCGTTATTGATGATCCAGTTGTCTTGCCCTTGCTCGATGGCGATTCCGTCTGCCGAGTTGTCGTTGAT
>JAXLTH010000051.1:0-14901 GCA_046330155.1 Fimbriimonadales bacterium | reverse complement strand
AGCAAGGCGGCCGCCCGCTCCACGCCAAGGTCGGCTTCATTGGCCTTCATGGGCATGGGCGCCTCGATGAGCGGCTTCACGCCCGCGCCTTCCAGCCGGTAGCCGGACATCGTCACGAAGTCGTTGATCGGATACTGGAGTTGGTAGCCGTTGGGCAGGGGCGCCATGACCGAAACGAGCACCGCGCCGGCGCTCTTGCTGCCGACGACGCTCGCGTTCACGTTGTCCTGAAGCGCGGCGGCGGCGATTTCGGACGCGCTGCCCGAACCGCCGTTGATGAGCACGGCGATGCTGCCCTTGAACGGGGGCACCGAAGACTTGGTGGCGCGAAGTCGGGACTTGGTCCACTTGGCGATCTCGAGGATGTCGGTCGGCTTGCCGCCCGTCTCCTTCACATACTGGTCCACCATCGCTCGGCCGATGAACGTGCCGAGAGGCGTGCCCTCGGGCATCAGCAAGCCCATGAGGTGCGTAAGGTTGACCACCGCGCCGCCGCCGTTGGAGCGGAGATCGACGATGATGCCCTTTGCCTTCTGGGCCTCGGCCATCAGCGACTCGACGCGCTTGCGGTCGTAGCCGAGGTCGAACGTGGGGATGCGCAAAACCGCGGTCTTGTCGTCGACCCACGTGAGGGTCTCCGGGCGCGCCGTCGAGAACTTCTTGCGCGTAATCTTGTATTCCTTGGACTTGCCGTCCGCCTTCACGACTTTGAGCGTCACGACGGTGCCTTCGTCGCCGCTGATCTCGCCGGGGCTGGAGGCCTTCTTGCCGTTCGCGCTGACGATGAGGTCGCCCGGCTCGATGCCCGCCTTCTCAGCAGGAGCGCCGGGGAAAGTCGTCATGACGCGCAAACCACCCGGCTCGGGCGAAAGCTGGACGCCGATGCCGACGACTTGACGGTTCATGCGGGCTTCGGCGGCTTTGGGCGTGCTGAGCACGATGTGGCTGAACCCGAACTCGTGCAGCGCGCCGTTAATGGAACGCACGAAATCGTCGGCGGTGGTCGCCTTGTCGATCTCATCCTGGTGCTGCTTCACCATGTCGGGCCACTTGCCGAAATCGGCGCCCGGCACGTAGGCGGCGCGGCTGAGAATCTCGCTCATCCTTCCGATGACCGCATCCTTGACTTCCTTGGTCAGGGGCGCGTCGGCGGGCTTGGCAAAGGGGTTGCCCGATTGCTCTTGAGCGGGCGCCCAAACGGGCAAAACAAGGGCGGCTAGCGCGGCTAACCAAGAACGTCGAATCTGCATCGATTTCACCATACGCATTATGGGTTGTTTGTTGTTCGCAACCCAGCTAGAATTGCGTTGGTTATGGACGTCCTGAACCTCCTGGAAAGACGCGACAAGTGGTTTCTCGGAGGTGGAAAGGGCTCGATCTACGCCCCGCCCTTTCCGCGGTTCCTTCAGGCGCCCGGCTTTTGGGACGATTGCCACTTCGCCGATGTCCGCCTTTCGCGGCTCTATACCATGCTGTTCCTTGACGATGACGGGCGGCCAGTACGACTTACAACCACTTTGGAAAGCTGGCGACCGGACCGATTGGTTCTCCTCCACACGGCGGGAAATGTTAAGATCCGAGAACGCAGAAGTGTCTTAGAAAGCCAAGCTTGGGTGTGTGAACTTGAACTGATCGAAGGCACCCAGCCGCTGAATGCCTTCCTTTGGACGTTGCCGGAAGTGCGCGAAGCGGGTGCGGGCACACCGTGGCAGTCCCTTACCGACGCCGAGGTTACGCCCGATTCCATCCGGCTGACGCTGGATACCGCTTGGCCCTCGGAACTGGAGCCCGACCGCACGGCGGTCGAGGCGGAGGCGATCCAGACGGCAGTGGAAATGGGCGAGCCGCTCTCCCTTTTCTTGGAACTTGGCGCGAACGCCCCGCGAGAGTCGTTCACGGTGAACTTCGCCCAAAGGCACGACGATGCCCCGCTGTGGGAGACCAGCCTGCTGCCGGAGAAGTTTCGAAACGGGGCGCTGGCCAACCAGTTCCGGCTTTTCGTCGGAGCCCCGCCCATCGAGGGGCTGCTTCATGCGGTGCAACACTACCGGCTGACGCCCGGCAAGCCTTTGGTGGTCGCCGCAGGCGCGGGGCTCACGAAAGCGGCTGCCCGCGCGGCCTTGGAAGATGCTCTCGCTCCCGAGCCCCTCATTCGAAGCGAGGAGGCTTGGCGACGCTACTTCGCTTCGGTGCCCCAGTTCGAGAGCAGCGATCCCTGCTTGAACGCCGCCTACTGGTACCGCTGGTATGGGCTTCGCCTCAACACGGTCGGCATCGAAGGTCTGCCCATCCATCGGGGAGGCACGTTCTCGCCGTTCGTCACCGAGGGCATCGGCTTCTTCAGGAACTTCGTGACCTACTCCGCGCAGGCGCACCTCCGGGAAGCGACGTGGATGCACTCGCCAGATCTGGCAGAAGGCATCCTCGAGAATCTCGCCAAGTGTCAGCACGAGGATGGGAGCTTCCCCGGACACAACTACTCCTGCCGACCCGCCCGCGACTTCTATCACGCCGATTTCGCCACCGGCGCCGCTCAGTTCGAAGCCCTCCACGGAGAACGCGTACCCGCGAGCACAACCGACGCCCTCAAGCGCTACGCCAAGTACTTCCTCAAGCATCGCGCCGACCCCGACACGCCCGGCCTGTACTGCGTTTTCGACCAGAACGAGACCGGGCAGGAGTACATGAGCCGGTACCAGTTCGTCAGCGAACGCGCCGACGAGTGGACCACGTTCTCGGTCGCAGGCATGGACGCCACCACCTACGCCGCCAACCTCTTTTCTTACGTTGGTCTTGAGGACGAGGCGAATCGCGCCGTCGACGCTGTCTTCGGCGAAGCCTGGGACGTGGAAGCGAGTTTCTTCGCCGACTTCGCCAAGGGTCGGCGTTCGCCTGCGCGGCCGGCGACGGGATTCTATCCCTGGCTGCTCGCCGCGAATCCTCAGTTCGCGCCCAAGTTCGGAGCCGACGAACGGCGACAGCTTGAGCGATGGCTACTGGACCCCGCCGAGTTCTGGGGCAAGCGCGGCTTCCCGGCGACGGCGAGGAGCGACCCGACCTACGCTCCGGAAGGCGAGTGGCGAGACAAACGGCTGAACTGCCCGTGGAGCGGGCGTAGTTGGCCGATGGTGAACTCGCACCTCGTCGATGCGATCGCCGCCGCGGCACGGGCTTTAGAAGACGCCGAACTGAGGGCGAAGGCCGCCGAGGCCCTGCGCAAGACGATCGAACTGCTCTTCCACGATGGCGACCCCAGTCGGCCGTGTTGTTTCGAGCACTACAATCCGGAAACGGGAATGCCCGCCTTGTATCGGGGCTACGACGACTACATGCACTCTTGGGTCGTCGATCTCATCTTGCGGCACGCCGTGGGTGTGCAACCGGGCGAAGACGATGTCGACCCGCTGCCGCTCGGCATCGACCTCGTTTGCACCGACATTCCGCACCCGAAGGGGCGGATGGACGTGCGTATCACGAACGGGATCGCCTCGGTCACCCTGCGCCCCGCCCAATAGACTACAATTCCTGTCGCCGTGTTGTTGAACGTCGTCGGACTCAAGAAAAGCTACGGCGTCGACGACATCCTAACCGGCGTCGACTTCCGCATCGACCGGCGCGAAAAGGTCGCGTTGGTGGGCCGCAACGGCACCGGCAAAACCACCATGCTCAAGATCATCACCGGGCAACTCGAGCCCGACGGCGGCTCGGTCAACCTCGCCCGCGGCGCCAAGATCGGCTATCTGAAACAGGAGCAACAGGTGGACGGCACCCGCACGGTGCTGGAAGAAGCCGAGCAAGCCCGTTCGGAGCAACTCCGCCTTCGCGCGCGGTTGGAAGAGCTCGAAAAGCGATTGGACGCAGGACCCACCGACGACGAGTTGGAGGAGTACGCCACCCTTCACGAGCACTACTTGGAAGCCGAAGGCTACGCCGCCGAGCGCGACATGCGGACGGTGCTGCAGCGCATGGGCTTCTCCGAGGACGAACTGGACAAGCCCGCCGCCAAGCTCAGCGGCGGAGAGAAGACCCGCCTCGCCCTCGCCCGGCTTCTTCTCGAGCAGCCCGACTTGCTCATCTTGGACGAGCCGACCAACCACCTGGACCTCCAAGCCACCGAATGGCTTGAGAACTGGTTGCGCGGCTACCCCGGCGCGGTGCTTATCGTCTCGCACGACCGGACGTTCCTCGAAAACCTAGGCGACAAGGTGCTCGAACTGCGCGACGGCGCTGTGAAGTCGTATCCAGGTTCGTTCCACAAGTTCCTCAAGCTGAAAGCGGAAGAAGAAGCCGCGCTGGCGGAACTCGCCAAGAAGCAGCAACACGAAATGGCGAAGCTGGACGAGTACGTCCGCCGCTTCATGAACAGCCAGCGCACCGCCCAAGCCCGCGGCAGGCTTAAGATGCTGGAGAAGATGAAGGCGTCGGCGGTGCAGGTCGCCAAAGCCGACAAGGGCATGAAAGCCGGGTTCAAGGCGGCGAAACGCTCCGGCGACGTCGTTCTCTCGTGCGAAGGTCTGTCGTTCGGTTATCCCAACCATGACGACCTGTTCCGCAACGTGGACTGGACCGTGAGGAACGGCGAGCGCTGGGGCGTGATCGGCGAGAACGGCGCGGGCAAATCCACGCTCATCAAAGTCGCGCTCGGCCAACTGGAACCGCGCGAGGGCCGGGCGCGGCTCGGAAGCAACATCACCTTGGGCTACTTCGCCCAGGACGTGGTGGACCTCGACCCCAGCCAATCTCCGTTGGACCACCTGGTTTACGAGTTCGACCTGCTCCCCGCCGACGCGCGGAACCTGCTGGGCAGATTCCTCATCGCAGGAGACGACGTGTTCCGCCCGATCAGAACCCTCAGCGGCGGCGAGAAGAACAAGCTGGTCCTCGCCTCGCTCACCACGCTCGAACCGAACCTGCTGGTGCTGGACGAGCCCACGAACCACCTCGACATGGACTCGCGCGAGGCGCTGGCCCAGGTGCTACGCGAGTACAAGGGCACCCTCATCCTCATCTCGCACGACCGGTGGCTGCTGCGACAGGTGACCGACCACACCTTCGACATGCGACGCGACGGCGTGCGGCTCTATCCCGGCTCTTACGGAGAGTACGTGGCTTCGCTCCGCCGCCAAACCCAGCGCCCCGTGACGACGGCTGCGACGACGCAAACGGAATCGCCGAAACTGTCGCCGCGCGAACTCAGCAAGGAAATCGGGCGGATGGAGAAAGCCGTGGCGCAAGCCGAGGATGAGGTGCACGCCGCCGAGGAAGCCCTCAAGGCGCTGGAAACGCGATTGGCGGTGGTCTCGCCTTCGGACGACATCGTCGCCCTCACCCGCCAGCACCAAGACGCCGTGGCGAAGGTGGACGCGACGCTGGCGGATTGGGAAGCGAAGTCGTCGACGTTGGACGAGCTTCGCGCGCAACAGTGACGCCTACTCCGCCAGACGCTTGCGCCGCGAAGTAAGGTCGGGCGACCAGTGGCCGTTACATTGGCGGATCTCTTCCAAGACCGCAAAGTGCTCGCGAGCCGCGCCGAGGTCGTTCAGTTGCAGGCTGGCCTCGAACGCCACCTTTCGAGCCAAGAATCGACTGCTGGCGAGGTCCGCCTCGAAGCTCGGCTCGACGCGCCGAATGGCGGCCAGGGGATCGCCATACTTCGCCTCGAACCAACCCAGCATCAGGTTCCCCAGTTCCTCGTGCTCGGGCCGGCCGTGGGTCCGCTCCAGCATCTCCTTGGCAAGGCTGGGGTAGCCGGTCCAGTCGAGGAACATGGCGCGCACAATGCCGTAATCCGACTTCACCTCGGGCGAAACCTGGGCAAGTTTGTTTTCCAACCACGAGAGCCGGGCGCTGGCAAACCGGGGGGCTTTGATGGACGGAAAGCCGACCCAGAGCGAGGATAGTTTCCAGCGCATCACCGTGTCCGGGTCCAAGTTGGCTCGCTTGCCGAGCGTGTATGCCAAGTGGTACGCCTGCCCGCACAGATCGTGGTCCCCAATCTGCATCAGCGCCTGCGCCAGGGCGGCAAGCTCGTGGCACGCGGCCTCGCTTGGCTCGAGCCGGCTATGGCCGAGGAGCGACGAGAGGATAGCCATGCCACAGGCGTGCGGCTGGTCTGCGAGGTCCGCTCCCAAACGCGGTGCCCCCAGGGCGGGCTCGCCCAAAGCAAAGGTCAGGCGCTGCGCTTGCTGCAGGCCGAGCTTGGCTTGCCCGGTCTCGAACCTCTGCCAAGCCGAAGGGGAGACGCCGGTGAGCTCGCCCGCACGGCGGATGGAGACTCCCTGCGCGTGGCGCGCCAGACGCAACCACCATCCGGGATGCAAACCCGCGGCATTCTGCTGATAGCGTTCGCCCGACGAAAGGGTCGAATAGACCGCCTCGCGCTGTGCTTCCGAGGGCTCTGCAGTACCCGCCTCCCAACGTTTAACCGACGAAACGGAGACGCCCACGAGAGTCGCAAACTCCCTCAGCGACATCTTCATGCGCGCCCGCTCCGATCTTATCGTTACCGAAAAGCCCTCGGTCACGCCCTATCGTAACCCAGTTTTGAGCCAGACGGGGTTCGTGTCCCACAAATGAGCCACCCCGATTCCGAATGCCGCCCGGTCATACGGCTGGCGACCCGCGAAAGAAGCCGGGCGCCTGAGAAGGCTCCTAGAAGACTTTACGAACTTGCACGTCATCGCCGCTCTTGCCGCCACGTCTGCCGCTTCTTCGGCGGCGATCGTTGCGAACAGCAGTTTTGAGACCGGTCTCGCCTATCCCGGCGGTCCCAGCATCTTCTCGGCGGGCACGCCTACTCCGTGGTGGCAACTTCCTACACGCCCGACATGTACGACAACACGGGAGCGGACGGCTGGGGGCTTGGCAGAGTCCCCGGCTGCCGAACATGTTTGCCAACACGGCGGCTTACCAAGGGCACCGCTTCTTGGGGTTCGCCGTCTCGACAGCGATGAACTTCTATGAGGCGTTCGAGCCAAAACGTCTCCGGGCTAAGCCAAGGCTCGACCACCACCTTGCAGGCGGCTCTCATCACCGACACGCACGCCCAGATCCTCCAGTACGGCAGGCCTACTCCGGTTTCGGCATGGTGGGCGTGTACTTTAACAACGCTCTGGTGGGAACGCTCGCGCCCAACAGCCAGGCGCTCACCTGGCAGTCGCGCAGCTTCACCTTCGTCGCCCCGGCTTCTTCAGGCTTCCTGGAGTTTCGCGCCCAGGCGAACCCCAACGACCCGGTGCTTCAGGGCTCCTACATGGGCATCGACGGCATCGAAGTGGTCCCCGAGCCCGCATCGTTCGCCGCTCTTGAAGCCCAGGGTCGTGGCTCTTCTGCGCCGCAAGTTCGCTCGGCTTGAAATCAAGCAGGCGTTTGGCGGTAAGTTGGCTGCGCCAAACGCCCTGGTGATCTCGGGCAAACCCAAGCGCTTGACGATTCGCCGCCTGACGCATGCCGAGCGCAAAACAATTGCTGGCATCGCCTTTGCTTAGGCAACATCACGTTAGCGAAGTTTCTTGCTCAGTGCCTTCTCCATCGCAGCAAAGCCTGGATCACTTCGAACCCGATCAAAAGTCCTGTAATCCGCCAGTCTTCCGACGTAAACAGAACCAACCCTATGCAACTCTAATAACTTCATCAGGCATGCCTCCACATCACCAGTAAGAATAGATCTCGGCGAGTGCGAATTTCCCGAACTGATTACTAGGCTGTAGTTCCAGACCCTGCGTCAAGCATTCGATTGCCATGCCAAATCTACCAGCTTCCGCATGCCCAACTCCAAGATTCAGCCAGTCGACTGCCGTCTTTGGCTTAACAGCTTCAAGCAACAGTATAGAGTCTTCAACCTTGCACCTAAACGCCAAAGGCACACTGCCCTTTGTGATTCAAGGCAAGAATCATGGGTTCTTCCAAAGAACTTCAGAAATTCTTGTTCTGCTTGAGCAACCTTCCCCATGTCCATAAACAAGTCAGAATCCGATGACCACAGAGGGATTCTCGCTATTCTCCGCATAGCACTCAGAGGCGAGCAAAAGTGCATCAGATTCGCCGTTGGCGCTCCTCGCGCGCTGAAGCCACATTCGTGCACTCAGGTCTTCCGGCGTGCTCCACCGTGTAGCCCTTCAGCAGCGTGACAGCGTTATCGTATTCGCCCACATGAAAGCTTGCGCGCCCAGCAACGTAAAGTGCGTATGACAGACTACCGTCAGCACTAAGCGCATTTGTCGCCAACTGCAATGCTCTCGGGTAGTCAAGGTTATTGAATGCGGTAGTGAGCCTTGAAGCGACTGCAGAGCCTTCCTTCGAAGGAAATCGCCCTTCCAGGAATGGTCCTCCCCTCGAATCGAACACGAGTAGGGCTTATCTCTTCCCCACTGACGGAACCGTATTCTATTCGCATTGCCTCAACGGGCGCGTGTAGCCTCGGAGCTCTTGGCTCCTTCAGGGAAGCCTGACGATATCGCCACGTGTGGGTCTCTCCGATTCCGGCTGGTTTGTGATGACCCGATAAAGCCTCTCGAACTCGCCGTCGTCAAATGTAAATGTTTTGACCGCATATCGATTGTTTCCCCGCATAGTGGGATTTGCGTTATCTCAATTTGGTCGAACTGCAGAACCAAGAACCGCATTCGGTCAGCTCGCTTTCAGACAGAGTGTTTGAAATGAGTGTTCCTTCGTACTGTACTCCGAGCCCTTCGCTCTCATTTTCTCCTCTAGAAACCGCTCACAATAGCGCTCGTCGCACACGCACAGTACGAAGTCAGCATTTTTTACCGCAGACTCCATCCATTTCGCCCAAGGCAGCGGCTGATTAGGCTCGTATTGGTCGAAAATCACTTCTATGCCATAACGTTCAAGAGCCTCGGCTTCAGCGCTAGAACACGATAGCAATGGTTGCCAGACTTGTGATTGGCATAGCTTATGAAGACTCTGGGACTGTCCATCCGATCTCCATTTTGCCATATTCACACAACCTCTTCACCCTGGCTTTGGACAGACGTCAAGGGAATGTTCCGTAACGAGGGTCCGTTTGAGGCAGTAGCACAACTCAGCGCACTAGAGGATGGTGGATACACCCAAGACGCGAAGGTCGGCAGGCTGGTGTCGCCGTTCTTGGTCGCGCGGATTCGAAGAGCCGCGGCACGCCCGGCGTCACGCCTTCCAGCGTGATGCGCGTCTTGGTGGTGACGGCGATCTGCGTCCAGTTGGGGGCATCGTCGGATGCCGATTCGATGAGGGACACGACCCCTTGCGGGTTTCGTTCCTTTCCCACGCGAGGTTGCCGTTCCGTTGGCGAACGGCTTTACAACCACGTCCTTCGGCGTCTGCGGGGTCACGCGGCGATGCCGAGACGGACGGGAGATAGCGAAGGCTGACGATCTTCCGTCTGCACGCCCGGCGTGGCGTACATCAGGTTCAAGCCTGAAGACAAAGCCGAAAGGTTGCCTCGCGGGCTTCCGCTTCTGCGCCAGCGCCACTTCTAGCTGGGCGCGGGCAGCTTCAACTCGGCGATCGCAACCGCGAACTCGCTTGCCGTAACCGACATCGACGCGGCTTGCGCCGGCGATAGGCAGAAGTCGGCGGGCGAAGCCACCACGGTCGCCGTGGCAATATCCGCCGCCTTCTGATTCAGCGCCGAATCGCCCAGGTTGTAAAGGTCTCGAACCGTCATCCTAGGCGAATGATCGGCGCTTTGCCCAATTTCCTCAGGTTCAACCGTGAAGTCGCCCGAGCGCTTCGCGATTGCGCGGCGTTCCGTCGAAAGGTGTGCAGCCCATTCGCGAAGGTTTCGCGGAAGGACGCGAAGGCGTCAGCCGCCTTCAAAGCGATGCTCCGTGCCTTTCCGGTTAGAATGCGAATATTCGGGAGAAATGGCGACGAGGTGGTGAGCCTCGCCAACCAAAACGTGGACTGAATGATCGTTAAAGCCCTCGCCTATTCCTTGGCATTTTCGTAATGTCAGTCTTTGTTATGCCTGGAGTTGATCGCTGAGCACGTTGACACTCGCATAGGACTTGACGTGTACGCTCCCAAACCAAAGCCGAACTCCGCCTTGAGCTTTGTATTGGTGAGGATCATGGTGGTCGACTTGCCCCTGGGGGCAATGTCAATGCTGGCGCCAAACATCCCCCGCTGGTGGTTAGTATCGATTGTTCCGATCGCCATCGGACGGCACGTGATAGTGGTTGCTGTTAGCGACCATCCATCGTCGCACTGGGTCGTGCCATCTACCTGATTCCGGAGGGCATTGCCTTCATCCTTCCTCTGGTGGCAGGCGTGGCTTGGCTGGTTCTCGGACGGTACCATTAACTAGGCACCCGCTGCGCCCATCGCCATTTGTGTGCAAAATGCAGACGTGGTAGACGCCCACGCAACGAGCGGGTCGAAGCGCTGACCGTCGCCGACGCCCTGAAGCAGACGGGTTCGGCGACGGCGGGGCTGAGCCTGAGGAAGCCAAGCGGCGGCAGCTTGCCTGCCCAAAGCCCGCCCGGAGGCTCGGCGTGGATCGCCTACCTCAGCCAGTTCGAAGCCCCATCCAGCTCTTGCTGATCTTTGCGGCGGTGCTTTCCGGGTTCTTGGGCGACGCCGCCGACGCTGTCACCATCCTCGGCATCATTCTCGCCAGCAGCGCCCTCTCGTTCACCCAAGAGCGGCAAGCTGAAGTACGCCGTCAAGCAACTTCTACGGCTCATCGAGTCGAAGTTCACGGTGCGCCGGGGCGGGACGACGGTCGAGATCCCCGTCCATCGAGGTCGTGCCGGGCGACGTGGTGGAAGTGAAGGCGGGCAGTTTCTTCCCCGGCGACGGCAAGGTCCTGGAATCGGACGGCTTGCTGGTGGACGAAGCCGCCCTCACCGGCGAGAGCGCCCCGGTCGAGCAGGCCGGCGACAGCGTGTTCGCCGGCACCCATGCCCAAAGCGGCTCCGGCGCGATGCTGGTGGTGCAGGTCGGCGAAGGCACCAAGTTCGGCTCGGTTGCCGAGCACCTGAGGCAGGTTCGGCCGAATCCGCGTTTCACACGGGCATTCGGCGCTACGGCTACATGCTCATGGAGTTCACGGTGGTGCTCACGCTGCTCGTGTTCGGCGTGAACATCTACCTGCACAAGCCCATCGTCGAGTCGTTCCTGTTCTCGGTGGCGTTGGCGGTGGGTTTGACCCCGCAGATGCTTCCCGCAATCATCTCGGTTACGCTTGTCAAAGGCGCGCGCAAGATGGCGGAGGCGAAGGTGATCGTCAAGCGCTTGGAGGCGATCGAAGACTTCGGCGGCATGAACGTGCTGTGCTCCGACAAGACGGGGACGCTGACGCAAGGCACCATGAAGGTGAGCGGCGCGGTCGATCGGCAGGGCAAGCCCAGCGACGAGGTCGTTCGCCTGGCGCAGATCAACGCGATCGGCGTAAGGGCTTCGAGAACCCGATCGACGAGGCGCTTGCCGCCGCCGCGCCTTCGGGCATCGTGGACCCGGACGACGTGCTCGGCTCGCTTCCCTGGACTTCTTCCGCCGCCGCCAAAGCGTGCTGGTGAAGGACGGGGCGGGCGCCAAGCTCATCTGCAAGGCGCGGTGGAAGCGGTGCTAGGCGCCTGCCAAGACGGCGACGGCATCCGCGAACACTTCGAACGCTTGAGCAACGAGGGGTTGCGCGTACTCGCCGTCTCGGTGCGGCAGTTCACCGAGGTTCCGACCCTCACGCCTGATCTTGAACAAGGCATGGAGCTTGCCGGGCTGGTGGCTTTCGAGGACCCTCTACGCGAAGATTCAGCTGCGACGGTCGAGGAACTGCGGCGCAAGGGAGTCCGGCTGAAGCTCATCACGGGCGACAACCGCCACGTGGCGTGCCACGTGGCGCGGCAGGTGGGGCTGAACGCCGACAACGTGGTGACCGGCGACGCTATGGGCTCCCTCACCTCGGCGGCGCTGACCAAGCAAGTCCAGAAGACCGACGTCTTCGCGGAAGTTGACCCGGTGCAGAAGGAGCGCTTGATCCTGGCGCTCAAGAAGGCGGGCTACGCGGTGGGCTACATCGGCGACGGCATCAACGACGGGCCCGCGCTCCACGCCGCTGACGTGGGTCTCTCCGTTTCGAGCGCGGTGGACGTGGCGAAGGAAGCCGCCGACTTCGTGATGCTTGAGCGGGGCTTGGCGGTGATCGTGGCGGGTGTGGAAGAAGGGCGGCGCATTTTCGCAAACACCCTCAAATACATCTTCATCAACACCAGCGCCAGCTTCGGAAACGTGCTGAGCATGGCGGCGGCATCGGTGTTCCTGCCCTTCCTGCCCCTCTTGCCCAAGCAGATCCTGCTGAACAACTTCCTCACCGACTTCCCGGTGCTTACCATCGCCAACGACGAGGTGGACGCGGAGATTCTGGCGAAGCCTCGGTTTTGGAACGTGAAGTCCGTGCGGACGTTTATGTTCATCTTCGGCATCCATAGTTCGGTCTTCGACCTGCTCTCGTTTGGGGCGCTGATCTTCTTGCTCCGGGCGAGCGAGACCCAGTTCCACACGAGTTGGTTCATCGAGTCGGCGGTGTCGGAACTTGCGATTCTGCTGGTCATCCGTACGCGGAAGACGTTCTTCCGCAGCCTGCCGGGCAAGGCTTTGCTCATCGCTTCGGCGGGCGCAACCTTGGCGGTCTGCTTGCTCCCCGTCACCCGCAGTTTTGGGCTTGTTCCCTTGCCCCCGATGTACGCCTTGGTGATCGCCGCGATCCTCGTTCTCTACGTGGGCACGGCTGACTTGCTCAAGCGATGGTATGCGGGCGGCAAGTATCCGCTCTGATAAATCGGGAGAACATCGCCCCCATTCCATCGTAATGGCTTTATCATGAAGCCCATGGCTTTTCGTCGCGTGCTCCCTTTCCTGTTGTTTGGGTTGCTGGCGCCCTCGGTGCTTGCCCAAGATATCGCCGCCGACGCCAAGAAGGAAGTTCTAGACGGCATCAAGAAGGTGCTGGACGAACGCGCCTTTGTTCCCGGCAAGGACCTCTCCAAATGGGAGGAGTTCATCGCCAAGCATAAGGAGGCCCTGGACAAGACGACCACCATCGACGAGTTTGGCCGCGAGACCAACCGGGCGCTGAGGGAGTTCGGCTTCAGCCACATCCGTCTTCGCTCTCCTCGAGCGGCGGAGGCGCGAGGGCGCACCTTTGTCGTGGGACCGGGCTTCAACGCGAAGTTCGAGAACAGCACGCTGGTGGTGACGGCGGTGACCCCGAAGAGCCCCGCCGAGACGGCGGGCATCAAACCGGGCGACGTGATCGTGGAAGTCGACGGCAAGACGCCCGAGAACGCCAACGTCATCGGCGGCGAAGAGGGCAAGGAAATCTCGCTGAAGGTGAAGCAGGAGGCAGGCGAGCCCAAGGAAGTCAAGATCACCCGCGCCCGCATCTCCACGGTCCGCCCCGAAACCCTTACTTGGGAGGGCGACGACGCCGCGGTCCTGAGGATCTACACCTTCTCCGCCGGCTACAACCGGAAGAACGTGGAGGACCTGATCAAGCAGGCGAACGAGAAGGGCAAGTACTTGGTGCTCGACCTGCGTAGCAACGGCGGCGGAGCGGTGAACAACCTGCAACATCTCTTGAGCCTGCTGTTGCCGCCCGATACGGTCATCGGGTCGTTCATCGGCAAGTCGCTTGCCAAGCGCTACGTCGACGAAACCAAAGGCGACCCTGCGGACGTCGTGGCGATCGCCAAGTGGAGCGACCGCAAGTACAAGACCACCAAGCGCGATGTCGAGCCGTTCAAGGGCAAGATCGCCGTGCTCATCAATCGCGCGTCGGCTTCGGCAAGCGAGATCTGCGCCGCCGCTCTGAAAGAGAACGCCAAGGCGCCGCTGGTCGGAGCCCGTTCGGCGGGCGCGGTTCTGGCGAGCGTGTACGCCAAGCTCCCCCAGGGCTTCGAGCTCCAGTACCCGGTGAGCGACTTCGTGACGGCAAACGGCGTGCGGCTCGAGGCGAATCCCTTGGCGGTGGACGCCGAGGAAACGGGCAGGCCGGTGGATGGCAAGGACCCCGCTGTAGAGAAAGCGCTGGAACTGCTCCGAAAGGGCTGACGGTATCCTGAGCGAATGCAGGAGCGCTTTCGCGCGCATCTTCTCTCGCTCGGTTTGATCGGGGGCGACGTATCCACGTCGCCCCTTACTCTCGTCGGCTATAGCGGCGGCGCCGACAGCACGTGCCTCTTGCATCTCCTCCATTCGGTGGGCGCCAATGTGGTGGCGGCGCACCTGCACCACGGGCAGCGCAAAGAGGCCGACGACGAAGCCGAGAAGTGCGCCGAGTTCTGCGACTCGCTTGGCATTCCGCTTGTGACCGGTAAGGCGGATGTGCCCACCCTGAGCCGAGATCTGAAGATCGGGCTGGAAGAAGCCGGACGCGAAGCGAGGTACCGGTTCTTCCGGCAAGCCGCACTACAAGTGCAAGCCGATTGGATCGCCACCGCGCACACCCGGGACGACCACACAGAAACGATTCTGCTCCATTTGGTTCGCGGAACCGGCTTGACAGGCTTGGGCGGCATTCCCGAGGTTCGGGACGGCATCGTTCGGCCTCTCCTTCCCTTCTCTCGGGAGGAAACGAGGACGTACTGCCAGGAACACAGATTCTGGTTCCACGACGACCCCGCCAACCAAGACGAGCAGTTCGCCCGCTCCCGCATCCGGTTGCGTGCAATGCCCGAACTGCGGACGATCAACCCCAACGTGGAAGCGTCCCTCCTGCGGTTCAGCCAGGTCGTCCGCGAAGAGGACGACTACCTGAACGGACTCGCCGCGCGGGCTCTTGAAGGCGCGGAGATGCCGCTGAACGGCGAACTTGCGTTCCTGACGCGGGACTGCGAGGCGGCGTTCGACGCGGCGGCGTTAACCCGCTGGGGCAACGCGATCGCGAGACGCGCGGTGCGC